>CAYPRU010000043.1:0-1573 GCA_964413485.1 uncultured Allobrachymonas sp. | reverse complement strand
CCCCCCCCGCCGGCCACCGGCGGTTTTTCTCGCCCCCGTCACCGTCGCGAGCGCTGTGGCGAGCGTTGCGAGCAGCGCAAACACAGGCGTAAAAAGGCCCTTCAGCCCCAGGCGCACGATGGCCCGCAGCAGCCAACGGATGTTGTAGCCCGCTGCGCACAGCACCGCGTGCAGCGCATCGCCCGTGGCGCCTTGCAGCCAGCACCGGTCCATCGCGTTGTCGTGCTTCAGGTGACCGATGGCTGGCTCCACCGCCTGCCTGCGTTTGAGCCAGCGCCGCTGCTGGGCCGTCAAGCTCTTGAACTTTCCCCGGTGGATGATCTGAACGCCAGGGTTGTCTGCGTCCACGCCCCGAAAGCCCAAATCCACCACGACCTGCTTGGGCTGCGCTCCGGTGTCCTCGGTCAGGATCGTCGCCTGCTCCAGCTGCTCGGCCAGCGTATGGCCGTCGTAGGGGTTGCCTGTGAAGCTGCGCGCACCGACCATCAAACCCTGTTTGTGCGTGACCGCCACGCTGACCTTCACGCCGAACTCGTAGGGTTTGCGGGCCTTGCCCTTGCCGATGCACTCCACCTCGGGGGCATGCAGGGCATAGAGCTTGTTCTTGTCCTTGGGGCGCTGGCTGCGGATGCGCTCGGCGCGCTGCATCAGCGTCTGCAGAGTCGTCTGCGTCAGTGCTGTTGTTTCACTGACGTGCGCGATCTTGCGCTGCACCTCGCGCAGCACGATCCCCAGGATCGTGCGCTGGCGTTTGACGACCTTGCGCAGGCGCTTGAATTGCTTGGCGTGGGCGTAGCCGCCGGCACGCCGGCGCAGGCTCTTGCCTTCGCGGGCGAAGGTCTGCTTGAGCGCAATGCCTGCGCGCTTGGCTGCGGCCACCACCTTGTAGCGTGCAATCTCCAGCAGGCGCGAATCCACCGGGTGCGCGATGGCCTTCTCCTGCACCGTGGTGTCCACGATCAGCCGTTCGAACTCGGCCGGCCGGATGGCCTTGGAGGACACCGCCATGTCGATGGTGGCCTTGAGCAATTCCTCCACGCCGGCCTCGCCGATGGCCGAGCGAAAGCGCCCGATCTGCGTGGCATCGCAGGGCAGGCGTGGTTCGTAGAAGCGCATGCCGCTGAAGTGCTGCCACACGACGTTCTCGGCCCAACGCTCCACCAATTCCTCGTCGCTGAGCTTGTAGGCGTGCTTGAGGTACAGCAGGCTGGCCATCAGGCGGATGGGCAGGCGGCGCCGTCCGGCGGCGGCCACACCTGCACCAGCGAGTTGCACCGAGGGGCCGAACAGATCGCTCTGCGCCATCGCGCGGCCTTCGCGCACCTGGCGGGCGAAGTGTGGCGCCAGTGCTGCCTCGATCTGTGCCCACGGCAACCGGCCTGCCAGCACCGCCAGCGGGTGGCGCGGATCAATCATCTGGGCCAACGGCTGGCGGAAGAAATCGGCCTCGGGCATCTGCAGAACTCCCAGGAATCAGAATCTGATGCGCAGATTCTCGGGGAATCGCGCCCCCAGCAGAACTGGCGCAAACCCAATGTTCATGCGGGTTGCGGAGGTTTTGCAGGGCCGACTA
>CAYPRU010000042.1:0-1780 GCA_964413485.1 uncultured Allobrachymonas sp. | reverse complement strand
ACGTTTTCCTTCAGGCCACGCAGCTCGTCGCGCTTGCCCATGATGGCAGCCTCGGTCAGCACGCGGGTGGTTTCCTGGAAGGACGCGGCAGAGATGAACGAGTCGGTGGACAGCGATGCCTTGGTAATACCCAGCAGCAGGTTGCTATAGGTAGACGGCATCTTGTCTGCGGCGCGCAGCGCGTCGTTGGTGTTCAGCATCTCGCTGCGCTCGACCTGTTCACCGGCGATGTAGCTGGAATCGCCTGGGTTTACAACCACGACACGACGCAGCATCTGGCGCACGATCACCTCAATGTGCTTGTCGTTGATCTTCACACCCTGCAGGCGGTACACGTCCTGCACTTCGTCCACGATGTAGCGCGCTAGCTCCTCGATGCCCAGCAGACGCAGGATGTCCTGCGGATCGGCCGGACCGTCGACGATGCTTTCGCCCTTGTTCACCACCTGGCCTTCGTGCACCAGAATGTTCTTCTCCTTGGGCACCAGTTCTTCCCAGACCTTGCCTTCCGGATCGGTAATCTGCAGGCGCACCTTGCCCTTGGTTTCCTTGCCGAAGGAGATGGTACCGGTCATCTCGGCCAGCACGCCCTTGTCCTTGGGCGTACGGGCTTCGAACAGCTCGGCCACACGCGGCAGACCACCCACGATGTCGCGGGTCTTCTGGCCTTCCATCGGGATACGCGCCAGCACTTCGCCGGGGCCCACGTCCTGGCCATCGCGCACCTGAATCAGCGCGCCGACCTGGAAGCCGATCGTCACCGAGTGGTCGGTGCCCGGAATCTTCACTTCCTTGCCTTCGGCGTCGATCAGTTTCACCTGCGGACGCACCACCTTGCTGGAGCCGCGACGCTTCGGATCGATCACCACCAGCGTGGACAGACCGGTCACTTCGTCGACCTGCTTGGCCACGGTCAGGCCTTCCTCGACGTTCTCGAACTTCACCTGGCCGGCGTATTCGGTAATGATCGGGCGAGTCAGCGGGTCCCAGTTGGCCAGGATGGTACCGGCCTTGATGGTCTGGTCCGGCTTGATGGTCAGCGTGGCGCCGTACGGCACCTTGTGGCGCTCGCGCTCGCGGCCATTGTCGTCGGAGATGATGATCTCGCCGGAACGGGAAATCACCACCAGCTCGCCCTTGGTATTGCTCACGTAACGCATGGTGGCATTAAAGCCGATCACGCCGTTGGAGCGTGCTTCCACGCTGCTGGCGATGGCGGCACGCGAAGCCGCACCGCCGATGTGGAAGGTACGCATGGTCAGCTGGGTACCCGGTTCACCGATGGACTGTGCCGCGATCACGCCGACTGCCTCGCCCACGTTGACCAGGCCGCCGCGGCCCAGGTCACGGCCATAGCACTTGGCGCACAGGCCAAAGCGGGTGGCACAGGTCAGCGCGGTACGCACTTTCACCTCGTCCACGCCGGCCGCTTCCAGCACGTCGATCATGTCCTCGTCGAGCATCTCGCCGGCCTTGGTCAGCACTTCCTGCGATTCGGGGTGCAGCACATCCTCGGCCGCAGTACGGCCCAGGATACGGTCGCGCAGCGATTCGATCACTTCGCCGCCCTCGACAATGGCGCGCATCACCTGGCCGTCCTGGGTGCCGCAATCGTTCTGGATCACCACCAGATCCTGCGTCACATCCACCAGACGACGCGTCAGGTAACCGGAGTTGGCCGTCTTCAGTGCCGTGTCGGCCAGACCTTTACGCGCACCGTGCGTCGAGATGAAGTACTGCAGCACGTTCAGGCCTTCGCGGAAGTTCGCGGTGATAGGCG
>CAYPRU010000041.1:0-4136 GCA_964413485.1 uncultured Allobrachymonas sp. | reverse complement strand
GGGTGCGGGCGATGGCGGGGACGGGGCGGCAGCGGGAGAGGTCACGGCTGACGACGACGAGGGTGCCGTCACGGCCGCCTTGCTGGAGGGTGGCGAGTTTCATGGGTGGAAATCCTTGTCAGTATCAGTCGTTGAAGCTGCCGTCGTGCATCCAGCGTGCGTGCTGGGGTGCCTTCTTGGTTTTGGCCCACTCGTTGAGCATGTCCCACTTGACCTCGTCGAGCATCTTGCTCATTTTTGGGGTGGCGGTATCGGCGGCGAGTTCGAGGCGGTGGCCGTTGGGGTCGAAGAAGTAGATGGACTTGAAGATGGTGTGGTCGGTGGGGCCGACGACCTCGATGCCATCGGCTTCGAGCCTGGCCTTGACCTGGTCGAGCACGTCCAGGGAGTCGACGGAGAGGGCCAGGTGCTGGGTCCAGGTGGGGGTGTTGGGGTCACGGCCCATGGGGGGCCGGGTGGGCAGTTCGAAGAAGGCGAGCACGTTGCCGTTGCCGGCGTCCAGGAAGACGTGCATGTAGGGATCGGGCTCCTTGGTGGAGGGGACTTCGTTCTCGGCGATGGCCAGGATGAAGCGCATGTCCAGGTACTTCTGGTACCACTCGACGGTTTCCTTGGCGTCCTTGCAGCGGTAGGCCACGTGGTGAATCTTCTTGACGATGCTCATGATCGATGCTCCTGGTTTATGCGTTGGGGGTTATGTTGCCGCGGGCCGCCTGCATGGCTTCGCGCAGCGTGCCGATGTCGCCAATGTGGTTGGATAGCAGCAGGATCAGGCGTGCATTGACCATGGCACTTTGCTCGTCGCTCAGGTCACGGTGCATCTCGATCAGTGCTTCGTAGAAATCGTCACCGGGTGAAAAGGTTTGGAAGTAGCGCTTGCCGGGTTCGGTGAAATTAGGCTGGGTATTGAGAGCCATTTTTCTGTCTCCTTGTTGGTATGGGGTCAGGCGTTGCAGGTGGCGCGGGCTACGGCAGCGCGCACCTTGGCGGCGTCGAATTGGCGCCAGCGGGCAGCAATATGCTGATCCGGACGGGCCAGATACGTGGTGCCGGGTTGCAGGTCGTAGCGCTCGGCTAGACGGCTCTTGCTGTCGAGCAGGGTGGGCATGCCGGCAGGCGCCTGACCGGATTTGGCCAATACCAAGGCCTCCACGGCGATCCTGTCCCGGGCCAGTGCTTGCAAGGACTGCACGGTGGCGGCATCCAGCTGGCCAGCGTCGTCGATGTACACCAGCACCTTGAATCCATTGCCCACGTGGTGCAGCAGCCAGTCGTCCTTGCCGTTGGCCAGCACGGGGGCATCGTCCATCGGGGCGCCCGGAATCATGTTGCCGGAAAAGCTGTCGCTGTCCGCTGTGTTCAGACTGGAGGTACACAGCCAGCTGGGCACCGACAGGCGTCCCGAGTTGACCAGTGCGCGGGCAAACGGGTAGTCGTTGGCCAGCTCCAGCACCGCGTTGCGAAACGTCTTGCTGGTGTTGCTCTTGGGCGTGATGAAGTCGGTGGAGCGGGTCGAGTTCATGATGTTCTCGTCTGCAGCAAAGCAGCGCTCTTCGCTATAGGTGTCGAGCAGCGTGGCTGGGGCCTTGCCTTCCATGACCAGCTTCAGCTTCCAGGCCAGGTTGTCGCTGTCCTGGATGCCGGAGTTGGCACCGCGGGCGCCAAAGGGCGATACTTGATGTGCCGCATCCCCAACGAACAGCACGCGGCCGTGGTTGAATTGGTTCATGCGGCGGCACTGGAAGGTGTACACGCTGACCCATTCCAGTTCGAATTCGCGGTCGTCACCCAGCATGGCCTTGATGCGCGGAATGACATTTTCCGGTTTCTTTTCCTCTTCGGGGTCGGCCTGCCAGCCCAGCTGGAAATCGATACGCCAGACGTTGTCGGCCTGCTTGTGCAGCAGCACCGATTGGTTGCGGTGGAACGGCGGGTCAAACCAGAACCAGCGTTCGGCCGGATAGTCGGCCTTCATCACGACGTCGGCAATCAGGAATCGGTCCATGAAGATCTTGCCGTCGATGTCCAGGCCCAGCATGGTGCGGATCGGGCTGCGGGCGCCGTCGGCCACGACCAGCCAGTCGGTGGTCAGGGAGTAGGGGCCGTCTGGTGTTTCCACGCGCACAGTAACCCGCTCTTCACCCGGAACCACCGAGATCACGTTGTTGCGGAAGCGGATTTCCAGGTTATCCAGCTTGCGGGCACGCTTGATCAGATAGTCTTCCAGGTAGTACTGCTGCAGGTTGATCATGCCGGGGCGGTTGTGGTCGCATTGCGGGCGCAGGTTGAAGTTGAACACTTCGTCATCGCGGAAGAAGGTGCGGCCTACGTCCCAGGAGGTGCCTTTTTCCACGAAAGAGTTGTCGCAGCCCATGCGGTCCAGCACTTCCAGCGTGCGCTTGGCGTAGCACACGCCACGCGAACCGATCGACACAGTGTCGTCGTTGTCCAGCAGCAGGACTGGCTGGCCCTGTTGTGCCAGGTCGATGGCGGTGGACAGGCCGACCGGGCCGGCACCGATGATCACGACCGGGTAGTGGCGGGTTTCGCGAGCGGCCAGTTCGGGCGGCTGTACGTATTCGAACTTCTGGTACTGGAAGGTTTGCAGCATGTTTGTCTCCGGAAAATGTCTGTCAAAGTGGCGGATGGCGAAACGCAAGGCGCAGCTATCCCTGCCCGCCTTTTCGGCGGATCTTGTAAAAAAATTGGGGGAAGGGCAGCGGCAGTTCCTTGCCGCTGCGAACGCAATGCTTAGTCCTGCTGCAGGGCGTGCCACATCTGCTGGTCGCGTTCGGCGGTCCAGATGCGCGGGTCGCGAATGCCGCTGGCCTCGTCATGGGCGCGGGTCACGTCAAAAGGCAGGCAATGCTCGTAGATGAACACTTCACCGAACTTGGGGTCCATGTTCTTGCGGGTATGGGTCATGCAGGCCTTCAGGTCCATGCCCTGGGCAACGGCTTCCTGAGCACTCTGGTACAGCGTGCTGACGAAGTCACGCGTGTAGGACAGGCCATTCCTGACGGCTTCCTTCGTGAGCAGGGCAGCGCCACGGCCGGGCACCAGCTTCTCGAAGTTCATGGCGGACAGGTTGTCCAGGGTTTGCGGCCAGTCGGCCAGGTAGGCATCGCCGGTGTAGCAGGCAGCGTCGGCCTCGACCAGATCGCCCGAGAAGCAGATGTTCTGCGAGGGCAGGTAGACGATGGTGTCGCCCTTGGTGTGGCCGCGGCCGATCTGCTTGATCTTGACTTCCAGCTTGCCCAGCCACAGGGTCATTTCGTCCTGGAACACCAGGGTCGGCCAGGTCAGGCCGGGCACGCTTTCCACGGCCTGGAACAGGCGCGGGAAGCGGCCGATTTCGGAATCCATGTCCTGCTGGCCGCGCTCGACGATCAGGTCGTAGGTGTCCTTGCTGGCGATGACCTGCTCCAGGCCTTCGCTCTTGTAGCCGCTGGCACCCAGCACGCGCACGGCGTGGTAGTGGGTCAGCACCACATACTTGATCGGCTTGTCGGTGATCTCGCGGATTTTCTTGATCACGCCCTGGGCGGCTACTGGAGTGGCGGTAGCGTCGATGATCATGCAGCCGTCGTCGCCGATGATCACGCCGGTATTCGGGTCGCCTTCGGCGGTGTACGCGTAGGCATTGTCAGACAGCTTTTCCCAGCTGATTTTCTTCTCTTCCAGATCGGCGTGGGAGGCAAATTTCTTTTCGCTCATGCGAGTCTCCTTATGTGTCAACGAGGGTTGTTTGATGGATTGATTAGACTGGAGGTGCATTTATCAGGCAAACGGGAAATTTGGATTCACATATTTATTTTTCCGATAAATGTCCGAAAAAAAACGGGATGCCTTGCGGTCATCCCGATGTGCTGTTGTCCAGTTTTTCTATCTATGTGATTGTTTTCAAATGATTTTATTCCGCATCCATTTGCATTTCCGGGGCTGCCTGCTGGAAGGCTGGCAGGGAGTTGCAGTGCTGTGCGATGCGGGTGATATTGGGGTAATTCCCTAGCGGGCAATCGAAGCGCAAGGCGTTGTAGACCTGCGGTACCAGACAGCAATCGGCCAGGGTGGGCGTGTTGCCATGGCAGAAGGCGCCGGTGGCGGGGCTTGCTGCCAGCATGGTCTCAATGGCC
>CAYPRU010000040.1:0-5641 GCA_964413485.1 uncultured Allobrachymonas sp. | reverse complement strand
CATCGCCTCCACCATGGGGCGCGATCAGGGCTGGCTGGCCGAGCACATGCTGATTCTGGGTGTGACCAATACCGAAGGCAAGAAGTACCACGTGGCAGCCGCTTTTCCTAGCGCCTGTGGCAAGACCAACTTTTCTATGCTGGTGCCGCCGTCGGCCTTCGAGGGCTGGAAAGTCACCACCATTGGCGACGACATCGCCTGGATCAAGCCGCACGACGACGGCAAGCTGTACGCCATCAACCCCGAAGCCGGCTACTTTGGCGTGGCGCCCGGCACCAATACGCTGACCAACCCCAACTGCATGGCCAGCCTGCATGAAAACGTTATCTTCACCAACGTGGCGTTGACCGATGATGGCGATGTCTGGTGGGAAGGCATGGAAAAGGACAGCGGTGTCACCCCCGCGCACCTGATCGACTGGCAGGGCAAGGACTGGACCCCCGAGGACGGCAAGGCCGGCCGCAAGGCGGCCCATGCCAACGCCCGTTTCACCGTGGCCGCAACCAACAACCCGGCGCTGGATGCACAGTGGAATGATCCGAATGGTGTGGCCATCGACGCCTTCATCTTTGGCGGCCGCCGCAGCACCACGGTGCCGCTGGTCACCGAAGCGCGCAACTGGACCGAAGGCGTCTACATGGCGGCCACCATGGGCTCCGAAACCACCGCAGCCGCCTTTGGCGCGCAGGGCGTGGTGCGCCGCGATCCGTTTGCCATGCTGCCGTTCTGCGGCTACAACATGAGCGACTATTTCCAGCACTGGCTGGATCTGGGTGCCAAGCTGCTGGCCAGCGGCGCCAGCGTCCCGCCGATCTACTGTGTCAACTGGTTCCGCAAGGATGTCGACGGCAAGTTCGTGTGGCCGGGCTACGGCGAAAACATGCGCGTGCTCAAGTGGATGCTGGACCGCATCGAAGGCAAGGTTACTGGCGAGCAGACCATGTTCGGTATCGCGCCGACCTACAGCGAGATCAACTGGAACGGCCTGCCTTTCAGCGCCGAGCAGTTCGCCACTGTTACCAGTATCGATAAGGCCGCCTGGGCCGAAGAGTTCAAGTCGCACGACGAACACTTCGACAAGCTGCGGGAGCGCATGCCAGAGGCACTGGTCAAGACCAAGAACGCGCTGGAGCAGCGTTTGGCAGCGGCCTGATCACGCGCTAGTATCCGCCAGCCATGCAAGGTGCCTCAGGGGCTCGGTGCATGGCTGTAATAGCGTCTGCGCTTTCTGGATTGCGGCAAGCAATGCTGTCGCGTTTGCGGATGGTGCTTGATTGTGAACAAAGCCTGCACTCCGCAAAGTGCAGGGTTTTGTTTTTGGAAGGGCGCAGAGCCTGGGCCGGATAGCAGTCGGGGCTTTCAGGGAGCGCTTGTGGCCAGCGCTTCGGCGCAGGCATGCGCACTGGCCCAGGCCCACTGGAAGTTGTAGCCGCCCAGCCAGCCGGTCACGTCTACCGCCTCGCCAATCACGTACAGTCCCGGCATCTTGGTTTCCATGGTTTGTGAGGACACATCGCGTGTATCGATACCGCCCAGCGTAACCTCGGCCTTGGCATAGCCCTCGCTGCCATTGGGCACGATGTGCCACCGCTGCAGGCTTTCGCAGAATTGCTGGAGCGCCTTGTCGGCAACATCGGCCAATGGCCGCTGGCAGCCAGGATGCTGCGCGATCCAGTATTCGGCCAGGCGCACCGGCAGGTAATTGCCGATCTCGTTCACCACCAGCTTGCGTGACCCGCGCGCCTTGGCCTGCAGCAGATGTTGCAGCAGGGGCGGGCGCTGGGGGGCGTCCGGCAGCTTGCTGTTTTCATCCGGAATCAGGTTGATGTGCAGCGGCTGGCCATCCTGCCAGTAGCTGGATATCTGCAGAATGGCCGGGCCGCTCAGCCCCCGGTGGGTAAACAGCAGGTCTTCGGTGAAGGCCATGCGCTGAGTGCGCTTGCCCACCCGCGTGTCTGTGGCAATTTCCACCGGTAGGGCCACGCCGGCCAGGGCCGCAAAGGGCTGCCAGTTGGCAGCGTCAAAGGTCAGCGGCACCAGGCCGGGGCGCGGCGGTACCGTGCGCAGACCGAACTGCTGTGCCACGCGCCAAGCCAGGTCGGTGGCGCCGATTTTGGGAATCGACAGGCCGCCGGTCGCCAGCACCACGGCGCGTGCGGTCACCACGCCGCGTTCGGTCTGCAATTGCCAGGGCAGGGCGGCATCGGGTGTGTGCTGCCATCCACGCACGGCGCAGGGTTGCCAGCGCTGCACGCCGCCCGCTTCGCATTCCCGCAGCAGCAGATCGATGATGTCCTGCGCCGAACGGTCGCAAAACAGCTGCCCCTTGTGCTTTTCATGAAAGGCGATGCTATGCTTTTGCAGCAGCGCGATGAAATCCTGCGGCGTGTAGCGTGCCAGCGCGCTGCGGCAGAAATGGGAGTTCTGGCTCAGAAACTGCGCCGGCGTGGCGCCGACATTGGTGAAGTTGCAGCGACCGCCACCGCTGATACGGATTTTTTCAGCCACCTTGGCGGCGTGGTCCACCAACAGCACGCGCAACCCGCCTTGCCCGGCCTGGGCCGCGCAAAACAGGCCGGCGGCGCCGGCGCCAATGATGACGACGTCAAAAGCCGCGTGCATCATGCGCCAGCCTGCCGGGCCAGTTCCAGCAGGCATTCCACTTGTCGCACAATGGGCGTCGGCACCGGCAGCCGGCCGGTCAACACCTCTGCGGTATAGCGTGCGCAGGCAGCGCCATCGGTGCCGTGCGGCAGATCCGGCAGATCTGCCAGGCTGCCGTACTGCGCCTCGACCGCCATCACCTGCTGACCGCGCACAAAGCCGCGCAGCAGGGGCTGGCGCCGTGCATCGGCCACCGGTTCGCCTTCGGTGCCGCGCAGCAGCAAGGCATTGCCTTCCAGCAGCTCCACGGTGGCGGCCATGGATTCTGCGTATTCCGGGTGGGTGTAGCTGCCCACCACCAGGCTGCGCGACTGCAATGCAGTGCCGTGCAGCGGATTCATCAGCTTGACCAGACTGTGCGCCGAATTGCGCAGCCCGATGCTGCGGCGCACGTTCAGCACGCGCACCAGCCCTGGGCACAGGCTGGCTGTTTCATGCCAGGCCGGCAGGACGATGTCCAGCGATGCCAGTTCCGTCAGCAGCGCAGGTGTCGCCACCCGGCGGTCCTCGGTAGCCATGCCATGCAGCAGCACCTGCAGGCCCGCTTGCTGCAACAGGCCGGCCAGCAGCGGGGTCAGCAGCGGCAGGCGGCGTGCACCGTTGTAGCTGGGCAGCACAATCGTGAATCTGGCCGGATCGGGCAGTGCCGGCGCCTGCATGCGTGCATGGGTGGCATCCAGAAAACCAGCCATTTCCTCGGCGGTTTCGCCCTTGAAGCGCATGGCCATGCAGAATGCGCCAAGCTGTACATCGCTGGCCTGGTCGTCCAGCAGCAGGCCCCAGGCCGAAGCGGCCTGCTCGCGTGTCATCGGCCGGCTGCCGTCCTTGCCGCGGCCCACTTCTTTCAGGATGGAAATGAATGTATCGTGCATGGCAGTATTGTGCGTTACTGCGCCTGCATTGGGCAGGCAAGGCACAATACAGGCCTGAAAAGGATATATACAACCATGCTGGTGCTGGGAATCGAATCTTCGTGTGATGAAACAGGGGTGGCGCTGGTGCAGACACAGCCGTCTGGTGGCGTGCCGCGCCTGCTGGCGCATGCCTTGCACAGCCAGATCGACATGCACCAGGCGTACGGTGGCGTCGTGCCCGAACTGGCCAGCCGTGACCACATCCGCCGCGTGGTGCCCCTTACGCGCCAGGTCATGGCAGAAGCCGCGCATACCTTGCAGGACGTGGACGTGGTGGCCTTCACCCAAGGCCCGGGTCTGGCGGGTGCTCTGCTGGTCGGGGCTGGCGTGGCCTGCAGTCTGGCTGCGGCGCTGGGCAAGCCGGTGCTGGGCATGCACCACCTCGAGGGGCATTTGCTGTCGCCGTTCCTCAGCGCCGATCCGCCAGAGTTTCCGTTCGTCGCCTTGCTCGTTTCCGGCGGGCATACCCAGCTGATGCGTGTCGATGGGGTGGGGCAGTACACGCTGCTCGGCGAGACCATCGACGATGCCGCCGGAGAAGCCTTCGACAAATCGGCCAAATTGCTGGGGCTGGGCTATCCGGGGGGGCCGGCACTGTCGCGCCTGGCGGCCTTCGGTAACCCCGATGCCTTCAGCTTGCCGCGCCCGTTGCTGCACAGCGGTAATCTGGATTTCTCCTTCGCCGGACTCAAGACGGCCGTGCTGACCCAGGTGAAAAAGCTCGGCAACGTGTGTGACCAGGCCAGGGCCGATCTGGCCGCCAGCACACAGGCGGCAATTGTGGAAGTCCTGCTCAAGAAGTCGCTCAAGGCCCTCGACCAGACTGGGCTGAAGCGGCTGGTGGTCGCCGGAGGCGTGGGCGCCAATGCCGAATTGCGTAGCCAGCTGGACGCCGCCTGCGCGCGCCGCAGCGTGCGTGTGCATTACCCCGAGCTGCATCTGTGCACGGACAACGGCGCCATGATTGCCCTGGCAGCCGCCATGCGGCTGCAGGCTGGGTGTGCGCAGGCGCACACCGAGTACGCTTTTGATGTCAAGCCGCGCTGGCCACTGGAGATGGTGGCCTGAGTTGGCGCAAATGCTGTCAGCAGCCGATTTCGTCCCCCTGTGATGTTGCACGCATTCAGTGCCTCGCCGTTAAACAGCCAGCCAAGCGTACGTATATGCTCCTGCGTGCTTGTCCTTAATTCCTTGTCCAGTCTATAATAGTCGGGTTTCCCCATTGCCGGCATTCGCCTGGCAGGGGTAAATGCACGTCGCAGGCAAGTCCATCCCGCGACGCAAGTCGTTATTTTCAAGGAAAAAAAATGGTCGATAAAGTTGCCGTTATCAAGGATAACGCCCGTGGTGCCAATGACACTGGTAGCCCCGAAGTACAAGTTGCGCTGCTCACCGCACGCATCAACGAACTCACCCCGCACTTCAAACAGCACGCCAAGGACCATCATGGCCGTCGCGGTCTGCTGCGTATGGTGAGCCGCCGCCGCAAGCTGCTGGACTACCTCAAGTCCAAGGACGCTGACCGTTACCTGGCGCTGATCGCCAAGCTGGGTCTGCGCAAGTAAGCGTGAAACACCGCAAAACGCCTGAGTGACCCGGTTCCCTCAGGCGTTTTGTTTTTTGATTTACACACGGAGCTCGTTGCAAGCGCGAAGCTGTGTCATTCCACCACGGTCCTGCAGCAGGGTTGTGCTGGAATGGCATCGTGTGCTGCAAGGTGCTCATCCTGGAGAACACCATGTTCAACAAAGTCACCAAAACCTTCCAATGGGGTCAGCATACCGTGACCCTCGAAACCGGCGAAATCGCCCGTCAGGCCAGCGGCGCCGTGCTGGTCAACATCGATGACACCGTGGTGCTGGCCACCGTGGTCGGTTCCAAGGTCGCCAAGCAGGGTCAGGACTTTTTCCCGCTCACCGTGGATTACATCGAGAAGACCTACGCCGCCGGCAAGATCCCTGGCAGCTTCTTCAAGCGTGAAGCCAAGCCTTCCGAGCTGGAAACCCTCACCAGCCGCCTGATCGACCGCCCGATCCGCCCGCTGTTCCCCGAAGGCTTCTACA
>CAYPRU010000039.1:0-6041 GCA_964413485.1 uncultured Allobrachymonas sp. | reverse complement strand
AGCCCATCGACGCAGGCAAGAAGTGTCCTGCACACCCCGCGGTTGCGCAGCTTGGTCAGCTGCTTGAGCAAACCGTTCTCACCTATCAGATCTTCAGGCTTCTTGTAGTTGGCCAGCAGGCCAGACAGAAGTTCTTCGGCACTTCATGATTCTTGGTGGTCATTGTGTTTATGGACTACAGGGCTGATGTCCCTGGGGGATGGTCCGTTTACACAAAATTTTGCACATCCTCTGCTGCCGGATCACGTTTTTCTCCCCGAATCGCTCATTCATGTGCAGGGTCCATGGTCGATCCGATGGCCGATTTCGAATGAACAGCGGACCCTTGCGGTACTTCGAATCGCAATGGCATCTTGAAGGTCGTGCTACGCACGATGCCGAACAGGTACTCCCAACCCCTACCGGCCACTCGTGAGCCGTCCGCTTCCCCAGGAATCAGACTCTCTGAGACACCAACAGGCCCAGCGCTGTCGTGGTCAAGGCCAGCAACAAGCACAGGCATTTCCAAAAAAGCACAGGATCCCGCTCAATCAGGGGAGGCGGTTTGGCTAACCAGGAGGCACCTGCTGGCACCTTCAATTCATAGGCAAATTCCGAGACCTCCTGCTGGCGTTTGGCTGGCGACGGCGACAGGGCCTTGGCGAGCACCCCATGAGCCAAGCCGGCAGTTCTGGTCTGTGGTGACGCAGGGGGGCGTAGCGAAGGCGGCCCACACATCCTGCATCGACCTAACGCGCGTGGACGCCAAGCCGTAAGGCAACTGCCCGCAGAGCATCTGATAGGTCAGCGCCGCCAGGGCAAAGAGGTCAGACTGGGCCGTGGCTTCGTGGCCAAGCAGGCACTCGGGTGCCATGTACTGCAAGGTGCCGGTCGCAAGATGCTCTCGGGCACAAGCCCCCCTTCGGCCAGTCCGGCCACCCGCACGTTGGCCAGGTCGATCAGCTTGACCGTGCCAGCACGGTCGATCATGACGTTTTCCGGCCGCAGGTCGCAATGCACCATCTCCCGGCGGTGAAGGGCTTGTAGTCCCTGCGTGAGCTGCTCCAGGGCCTGCGCGTGCAGCCTGTAGATGCGGGAGTCGCCCACATGCAGCAAGTGCAAGGTTCGACCCTGGAGGATGAGTGCGCTGAAGGTGCAGAAGTGGCCCCTGTCCTTGTCAAAGCGACCTTCGCCATGCTGTGTCTGTGCATGCAGCCAAGAGTTGGTAGCAGAAAGCACCCGCAGCGCTGAGCGCCGCACCGACCAAGTCTCCGAGGTGGCGTAATAGTCGTCCAGGAACGAGCGCACCGCGGTTTCGCTGGCCAGATGGCTCAGGCGGCTCGAGCTGATGCCATCTGCCAGGGCCAGCACCACGCCCTTGATCGCCAGTACCCTGCCCTGGGGCAACAGCGCGCCGTGGAAGTCTTGGTTATGCTCCCCGGCCCCGGCTTGCGAATGCTGGCCCAAGCTGACGCGAATGCGCTTGCGCATCTGCGGTGTCCGGCGAGGTGGCTCAGGCAACCTTGCGCTTGGGCCTGGCCTTGTAATGGGTGGAATACAGGGTCGCACCCACAAAGGTCAGGCCCCCGACCAAATTGCCCAGAACGGTGGGAATCTCGTTCCAGATCATGTAGTCCATGATGGTGAAGTTGCCGCCCAGCATCAGGCCCGAGGGGAACAGATACATGTTGACGATGCTGTGCTCGAAGCCCATGTAGAAGAACACCAGGATGGGCATCCACATGGCCATGACCTTGCCTGACACGCTGGTGGACATCATGGCGGCGACCACGCCGGTGGAAACCATCCAATTGCACATCACGGCCCGCACGAAGAGGGTGAGCATGCCGGCGGCACCATGGGCCGCGTAGCCCAGGGTGCGGCCTTCGCCGATGTGGCCAATCTTCTGGCCTACGGCATTGGGGAGTTCGCTGAAGCCGTTGGTGAAGATGATGGCCATGAACACCGCCACCGTCAGCGCGCCGGCAAAGTTGCCGGTGAACACCAGGCCCCAATTGCGCATGACGTTGCCCCAGGTGGCGCCGGGGCGCTTGTCCAGCACTGCCAGGGGCGTCAGGGTGAAGACTCCCGTCAACAGGTCAAAGCCCAGCAGGTAGAGCATGCAAAAGCCTACCGGAAACAGCAAGGCACCCACCAGCGGATTGCCGGTGTTGACGGTCACCGTGACGGCAAACGCCGCCGCCAGGGCCAAAATGGCACCAGCCATGTAGGCGCGCACCAGAGTGTCTTTGGTGGACATCAGGAGCTTGGATTCACCAGCGTCGACCATCTTGGTGACGAATTCAGCAGGAGCTAGGTAGGCCATGGATTACCTTTTCAACAGGGAGGAAGGGGAATCAGGAAACAGCGACGAGCACCTGCTCGCCCTCGATGCGCACGGTATGCGCCCTGACTGAATGCTCCGACGCCTCCAAGCATTGCCCGGTGCGCAGGTCGAAGTGGTTCTTGTAGAGCGGAGAGGCCACGACGAGGTGCTCACCCAAGTTGCCCACCAGCCCTCGGGAGAGTACGCTGGCGCCCGAGCGGGGGTCGATGTTGTCGATGGCGTAGAAGCTCGTCTGCCCCATGCGGAAGACGGCCACATGGACATCCTCGACCAGGGCGCAGACGCCCGTGCCTGGCAGGATATCGCCGGCCTTGCAGACAACGCGCCATGGCGTTTTCGTGTCATTCATGTCGTTCTCCTTAGGGAAGTTCAGGCGCTCAGAGCCTCGGTATCTATGTCATGTCTTTCGTCAGGGCGGGCTGGACGGATCTGGCCACGCTCCTTGACGAACACGATGCGCTCGTCGGCCTGCTCGCTGTTGACGAAGCTGCGAAAGCGCCGGCGCACCTCGGGATTCGTGACGGCGGTCTTCCACTCGCATTGATAAGTGTCCACCACATGCTGCATCTGGGCCTCCAATTCGGCGCCCAAGCCCAGGGCATCGTCGATCAGCACCTGCTTGAGGTAGGCCAGGCCGCCTTCCAGGCTTTCGCGCCAGTTGCTGGTGCGTTGCAGCCGGTCGGCCGTGCGCACATAGAACATCAGGAAGCGGTCGATCAGGCGGATCAACTCGGGCTTTGAGAGGTCGGAGGCAATCAGCTCGGCATGCCGGGGCTTCATGCCGCCGTTGCCGCACACATAGAGGTTCCAGCCCCGCTCGGTGGCGATGATGCCCACATCCTTGCCCTGCGCTTCGGCGCACTCGCGGGTGCAGCCGGAAACGCCGAACTTGATCTTGTGCGGTGCGCGCAAGCCCTTGTAGCGGTTTTCCAGTTCCACGGCCAAGCCCACGGAGTCGTCTACACCGTAGCGGCACCAGGTGCTGCCCACGCAGCTCTTGACCGTGCGCAGGGATTTTCCGTAGGCATGACCGGATTCAAAGCCGGCCGCGATCAACTCCTCCCAAATCAGTGGCAACTGCTCAAGACGGGCGCCGAAGAGATCGACCCGCTGACCGCCGGTGATCTTGGTGTAGAGGCCGTACTTCTTGGCCACTCTGCCCACGGCGATCAGGCCATCTGGCGAGACTTCACCGCCAGCCATGCGAGGCACCACCGAGTAAGTGCCGTCCTTCTGGATGTTGCCGAGGAAATAGTCGTTACTGTCTTGCAGACTGGCCAGTTCCCCCTTGAGCACGAATTCGTTCCAGCAAGACGCGAAGATGGAAGCGGCCAGGGGCTTGCAGATGTCGCAGCCTAGGCCCTTGCCATGTCTTGCCAGCAGGTCATCGAAGCTTCGGATCCCGCCGACCCGCACGAGGTGGAACAGCTCCTGCCTGGAGTAGGCAAAGTGCTCGCAGATGTGGTTGCTGACCACCATGCCGCGCTTGGACATCTCGGCCTTCATGAGCTGGCTGACGAGCGGAACGCAGCCGCCGCAGGTGGTGCCCGCCTTGGTGCAGGCCATGATCTGGGGCAGCGTGGTGTAGCCTTCCCCGACGGCCATGCAGATGGCCGCCTTGCTGACATTGTTGCACGAGCAGATTTGGGCGCTGTCCGGCAGGGTATCGACGCCCAGGCCAGGCTTGGCCTTGCCCTCGCTGCTTGGCAGGATCAGGAACTCCGGGTCGTCAGGCAAGGCAATGCCGTTGAGCGCCATCTGGAGCAGTGTGCCGTACTCTTCGGCCTGGCCCACCAGAACCGCCCCCAGCAGGCGTTTGCCGTCTTCGCTGACCACGATCTTCTTGTAGACCTGCTTGCGCTCGTCCATGTACCTGAAGCTGCGGCTGCCCGGCGTCTGTCCATGCGCATCGCCCAGGCTGGCCACATCCACGCCCATCAGCTTGAGCTTGGTGCTCAGGTCGGCACCCGAGAAAGTTGCATTGGCTTGACCAGCCAGGTGCCTGGCTGCCACCCGGGCCATCTCAAAGCCGGGCGCCACCAGACCGTACAGCTGGCCCTGCCAGCAGGCGCATTCGCCGATGGCGTAGATGTCGGGGTCGTCCGTGAAGCACTGGTCGTTGATCATCACTCCGCCGCGAGGCCCCACCGCCAAGGCGTTCTGGCGCGCCAGTTCGTCGCGCGGCCGGATGCCGGCGGAGAACACGATCATGTCGGTCTCCAGGTATCGGCCGTCCGCAAACACCATGCGGTGACGGGCAGATGCACCATTGGTAATCCATTGAGTGCTGCAGCTGGTATGCACCTGCACCCCCAGATCCTCGATCTTGCGTTGCAGGATGCGGCCGCCATCCTCATCCACCTGCACCGCCATGAGGCGCGGGGCGAACTCCACTACATGCGTTTCCAAACCGAGATCGCGCAGGGCCTTGGCGCACTCCAGGCCCAGCAGACCACCGCCTACGACCACGCCACTCTTGGAGTGAGCGCCTGAGGCCTTCATGGCCTCCAGGTCCTCGATGGTGCGATACACAAAACAATGCGGGCGGTCACTGCCACTCACCGCAGGCACGAAGGGATAGGACCCGGTGGCCAACACCAGCTTGTCATAGGGCAGTGTCCGACCGTTCTGGGTGCTCACCGTCTTGAGCTCACGGTCAATGGCCACCACCTTTGTGTTCAGGCTCAGGTGAAATCCGCTGCGCGCGAAGAAGTCGGGCGGCACCAGCGAGAGTTCATCGGCGGTTTTACCTACAAAAAACTCGGATAGGTGTACCCGGTCATAGGCGGGGCGAGGTTCCTCGCAAATAACCGTGACTTGAATACCCGGGCTCTGGAGTTGATGCAGTTCTTCCAGGAATTTATGCCCCACCATACCGTGGCCGACGACGATGATCTTCATGCGCTTGCTTTCAATGTCGGTTTGCAACCCTGCAGAAGCCGGCTCGGAGTGCGTATTCCGGAACTTGGCCATCACCTGCAGATGAATCACATCCGCTGCACACTGTATATGCGGACTACATCGTCTAAGCAATATTGATGCCAACCCCGCAATGTGTTTGAAAACTCGTGAAGTGGATTCAGAAGGGCCGACTCCTAGACAAACGCACCGTGCCACCACATGCGCCTCCAACTTCGTGCCCATGTAGGATCCCTGCCCCAAATTGGAGCGTTGGAGCATTAACTCCTTCGCTCGTGTTTAGCTGCCGACGCAGGGTAAGGTATGGCAGGCACTCGCCAGTTCCAGGCCGCCGCCGACCACGGCGCCGTGCAGCGCCACGATCACGGGCACCGGGCCTTTTTCAACGCATTCCAGCGCGCTGTGCCACATGCGGGAGTGGTGCAGGCCTTCGCCCGCGTCGCGCTCCTGCAGCTCGGACAAGTCCAGCCCGGCACAGAAATGCTCGCCCTCGCCATGGATGACGGCGATCTCCTCCGTGACTGACGCTGTCAGCGAAGAGGTCAAGGCTTGGCAGGCCAGGCCGCTCGATCCGATCTACCCCATCGTTTACCTGGACTGCATCCATGTGAAGGTGCGCGAGGGTGCGGTGCGGGTCAAGGCGCTGTACCTGGCCATCGGCATCACCATGAATGGCAACAAGCAGGTGCTGGGCCTGTGGCTGGCTCAAACCGAGGGGGCCAAGTTCTGGCTGCAGGTGGCAACCGAGCTGCGCAACCGGGGTGTGCAACATCTTCATTGCCTGCGTCGATGGGCG
>CAYPRU010000038.1:0-6239 GCA_964413485.1 uncultured Allobrachymonas sp. | reverse complement strand
ACACGCAGGAGTTCAAGAGGTACGCCATAAAGCGGGACTGACTGCTCGGCGAGTTGAGGAAGGGCGACGACTGGTTGAGTCAGCATAACCTGCCCGTTATCGCTTGAACGCCAGTAACAAAACGCCACCAGCGACCATCGCAATCCCGGACCACTCCCGGAGTGAAGGACGTTCGCCGAGAAAGGTGAACGCAAACACAGCCACCAAGACCAGACTGAGTTTATCGACCGGCGCAACCTTTGAGGCATCGCCGATCTTGAGTGCACGGAAATAGCAGACCCATGACGCTCCGGTCGCCAAGCCGGACAGCCCGAGGAAAAGCCATGTCTTGGGTGACAGCTCCAAGGGGTTGGCCCATTTTCCCGTGTAGGCGACAAACGCCGACAGGACGACGATGATGATGGCCGTTCGGATCAAGGTAGCCAGATCGGAATCAACTCCCTGAATGCCCACCTTGGCAAAAATGGCCGTCAGCGCCGCAAACACAGCCGATAGTAGTGCGCAGTAGAACCAACCAGTTGAAGTAACCAATCCGCTACACTCCTCGTTTGTCAAGTCATTGCTTCATGGGAACGATAACGGAAACCTTTAAGCCGGTTTGCTGAGTTTCGTCCACGAAATCGAGGCGTATTTCAGCGCCGATGCGATGGGCAATCGTTTGGACGATGGATAACCCTAGGCCCGAACCAATCTGCTCGCTGCCTAGCGTGCGGTAGAAGGGATCAAAAACCCGATCCCGTTCTGCCAACGGAATGCCAGGCCCGCTATCCTGAACACGCAGCTCGGCTTTCCCTTCCGATATGCCCACGGAAAGATCGACCCGCCCACCCTCTGGTGTATAGCGAATGGCGTTATCGACCAGATTTTTGACCAGGGCAATCATGTCCAGTTCGCTCGCCCACACTTCGGCGTCTTGCGTGCCTTCGACACCGATGTCGATGTGCTTGGCCTCGGCCAGAGGCATGAGGTCTTCCAGCACGCGGCGGTAGATGCCTTGGACGGAAACCGGCGACTTCGGCGTATCAGTGGCCGACTGCGCCTTGGCCAAGGTCAGGAGTTGATCCAGCAGGCTTCGGCCGCGCTCGATCCCTTGGCGCAAGACCGTCAGTCGTTCACGTGCCATCCCGGACATTTCCGCATCTGCCAGCCGCTCCGCTTGCAGCGAAAGGGCGGTCAACGGCGAGCGCAGTTCGTGCGCGGCATCCGCCACAAAGCGGCGCTGAGAGTCCATTGACTGGCCAACGCGGGCGAGCAATCGGTTGATGGCCACGGCAAACGGGCGCACCTCGACCGGAAGGTGACGGTCTTCGACGGGGTGCAGTTCCTGCTCGGCCCGCAGGTCAATTTCCTTGGAAAGTGCCGCAATGGGGCGGAACATCTTGCGCACCAGGTCAGCGACTATCAATAGCAATACCGGCACGAGAATCAGGAAAGGCATCACGGTGCGTAGCGCGCCATCGCGGGCGATTTCATTGCGGAAGCCCGCTTCCTGCGCCACCGCGATGCGTTCACCGGCAGCCGTGGTTTTGACCAGCACGCGGAACGACTCGCCACCGATCTCCAGCGTGTGCAACCCATCAGCCAGTGTCGTAGGCAAGGGAAGCGTGCCGCCTGCATCCACGCTTGCCTCAGATGGATTGGCTTCGCCCAAGTACTGGACGATCACGCGTGATTCTTCATCGACATCTTTGGGGCGAACATCGGTCGTCGGCGGGGCCGGTGACAGGCGCTGCCGATCCATGAGTTGTGCCACCTGGCGTAGAACGTCGTCCTGTAGCTCATGGGCTTCGTCGAAGGCCGACAGGAACGAGAAGATGCCCGCCACGATGGCAACCACGAGGATGGCTAGCGACAGGGTGAAGGACAGCTTGAGCTGAACCGACTCGTTCAGGCGTCTTTTGAGACCATCCATCCGACCCCCCTGACGTTCTTGATGACCTCGCTGCCCAGCTTGCGCCGCAGTGCATGGATCAGAAATTCGACGGCGTTGCTTTCGACCTCTTCCCCCCAGCCGTAGATGCGGTCTTCCAGCTCGCTGCGCGAGAGGATGGCTCCCGGCCGAACCAGCAAGGCTTGCAGCAGCGAGAACTCCCGGTTGGACAGTTGCACCGGGGAGCCACCGTTAACGCTGGCTTCTTTTGTGGCCGGATCGAGCGACACCACGCCATTGGTGAGCGCGGGTGATGCGGTGCCGCCCTTGCGCCGCATAACAGCGCGCATCCGAGCCAACAGCTCCGCCATCTGAAAGGGCTTTGACACGTAATCGTCGGCTCCGCCGTCCAAGCCACGCAGGCGGTCATCCAGTCCATCACGCGCCGTGATAATGAGCAGAGGAACCGGGTTGTCCTTGGCGCGGATGCTGGCCAGCACCTCCAGTCCATCCTTGCCGGGCAAGCCCAGATCGAGCAGAACTAGGTCATAGTGCTGGCAACCCAGTGTCGTGAGGGCGGTCTGCCCGTCCTTCACCCAATCGGTGGCGTAAGACGCATCCTTCAATGCGCCCTGGATCGCCTCACCGATCATG
Source organism: uncultured Allobrachymonas sp. (assembly GCA_964413485.1). Lineage (GTDB taxonomy): Bacteria > Pseudomonadota > Gammaproteobacteria > Burkholderiales > Burkholderiaceae_C > Brachymonas. The sequence continues at coordinate 3,715 of CAYPRU010000038.1, read as the reverse complement.
GGGTCGTCTTCGACCAGCAATACCCGCATTCCCTCTCCTTTCAATCGTTGTTCAATGCGCGGTCCGGGCTGCCCTCTGCCTAAACAGTAGGATCGCGGTCAGCATGAAGGCCAGCAGCGCTGCCGACGCTGAATAGCGGCTCAGCGCCAGACCTCCCGCGCTCAGCGGCTTGTCCAGAAAGTCGCCGACCACGGCTCCCAGCGGGCGGGTCAGGATGAACGCCGCCCAGAACAGCAGCGTGCGGGACACGCCCGTCCAGTAGTAGGCTGCGACCACCAGGGCAAGCAACCCACTGAACACGACGGCCGCGCCGGTGTAGCCCAGGCCCGCCGTATCCGCCATCCAGTCACCCAACGCCGTGCCCAGCGTCTGCGAGAACATGATCGTCAGCCAGTAGAACGCTTCCGCCTTGGGTGAGCTGACGGTGCTCACCGACACGGAGCCGAGGGTGCGATGCCAGACGAAGAGCGAGCCGAGCAACAAGGCCAGCAGCAAGCTCGAACCGCCAGCGTACCCGATTCCGAGCGAACGATCCGCAAAGTCGGCCAACGTCGTGCCGACCGTGGTGGTGGCAATGATGGTGGTCCAGTACAGGAAGGGGTGGAAGCCCTTGGCCTTGACCTGCGCGACGACGGCAGCCAGAAAGATCACCGCGAAGATGCCGGTACCGACCAGATAGCCCAGGTTCATGGACATCGAGACGGCATCGCCGCCGGTTTCGCCAAGCGTGGTTGCTGCAATCTTGATGAGCCAAAAGCCCAGCGTGACTTCGGGCACCTTGGCCAGAGCGTATTCAGTGGATGTTTTCATGGGGCACGCTCATGGGTCAGGCTTTACCTTCGAGCGTGTCGAAGGTTTTTAGCAAAGCACCCATCGCAGCCTTGCTGTCAGCTTGGCTTGGCGTATCGGCACGCAACGCAGACAACGCCTTGTCGATGGCTTTGTCGAGCACATGCCAGTCGTCGGCAGCGCGCGGTTTCAGTCCGGCCTCGGCCGAATCCCAGGCCACCTCCAAATCCTTGATGCGGGTCTTGGCGGCGGGCAGATCACCCTTGTCTACGATGGTGGACACGTCAGCGGCGATGCTGCGAAATGCGGTCAAGTCGCCCAGCTTGGAAGCGGCTTTGCTTGGCGATACCGTGCTGGCATTGGCAGACGGTGCAGAGGCGGTGCTCGCGCGGCCTTGGTCGGCAGGCTTGGAGCAGCCGGTGGCCAGGGCCACGAGCGCCACCGCCGATACGGTGGCGACAAGGCGAGCGATAGAGTGCGTATTGGGCATGATTTCTCCTTAGAAATTGGGAAGAGGGTTACTCGGCGGCCTGGGCGGAGCGGCCCGCGTTCATGCTGAACTGCGCAACGGCCACCAGCATGACGATGACTGAGAGGAAGAGGGCGCTGGTCCACATGGCCCCCATTCCGAGGCCGCCATAGGTCTTGGCCTGAGTCAGCAGGTCGCCGAGCGCAGCGCCGAAGGGTCGGGTCAGGATGTAGCCGATCCAGAAGGTCAGCACGGCGTTGCCACCCATACGCCAGGCGGCATAGGTAATGCCGATCAGCGCGCCGAAGGCGACTGCGCCCCAGGTAAAGCCCAAGCCCAGTGCCTCGGTCGCCAGATCGCCGGCAGCAGTGCCCAGCGCAAACGTGCAGAGGATGGCTGACCAATAGAACAGCTCCCTGTTGCGCGTCACAATGTCGTGGATAGACAAGGTACGTTCAACCCGATACCAGACAAAGAAGATCGCGGCGAGCGCCACGGCGAACGCCGAAGTGCTGATGTACAAGCTGACGCCCAGGCCGTCGGTCAACAGGTCGGTGATCTGGGTTCCGACCACGCTGACCAACACGACCGTTAGCCAGTAAATCCAAGGGGTGTAGCGGCGGGTACGCAGTTGAGTGAATAGGGCGACTGCCAGCAAAGCGGCCATGACGGTGCGCGTCAGGCCCTGGCCAAAGCCCGCGTTGACCGCCAGGAAGTCGGCCCCCGTCTCGCCCACCGTCGTGGACATGATCTTGATGATCCAGAACGACAGCGTGACTTCAGGGACTTTGTTGAGCCAGTCGCTTGCTCTGACCGTAGGCAAATTGTTCATGGTGTTCTCCTGCCGAGGTAAAAGGAATTGCCGCCAGTCTGACCAGGCAGACTTAGCCCATCCATAGGCTCACTCGCGCACCCATCCCAGCGCGATCAGTCTGCCGAACAACAAACAATGGATACGGGTCGCCAGCCGGTAGATCGGCCCCAGATACCACCGTGCTTCGTGCAACGTCAGCACGGCACTGAGCGCCGCGACCGCGATGGCACCAAGCATGTCCAGCGGAAAGTGAACCCCCAGGTAGATGCGTGACCAGGCGATGGGGAGGCCAAACAGCGCCAAAGCGACGCCAGCCCTTCGCAGTCCTCGCTGTAGCAGAAAGCTGACGGCAACCGACCACCACAGCGTCAGGTGATCGCTGGGAAATGACGAGTCGGCAACATGGGGAATGAGCGTATGACCCAGCCCGATCATGAAAGGCCGGGGATGCGACCAAGCCAGGCCGATGATTTGGTTGGTCAGCAGCCCAAGCAGGCCGGATGCGGTAGCGACCAGCAGCGCTTTGCGGGTGTTCACATTGCCGCGCAGCCAGCCGATGCCGATCAGAATCGGGACGGCCCAGATGAGCCATTCCGCAAAGAAGGTGGCCAGCGTCACCACCAGAGCATTCGGGTGTTCAGGCGCGTTGAGCCATAGGAAGAATGTTTGGTTGAGATGTTCCATGAAGTCTCCGGGCCGGATCACGGCGTCATACGCGATCCGGCCACACTGGCAGGCGGTCAGTCTTGCTTGTCGTGGTCGTCATCGTGATCCGCCTTGTCCTCGGCAGACGAGATGACGGTGCCCTTGTCGGCATCGACCCGGACATCGAAGACCTTGGCCCCGCTGACGACTTCCACGTCATAGACCCAGCCTTGCTTCGAGTTTTCGTACTCGGCGCGCGATGCCTTGCCATTGGCGTGCTGCTCGGCAACGGTGACGGCCTGGTTAAGCGGAATCTTGGCCTTGGTGATCGCCAAGGCGTCGTTTTCCATGCCACCCTTGGCGGCGTAGGCAACAGCGCCAGTCGTAGCAATGGCGATGGCCAGCAGGGAAAGTTTGGTGTAGCGGTACATGATGCTTCTCCAGAAGAGTGCAGGGATTTGCACGGTGGAGAAGTTACGCAGGCAGACTTAGCTCGTACTGAGCCGAGCTGTTTTTGCGCTTACGGGCATAGTGCTATCGGCTCCTGACACTTCGTGCAGTCGCCTTTTGAAAATGACATTATCGGCGCACGGAGGGAGCGAAAACCGATACGTTTCCAAGCGCCGCCTCTGCGGGTTCGCACCAAGGTTCTATGCCGGCAGGATAAGGCTGGTTGCTGCCGCTCGACTTCGGCGTCGTGCCATGTTCAAAGTGCCACAGCAGAGATTTCATCGGTCAGTACCGCAAGAGACCGGTCTACCACTTGAACCGGTCACTTGGCGGGAGGAGACTTGTGAGACTTCCGGGAATGGCGGCTTCCAACGTGTGTGAACGGGTCCTCTCGACCCTGAGCCGCCATCCAGCTAGAAGCTCCAAAGCCGTCATTCAGCCAGGCCGCAAGTGCAAGGCCAAGGAATCCAACGGGCTGGCGGTTCCTGCGGCAGCGACTTTCAGGACATGGGTATAGATCATCGTCGTACTCACGTCCGAGTGCCCCA
>CAYPRU010000037.1:0-8102 GCA_964413485.1 uncultured Allobrachymonas sp. | reverse complement strand
TGGCCGGCCGCGAAGGCAAGTTCGTGACCAGCCGCCAGATCTGGGACCGCCTGCAGAAGGAACTGCAAAGCAACGTGGCGCTGCGCGTGTCCGAAACCGATGAAGACGGCGTGTTCGAAGTATCGGGCCGCGGTGAACTGCACCTGACTATCCTGCTCGAAAACATGCGCCGCGAGGGCTATGAACTGGCCGTGAGCAAGCCGCGCGTGGTGTTCCGCGAGATTGACGGCGCGCGCTGCGAGCCGATCGAGCTGGTCACAGCCGACATCGAAGAAGGCCACCAGGGCGGCGTGATGCAGGCGCTGGGTGAGCGCAAGGGCGAACTGGTGAACATGGAGCCGGACGGCCGTGGCCGTGTACGCCTGGAATACCGCATTCCGGCGCGTGGTCTGATCGGTTTCACCAATGAATTCCTGAATCTGACCCGCGGCAGCGGCCTGATCAGCAACATCTTCGACAGCTATGAGCCGCATAAGGGCGAAATCGGCGGCCGCAAGAACGGCGTGCTGATTTCCATGGACGATGGCGAGATCTTCACCTACGCGCTGGGCAAGCTGGACGATCGCGGCCGCATGTTCGTGAAAGCGGGTGATCCGGTGTACGAAGGCATGATTGTCGGCATCCACAGCCGTGACAACGACCTGGTCGTGAACGCCACACGTACCAAGCAGCTGACCAACTTCCGCGTTTCTGGCAAGGAAGATGCCATCAAGATCACGCCGCCGATCGATCTGACGCTGGAATACGGCGTAGAGTTCATCGAGGATGACGAATTGGTCGAAATCACGCCCAAGAGCATCCGCCTGCGCAAGCGCTACCTGAAGGAACACGACCGCAAGCGCGCTGCCCGCGAAGCCTGATGGTCGATGCGGTTGCGCCATACCGCGCGGCCGCATGCGTGCTATCCGGTCTTGAAGCAGACCACCAACGACCCAGGTGCTGACATGCTCAGTCGCCGGGTCGTTTTGTTTTGGCGGCCAGGGCGCCCGCTGTGATTTTTGGCATACTCCTTGTTGGGCGGAATGTCGGCGACCTGCCGGCATCCGCGACTTTCATCGGCAGTGCACTGGTTGTGGGTGCACTTGCTGCCAACACATGCCAAGAACGGAGACGGACGCAATGACTCAGCAATGGAAATGGGCCACACCCGATATCAGCAGCGAGGTGCGCGGTGACGTGGGCTTTATCACGCTCAGCCGACCCAAGGCGCTCAATGCGCTGTCGCTGGGCATGGTGCGCAGCCTGTACGAGATTTTGCTGGCCTGGCAGGCGGACGATGCGGTGCGTGCAGTGGCCATTCGTGGTAGCAACAAGGAAGGCCCGTTCGGCGCTTTCTGTGCGGGTGGCGATATCCGTTTCTTCTACGACCAGGCCGAGCACGGCAATCCGGAAATCGAGGATTTTTTCACAGAAGAGTACGCCCTCAACCATCTGACGCACCATCTGGGCAAGCCCTATATCGCCTTCATGGACGGCATCGTGATGGGCGGTGGCATGGGCATCAGCCAGGGTGCCACGGATCGCATCCTGACCGAACGCACCCGCATGGCCATGCCGGAAACGCTGATCGGCCTGTTTCCCGATGTGGGTGGTGGCTACTTCCTGAGTCGTTGCCCTGGGCACATCGGCGAGTGGCTGGCATTGGCTGGTGACCATGTCAAGGGCGCGGACGGCATTGGCGTAGGTCTGGGCGATTGCTTTCTGCCCAGCGTTCGCCAGACTGAGGTGTGGCAGCAGCTCGGCGAGCAGCGTTTTGCCGATGGCGCAGCCGTACGCCAGTGGCTGCATGCCCAGTGCGAGACCGCGCCAGCGGCAAGCGACGGCTTTGCCTTTGCTTGCTCCGAGGCCGAAAAATATTTTGGCGCCGAGTCGTTCCCGGCCATTCTGTCGAAGCTCGAATCCGACACCGGCAGCGAGTGGGCGCAGAAAACGGCTGCCGCGCTGCGCCAGCGTTCACCGTTGATGTTGCACGTGGTGTTTGAGCAAATCCGCCGTGCACGCCAGATGACCCTGGCCCAGGATCTCCGCATGGAGCGCGATCTGGTACGCCACTGCTTCTTTCCGCAGCACATGGGGCGCACAGCCGTCAGCAGCGAAATCATCGAGGGCGTGCGTGCGCTGGTGGTGGACAAGGACAACAATCCGAAATGGAATCCGCCGCGTGTCGAAGATGTCACGCAGGATCTGGTGGACGCGTTCTTTGTCTCGCCCTGGCCCGACGCCATGCATCCGCTGGCTGCCTTGAAGTAATACGGCTGCTGTCCAGGCTGCCTCGCGTGTCACCAGACGGCAAGCCCATCCGACTCCTGCAAAAAGGACTGAGCCCTGCACAATACAGAGCCCAATCCTTCGGGGACTTGACCGTCCGTGCTTACACTTGCCCCAATTCTTGAGGGCATTACACACATCCGGTCTTTGCTTAGTGGTGACGGCTTTTCATGGCGCGTTCGACTTCGCGCTTGCCTTCGCGTTCCTTGATGGTGCTGCGCTTGTCATGCTCGGCCTTGCCTTTGGCCAGCGCGATTTCGCATTTGACGCGACCGTTTTTCCAGTGCAGATTCAGCGGCACCAGCGTGTAGCCCTTTTGCTCCACCTTGCCGATCAGACGGCGGATTTCGTCCTTGTGCATGAGCAGTTTCTTGGTGCGCACGGAATCGGGGTTGACATGGGTCGAGGCGGTTTTCAGCGGGTTGATCTGGCAGCCGATGATGTAGAGCTCGCCATCGCGGACCACGACATAGCCGTCGGTGAGCTGCACCTTGCCCTCGCGCACGGCCTTGACTTCCCAGCCTTGCAGTACCATACCTGCCTCGAACTTTTCTTCAAAAAAGTAGTTGAAGGCGGCTTTCTTGTTTTCTGCGATGCGGGCAGGAAGGGCTTTCTTGTTTTTGGTGGCCATGGAAACTCGGTGATGAAACGTTACAGCCTTGCAGATGAGGCTGGCGGGGCGCGAATGCAAGGCCTTGGTGGCGGTAGCACGGCCGCAATGGGGTGCCATGTTTACAATGGCGAAAACCTGTATTCTATGAAAACTGTTCACAAATCCGTATTGATCTGGTACAGCCCGGGAGAAATGTTCGATCTGGTCACCAAGGTCGAAGACTATCCGCAGTTCCTGCCCTGGTGCGATTATGGTCGTGTGCTGGAACGCTTGCCCGATGGCATGGTGGCCGAAGTCGGCATTGCCATGGCTGGCATCAAGCAGAGCTTCCAGACGCGCAACGTGCATGTGCCTGGGCGCGAAGTCATCATGAATCTGGTACGCGGTCCGTTTTCACACCTCAAGGGGATCTGGAAGTTCGATCCGGTGGGAGATGGCACGCAGCGTGCATGCCGCGTCACCTTCGAGATCGAGTACGACTTTTCCAGCCGTACGTTGTCCGCGGTGGTGGGGCCGATTTTCGGCAAGATCACCAGCACCTTTGTCGATGCCTTCATCCAGCGGGCCAAGCAAGTCTATGGCTGACACCATTCAGGTCAACATTGCCATGGCGCCTGCGGCACGCACGGTGCTTGCACAGTCTCTGCAGTTGCCGGCGGGAAGCACACTGCGTGATGCGTTGGTGCACTGCACGCTGGCGCCGGTGCAACAGTGGCTGCAGCAGGGCGCAGACAGCCACACATATCAGCACAGCATTTGGGGTCGCAAGGCGGCTCTGGATCAGCCCCTGCGCGCCGATGACCGCATCGAGCTTTGCCGGGCCCTGCAGGTCGACCCCAAGGTGGCGCGGCGCGAACGCTTCGCCAGCCAGGGTGCCAAAACAGCAGGTCTGTTTGCCCGGCGGCGCGCTGGAGCCAAGCCAGGTTATTGAAATTTTCTACAATCTGTTGTGGGTTTGCTGCGCAACGGGGGGTGTTGGGCCGGTGAGCCAGTAAAATCTTGCTTTTGGAGGATTCCCCATGCGCCTGCTTGGCAAAGCACTCACTTTCGACGACGTTCTCCTGGTTCCGGCATATTCCGAGGTGTTGCCCAAGGACACTTCGCTGGCTACCCAGTTCACTCGCAATATTTCCCTCAAACTGCCGCTCGTGTCGGCAGCGATGGATACCGTGACCGAAGCCCGCCTGGCCATTTCCATGGCGCAAGAGGGCGGCATCGGTATCGTGCACAAGAACCTGACTGCGCAGGAGCAGGCTGCGCAGGTGGCCAAGGTCAAGCGGTACGAGTCAGGCATTCTGCGTGATCCGGTTGTCATTACCCCCGAAACCACCGTGCTGCAGGTCAAGCAGCTGTCGGAAGAGCTGGGTGTTTCCGGCTTTCCGGTAATTGATGGCGGCAAGGTGGCGGGCATCGTCACCAACCGTGACATCTGGTTCGAAACCCGTCTGGACGTTCCGGTGCGCGACATCATGACACAGCGCGAACGGCTGATCACCGTTCGTGAAGGTACCTCTTACCAGGAAGCCAAGAAGCTGCTACACAAGCACAAGCTCGAACGCCTGCTGATCGTGAATGACGACTTCGAACTCAAGGGCCTCATCCTGGTCAAGGACATCAACAAGCAGACCACTTTTCCCAATGCAGCCCGCGACGAGAACGGCCGCCTGCTGGTGGGCGCTGCCGTGGGCGTGGGCGCCGGCACCGAAGAGCGCGTCGAGGCGCTGGTCAAAGCCGGTGTGGATGCCTTGGTGGTCGATACTGCGCACGGCCACAGTGCCGGGGTGATCGAGCGCGTGCGCTGGGTCAAGCAGAATTATCCGCAAGTGCAGGTGATTGGTGGCAATATTGCTACCGGCGCAGCCGCCAAGGCGTTGGCCGATGTCGGTGCAGACGCCGTCAAGGTCGGCATCGGCCCCGGCTCCATCTGTACCACCCGTATCGTGGCTGGCGTGGGCGTGCCGCAGATCATGGCCATCGACAGCGTGGCCACTGCGCTCAAAGGCACAGGGGTTCCGTTGATTGCCGACGGCGGCATCCGTTTCAGCGGCGACATCGCCAAGGCCATTGCAGCTGGCGCCAATACCGTGATGATGGGCGGCATGTTTGCTGGTACCGAAGAAGCTCCTGGCGAGGTCATCCTGTTCCAGGGCCGCAGCTACAAGAGCTACCGCGGCATGGGCTCTATCGGTGCCATGCAGCAGGGCAGTGCCGACCGTTACTTCCAGGAAGCCAGCACCACCAACCCCAATGCAGACAAGCTGGTCCCCGAGGGCATTGAAGGCCGTGTGCCCTACAAGGGATCCGTCGTTGCCATCATTTACCAGATGGCCGGCGGCCTGCGCGCCAGCATGGGCTACTGCGGTTGCGCCACTATCGAAGACATGCGCAACAAGGCCGAGTTTGTGGAAATCACCGCAGCGGGCATTCGCGAGTCGCATGTGCACGATGTACAGATCACCAAGGAGGCGCCGAACTACCGCGCTGACTGATTGAGAACGGCTTATGCACTGGCACTGTGTAGTTACGCAGCAGTAGCCGGTGCTGTGCCGCAACGGCCCATTGACAGCCGCAAATGCCAACCGGCCCAGCGGCAGCCGACTATGCCGCATAACATAAAACCCACAGGGGACAAAGCGTGACATCTAGCACTCAACATGGCGAGGCAAAGCTGCAGCGCCATCTCAAGAACCGCCATCTGCAATTGATTGCAATTGGCGGCGCCATCGGTACCGGTCTGTTCATGGGCTCGGGCAAGACGATCAGTCTTGCAGGACCATCCGTCCTGTTCACCTATATCATCATCGGTTTTTTCCTATTCTTCATGATGCGGGCCATGGGCGAACTGCTCCTGTCCAATCTGAACTATAAGTCCTTTGTTGATTTCACGCACGATTATCTCGGGCCGCAAGCGGCATTTTTCGTAGGTTGGACCTACTGGTTCTGCTGGGTCGTGACAGGCATGGCAGATATCGTGGCCATTACCGGGTATATCCAGTTCTGGTGGCCAAACGTGCCCTTGTGGATGCCCGGCGCCTTCTGTATCGGCTTGATGGCTCTGGCCAACCTGCTGACTGTACGTCTGTTTGGTGAAATGGAGTTCTGGTTTGCCCTGATCAAGATCATTGCCATTGTGGCCCTGATTGCGGTGGGTATCTTCCTGTGGATGACAGGCTTTACCGATCCACAGGGCCACAAGGCGGCACTGAGCAACCTGTGGGAACACGGGGGCCTGTTCCCCAAAGGAATGGAAGGTTTCTTCGCGGCGTTCCAGATTGCGATCTTTGCCTTCGTCGGCATTGAACTGGTGGGCACCGCATCTGCAGAAGCCGCCGATCCGACCCGCACTCTGCCGCAGGCCATCAACAAGATTCCGGTGCGCGTGATCGTGTTCTACGTGCTGGCGCTTGCCGTGATCATGACGGTCACCCCGTGGGAAGTGGTCAAACCGGAAAAGAGCCCGTTCGTGGCCATGTTCGTGCTGATCGGCGTGCCAATTGCAGCCAGCCTGATCAACTTCGTGGTGCTGACTTCGGCCACGTCCTCTGCCAATAGCGGTATCTTCTCTACTGGCCGCATGCTGTTCGGTCTGGCCGATGCCAAATCCGCTCCCAGCCTGTTTGCCCGCCTGACGCGCCATGGTGTGCCCGGCAACGGCATCGTTTACTCCTGCCTGTATCTGGCCATCGGCGTGTTCCTGCTGTACCAGGACGGCAACGTGATCCACGTGTTTACCATCGTTACCACGGTGTCCAGCATCTGCTTCATCTTCGTCTGGTCGATGATCATGCTGTCCTATCTGCGTTATCGTAAGACACGTGCACAGCTGCATGAGAAATCCACATACAAGATGCCGGGCGGCGTACCCATGAGCTGGCTCGTGTTGGGATTCTTCGCCTTCGTGCTGGTGCTGTTTGCACAAGAACCCGACACGCTGCAGGGCATGCTGTGGACGCCGCTGTGGTTTGTGGGTCTGTTCATTTCCTACCATGCGCTGTATCGCAAGAACCATCGTCCTGCAGAACTGGACGCATCGGGCGTACGCAGCCAAACCCATTGATCTGCTGATAAAACATGCAACACGACAAAATTCTCATTCTTGATTTCGGTTCGCAAGTCACGCAACTGATTGCCCGCCGGGTGCGTGAAGCGCACGTCTATTGCGAGGTGCACCCTTGCGACGTGAGCAGCGACTGGGTGCGTGAATACGCTGCCGATGGCAAGCTCAAGGGAGTGATTTTGTCGGGCAGCCACGCCAGTGCCTATGAGGAAAGCACCGACCGTGCTCCGGACGCAGTGTTCGAGCTGGGTGTGCCGGTACTGGGCATTTGCTATGGCATGCAGACCATGGCGTTGCAGTTGGGCGGCCAGGTGGAAAGTGGTCAGCAGCGCGAGTTCGGCTACGCCGAAGTGCGTGCGCGTGGCCATACCCGCCTGTTGCGCGACATAGCCGATTTCACCACGCCGGAAGGCCATGGCATGCTCAAGGTCTGGATGAGCCACGGCGACAAGGTCACCGAGCTGCCACCCGGCTTCAAGCTGATGGCTTCTACCCCCAGCTGCCCCATCGCGGGCATGGCGGATGAAGAGCGCGGTTACTATGCTGTGCAATTTCACCCCGAAGTCACGCACACCGTGCAGGGTCGTGCCATGCTGGAGCGGTTTGTCCTGGACATCTGCCAGGTCAATCCGGACTGGATCATGCACAACCATATCGAGGAAGCCGTTAAGGCGATCCGCGAGCAGGTGGGTGACGAAGAGGTGATTCTGGGCCTGTCCGGTGGGGTCGATTCCTCGGTGGCGGCGGCGCTGATCCACCGTGCCATCGGAGATCAGCTGACCTGCGTGTTTGTGGATCATGGCCTGCTGCGCCTGAATGAAGGCGACATGGTCATGGACATGTTCGAGGGCAAGCTGAACGCCAAGGTGGTGCGTGTCGATGCCAGCGAGCTGTTCCTGGGTGAGCTGGCCGGCGTGACCGATCCGGAGCAAAAGCGCAAGATCATCGGGCGCCTGTTCGTGGACGTGTTCAAGGCCGAAGCAGAGAAACTCAAGGCCAGCGGGTCAGGTCACAAGGGCGCCACCTTCCTGGCACAAGGCACCATCTATCCTGACGTGATCGAGTCCGGTGGTGCCAAGAGCAAGAAGGCAGTGGTCATCAAGAGCCACCACAACGTGGGCGGCCTGCCTGAACAGCTTGGCCTGAAGCTGCTGGAGCCGCTGC
>CAYPRU010000036.1:0-10434 GCA_964413485.1 uncultured Allobrachymonas sp. | reverse complement strand
GTAGCCGTGCGGCAGCAACAGCGTGATGCCGTTGACACGACCCCACTTCACTTCACCAGAGGCGATGAACTGGTCGATCACCACCTGGGCGCCGTTGGCAAAGTCGCCGAACTGTGCTTCCCAGATCACCAGCGTGTGTGGATCGTTGGAGGCATAGCCGTATTCGAAGCCCAGCACTGCCTCTTCGGACAGGATGGAGTCGATCACGACGAACGGAGCCTGCTTTTCGTTGATGTTCTGCAGCGGGATGTAAATGCCCTCATCGAACTTCTCGCGCCTCTGATCGTGCAGCACGGCATGGCGGTGCGTAAAGGTACCACGGCCGCAGTCTTCGCCAGACAGACGCACCGGATAGCCGGCAGCAACCAGGGAAGCAAAGGCCATGTGCTCGCCCATGCCCCAGTCGACCGGAGTTTCGCCACGGCCCATGGCCGCACGGTCATCCAGCACCTTCTTGACCAGTGTGTGCACGTTGAAGTTATCCGGCACCGTAGTAATGCGTTCGGCCAGGCGCTTCCACTCGGTCAGCGGGATGGCGGTGTCGCCACCATCGGCCCACTTCTGGTTCAGGTACGGCGACCAGTCAACGGCAAACTTGCTCTTGAAGTTGCTCAGCACCGGATCCACCGTATGGCGTCCTTCGTCCATGGCGGCGCGGTAAGCCTTGACCATGTCATCGCCCAGCGTTGCGCCCAGGCCCTGTGCAGCCAGCTTGTCTGCATACAGCTTGCGGGTCCCGGGGTGCTGTGCAATCTTCTTGTACATCAACGGCTGGGTGAGCATCGGGGTGTCCTGCTCGTTGTGGCCCAGCTTGCGATAGCACACAATGTCCACCACCACATCCTTGTGGAACTGGGAGCGGTATTCCATGGCCCACTGCGTGGCCAGTGCCACGGCTTCGGGATCATCGCCGTTGACGTGCAGCACCGGGGCTTCCATCATCTTGACCACGTCGGTGCAGTACAGCGTGGAGCGGCTGTCGCGCGGATCGGAGGTGGTAAAGCCGATCTGGTTGTTGATCACGATATGCAGCGTACCGCCAGTGTGGTAGCCGCGGGTTTCGGCCAGCGCCAGGGTTTCCATGACCACGCCCTGACCTGCAAACGCTGCATCACCGTGCACCAGCACCGGCAGCACCTGCTCACCCTTGGGATCGTGGCGGCGATCCATGCGCGAACGCACGGAACCTTCCACCACCGGATTCACGATTTCGAGGTGGGACGGGTTGAACGCCAGGCTCAGGTGCACCGGACCACCTTCGGTGGATACGTCGGAGCTGAAACCCTGGTGGTATTTCACGTCACCGCTGGGCAGGTCTTCGGGAGCGGTGTGTTCGAATTCTGCAAACAGGTCCTTGGGCATCTTGCCCAGGGTGTTGACCAGAACGTTCAGACGGCCGCGGTGAGCCATGCCGATCACGACTTCCTGTACACCGCGTGCACCGGCCTGCTGCACCACTTCATCCATGGCCACGATGAAACTCTCGCCGCCTTCCAGCGAGAAGCGCTTCTGGCCCACATACTTGGTGTGCAGGAAGCGTTCCAGGCCTTCGGCAGCCGTCAGGCGCTCGAGAATACGCTGTTTGCGTTTGGCGTCAAACTGGGGCTTGCCGCGCGAGGACTCGAGCTTTTCCTGCCACCAGCGTTTTTCGTTGAAGTCGCTGGTGTGCATGAATTCGGCGCCGATGGTGCCGGAATAGGCTTCACGCAGCGAGTTCAGCATGTCGCGCAGGGACATGCGGTCCTTGCCGAAGAAGGTGTTGCTGGTGTTGAACACCGTTTCCAGGTCGGCATCGCTGAAACCATAGAACGCCAGATCCAGCTCGGGAATATTGGGGCGCTCATTGCGCTTGAGCGGGTCCAGATCGGCCCAGCGGGTACCGGAATTGCGGTAGGCAGCGACGAGCTGTTGGGCTGCAGTGCGCTTGCGCCCAATGTCGGCATCGGGGTTGGCATACACCACACGTGTACCGCCGGCCTTGGCACGCTCGGCAAAGGCATTGATCACGGGCAGATGCGGCACGTCCTTGGCATTGCTGCCATCGACAGCGGGCAAATGCTGCAGATTATCGAAATATTCGCGCCAGCTGTCGGGCACGCTGCCCGGATTGGCCAGGTAGTTTTCGTACATTTCCTCCACGTACGGAGCGTTGCCGCCAAACAGATACGTGTTGGACTGATAGGTCTTGTAAATCGATGAATCGCTCATCTGCGCTTACCTCGGCACCCCTGCAGGGCACATTAGCTGGTTGGAAAACCTTCCGCGACACGGCTGAACCGGTTGGCGGATGCGACTGTGACTGGGAAGGAATAGTACAGAACGCTTTTGCGTTGAACAGAACTGTGTGAGGAATCTTGCCCCTCACCAGCCAGTCCGTATTGTGCCATCAATCGGGAAACCCGATGAAGCCCTGCCTGACATTTGCGCATGCGGCCACAGGCTGCATGGCAGGCATCGGTCAGGATGCAACCATCATCTTGATTGCCATCAAGGACGACGGGTCGTCAATCGTGGTCAGGTCGCCAGGATCACGCCCTTCCGCCACCGCCTGCAGGGCCCGGCGCAACAGTTTGCCACTGCGCGTTTTGGGCAAGGCGGCCACGATATGCACACGTGCCGGACGGGCGACAGCCCCCAGATCGGCATCGACCTGACGCATGATCTCTTTCTCCAGGGCGGCCAGCTTTTCGGGGGTATCCAGCCCTTCACTGCTCCTGGTAGTTACAAACGCCAGCGCCACCTGGCCCTTGACGCTGTCTGCCACGCCCACCACGGCGGCCTCGGCAACGTTCGGATGCGAAGAAATGCTTTCCTCGATTTCTCGTGTGCCCAGACGGTGCCCGGCCACGTTGATGACATCATCGGTACGACCCAGGATGAAGTAGTAGCCATCGCTGTCACGGCGGCTCCAGTCGAAGGTGCTGTACACCCAACGTCCCGGACCGCCGGCAGGGTCCTCCATCTTGTTCCAGTAAGTGCTGACGAAACGCTGGTCATCGCCCCACACCGTTTGCAGACAGCCGGGAGGCAGCGGACCTTCGACGGTCAGCACGCCCTTTGCATCGGCAGTGGCGACCGGCAGACCGGTGCTTTCATCGATCAGGCGAACGTTGTAGCCGTACATGGGCACACCCGGGCTGCCAAAGCGCGGCGCCACCTGGTCGACCCCGTCGATGCCGTTGGCTACGCTCAGAATCGGCCACCCGGTTTCCGTCTGCCAGTAATTGTCGATGATGGGCTTGCCGTCCAGGCCTTCGGAGATCCATTTGGCGGTCGGCTCGTCCAGCGGTTCGCCGGCCAGGAACAGCGAGCGCAGGCTTGACAGATCATGCTTTTTGAGATGCGCCGGATCCTGTTTCTTGAGCACCCGGATGGCGGTGGGTGCGCTGAACATGACCGATACCTTGTACTTGGCCACCAGGCGCCACCAGATGCCGCCGTCGGGCTGGTGGTCGAAGCCC
Organism: uncultured Allobrachymonas sp.; assembly: GCA_964413485.1. Lineage (GTDB taxonomy): Bacteria > Pseudomonadota > Gammaproteobacteria > Burkholderiales > Burkholderiaceae_C > Brachymonas. Next base: position 6,973 of record CAYPRU010000036.1, on the reverse strand, counting down.
TGCGTGGGCAGGCCTTCGTACATGATGGTCGCCATGCCGCCAATCAGCGGACCGTAGATGATGTAACTGTGCCCCACCACCCAGCCAATATCGGACGTGGAGAAGAATGTCTCGCCGGGCTTGCCGCCGTAGATGTACGGAATGCTGGCCGCCAGCGCCACGCAATACCCGCCGGTGTCGCGCTGCACCCCCTTGGGCTTGCCGGTGGTGCCGCTGGTGTACAGGGTATAGCTGGGCGCAGTCGCGTCGAGCCAGACGCAGGGCACCTTGGCATCTAGGTGCTTGGCGCGCAACGTGGCCCACAGATGGTCACGCCCCTCGATCAGACTCATCGGCGTCAGGCCACGATCGACCAGCAGCACCGCCTGTGGCTGGTGCGAGGCCAGGTTGATGGCCTCGTCCAGCAGTGGCTTGTACGGCACCGGCTTGCCCCCGCGCGAGCCGCCATCCGCACTTATGATTACCGTGGGTTTGGCATCGTCGATGCGGGTGGACAGGGAGCCCGATGCAAAACCGCCGAACACCACTGAATGGATCGCGCCGATACGCGTGCAGGCCAGCATGGCAAAGCAGGCTTCGGCGATCATCGGCATGTAAATCAGGACACGGTCACCCTGCTTGACCCCGAGATCCTGCAGCGATGCTGCCACGCGCTCCACTTCGCGCTGCAGCTGGGCAAAGCTGTAGGTTTTCTCGGTATTGGTTTCCGTGGAAACGGCAATCAGCGCCGCATCATCAGGACGCACTGCGGCATGACGATCTACCGCGTTGTGACAGATATTGGTACGGCCGCCGACGAACCAGCGCGCAAATGGCGGGTTGCTGTAATCGCAAATCTGCTGCGGCGGCGTTTCCCAGTCAATGCGCTGGGCCTGTTCGGCCCAGAAGGCATCACGGTCGTCGATGGAACGGCGATGGAAGTCAGCATAGCTCTGCATGAGGTCTCCTTGTGTCGTGCGGCCTTATCGTAGCCTTTACATCATGAAAAAAGCCTGCAAATTGTGCGCCTCAAGACTGACATAATCTTACGAAACAAGGGCTTGGCATAGCTATCGGCACAAATCATGGAAAACCATGATGAACCGGTTACTTGATCAGCGCCAATATTTCACGGAAAGCAGGATGTTCACAAGTGCGCATCCACTCGAAAGCCACCATTTCCGTGGTGACCAGTTCGGCGCCGGCCGTGGCCAGCCGGTCGAAACCCGCATCGCGATTGCGCTCGGTGCGAGAGCTGCAGGCATCGGTCACCACCCAGACGTCAAAGTCTTCCTCGATCAGGCCCAGCGCCGTCTGCATCAGGCAGACATGGGCTTCGCACCCCGCCACCACGATGGTGTTGCGCTCGGGGGCGGCATCCTTCTTCTGCAGGTGCTTGGGCAAACTGCGCGCGTTGCCAGACGGTTTGCGCACTGGTTCGCGCAAAGCCTCCACCAATCCGTCATCGCACGCATTGAAATGCATTTTGGCCAGCGTACGATCGCACAGCTCCCGTACTGCTGGCGCGTTCGGACCAAGCTTTGCCGGATTCTGCTCGGTACCCCACACTGGCACCCGCAGTTTGCGTGCAATCTGGCCCAGCAACAATGCATTGCGCACTGCCTGGTCGCCCTCGTGGATATGGGGCATGAGCTTGTCCTGGTAGTCCACCAGCACCAGTTGCGATTCGTCGAGAGTCAAAAGCATGGATTTCCTTTGTATTGAGACACTGCTGCAGTGATTATGGGCCAGACACAAGCTGCCTCACCGCCACCGCAACAAGCTGCTAGCACAAACCTCCAGGCGTATGCATGAAAAAGTGCATCAAGTCAGCTTGATTTCAGCTTCTTGACGTGTTTTGACACAAAATAAGCGGCAATTGTCGGCAGATCTCTGGACTGGCTGTCAGATTTCGCCTACGTGTCAGGTAAACTACGCTTCCATGAAGAAAGTCACAGCCCTTCTACTCCTCAGCATCAGCGCTACTGCTGTCAGCGCAGCCCCCTCCTCCGACGAGCTCGACCATTTTTTGATGGACCGCGTCAGCAAATTCCAGTCGGTGGGCAAGAATGTACGTGACACGGCTTCCGACCTGGTCTCCACGGCCATGGGCTTCATTGGCGTACCCTACCGTTATGGCGGCAATTCCGAAGATACCGGATTTGACTGTAGCGGCCTGGTCCGCGCCACCTTCGAGAAAACATTGGGCAAGATCCTGCCACGCCGTGCAGCCGAACAGGCTGCCGCTACCCAAACCATCTCCCGCGAAGAATTGCGCCCGGGAGACCTGGTCTTCTTCAACACCATGCAGCGTGCCTTCAGCCATGTCGGTATTTACGTCGGCGATGGCAAGTTCATCCACGCCCCCCGCACCGGCGCCAACGTACGTGTGGAAAGCATGAATGGCAGCTACTGGGCCAGCCGTTTCAATGGTGCGCGCCGTGTGCCCGGCACAGATGGCATGAACAACATGCAGGCCAGCGAACTGATGCAGGTAGCCAACGACATCACGCGTTGAGCACGCATAGTTGGCATCTCCAGACGGCTTGAAGGCCGTTTTTCTTTTGGATATCTGAACACCCATCAAAAAACGGCCTGATGATTTCTCATCAGGCCGTTTGCCTTCATTGCCAGCGATGTGCTGGCGTCAGGCCGACTTACTTGCGCTTTTGCGGCGGCAGGTCGGTACAGCTGCCATGCGCCGCTTCTGCCGCCATGCCGATGCTTTCGCCCAGCGTGGGGTGCGGATGGATGGTCTTGCCGATATCCACGGCATCGGCGCCCATCTCGATGGCCAGGGCAATTTCGCCAATCATGTCACCGGCGTGCGTTCCCACGATACCGCCACCGACGATGCGGTGTGTGGCTTCGTCGAACAGCAGCTTGGTGAAGCCTTCGTCACGGCCATTGGCGATGGCGCGGCCGGAGGCTGCCCACGGGAACATGCCCTTGCTGACCTTGATGCCTTGCGCCTTGGCCTGGTCTTCGGTCAAACCCACCCACGCCACTTCCGGATCGGTATAGGCCACGCTCGGAATCACGCGTGCATCAAATACCGATGCCGCCAATTCCTTGTCGCCCTTGAGTTCACCGGCGATGACTTCGGCAGCCACATGGGCTTCGTGCACGGCCTTGTGCGCCAGCATGGGCTGGCCCACGATGTCGCCGATTGCGAAGATGTGAGGCACGTTGGTACGCATCTGCACGTCCACCGGGATAAAGCCGCGGTCGGTCACGCTCACGCCAGCCTTGTCGGCGCCGATCTTTTTGCCATTGGGCGAACGGCCCACGGCCTGCAGCACCAGGTCGTAGGTTTGCGGCGCAGGCGCGCCCTCGCCTTCGAAGGTGACTTCGATACCGGCTTCGGTGGCACGCGCGCCCACCGTCTTGGTCTTGAGCATGATGTTGTCGAAGCGGGGTGCATTCATTTTCTGCCAGACCTTGACCAGGTCGCGGTCGGCACCCTGCATCAGGCCGTCCATCATTTCGACCACATCCAGGCGAGCACCCAGCGTGCTGTACACCGTGCCCATTTCCAGGCCGATGATGCCACCACCCAGAATCAGCATGCGCTTGGGCACATCTTTGAGCGCCAGCGCACCGGTGCTGTCCACCACGCGCGGATCATCCGGCATGAACGGCAGGCGCACGGCCTGGCTGCCAGCGGCAATGATGCATTTCTGGAAACCGATGGTGGTGGTCTTGCCGGTTTTTTCCTGACCGGTACCGCTGGTTTCTTCAACCTGCAGCTGGTTGGCGCCGACAAAGCATCCATACCCACGCACCACCGTCACCTTGCGCATTTTGGCCATGGCGGCGAGACCGCCTGTGAGCTTGCCGATCACCTTTTCCTTGTGGCCGCGCAGCTTGTCGATGTTGACCACCGGGGTGCCAAAGTCCACCCCCAGATCGGCCATGTGGTGGACTTCATCCATCACGGCAGCCACGTGCAGCAGCGCCTTGGACGGAATACAGCCCACGTTCAAGCAGACACCGCCCAAAGTGGCATAGCGCTCGACCAACACCACATTCAGGCCCAGATCGGCCGCACGGAAGGCTGCGCTGTAGCCGCCGGGGCCGCCGCCCAGCACCAGTACGTCACATTGCTGGTCGACCCGGCCAGCGAAGCTGGCTGCGACCGGAGCCGGGGCGGCCGGGGCGGGAGTTGCGGCTGGTGCTGCAGGCGCAGCAGCAGGCGCTGCCGCAGGAGCGGCGACCTCGCTGGTTTCCAGCGTCAGGACGACGGAGCCCTCGCTGACCTTGTCACCCAGCTTGACTGCAAGCGATTTGACCACACCAGCATGGCTGGACGGGATTTCCATCGAGGCCTTGTCGCTCTCGACCGTGATCAGGCTTTGCTCCACCTTGATGATGTCGCCCGGCTTGACCAGCACCTCGATGATGGACACTTCTTTGAAATCACCAATATCGGGAACCTTGACTTGCACTTCGCTCATCGTGTTCCTCCTTACAGAATGGCGCGGCGGAAATCCGCCAGCAGTGTTGCGAGGAAGGCGTTGAAACGAGCCGCTGCGGCGCCGTCGATGACGCGGTGGTCATAACTCAGGCTCAGCGGCAGCATCAGGCGCGGTTCAAACTCCTTGCCGTTCCACTTGGGCTTGAATTCGCTGCGGCAGACGCCAAGAATGGCGACTTCCGGTGCGTTGATGATTGGCGTGAAGGTAGTGCCGCCAATGCCACCCAGACTGGAGATGGTGAAGGTGGCACCGTTCATTTCGGCCGGGCCGAGTTTGCCATCCCGTGCCTTCTTGCTCAGTTCTGCCAGTTCCTTGCTGATCTGCAGAATGCCCTTCTGGTCCGCATTCTTGATAACCGGCACCATCAGGCCATTGGGCGTATCGGCGGCAAAGCCGATGTTCCAGTACTGCTTGTAGATCAGGGCGGCGTTGTCGTTTTCGGCATCCAGCGAGCTGTTGAACTCGGGGAACTTCTGCAGGGCGGCCACACAGGCCTTGATCAGGAAGGCCAGCATGGTGACCTTGATGCCTGTCTTTTCGTTTTCCTTATTCAGGCGTACGCGCAGCGCTTCCAGCTCGGTGATATCCGCCTCGTCGTTGTTGGTGACGTGAGGGATCATGACCCAGTTGCGGTGCAGGTTGGCGCCACTGATCTTCTTGATGCGTGCCAGTTCCTTGCGTTCAACAGGGCCGAACTTGGTGAAATCGACCTTGGGCCAGGGGATCAGGCCCAGTGCCGCGCCACCGCCGGCAGCAGGTGCCTTGGCTTCCTGCGCCTTGGTCTGCAAATCACCAGACATCACGGCCTTGGTGAAGTTCTGCACGTCCTCCTGGGTAATGCGGCCCTTGATTCCGCTGCCCTTGACCTCTGCCAGCGGTACACCCAGTTCGCGCGCAAACTTGCGCACCGAGGGCGAGGCATGCGGCAGCATGGCACTGGACGGCGCCGACGCCGGGCTGTGCACGGCGGCTGGTGCGGCAGCAACTGCAGCAGAGGGCGCAGCCACTGCTGCGGCTGCAGACTGGGACTGTGCAGCAGGGGCTGCCGCCGTTGCAGGTGCGGCAACAGAAGCTGCTGCCGCAGTGCCTTCCAGCACCACCAGCAAATCACCCTGGTTGATCTTGTCGCCCAGCTTGACCTTCACTTCCTTGACCACGCCAGCAGCCGAGGAAGGGATCTCCATGGAGGCCTTGTCGCTTTCGACAGTGATCAGGCTTTGTTCGACCTGCACCGTGTCACCCGGCTTGACGAACAGCTCGATCACCGCCACGTCCTTGAAATCACCAATGTCCGGCACCACCACCTGAATGGGACCGGTGGCAGCAGGCGCTGCTGCCACAGCCGGGGCCGGTGCTGCCGCAACGGCAGCAGGCGCAGGAGCGGCGGCCGGGGCAGCGGCAGGCGCCGATGCCGCAGCTGCGGCATCGCTGCTTTCCAGCAGCAGCACCACACTGCCCTCGCTGACCTTGTCACCCAGCTTAACCTTGATGTCCTTGACCACACCGGCTGCCGAGGAGGGAATCTCCATGGAAGCCTTGTCGCTCTCGACGGTGATCAGGCTCTGCTCCACCTGAATGGTGTCGCCCGGCTTGACCAGCACCTCGATCACTGCCACTTCGTTGAAATCGCCGATATCCGGCACCTTGACTTCGATCGTTGCCATAGCTCTGTTTCCTTTCTCGCCGGATCAGGCGTACAGCGGGTTGATCTTGTCGGCCTGGATGCCGTACTTGGCGATGGCTTCCACCGCCTTGGCAGCAGGAAACTTGCCTTCGTCGGACAGCGCCTTGAGCGCTGCCAGCACAATGTAGTGGCGATCGATCTCGAAGTGCTTGCGCAGGCGGTAGCGGAAATCGCTACGTCCGAAGCCGTCGGTACCCAGCGCGCGGTAGGCGCGGCCTGCCGGGATGAAGGGACGGATCTGCTCGACGTAAGATTTTACGTAGTCGGTGGAAGCGATGACCGGGCCGGTGCTGCCTTCCAGCTGCTTTTCCACGAAGGACTTGCGGCGGGTTTCAGTCGGGTGCAGCAGGCTCCAGCGTTCGGCGTCATGGCCTTCACGCCCCAGTTCGTTGAAGCTCGGGCAGCTCCACACATCGGCGGCAATACCCCAATCCTGCGCCAGCAGCGTCTGGGCTGCCAGCGATTCACGCAGGATGGTGCCGGAACCCAGCAGCTGCACGCGCTGCTCGATGCCTTGCGCACCCGGCTTGCACAGGTACATGCCCTTGATGATCTGCTCTTCGGTGCCGGGCTGCAGGCCGGGCATGGCGTAGTTTTCGTTGAGCAGCGTCAGGTAGTAATAGACGTTGTCCTGCTTCTCGACCATGCGCTTGAGACCATGCTGCATGATGACCGCCACTTCATGCGCGAAGGTGGGATCGTAAGAAACGCAGTTTGGAATGGTGCCGGCCACGATGTGGCTGTGACCCTCCTCGTGCTGCAAACCTTCGCCGCTGAACCTGGTGCGGCCGGACATGCCACCCCCCACGAAACCACGCGCCCCCCCGTCGCC
>CAYPRU010000035.1:0-10469 GCA_964413485.1 uncultured Allobrachymonas sp. | reverse complement strand
CCGCGAAGGCGGCCGTACCGTCGGCGCTGGCGTGGTTGCCACCATCATTGAGTAAACCGTAAGGTTATAGGGGTATAGCTCAATTGGCAGAGCGTCGGTCTCCAAAACCGAAGGTTGGGGGTTCGATTCCCTCTGCCCCTGCCACATAAATTGTGGTAAAAATGTAAAGCCCGCAAATGCGGGCTTTACTGTTTTCGCTGTTCTGGTTAAAATACTTGGCTTCGCCTTGGTGGGTGAAGTGCAGGCTGCGCAATTTGTGCGGTCGCAAAAAAGAATTGGGTGGACATTGCCTCATGGCTACATCTCAGGTTGAAACTGTAACTTCTGGTGCCGACAAGGCTAAGCTGGTCATTGGCGTGGTGCTGGTGGTTGCAGGCTTTGTGGCGTATTTCCTGCTTGCGCCGCAAGGCGTGTATGCGCAGTGGGGTGCCTTTCTGGTTGGTGTGATTGGCGGGGTGGCGGTGTTTTTGCAGTCTGCCCAGGGCCAGTCGCTGCTCGGCTTTGGTCGTGAATCGGCGCGCGAGGTGCGCAAGGTGGTGTGGCCCACGCGCAAGGAAGCTACGCAAACGACGTTGTTCGTGTTTGCCTTTGCGGTGATCATGTCCCTGTTTTTGTGGCTCACCGACAAGTTGCTCGAGTGGGTGTTGTATAGCCTGATTCTGGGATGGAGGTAAGTCGTCATGTCCGAGAAAACTGAAGATCTCGTGCTGGAGGCTGCCAGCAATCCTGATTTCCGCTGGTATGTAGTGCAGGCCTATTCCGGCATGGAGCGCGCCGTCGAACGCAATATCCAGGAGCGCGTTGCGCGCGCTGGCATGCAGGACAAGTTCGGTCGCATCCTGGTGCCTACCGAAGAAGTGGTGGAGGTGCGCAATGGCCAGAAGCGCACCACCGAGCGCAAGTTCTTTCCAGGGTATGTGCTGGTCGAGATGATTCTGGATGACGACACCTGGCACCTGGTCAAGCAGACCAGCAAGGTGACCGGTTTTGTTGGCGGTGCGCGCAACCGTCCCTCGCCGATTTCGCAGGCCGACGTGCAGAAGATCGTCAGCCAGATGCGTGAAGGCAGCGAAAAGCCGCGCCACAAAGTCGAGTTTGAAGTGGGTGAGGTGGTGCGCGTGAAGGAAGGCCCGTTTGCGGACTTCAATGGCACCATTGAGGAAGTTAACTACGAGAAGAACAAGCTGCGTGTGTCCGTCACCATTTTTGGTCGCGCCACGCCCGTCGAGCTGGAGTTTTCCCAGATCGAAAAGACCTGATCGGTCTGCTTATATTTTTGGGTGCTGCGTCTTCTGGCCCGCGCAGCATCGTCACTCAAGGGTCGTAACCCCGGGGAGCCTGTTTTCTATCAGGCGTTTTTACCCGCAAGGAGAAAAGTATGGCGAAGAAAATCGTCGGCTTTATCAAGCTGCAAGTGCCGGCTGGCAAAGCCAACCCGTCGCCGCCGATTGGTCCCGCTCTGGGCCAGCGCGGTCTGAACATCATGGAATTCTGCAAGGCGTTCAACGCCCAGACTCAGGGCGTCGAGCCCGGTCTGCCGCTGCCGGTGGTGATTACCGCCTTCGCGGACAAGAGTTTCACCTTCATCATCAAGACTCCTCCGGCTGCCACGCTGATCAAGAAGGCCATCAAGCTGGACAAGGGTTCTTCCAAGCCGCATACCGACAAGGTTGGCACCATCACCCGTGCCCAACTGGAAGAAATCGCCAAGACCAAGCAAAAAGACCTGACTGCCGCCGATCTGGATGCTGCTGTGCGCACCATCGCCGGTTCTGCCCGTTCCATGGGCGTTACTGTGGAGGGCGTGTGACATGGCCAAGCTGACCAAGAAGCAAAAAGCCCAGCAGGGCAAGGTGGAAGCCACCAAGCTGTACGCCGTCGCTGATGCGCTGAACCTGGTGAAGGAATGCGCCAACGCCAAGTTTGACGAGTCCATCGATGTGGCCGTGCAACTGGGCGTGGATGCCAAGAAATCCGACCAGGTGGTGCGTGGCGCTGTCGTGATGCCCAATGGTACCGGCAAGACCAAACGCGTTGCCGTGTTCGCCCAGGGTGCCAAGGCTGAAGAAGCCAAGGCTGCTGGCGCCGACATCGTGGGTATGGAAGACCTGGCTGCAGAAGTCAAGGCCGGCAACATGCCATTCGACGTTGTGATCGCTGCCCCCGACGCCATGCGCGTGGTGGGTACGCTGGGCCAGATCCTGGGTCCGCGCGGTCTGATGCCGAACCCGAAGGTTGGTACCGTCACCCCCGACGTGGCCACTGCCGTGAAGAACGCCAAGGCTGGTCAGGTGCAGTTCCGCGTCGACAAGGCTGGCATCATCCATGGCACCATCGGCCGTCGTTCGTTTGACACCGACAAACTGCAGGGCAACCTGGCAGCACTGATCGAAGCACTGAACAAGGCCAAGCCTGCCTCCAGCAAGGGTCAATACCTGCGCAAGGTGGCTGTTTCCTCTACCATGGGTGTGGGCGTTCGCGTCGATACCCAGTCTCTGAACGCATAAGCGTCAGGCAAAAATTTGCACCGGGCAACCGGTGCATGAGGTGGGCCGAGGCGGCAGCAATGCTGCCCGGGCCATCCAAGACCGTTGGCGTGCCTGCAGTGGTGGCACTTAATCAACCAGCCAACGCAGATGGCGATCCCGCACCGTAAGGATTGATGCAGGCAGGGCGCAAACCCTGCATGTCCCCGAAAGTGAGTTGGTCGCTGCATGAAGGGCGTGCATTTGGAGCAATCCAGTGCACATTTTAAGGAGTAGATCTTGAGTCTCAATCGCAGTGAGAAAGAAGCGGTCATCAGCGAAGTGACCGAACTCGCCGCTAAAGCTCAAACGCTCGTGATGGCGGAATACCGTGGCATCACGGTGGCCGACATGACTGCGCTGCGCAGCAAGGCCCGCAGCAATGGCGTCACGCTGAGTGTGTTGAAAAACACGCTGGCACGCCGTGCAGTGGCCGGCAGCAGCTTTGAGTCGGCTGCCGAACAGATGACCGGTCCGCTGATCTATAGCTTTTCCGAAGACGCAGTCGCTGCCGCCAAGGTGGTTGCCGACTTTGCCAAGACCAACGACAAGCTGGTCATCCGTGGCGGCGTGTATAGCGGCAAGGCTCTGGACGTCGACGGCGTGAAAGAGCTGGCCAGCATCCCTTCCAAGGAAGTGCTGCTGTCGCAACTGTGCGGCCTGCTTATGTCTCCGGTGTCGCGTACTGCACGCGTGCTGGCGGCTCTGGCAGAAAAGAAAGGCGAAGCGGCTGCAGCCTAAGGCGCAGACGGTTCCTGCAAACCAATTCATTTTTTAGGATATCAAAATGGCATTCGATAAAGACGCATTTTTGACCGCTCTGGACAGCATGTCGGTCATGGAACTCAACGAGCTGGTGAAAGCCATCGAAGAGAAGTTTGGCGTGAGCGCTGCCGCCATGGCTGCTCCGGCTGCTGGCGGTGCTGCTGGTGGCGCTGCTGCCGCTGAAGAGAAGACCGACTTTGACGTGGTGCTGCTGGAAGCTGGCGCCCAGAAAGTTGGCGTAATCAAGGTGGTGCGTGAAATCACCGGCCTGGGCCTGAAAGAAGCCAAGGACCTGGTGGACGGCGCTCCCAAGACCGTCAAGGAAGCCATGCCCAAGGCTGACGCTGAAGCTGCCAAGAAAAAGCTGGAAGACGCTGGCGCCAAGGCCGAACTCAAGTAATTGGGTTGTCCACGAGGCTGGAACAGGCTGCTTGGCTGTTCCAGCCTTTGGTGTTTCTGTCCCGCGGCCTGTTTTGGCAGGTGGCGGGGCCGCAGAAAACACCTTCAAGCATGCACGGGCGTGCTTGAACGTGTCTTCTGTTCCCGATGGCGGAAGATCCTTGGTTCGGGTTGCGTGCAACGCGCAACCGTCTGCCAACGGCTGGTAGGGGCCAGCCACCAAGCCTTGCCGGGTCAGCGCCCCCCGGCAAAACATACGAGGAAAGACCGGGGACATTGTCCTTGCCGCCCATGTCTTCACCTGGAGAGTTCATGTCTTACACATATACCGAACGCAAACGCATCCGCAAGAGTTTCGGCAGCCGCGACAGCGTGCTGGAGATTCCCTATCTGCTGCAAATGCAGCGTGACGCTTACACCGCCTTCCTGCAAGCCGATATTCCACCCCAGAAGCGCAAGCACGAAGGCCTGCAGGCCGCGTTTGAATCGGCATTCCCCATCGTCTCGCACAATGGCTATGTCGAGATGAAGTTCATCGAGTACAACCTGGCCAAGCCCGCCTTTGACGTGCGCGAATGCCAGACTCGTGGCCTGAGCTTCGGCTCTGCTGTGCGTGCGCGCGTGCAGCTTATTATCTACGATCGCGACTCCTCCACGGCCCAATCCAAAGTCGTGAAAGAGGTGAAGGAGCAGGAAGTCTACATGGGCGAAGTGCCCCTGATGACCGAGAAGGGCTCTTTCATCATCAACGGCACCGAACGCGTGATCGTGAGCCAGCTGCACCGCTCGCCCGGCGTGTTCTTCGAGCACGACAAGGGTAAGACCCACAGCTCGGGCAAGCTGCTGTTCAGCGCCCGCATCATTCCCTACCGCGGCTCCTGGCTGGACTTCGAATTCGATCCGAAGGACATTCTGTACTTCCGCGTCGACCGTCGCCGCAAGATGCCGGTCACCATCCTGCTCAAGGCCATCGGCCTGAACCCCGAGCAGATCCTGGCCAACTTCTTCGTGAACGACCACTTCCGCCTGATGGACAGCGGCGCACAGATGGAGCTGGTACCGGCACGCCTGAAGGGCGAAGTGGCCCGCTTTGACATTACCGACAAGGACGGCAATGTGATCGTGGCCAAGGACAAGCGCATCACGGCCAAGCACATCCGCGAGCTGGAAAGCGGCAAGACCAGCCACGTGAGCGTGCCCGAAGACTTCCTGGTGGGCCGCGTGCTGGCCACCAACATCATCGACCAGGACACCGGCGAAATCGTTGCCAAGGCCAACGAGGAACTGACCGAAGCCCTGCTGAAGAAGCTGCGCGACGCCGGTGTGAACGACATTGCCTGCCTGTTCACCAACGAGCTGGACCAGGGCGCCTACATCAGCCAGACCCTGCGCACCGACGACACCGCCGACGAGTTTGCCGCACGCGTGGCCATCTACCGCATGATGCGCCCTGGCGAGCCGCCGACCGAAGACGCCGTGCAGGCGCTGTTCCATCGCCTGTTCTACAGCGAGGACAGCTATGACCTGTCGCGCGTGGGCCGCATGAAGTTCAACGCCCGCGTGGGCCGCGACGAATCCGAAGGCCCGATGGTGCTGTCCAACGAGGACATCATGGCCGTGGTCAAGATCCTGGTGGAATTGCGCAACGGCCGTGGCGAAGTGGACGATATCGACCACCTCGGCAACCGCCGCGTGCGCTGCGTGGGCGAACTGGCCGAAAACCAGTTCCGCACCGGTCTGGCACGTATCGAGAAGGCCGTGAAGGAGCGTCTGGGCCAGGCCGAGCAAGAGCCGCTGATGCCGCATGACCTGATCAACAGCAAGCCGATCTCTGCCGCGCTGAAGGAATTCTTCGGCGCCTCGCAGCTGAGCCAGTTCATGGACCAGACCAACCCGCTGTCCGAGATCACGCACAAGCGCCGTGTCTCCGCACTGGGCCCGGGCGGTCTGACGCGCGAACGTGCCGGCTTCGAGGTGCGTGACGTGCACGTGACGCACTACGGCCGCGTGTGCCCGATCGAAACGCCGGAAGGCCCGAACATCGGTCTGATCAACTCGCTGGCGCTGTATGCGCGTCTGAACGAGTATGGCTTCATCGAAACCCCGTACCGCCGCGTGGTGGACGGCAAGGTGACCAATCAGGTGGACTACCTGTCGGCCATCGAAGAGAGCAAGTACATCATCGCCCAGGCCAACGCCATGCTGGATGCCGAAGGCCGCCTGACCGGCGAGCTGGTGTCGGCCCGCGAAAAGGGTGAATCGGTCCTGATCGATCCGGCCGAGGTGCAGTACATGGACGTGTCACCGGCGCAGATCGCCTCGGTGGCAGCCGCCCTGGTGCCGTTCCTGGAGCACGACGACGCGAACCGCGCACTGATGGGTGCCAACATGTCGCGCCAGGCCGTGCCTGTGCTGCGTCCGGAAAAACCGATGGTCGGTACCGGCATCGAGCGCGTCGCCGCGGTCGACTCCGGCACCGTGGTCACGGCCCAGCGCGGCGGCGTGGTGGACTATGTGGACGCCACCCGCATCGTGGTGCGTGTGAACGACAACGAAGCCGTGCCCGGTGAAGTGGGCGTGGACATCTACAACCTGATCAAGTACCAGCGCTCCAACCAGAGCACCAACATCCACCAGCGCCCGATCGTCAAGCGTGGCGACGTGCTGGCCAAGGGTGACGTGGTGGCCGACGGCGCTTCCACCGATCTGGGTGAGATCGCCATCGGCCAGAACATGCTGATCGCGTTCATGCCCTGGAACGGCTACAACTTCGAGGACTCGATCCTGATCAGCGAGCGCGTGGTGGCCGAAGACCGCTACACCTCGATCCACATCGAGGAACTGGTGGTGATGGCGCGCGACACCAAGCTGGGCGCCGAGGAAATCACGCGTGACATTCCGAACCTGAGCGAAACGCAGCTCAACCGTCTGGACGATTCCGGCATCATCTACGTGGGTGCCGAAGTGCAGCCCGGCGACGTGCTGGTCGGCAAGGTCACGCCAAAGGGCGAAACCACGCTGACGCCGGAAGAGAAGCTGCTGCGCGCCATCTTCGGCGAGAAGGCCTCCGACGTGAAGGACACTTCGCTGCGCGTGGACCAGGGCTCGAGCGGTACCGTGATCGACGTGCAGGTGTTTACCCGCGAGGGCATCCAGCGCGACAAGCGCGCCCAGCAGATCATCGACGATGAACTCAAGCGCTTCCGCCTGGACCTGAACGACCAGATGCGTATCGTGGAAGCGGACGCCATGGATCGTCTGCGCAAGATCCTGATCGGGAAAATTGCGAATGGTGGTCCGCAGCGACTGGCCAAGGACAGCACGATCGACGACAAGTACCTGGACAGCATCGACAAGTACCACTGGTTCGACATCCGCCCGGCCGATGACAACGTGGCTGACCAGCTCGAAAGCGTGAAGAAGGCGTTGGAGCAGACACGCCACAACTTCGACCTGGCGTTCGAGGAAAAGCGCAAGAAGCTCACGCAAGGCGACGAGCTGCCGGCCGGCGTGCTGAAGATGGTCAAGGTCTACCTGGCCGTCAAGCGCCGCCTGCAGCCGGGCGACAAGATGGCCGGCCGCCACGGTAACAAGGGTGTGGTGTCCAAAATCCTGCCGGTGGAAGACATGCCGTACATGGCCGATGGCACGCTGTGCGACATCGTGCTGAACCCGCTGGGCGTGCCGTCGCGCATGAACATCGGTCAGGTGCTGGAAGTGCACCTGGGCTGGGCCGGCAAGGGCCTGGGCCAGCGCATCGGCGACATGCTGCAGCAGCAGGCCAAGGTGGCCGAAGTGCGCCAGTTCCTGGACGAGGTGTACAACTCCTACGGCCGCAAGGAAACACTGGACGAGCTCAGCGACGACGAGATCCTGAAGATGGCTGGCAACCTGACCAACGGCGTGCCGTATGCATCGCCGGTGTTCGACGGCGCGACCGAAGACGATATCCGCGCCATGCTCAAACTGGCCTATCCGGAAGAGGCCGCCAAGGCCAAGGGCCTGACCGACAGCCGTACCCAGGCCTTCCTGTACGACGGCCGTACCGGCGAGCGTTTCGAGCGCCCGACCACCATCGGCTACATGCACTACCTGAAGCTGCACCACCTGGTGGACGACAAGATGCACGCCCGCTCCACCGGTCCGTACTCGCTGGTGACGCAGCAGCCGCTGGGCGGCAAGGCCCAGTTCGGCGGCCAGCGTTTCGGTGAGATGGAAGTGTGGGCGCTGGAGGCCTATGGCGCCAGCTACGTGCTGCAGGAAATGCTGACCGTGAAATCGGACGACGTCCAGGGCCGTACCAAGGTGTACGAAAACATCGTCAAGGGCGAGCACGCGATCGACGCCGGCATGCCGGAATCGTTCAACGTGCTGGTCAAGGAAATCCGTTCGCTGGGTATCGATATCGAGCTGGAGCGCGACTGAGCGGGAGGGCGGCAGTGCGCCGCCCGTCCCAATTCCTCCCTCCGAATGCGTATTAGGAAAGAGTCACCATGAAATCATTGCTCGACCTGTTCAAACAAATCAAGCCCGATGAGCATTTCGATGCCATCAAGATCGGTCTGGCCTCGCCCGAGAAAATCCGTTCCTGGTCGTTTGGCGAAGTCAAGAAGCCCGAGACCATCAACTACCGTACCTTCAAGCCCGAGCGCGATGGTCTGTTCTGCGCCAAGATCTTTGGCCCGATCAAGGACTACGAGTGCCTGTGCGGCAAGTACAAGCGCCTCAAGCACCGCGGCGTGATCTGCGAGAAGTGCGGCGTCGAAGTCACGCAGACCAAGGTGCGCCGCGAGCGCATGGGCCACATCGACCTGGCCGCGCCCTGCGCGCACATCTGGTTCCTCAAGTCGCTGCCGTCGCGCCTGGGCCTGGTGCTGGACATGACGCTGCGCGACATCGAGCGCGTGCTGTACTTCGAAGCCTACGTGGTGACCGACCCCGGCATGACCCCGCTGAAGAAGTTCAGCATCATGAGCGAGGACGACTACGACGCCAAGTGCCGCGAGTACGGCGATGAATTCGTCGCCAAGATGGGCGCCGAGGGCATCAAGGACCTGCTCGAAGGCATCGACATCGACACCGAGATCGAGCGCCTGCGCGGCGACCTGACCGGCTCCGAGGTCAAGGTCAAGAAGAACGCCAAGCGGCTCAAGGTGCTCGAAGCGTTCAGGAAGTCTGGCATCAAGCCCGAGTGGATGGTGCTCGACGTGCTGCCTGTGCTGCCGCCGGACCTGCGTCCGCTGGTGCCGCTGGATGGCGGCCGCTTCGCCACGTCGGACCTGAACGACCTGTACCGCCGCGTCATCAACCGCAACTCGCGCCTCAAGCGCCTGCTGGAGCTGAAGGCGCCCGAGATCATCGCGCGCAACGAAAAGCGCATGCTGCAGGAAGCCGTGGACAGCCTGCTGGACAACGGCCGCCGCGGCAAGGCCATGACCGGCGCCAACAAGCGCGCCCTGAAGTCGCTGGCCGACATGATCAAGGGCAAGGGCGGCCGTTTCCGCCAGAACCTGCTGGGCAAGCGCGTGGACTACTCCGGTCGTTCCGTGATTACCGTGGGCCCGACCCTGAAACTGCACCAGTGCGGTCTGCCCAAGCTGATGGCGCTGGAGCTGTTCAAGCCCTTCATCTTTGCTCGCCTGGAGCAGATGGGTATCGCCACCACCATCAAGGCGGCCAAGAAGGAAGTCGAGAACAACAACCCGATCGTGTGGGACATCCTGGAAGAGGTGATCCGCGAGCATCCGGTGATGCTGAACCGTGCGCCTACGCTGCACCGTCTGGGCATCCAGGCGTTCGAGCCGATCCTGATCGAAGGCAAGGCAATCCAGCTGCACCCGCTGGTGTGCTCGGCGTTCAACGCCGACTTCGACGGCGACCAGATGGCCGTGCACGTGCCGCTGTCCGTGGAAGCGCAGCTGGAAGCCCGCACCCTGATGCTGGCCTCCAACAACGTGCTGTTCCCGGCTTCCGGTGAACCGTCCATCGTGCCGTCGCAAGACATGGTGCTGGGTCTGTACTACACGACCCGCGAGCGCATCAACGGCAAGGGTGAAGGCATGGTCTTTGCCGACCTGGCCGAGCTCGAGCGCGCACTGGAAGCGAAGGAAGTCGAGCTGACCAGCCGCATCAGCGTGCGTCTAACCGACTACGCCAAAAACAAGGAAACTGGCGAACTTACGCCCAACACCCAGCTGGTGGAAACCACCGTGGGCCGTGCGCTGCTGAGCGAGATCCTGCCCAAGGGCCTGCCTTTCAGCGTGATGGACAAGGCGCTGAAGAAGAAGGAAATCTCCAAGCTGATCAACACCTCGTTCCGCAAGTGCGGCCTGAAGGACACCGTGGTGTTTGCCGACAAGCTGCTGCAGAACGGTTTCCGCCTGGCCACCCGTGCCGGTATTTCCATCGCCATCGGCGACATGCTGGTGCCGCCGGAAAAGGCCGACATCATTGCGCGCTCTGAAAACGAGGTCAAGGAAATCCAGAACCAGTACTCTTCGGGTCTGGTGACGGCCGGCGAGCGCTACAACAAGGTGGTGGACATCTGGGGCAAGGCCGGCGACGAAGTGTCCAAGGTGATGATGGCCCAGCTGTCCAAGCAGAAGGTCACCGATCGCCACGGCAAGGAAGTGGACCAGGAATCCTTCAACTCCATCTACATGATGGCCGACTCCGGTGCCCGCGGCTCTGCCGCCCAGATCCGTCAGGTGGCCGGTATGCGGGGTCTGATGGCCAAGCCGGACGGCTCGATCATTGAAACGCCTATCACCGCGAACTTCC
>CAYPRU010000034.1:0-11951 GCA_964413485.1 uncultured Allobrachymonas sp. | reverse complement strand
GGAGCGCCAACAAGATCGTGCTGGGCAAGCTCAGTGGCCGCAATGCCTTCAAGCAACGTCTGCACGAACTGGGCCTGACCATGGAAAGCGAGGCCGACATCAACATGGCCTTTGCCAGGTTCAAGGAGCTGGCCGACCGCAAGAGCGAGATCTTCGACGAAGACATCATCGCGCTGGTAGGCGACGAAAGTGTCACCGCCGAGAAGGAGCACTACGGCTTTGTCTCGCTGTCGCAGCACAGCGAAACCGGCGAACAGCCCGGGGCGCGTATCGTTTTCACCATTGGCGGACAGGAAGTGCAGGGTGAATCGTCCGGCAACGGTCCGGTCGATGCCTCGCTCAAGGCGATCGAATCGCATGTCAAGAGCGGCGCTGAAATGGTGCTGTATTCGGTCAATGCCATTAGTGGCAGCACCGAAAGCCAGGGCGAAGTCACCGTGCGCCTGCAGCAGGCCGGCCGCATTGTCAATGGCGTGGGCGCCGATCCCGACATCGTGGTAGCCTCCGCCAAGGCCTACCTGAGTGCGCTGAACAAGCTGCACAGCAAGGTGGAGCGCGTGCACGCACAAGGCGTGTAAGCTGCATGGACGCCAGATAGCCTTTCCCTGCCTGACGTTGTCGCCACCCATCGGCACGCATGGCATAGAAGACAGGTGGAATGCAGAACGGGCGCCGGTGTCAACCGGCGCTTTTTCATGTGTTGTGCCGCGGCATGCGGGCGCAGCAGGGTGCCTTCAGTTCTGTGCGGAGAGGGAGGTGTTTTTCTTTCCGGCGTCAAAGCCGGGTGGCACATGCTTATGTGCTGCTTCCCGGATCAGGTCACAGGTGGTGCGCACATGCGACTCCAGGGCCAGTGCGGCGCGCGCATCCTGGCGCGCGATGGCGGCACGGAAAATATAGGTGTGCTCGTCATCCACATTGCGCTCGACGGCATGTCCGGCCACCAGTTGCAACGTCATGTAGCGGTACCGTTCGGAGTGGCGGCTGAGCAGGCCGAGCAGGTATTTGCTCCAGGGCGAGTGGTAGCCGGCGATCAGCGCTTCGTGAAAGCGTTTGTTGCAAATTTCGAAGGCCACTTCGTTCATGTTGCCGCTACTGTCACGCACGGACATCAGGGCTTCATAGGAGGCGCGCAGTTCGGCTTCCCATTGTGCGTCACCATGGCGGATGGATTGCCGCAGCGCCTCGGTTTCGATTAGTACGCGCTGGTTGGTCAGGTCTTCCAGGTCTTCGAGTGAAATCGGACTGACCCGGAAACCGCGCTGCCCTTCGGTGTAGACCAAGGCATCCGATACCAGCAGCGACAGGGCTTCGCGCAGGGTGCCGGCCCCCACGTCGTAATCTTCTTTCAGGTGCTCGACGCGCAGCTTGCAGCCAGGGGGCAGCTTGCCAGCGATGATGTCGTGGCGCAAGGCGCGATAGGCCTTTTCGACCTGGGTGCGTGGGGCTGACTCTTCGGTCTGGGACAGGTAATGCCGGGAAGCGACGAATGTCATGGTGCAAGCCTTGAGGGGTTCAGAAGGATTTCTGGGTACTGCGTTGCAGGCGGTAGGCCAGTTGGGGACGCGTCAGTCCCAGCTGGCGTGCGGCCGCAGCCAGATTGCCGCGCGACTGCTGCACGGCAAACTCCAGCAATTGCGACTCGATATCAGGCAGGGTGACGCCGCTGGACAGCAGGCTGGCGCACAATTCGCCAGGCAGTCGGCGTACGTTTTCGTGCGTCAGGCTGCCGTGGCGTGTGAGGGCGGTATGCGGCTGCTCCGGCACCAGAGGGAACAGATGGCGCGTGTCGATCGTGCCCTGGTTGCCGGCGAGCAGTACTGCGCGCTCAAGCAGGCGTCCCAGCTCGGACAGGTTGCCGGGCCAGGATTGGTGCATCAGTGTCTGCAGGGCGTGCTCGCTCAGGGTGGGAGGCAGCGACTTGTATCTGGCGGCATAGTGCGCCAGCATGGCTTCGGCCAGTATCGGTATCTGGTGCAAGCGCTCGCGCAGTGGCGGCAGGGTGACGCTGACGGTTTGCAGGCGCAGCAACAGCTCACGCCGGAATTGCCCCTGTTGTGCCAGCTGCTCCAGAAAGGCGCCACTGGCCACGATCAGCTGGCAAGCAGCTGATACAGGGGTGTTGCCCTTGTGGCGTAGAAAGCTGCCGTGGCGCAGGAAGTTGAGCAGCTTGTCCTGCAGCAGCAGCGGCACATGTTCGATGTTGTGCAGATACAGCGCGCCTTCGCCGGCCTGTTCCAGCCGGCCGCCACGGCTGACGGTGCCGGCCAGGGCATGTGTGGCCGCGTGCAGGGAGTCGAGCACATCGCTGCGGCTTTCTTCGCCAAACAGCTGGATATCGAGTTCGTCGGCACTCAAGCCCTGGCAGTCGAGCATGACAAAGGGTTGCTCGCCCATGGCTGCTGCATGCAGCCGGCGTGCCAGCGTCTGCTTGCCGGTGCCAAATTCGCCTTGCAGCAAAAGCGGAACACCGGCCTGCATGCCGCGCTCCAGCATGGTCCATTGCTGCGGGACAAGACCGAAGTCCCCGCGTGTCTCGCCTGCGGGGGCAGCGCTGGTGTCGGGTGGGGTGGACGGCTGCTCGAACGGCTGGTGCAAATGGCTGGCCAGCAGCTGTGGTGTGCGATGCCCGCTGGCCTGCAGCAGGGCTTCGAAATGGTCAACGTCGTACAGCTGGTGCACGGCGTCGGTATCGGCCCATATGTGGATCGATTTGCCCAGGATGTGGCAATGCGTGTGGCCGCTTGCCGCGCAGCTGATTTCCTCGAACAGTACCAAGCGCTGCATGAATGCGCTGGTAAAGCCGCTGGCATAGCCGAGCAGCGTCCAGCACACCGGTATGTCGGAAGGCCCCACCATTTGCCGGTGCGCATAGGCTTCCCAAGAGTGGCGCCAGGTGAATTCGCCAATGAAATGGCCGCTGTCATAGTCGAATTCCTGCCGGACCGGGCGAACTTCTGCAGCGCCTTCGATCATGTGCAGTTGCGGGCCGATCATGAAGAGCACGTCCGGTGGTTGGTCGCCGCGCAGCTGGCGGATGAATTCGGCGTCGCGCAGGCCGGAACTGAAGCCTGCGCTAAGCATCATGCTGCGTGCTTCTTCCAGACCAAGGCGGGACAGCAGGGCCTTGCGCAATCGGCCCAGCGATTCGGCATGTACCAGCACCATGCGGCGCGAGCCAAGCCAGATGCTGCCTTCGTCGGTAGAGAAGCGCAGCAGCTGGCGCAGATCATGGTCTGGAGGAAGTTTCAAAGCAGGGCGCATGCCGCCATTGTGCAGAAATATCGAGATCGGTGGCATGGTGGATATCACCGATATCGGCAGAAAAAGCGGCATCAACCCCCTGTTTGCGCCCAGGCTGTGAAAATTCCCGGTGAAAAATCACTATTTGATAAATTTCTGCGACATCACTAGCGCAAATCATCATGCCGAATTGTCATCGAGGCGTCATATCAGTCCTGGCGCTGGCGGCAGTTTAGGGGCTTTCCCCTGAATATCGAGATTTGTTTTCGGCCACGGGATGGCATTTCTAGAATTTGCCCCATGGACCTGCTTAACACCCCCTCCGATTCCTTCGACCCGGCCCGGCGCTATGTGCGCATCGTGCAGGAGCATGCCACTGGCATGGTCGAGTTCGAGTTTGCGGTTGGCGAACCGCACCTGTACGTGGAAATGGTGATGCCGCGTGCCGCGTTTGAACAATTCTGCCAGGACCAGGGCGTACAGCCTACGGTCGGCACTCTGCAAGACGCAGCCCACGGAAGCCAGGAACACGAATGGGACTGGAATTTGCGCACCGCGCGAACCCAGCACTTCCGCCAGGAACCCTGATAGACCAAGACTCACAAGGAGACAAGACCCATGCAGATCGACCTTCGCACCGTCAGCATCCAGCCGTTGCGGCAAACCTTTACCAACCTTGCCGAGCGTATGGGGGCCGACAAGCCGGCCTCGCGTTACATGGAAGGCACCATGGACGTGCAGCCGGCAGCCAACTTCCACTACCGTCCGACCTGGGAGCCGGAGCACGAGCTGTTCGATGCAGACCGGACTGCCATCCAGATGAAGGACTGGTATGCGCTGAAAGACCCGCGCCAGCTCTATTACGGGACCTACACCCAGGCTCGTGCCCGCATGCAGGAAACGGCGGAAGCAGACTTCGAATTCGTGGAGTCGCGTGGCCTGGCCGACAGCTATGACGATGCGGCACGCAAGCTGGCACTGGATTTTTACCTGCCGTTGCGCCATGTGGCCTGGGGCGCCAACCTGAACGGATCGGCTATCTGTGCCTATGGTCACGGTACCGCCATTACCCAGCCCTGCCTGTATGCCGGCATGGATCAGCTGGGCATTGCCCAGTACCTGACGCGCCTGGGTCTGCTGCTGGGCCATCAGGGCGAACTGCAGGCAGCCAAGCAAGCCTGGCTGGAAGCATCCGAGTGGCAGGAGCTGCGCCGCTACGTGGAAGACACGATGGTGCTGAAAGACTGGTTCGAGCTGTTCGTGGCCCAGAACGTGGTGCTGGACGGACTGCTGTTTGGCCTGGCCTACAAGGAAGTGGACAAGGTGTTGACCGAACGGGCTGGCCCGGTGGTGTCCATGCTGACCCGTTTTCAGGCCGAATGGTTTGACGATTCCTGCAAGTGGATCGATGCCGTGGTGAAGGTTACTGCGGCCGAAAGCGAAGAGAACAAGTTGCAGCTGGGTCAGTGGCTGGCGGCATGGCGCGACCGTGCAGTGACCGCACTGGAGCCGGTGGTGCGCATTGCGCTTGGCGAACAGGCCGGAGAAGCCATGGACAGGGTGGTGGCTGCCCTGAATACCCGCATGGCCAAGGCCGGCGTACCCGTCTGACCCCCTTCACGTACAGGAAAACATCCTATGTCCAACGTATTCATCGCCCTGCAAAAGAACGAGGAAACCCGTTCCATCGTCAATGCCATCCTGGCCGACAACCCGGATGCCATCCTCAATGAACAGCCCGCCATGGTGAAGGTGGACTGCCCGAATCGCCTGGTCATCAAGCGCGACAGCGTAGAGCAGGAAATGGGCCGCAGTTTTGATCTGCAGGAACTGCACGTCAACCTGATCACGCTTAGCGGCCATATCGACGAAGACGAAGACGAGTTTGCCCTGTACTGGGGTCACTGATCGTCGCTGACAGCCCGACAACGCCAACAACACATTATCTGGAGACATCCCATGGACATGACCGTCAAGAAAAAGCTCAGCTTGAAGGATCGCTACAACCTGATGACGCGCGATCTGGACTGGACGCCCACCTACCAGAAGCCGGAAGACGTGTTTCCCTACATGGCCTACGAAGGCATCAAGATCCACGACTGGAGCAAGTTCGAGGATCCGTTCCGCATGACGATGGATGCGTACTGGAAATACCAGGCCGAAAAAGAGCGCAAGCTGTATGCCATCATCGACGCCTTCAACCAGAGCAATGGCCACCTGGGCGTGACCGATGCACGCTATATCAATGCGCTGAAATTGTTCCTGACCGGCATTTCTCCGGGTGAGTACATGGCGCACCGCGGCTTTGCCCATGTGGGCCGCCAACTGGGTGGTGCCGGCCCGCGTGTGGCCTGCCAGATGCAGGCGATCGACGAAATTCGCCATTTCCAGACGCAGATCCACTCGCTGTCCAACTACAACAAGCACTACAACGGTTTCCAGAACTGGCGCCATCAGAATGACCGTGTCTGGTATCTGTCCGTGCCCAAGTCCTTCTTCGACGATGCCCTGACGGCAGGTCCGTTCGAGTTCATGGTGGCGATCGGCTTTGCCTTCGAGTACGTGCTGACCAACCTGCTGTTCGTGCCTTTCATCAGCGGCGCCGCCTACAACGGTGACATGGGCGCCATGGCCTTCGGTTTCTCGGCACAGTCGGACGAGTCGCGCCACATGACCCTGGGCCTGGAGATGATCAAGTTCATCCTGGAGCAGGATCCGGACAACCTGCCGATTGTGCAGAAGTGGATGGACAAGTGGTTCTGGCGCGGCTACCGCGTGCTGACCCTGGTGGCCATGATGATGGACTACATGCTGCCCAAGCGCGTGATGAGCTGGAAGGAGGCCTGGGAGGTCTACGCCGAGCAGAACGGCGGCGCGCTGTTCGCCGACCTGGCGCGCTACGGCATCAAGGTGCCCAAGGGCTGGGAGCAGGCCTGCAAGGACAAGGACCACATCAGCCACCAAGCGTGGAACACCTTCTACACCTACGGCGCGGCGGCCCCGTTCCACACCTGGACGCCGAGCAAGGAGGAGCTGGACTGGCTCTCGGCCAAGTACCCCGACACCTTCGACAAGTACTACCGCCCGGTGTGGGAGCACTACGCCAAGGAGCATGCCGAGGGCCGGCGCTTCTACAACGGCACGCTGCCCATGCTGTGCCAGACCTGCCAGATCCCGATGCTCTTCACCGAGCCCGACGACCCGATGAAGATCGCCTACCGCGAAAGCGAGTACCAGGGCATGAAGTACCACTTCTGCTCCGACGGCTGCAAGCACATCTTCGACAACGAGCCCGAGAAGTACACCCAGAGCTGGCTGCCCGTGCACCAGATCTACCAGGGCAACTGCTTCCCCGAGGGCGCCGACCCGTCCCAGCCCGGCTTCGATCCGCTGATGGAAGTGCTGCGCTGGTACCGCCTGGAGTTCGGGCGCGACAACCTGGACTTCGCCGAATCGCAGGACAAGAAGAACTTCGCCGAATGGCGCGCGCAAGCCACCGGCAACTGAACGAGGAGACCACCCCATGGCCGTCAAATCCGCCGCCCCCTACCACTTCCCGCCGCAGGACACGGTGGACAAGTTCCCCGCGCCGCTGCTCTACATCGGCTGGGAGGACCACAAGATGTTCTGCGCCCCGTTCTGCGTGCCCATGCCGCCGGCCATGAAGTTCGGCGAGCTGGTGCAGGGCGCGCTGCCCGGCATGTTCGGCGCGCACCCCGACTTCGCGCACATCGATTGGGACCAGGCCGAGTGGTTCGTCTCGGGCCGGCCCTTCGTGCCCGACATGGACAAGACCCTGGCCGAGAACGGCCTGGGCCACAAGAGCGCGATCCGCTTCCGCACGCCGGGCCTCACGGGCATCCAAGGCAGCGGGTTCTGAAGAGCGAAGCAGCACGCCGGCCCTGTCTTGGCGGGGCTGGCGCGGCGGGTCCGCCCGCCTTGGCCCTCCCCCGGTGGGGGAGGGGTTTTGAATAAAAACCGCCGCAAACCCTTGTACAGCAAGCGCAAGCAGCTATTGTTTTTGAAAGCATCGAGAGCGCCATGAGCTACCAGCTCACCATAGAACCCCTGGGCCAAGTGGTCGACGTCGAGGAAGGCCAGACCCTGCTGGACGCCGCGCTGCGCGCCGGCATCTACCTGCCCCACGCCTGCTGCCACGGCCTGTGCGGCACCTGCAAGGTGCAGGTGACCGACGGCGAGATCGACCACGGCGAGGCCAGCGGCTTCGCGCTGATGGACTACGAGCGCGACGAGGGCCAGTGCCTGGCCTGCTGCGCCACGCTGGTGTCCGACAGCGTGGTGATCGAGGCCGAGATCGACGAGGAGCCCGACGCGCGCAATCTGCCGGTGCGGGACTTTGCCGGCACCGTCTCGCGCATCGAAAGCCTCACGCCCACCATCAAGGGCGTATGGATCGAGCTCGACGCGCCCATCGACTTCCAGGCCGGGCAGTACGTCACCCTGCACATCCCCGGCGAGAGCCAGCCGCGCGCCTTCTCCATCGCCAGCAGCCCGGCGCAGTCGGCCGAGATCGAGCTGAACATCCGCCTCGTGCCCGGCGGCAAGGGCACGGGCTGGGTGCACCAGCACCTGAAGGCGGGCGAGCGCGTGCGCGTCAGCGGCCCCTACGGGCGCTTCTTCGTGCGCGCCTCGGCGCACCGCGGCGAGGGGCTGGGCTACCTGTTCCTGGCGGGCGGCTCCGGCCTGTCGAGCCCGCGCTCGATGGTGCTGGACCTGCTGGCCCAGGGGGGCGACGCGCCCATCACCCTGGTCAACGGCGCGCGCGGCCAGGACGAGCTGTACCACCATGACGAGTTCCTGCGCCTCGCCGAGGAGCACCCGCGCTTCACCTACGTCGCCGCGCTCTCGGGCGAGCCCGAGGACAGCGGCTGGCAGGGCGCGCGCGGCTTCGTGCACGAGGCCGCCAAGGCGCATTTCAACAACGACTTCCGCGGCCGCAAGGCCTACCTGTGCGGCCCGCCGCTGATGATCGACGCCTGCATCACCACGCTGATGCAGGGCCGCCTGTTCGAGCGCGACATCTACACCGAGAAGTTCATCTCGGCTGCCGACGCGCAGCAGGTGCGCAGCCCGCTGTTCAAGAAGATCTGAGCCATGCGCGCCGCCGGGCTAGAACTCATGCACCACGTCCAGGAACGCCCTGAGCGTGGGCGAGGCGTCGCCGCTGCGGTACAGGCAGCTCAGCTCCAGTTCCTTGAGCCGGGCGCTACGCAGCGGCCGGAACTCCACGCCCGGCAGGCGCAGGCTGGCCGCCGACTGCGTGGTGATGGCCGCGCCGAAGCCCGCCGAGACCAGGGCCACGGCCGTGACCACGTCCTCCACCTCCTGCTCCACGCGCATGCGCACGCCCTCGGCGCGGAAGGCGTCGGCCACCTCCTGCGCCAGCCCGCGCAGCGGCACGTTGGGGTAGAGGATCAGCGGCACGCCGTCCAGGTCCTGCAGGCGGATGGCCGGGCGCGCCGCCAGCGCGTGCGACGCCGCGATGGCCACCACCAGTGGTTCGCGCAGCACCGTCTCGACGGTGATGCCGTCCTCCTCGGGCACCAGGCGGTTGAAGCCCACGGTGATGCGGCGCTCGCGCAGCGCCTGCAGCTGCGCGTCCTTGGTCA
This sequence comes from uncultured Allobrachymonas sp., assembly GCA_964413485.1. Classification (GTDB taxonomy): domain Bacteria; phylum Pseudomonadota; class Gammaproteobacteria; order Burkholderiales; family Burkholderiaceae_C; genus Brachymonas. The sequence goes on along the minus strand of CAYPRU010000034.1, from coordinate 3,078 downwards.
GGTTGTGCAGCACGATCTTCACCTCGGGCCGCGCCTGGTGGAAGCGCGCCAGGATGCGCGGTATCACGTCCAGCACGCCCGAGCCGAACAGCCCCACGTCGAGCCGCCCGATCAGCCCCTGGCCGGCCAGGCGCGTGCGCTCGGCCGCCTGCTGCGCCAGCGCGAGCAGGTTGGGTGCCTCCTCCAGCAGCGTGCGGCCGGCCTCGGTCAGCGTCACGCCCTTGGGCGTGCGCACGAACAGCGGCACGCCGATCTTTTCCTCCAGCGCCTGGATGTGCCGCGTCAGCGGCGGCTGCGACAGGTGCAGTCGGGCCGCGGCGCGGCCGATGTGGCCCTCTTCGGCCACGGCGAGGAAGTGGCGCATGTCACGCAGGTCCATGGAGGTCTTTCCGGCAGGAAGTGGGGATGCGGAAATGGTATCGGATCGCCGGAAAAATGGTATTGGACGGTATCGGGTTGCCTCCCTATCGTTGCGCGCATTTCCCATCCGAAGCGGAGGTCGCCCTTGTCACACTCTTCCCCGTCCCCCGATTCTCCGCAGGCCGGTGCGGCCCCGCGCGCCGTCACGGTGCTGATCGCGCGCCGCGTCGCGCCCGGGGCCGTGGCCGGCTTCGAGGCCGCCATGCAGGGCATGCTGGCCGCGGCCAACGGCTTCGCCGGGCACCTCGGCGGGCAACTGGTGCCGCCCGAAGAGGCTGGCGACGGCGCCGAGCCGCTGCTCTACCACATCGTTTTCGCCTTCGACAGCGAGGCCCACCTGGCCGCCTGGCAGTCCTCGCCCGAGCGCGCGCACTGGCTGGCGCAGGTGGCCCCGCACACCGTGGGCGCGCAGCAGCTGCGCCGCGTCAGCGGGCTCGACTACTGGTTCGCCCGGCCCGGCGCCACCACCCGCGCGGCGCCGCCGCGCTGGAAGGTGGCGGTGGTCACGTGGCTGGGCATCTTCCCCACCGTGCTCCTGCTGTTCCTGACCGTGGCGCCGCTGCTGGAGCACTGGCTGCTGGTGCCGCGCGTCATGGTCATCACCGCGCTGGTGGTGCTGCTCATGACCTGGGTGGTCGCGCCGCGCCTGACGCGCTGGCTCGATCCCTGGCTGCACGCGAAGTGATGCGACACCCCCCTGAGCGGCTGCGCCGCTTCCCCCCGCTCTCGCCACGCTGCGCGTGGCGGGCAGGGGGAAGCCGCCAGCGCGGCGGGGCGGCCCTTGCGCGGCGTCCGCTGGCCTGGGCCGCGCCGGTTGCATGGGCTGCGGGTGGCGGCGTGGAGACCACGCGCATGGCCCCTGTGGCATGTGGTTTTTTGATGCTGAAAGAGTATTGGAATAGCCGAAAAATGGTATTGGACGGCATTGAGTCGCCGCCCTATCGTTACACCCATCACCACAGGCACCCCGCGCGATGAGGGTGCCGTGAAGGAGACAAGTCCCATGCAGAAATTCGATATTTGCATCGAGAACACCGGCGAGCACTACGCCTGCGCGGACAGCCGTTCCGTGCTCGAAGGCATGGAGGCGCTGGGCAGGAAAGGCATTCCCGTGGGCTGCCGCCAGGGCGGCTGCGGCGTGTGCAAGGTGCAGGTGCTCGAAGGCCGGTTCGTGCGCCGCGTGATGAGCCGCGCGCACGTCAGCGCCGAGGAGGAGTCCGAGGGCTGCGTGCTGTCGTGCCGCATCTACCCGAGCAGCGATCTGCGCGTCAACGTCATCGGCGCGATGAAGAAAAACGTATGCCGCCCGGCGGCGGCATCCCTTCCCCCCAATCCATGAACCAACCAACGTAAAGGAGACAAATCATGGCAATGACAGGTGTTTTGCGCCCAGGGCACGCACAGATCCGCGTGCTGGACCTGGAGGAATCGGTGAAGTGGTACACCGACGTCATGGGCCTCATGCCCATGGGCCGCGACGCGCAGGGCCGCGCGTACTTCAAGACCCGCTCCGAGCGCGACCACAACAGCGTCGTCCTGCGCCAGGCCGACGAGGCGGGCATCGACTTCTTCGCCTTCAAGGTGCTCGACGACGCCACGCTGGCCGACCTGGAGCGCAAGCTGCAGGCCCACGGCGTGGCCACCGAGCGCATCCCCGCCGGCGAGCTCATGGAGACCGGCGAGCGCGTGCGCTTCAAGATCCCCACGGGCCACACCATCGAGCTGTACGCGCAGAAGACCGCCGTGGGCAACACCACCGGCTGCTTCGACCCCGAGGTGGACGTGATCGACGGCCCCGGCCTGCGCCCCATCCGCATGGACCACTGCCTGCTCTACGGCGGCGACATCGATGGCAACGTCAAGCTGTTCACCGAGGTGCTGGGCTTCTCCATGGTCGAGCGCGTGAAGCTGGAAGACGGCCAGACCGACCTGGCCGTGTGGCTCACCTGCAGCGCCAAGGCGCACGACATCGCCTTCGTGCGCCACGCCGAGGACGGCAAGCTGCACCACCTGTCGTTCCAGATGCCCAGCTGGGAGAGCGTGCTGCGCGCGGCCGACATCATGAGCATTAACCGCGTTTCGATCGACATCGGCCCCACGCGCCACGGCATCACGCAGGGCACGACGATCTACTTCTTCGACCCCAGCGGCAACCGCCTGGAGACCTTCTGCGGCGGCTACGACCACTACCCCGACATGCAGCACATCACCTGGAGCTGGGAAAACGTGGGGCGCGGCATTTTCTACCACGACCGCAAGCTCAACGACGCCTTCCTGAGCGTGGTGACCTGATGCAGCGCAGCGTCGAACAGCGCGCCATCACCGCCGAGGCGGCGCACGCGGCGGTGGCCGCCGCCGTGGCCAAGGCGGGCGAGCTGGGCATCCGCGTGAACGCGGCGGTGACCGACGCCTCGGGCGTGCTCGCCGCGTTCCTGCGCATGCCCGGCGCCTTCCTGCACTCGGTGGACATCGCCATCGACAAGGCCTACACGGCCGCGGGCTTCGGCTTCGCCACCGCGCAGTGGGCCGGCATTTTGCAGGGCGACGAGGCGCTGCGCCTGGGCATGCCCCAGCGTCCGCGCAACGTGGTCTTCGGCGGCGGCCTGCCGGTGCGCGAGGGCGGGGTGCTCATCGGCGGCATCGGCGTCTCGGGCGGCA
>CAYPRU010000033.1:0-14672 GCA_964413485.1 uncultured Allobrachymonas sp. | reverse complement strand
CGTCGATCACCTGCTCGTTGGCCAGCACGGTCTGGTCCACCGGGTCCCAGTTGACGATCTGGGTCTTGCGGTAGGCGATGCCTTTTTCCAGCATTTTCAGGAACAGCCACTGGTTCCAGCGGTAGTAATCAGGATCGCAGGTAGCCACTTCACGGCTCCAGTCGATCGCCAGCCCCATCGCCTGCATCTGCTTTTTCATGTAGGCGATGTTGTCGTAGGTCCACCTGGCCGGCGGCACACCGTTCTTGAGCGCGGCGTTCTCGGCCGGCAGGCCGAAGGCGTCCCAGCCCATCGGCATCAACACATTGAAGCCCTTCATGCGCAGGTGGCGCGTGAGCATGTCGTTGATGGTGTAGTTGCGCACATGGCCCATGTGCAGCTTGCCACTCGGGTACGGCAGCATGGAGCAGGCGTAATACGGCGGTTTGTCCGATTCTTCCTGCACATGGTAGACATCGGTATCACGCCAGATGGCCTGGATGGCTGCTTCGATTTGGGAGGGCTGGTAATTTTCTTGCATGGCAAAGGCGCGAGCGATGTGGGCAGGCGCAACAGAGGTAGAGTGCGTGGATGCGGGGCTACATTTTCCCCAGTTTCACAAACCATCAAATATACCGCACCCGCTGCGCTTCCCGCATTTCGGCAAAGACGACTTTCCGCTGCCTGCGTTGGCAGACGCCCTGAAGCAATGGCAGGACGAACTGGAAGACGGCCGCAGCTTCCTGGTCATTCACGGCATTCCGGTCGAACGCTCTACGGAAGAGGAAAACGAGGCCGTGTGCTATGGCATCGGCCTGCACCTGGGCCGCCCGGTGCGTCAGAACCCCAGAGGCGATCTGCTCGGCAAGGTCCAGGCCGTGGGTGACAACGACAACAAGCACACGCGCGTCTACGAAGCCAATCTGTACCTGCCCTACCACACCGATCCGTCCGACGTGGTCGGCTTGCTGTGTGTGCGCAAGGCCAGGCAAGGCGGCCTGTCCAGCCTGGTGCCCACCGCCTCGACATGATGCTGGAGCCGGGCGACCTGCAGCTGGCCAACAACAACGTGGTGCTGCACTCGCGCAACGGCTTCGAGGACTTCGAAGACCCGGCGCAGCGTCGCAAGCTGCTGCGCCTGTGGCTGCAAATGCCCAACGCGCGCTCGCACTCGCAGGATTTTCCGGGCCGCAACGGTTTCCCTGAGCCAGAAGAAGCCACCGCAGCCTGAGGCTGCTGCACCGGCAGCGGGCAGGGACTCCCGGAAGAGGCCACAATAGGGCAACTTTGCAACAGAGGCCCTGCCCATGATGTACTACGACTACGATCTGATCACCATTGGCGCCGGCTCCGGCGGCGTGGCGGCCTCGCGCCGCGCTGCCGCCCTGGGTGCCAAGGTGCTGATTGCCGAATCCTTCCGCGTTGGCGGCACCTGCGTGATTCGCGGCTGCGTGCCCAAGAAGCTGATGATGTATGCCGCCGGCTTTGCCGACAGTCTGGCCGATGCGCGCGGCTACGGCTGGCGCTTTGGCGAGGCGCAATTCGACATGGCACACTGGGCCGCCACCAAGGCCGGCGAGATCCAGCGACTGGAAGGCATTTACCAGACCATGCTGGCCAAGGCCGGCGTGCAACTGGCGCGGGGCCACGCCCGCATCGTGGCGCCGCACACGGTCGAGATCGATGGCCAGCGCCATACCGCAGCACGCATCCTGATCGCCGCCGGCGGCGCTCCCTCCAGCCATGCGTTCGAAGGTCTGGGCGCTGCCATGACCTCCAACGAGCTGCTCGACCTGCAGCAGATCCCCGACAGCCTGCTGGTCATCGGCGGAGGATTCATTGCGCTGGAGTTTGCCAGCATCATGGCGCGCCTCGGCGCCAGCGTGCATCTGGCCTACCGTGCCGAGCTGCCGCTGCGCGGCTTTGACCAGGACCTGCGCACCCGCGTGGCCACCGCCCTGGAACAGGCCGGCATCACGCTGCACCACAGCGTGGACCTGCAGGGACTGGAGCGCACCACGAACGGCTTTGTGCTGCAGCGTGCGGACGGCAGCAAGGTGCAGGCCGCTGCCGCCCTCAACGCCACCGGCCGCCACCCCAATGTGGACGGCCTGGGCCTGGACAGCGTGGGCGTGCAACTGACCGACCAGGGCGCGATTGCCGTCGATGCCTTCAGCAAGACCAGCGTGGACCATATCTGGGCCGTGGGCGACGTGACCAACCGCATCAACCTGACCCCGGTGGCCATTGCCGAGGGCCGCGCCTTTGCCGAAACCGAGTTCGGCAACACGCCACGCAGCATCGACCACAGCGTGGTGGCCAGTGCCGTGTTCACCACTCCGCCCATCGGCACCGTCGGTCTGACCGAAGCGCAGGCTGCGGAACAGGGCCCGGTGGATGTCTACGAGAGCGATTTCCGCCCGATGAAGGACGCCTTCATCAACGGCAGCAACCGCAGCTACATGAAACTGCTGGTGCAGGCCGACAGCGGCCTGGTGCTGGGCGCGCACATGATCGGCGCCGACGCCCCTGAGATCATCCAGAGCCTGGCTGTGGCGCTGAGCTGCCGCGCCACCAAGGCCGATTTCGACCGCACCATCGCGCTGCACCCCAGCGCCGCCGAAGAATTCGTGTTGATGCGGGAGCGCACACGGCGCATCGGCGCCTGAGCCCGATTCAGGCCGGGCTGCGGAACATGAAATACCCCGCGCCCAGCAGGCACAACCCGGCCCACAGGTAGTCGAGCTTGAGCGGCTCCTTCATGTAGAACACTGCAAACGGCACGAACACCGATAGCGTGACAGCCTCCTGCATGACCTTGAGCTGCCCCAGGCTGAGGGCACCGTAGCCGATGCGGTTGGCCGGTACCTGCAGCAGGTATTCGAACAGCGCGATGCCCCAGCTCAGCAGCGCCGCCACATACCAAGGTTTGGCCGCCAGCTCCTTCAAGTGCGCGTACCAAGCAAAGGTCATGAACACGTTGCTGCATACCAGCAGCAGCACGAACAACAGGGAAGTTCGCGTCAACAACGCTATGACAAGTACTTTCAGGGTTGCGCCGGCTGATCAGCAACGAAGCCGATGCGCGTGAGTCCCGCCTGCTGCGACAGCCCCATCAGCCCCACCACCTGGCCATAAGGCACATTGCGGTCGGCGCGCAGCTGCACCTCGGCGTCCGGGTGCGCATGGCCGATTTCCTTCAGCCGCGCGGCCAGTGCAGGCTGGTCGATGGCCACATCATCGAGGTACAGCCTGCCATCGGCCTGCAGGGCGATGCGCACAGTCTGCTGCTCGTGCCGGGTTGGCTGGGCGCCACCTGCCTTGGGCAGGTCCAGCGCAATGCGGCTGGCCAGCAGCGGCGCTGTCACGATCAGGATCGCCACCAGCACCAGCATGACGTCGACCAGCGGCGTCATGTTGATATCGCTCATGGGCTTGTCGCGGTGGGTGGTGTCGAAGCGGCCCAGCGGCATGGCGGTCTCAGCGTTGCACCTGGCCGGTTTGCCAGGCCAGCAGATCGTGGGCAAAGCCGTCCAGGCGCTCGACCACACCGGCCAGCACGCGGCCGAAGATGTTGTAGGCGATCACGGCGGGGATGGCCACCAGCAGGCCGAAGGCGGTCATGACCAGCGACTCGCCCACCGGGCCCGCCACCTGGTCGATGCCGATGGTGCCGCTGCCAGCCAGACCGGTGAGCGCATGAAAGATGCCCCATACGGTACCAAGCAGACCGACAAAGGGTGCGGTGGAACCGATAGTGGCCAGCAGGATCTGGCCCCATTGCAGCTGGCGCGAAGCCTGCTGCAGCGCATCGCGCAGCAGGCGGGTCAATTGCACCTCACGCCGCGCGCTGGCGGCCAGCGTGCCGGCCGGCGCCTCCTGCACGGCGGCAGCCAGCGGCCAGACCAGTCCCATGCGGTCGGCGTGGCGCACCCGCTGCTGCGCCTGTGTCCAGTCGGGCGCCTGCCAGAAGGCGGCAATCCCCTGCTGCACGCTGCGCCGCGCCCGCGCGATCAACCAGACCTTGTACAGGATCAGGCACCAGGTCAACACCGACATCAGCAGCAGCAACAGCGCCACGCTGCGATTGAGCGTGTCGCCCTGGGCCCAGACGCTGGCGAGATTCACACGCCGGCCTTGCGCAGCCCCAGCACGTCGAACATGTCGAACAGGCCGCTTTGCTTGCCGGCCAGGAAGCGCACGGCGCGCAGGCTGCCCTGGGCATAGGTGGCGCGGCTGGACGACTTGTGCGTGATTTCGATGCGCTCGCCGGTACCGGCAAACAGCACCGTGTGGTCGCCCACGATGTCACCGCCGCGGATGGTGGAAAAGCCGATAGTGGACGGATCGCGCTCGCCGGTATGGCCGTAACGCTCGTACACGGCGCATTCCTTCAGGTCACGGCCGATGGCATCGGCAATCACCTCGCCCATCTTGAGCGCGGTGCCGCTGGGCGCATCGACCTTGTGGCGATGGTGCGCCTCGATGATCTCAATGTCGTAGCCGGTGGCCAGTGCCTGCGCCGCCATTTCGAGCAGCTTGAATGTGACGTTGACGCCCACGCTCATGTTGGGCGCCATCACGATCGCGATGTCCTTGGCGGCATCGGCGATCTCGGCCTTTTGCTCTTCGCTGAAGCCGGTGGTGCCGATGACCAGGTTCACCCCTGCACGGCGGCAGGCCGCCAGATGCTCCATGGTGCCTTCGGGGCGGGTAAAGTCGATCAGTGCATGGGCGCCTTGCAGGCCCTGCGCCAGATCGGCGGTGATGGCAACGCCGGAAGCGGCGCCGGTGAAGGCGCTGGCGTCGCTGCCGAGCGCGGCAGTGTCGGCGCGGTCCAGTGCGCCGCTGAGTACGCAGTCATCGGCCTGTTGCACGGCTTCGATCAGCATGTGGCCCATGCGGCCGGTTGCGCCAGCCACCGCCACGCGGTGCTGGTTGGAAGAAGAATTCATGGTCATCGGGAAAGAAACTTACTGCGGCAAGGGCGGATAGGAAGTCGTGGCGGGCGCACTGGGGCGCTCCGGCTGGACCCGCTTCAGGTCACGTTCCTGCTCGCGTTCGGAAAAGGCCTGCAGCTTCTCGGGCGAGGCCTCGAGGCTGCGCGGCTTGTAGGTTTCGCCATCGCCCACGAAATGCACGAAATCCGCCTCTGTGGGCAGGCTATCGGCGCCTTCCACGCGCTGCAGCGCATCGCCCTGGAAGAACAGCGCAAGGTTGTAGCGCTGCGGCTCGACGCCGCTGCGGTTTTTCAGGGTGAACACGTAATCCCAGCGGTCGGCGCGAAACAGGTCGGTCAGCAGCGGAGTGCCCAGCACCTGCATGACCTGGGCGCGCGTCATGCCGGGCTGCAGTGCGGCCGCCTGCTCGCGCGAGACAAAGTTGCCCTGGGCAATTTCGGGCTTGTACAGGGCGCAGCCGGACAGCAGCGCGGCACTCAGGGCGAAGGCCGACGCGGCGGTCAGCCAGCGGCGAAACGAACTGGCGGAAATCTGGGCAGACATGTGGGACTTTCGGAAAGTTATGGCATTTGGGGTCCGGCTCGAGAAACATTGTAGCGGGAGTCCCTGGCCTGCGCCCTGTACGGCAGCCGCCATTGCTGTTACAGTCTTTTTTCAATCGCACGCAGCTTTCAGCAAGCCTACATGGACAACATCGAAGAAATCAAGAACTCCGGTCTCAAGGCCACCGGTCCACGCCTGAAAATCCTGGAAATCTTCCAGCGCAACGGACAGCGCCACATGAGCGCCGAAGACGTTTTCCGCACGCTCACCCTCGAGGGTTCCGATGTCGGTCTGGCCACGGTGTACCGTGTGCTCACACAGTTCGAGCAGGCCGGCCTGCTCAACCGCAGCAGTTTCGACAACGGCAAGGCCGTCTACGAACTCAACACTGGCGAACACCACGACCACCTGGTCTGCCTGGACTGCGGCCACGTAGAGGAATTCTTCGACGGCGAAATCGAGCAGCGCCAGAATACGATTGCGCGCGAGCGCGGCTTCGAGCTGGCCGAGCACGCACTGAGCCTGTACGCGCACTGCCGCAAGACCAACTGCCCCAACCGCAATTCCTGAGCCGTGCGCGGGCTGCAAGGTTTCACCATCCTGTTGCTGCTGCAAGCAGCGGGGGAATTGCTGGCCCGCGCCCTGCATCTGCCGCTGCCCGGACCGGTTATTGGCATGATGCTGCTGCTGGCATGCCTGGCCTGGACGCCGCTGCGCGCGCCGGTGCAGGCCTGTGCCGAATTCATTCTGTCGCATCTGTCGTTGCTGTTCGTGCCGATCAGCGTGGGCGTGATCACGCTGTTGCCGCTGCTGCAGACCTACGGCCTGAGGCTGGCCGTGGTGTTGCTGGTGTCCACCGTGCTGGGCCTGGCCGCCACCGGCTGGGCGCTGCAGTGGCTGCTGCGCCGTTCTGCGCCGCAGCAGTCGCAGCATGAGTGATTTCGTCGCATTTTTCACCTATTTGTCCAGCACACCGCTGTTCGGACTGACGGCCACGCTCTGCGCCTATGTGCTGGCCGTGGCGATTTATGCGCGTGTGGGGTTCCACCCTTTTGCCAATCCGGTGCTGTGGTCGGTCTGCCTGTTGATCGTGCTGCTGTTGCTTACCGATACGCCCTACCCCAAATACTTTTCGGGCGCGCAGTTCATCCACTTCCTGCTCGGCCCCGCCGTGGTGGCGCTGGCCTGGCCGCTGTGGCAGCGCCGCCAGGTGCTGGCGCGCAATGCCCGCGCCCTGCTGCTGGCTGCGCTCATCGGCGGCCTGGTGGGGGCCGGCTCGGCGGTGCTGCTGGGCTGGCTGCTGGGGCTGCCACCCGAAATACTGCGTTCACTGGCGTCCAAAGCCATCACTGCGCCGGTGGCCATGGGCATCGCCGCGTCCATTCACGGCATCCCGGAACTGGCCGCGGTGTTCGTGCTGATCACCGGCCTGATCGGCGCCGTACTGGGCCGCTATGTATTCCGTGCCGTCGGCGTCCGCCAGTGGCCGGCACAAGGTTTTGCGCTCGGCACCCAGGCGCATGGGTTCGGCACTGCCCATGCGTTGCTGGTGCATCCCGATGCCGGCGCATATGCCGGCCTGGCGCTGGGCATGCAGGCGCTGCTCGGCTCGCTCCTGATCCCGCTGCTGGCCAGCCTGTTCTAGCACCTCCCGCATGCGGAATGCGGCGCAGTCTGACACGCCAGACAACGCGTTTCTGGCAAGCTGGCATCAGACAGCCCGCACTGACCGCTGTCTGGAAAGGAGAACGCCATGCGCACGCCCACTCCCCCGAAACGCCATCCCCTGCTGTGGTACCTGCTGCTGGTGCTTGTCATCGCCCTGATGTATGTCGTGCTGATTCTGGGGGATCACGACCATGTCGACCTGACGGCAGTTGCCGATGCACAAGACTTCATCAGCATTGCCCCGGTGCAGTAATGCCCGTCGATGCCGGCTTCAGTGCCGCAACAGCACGGCCAGCAAGGCGCTGGCCATGACCAAGGCGCCGCCCACCAGCACCTGCGCGGTCAGCTGCGCCGAGCCCAGCAGGGCCGACGAGGCAGTGGCAAAGACCACTTCGAGCAGCATGAGCAGCGACAGGCTGTGGGCCGATATGCGCGCCGCCCCATATTGCAGTGCCACGTTGCTGGCAGCCAGCCCCATGCTGAACACCACGACCAGCAGCATCCATTGCGGCGCCGCGACCGGCAGCGGCGTGACACCCAGGGTGCCGGTGGCCAGTCCCGTGGCTGCCGTGGCGCCACCCAGCACAATGCCGCCCGCAAACATCGCATACACACGCGCTTCGGCCGGCGTGTGCGCAGTCCGGTTGAGAATCACATTGGTGGCAGCGAAGAAAAAGCCGCCCATCAGCGCCAGTACATCGGCCAGGCTGGCCGGCCATGGCAGCGTGAGCTGCGCCAGCGAGGCGCCGGCCGGCTGCAGCACCAGAGTCACTCCGGCCAGCGCCAGCAGCACGCGCAGCACGGCGCCGGGGGTCGGTCGCTCATCCAGCAGCCACCAGGCCAGCAACACCGCCCATACTGGCATCAGGTAAAACAGCAACACCACGCGGATCACGTCGCCAATGGTGACGGCCCAGTTGAAACAGGTGTTGGTCAGGCCGGCCACCAGCAGCAGCCACCACAAATCCGGTTCGGTGCAAAATGCGCGCAACGGCTGTCTGCGCCACAACAGCAGCAAGGTCAACGGTACGGAATACATCAGCACGGTGGCCCATAGCGGGTGCAGGCCCCGTGCGTGCAACACCTGCAGCGGCCACCAGCTCAGGCCCCAGGCCAGGGCGTTGAAGACAACGGCCAGGGCGGGCAACACAGGACTGGAAATGCGGGAAGCTGGCATGGTCAACAGAGACCGGCACGTCTTTGCCGGCGCGCGTTCAGTGGGTGTGGCTCTTGTCGTTGCGGGCGATGGCCAGCAGCACATTCAGTTCCTGCGGGTAGCGGCGCAGGTTGCCCTCGTGCCAGCGCTTGATCAGCCACATGGCGCCAGCCACGGTCAGGCCAAACAAGGTGATGGCGCCGAATGCCGTCATGCCCCACCTGGTGCAGGCGCTGTAGGCGAATCCGATGCCCAGGATGCAGGCCTGCTCGTTGAAATTCTGCACCGCAATCGACCGGCCGGCGCCCATCAGGTTGTGACCGCGATGCTGCAGCAAGGCATTCATCGGCACCACCAGAAAACCGCCAATGGCGCCCAGCACGATCAGGAACGGCACGGCCACCCAGACATCGCGGATCACCACCATGACAATCACCAGCAGGCCCATGCCGATGCCTAACGGCATGACCTTGGTCGCCTGGTCGAGTTTCATGTGCATGGACGCCAGGATGGCGCCGGCCGCCGTGCCGATGGCCACCACCCCCACCAGCTTGGAGCTTTCGGTAACACCGAAACCCAGCGCCGCCGCCGCCCAGGCCAGCACGATGTAACGCAGGTTGCCGCTCACGCCCCAGAACAGCGTGGTGGTGGCCAGTGAAATCTGCCCCAGCTTGTCTTCCCACAGACGGCGGTTGCAGCTCCAGAAATCGGGCAACATCGACAGCGGATTGCGCGGCATGGGGCGCGGTGTGACGCCGGTGATCGGTATGCGCGTATTGATGGCAGCGGCCAGGAAATACACCACGGTAATCAGGCTGATGGCCGCCTCGGGCGCCGTATTAACGCCGGTATCGATCAGCGGAAAATCGAAGCGCAGCAAGACCCCGGCCACAAGCGGGTTGATGAGTTGCCCGCCCAGCACCACGCCCAGGATGATGGAGGAGATGGTCAGGCCCTCGATCCAGCCATTGGCCTTGACCAGCTGCGATGGCGGCAGCAGCTCGGTGAGAATGCCGTACTTGGCCGGCGAATACGCCGCCGCACCCAGGCCGACCACGGAATAGGCCAGCAGCGGATGCCCGCCAAACAGCATCAGCAGGCAGCCGATGGCCTTGATGGCGTTGCTGTAAAACATCACGCGCCCCTTGGGCAGCGCGTCGGCAAAGGCACCGACCCAGGGTGCCAGCACCACATAAAACAGCGCAAATACCGGAACTAGCGCCGCCTTCTGCCAATCGGGCGCGCCGTGTGTCTTGAGCAGCGCAATGGCTGCAATGAACAAGGCGTTGTCGGCCAGCGAGCTGAAGAACTGCGCCGACATGATGGTGTAAAAACCGCGCTTCATGGGCGAGCAGTGAGCCCTGAGGCTGAAAACGTTGGAACTTTCACGCGCTGACTACCGGTTCTGCAAAATGATTAAACGCTTGTGTGATTCAGATACACAGTCTCTTAGTATGCGCTATTTGTTTGCTACTTCCACAAATTCTGTGCAAATACCTGCGCCTGTGCGTTGAGCAGGAAGATAATCCGGAACCATCTGCCCTCCTTCCCTGACCATCATGCCCCGTCCGATCCAAGCCCTGATCCATACCGAAGCCCTGCACCACAACCTGCAGCGCTGCCGCCTGGCGGCGAGCGAAGCGCGCATCTGGGCCGTGGTCAAGGCCAATGCCTACGGGCATGGCATTGAAAACGCCTACGAAGGACTGCGCGGTGCCGACGGCTTTGCCCTGCTCGACCTGGAAGAGGCCGTGCGGATCCGCGAACTGGGCTGGCGCGGCCCGATCCAGTTGCTCGAAGGGGTGTTCGAGCCACGCGATCTGGAGCTGTGCTCGCGCCTGGGTATCTGGCACACGGTGCACAGCGACGAACAGATCGACATGCTGGCCGGCCACAAGACAGTGCAGCCGCACAAGGTGTTCCTCAAGCTCAATGGCGGCATGCACCGGCTGGGCTTTGCTCCGGAACGCCTGCGTGCCGCCTACGCGCGCCTGCAAGCCCTGCCGCAAGTGGATGACATCGGGCTGATGATGCACTTTGCCTGCGCCGATACCGAACAACCCGGCGTTGCCACGGCCTGGGACACCTTCTGCCGCACCACCGAAGGCCTGGCCGGCGAGCGCAGCGTGTGCAACAGTGCCGCACTGCTGCGCCATCCCGAACTGGCCCAGGCCACGGATTGGGTGCGCCCCGGCATCTGTCTGTACGGCAGCAGCCCGGATGCAGATGCCCACAGCAGCGCCGACTGGGACCTGCAACCCACCATGAGCCTGCGCAGCCAGCTAATCGCGGTGCGCGAATTGCAGCCCGGCGACCAGATCGGCTATGGCGCGCTGTTCACTGCAGACCGCACGCTGCGCGTCGGCATCGTGGCCTGCGGCTATGCCGACGGCTACCCACGGATCTGCCCGACCGGCACGCCGGTGCTGGTGGATGGCCACCGCAGCCGCACGCTGGGCCGCGTCAGCATGGACATGCTGGCTGTGGACCTGACGCCGGAGACCACCGAGATTCCGGTCGGGGCCGTACCCGGCGTCGGCGCAGAAATCACCCTGTGGGGCCGCGCTGGCAATGGCGCCGTGCTGCCGATCGATGACGTGGCCGCCCGTGCCGACACACTGGGCTACGAGCTGATGTGCGCGCTGGCACGGCGCGTACCCGTGCAGGTGTGCGACTGAGGCAGCCGCTTACAGCTTGCGGTGCTGCAGCGCCGGCAGTTGCTGGCGCATTTCCTGCAGCAGCGCCCAGTCGCAATCGGCCAGCACCACCCCTTCGCCCTCGGACAATTCGCCCAGCACCTTGCCCCAGGGGTTAACCACCATGGTCTGGCCCCAGGTGCGGCGTCCATTGTCGTGCTCGCCACCCTGTGCCGGCGCCATCACGTAGGCCAGGTTTTCGATGGCGCGTGCGCGCAGCAGGATTTCCCAATGCGCCTGGCCCGTGGTGTGGGTGAAGGCACTCGGCACCAGCAGCAGATCGGCCGCCAGCGTGCGGTACAGCTCGGGAAACCGCAAGTCATAGCAGGTGCTCAGGCCGACGCGCCAGGTGTGGCCATCCCGGGACGGCAGCGCGAAACCGACGGGCTGGCTGCCCCCCTGCTGCACCCTGGCTTCGTCGTAGCTTTCCTGACCGCGGCTGAACGCAAACAGGTGGATCTTGTCGTAGCGTGCCACCTGCTCACCCTGCGGATTGAACACCAGTTGCGTATTGGAGACGCGGGCAGGGTCGTCAGTGCGCAGCGGAATGCTGCCACCCACCAGCCAAATACCCAAAGTGCGCGCCTGGGTATGCAGAAAATCCTGCAGTTCACCCTCGCCGGGAGCCTCGGCAATCGCCAGCTTGTCGGTATCACTGCGCCCCATCAGGCAGAAATATTCGGGCAACGCCACCAATTCGGCCCCCTGTGCGGCAGCCTGCTCGAGCAGGCGCTGCGCCACGAGCAGGTTGTCGTCGACGCTTTTCCCGGAAATCATTTGGATGGCCGCAACTCGCATGAAAACCTCTGTATTCGAGTGTATTGCATGCATTATGACTGCGATTTTCCCTCCCCCGCGGGCCGACGCCGAATGTCAAAGAGTGGGCATGCAGCCACGCTGCGCATCGTTCCCCGGTAGCAGTTTTCGACACATATGGAAACAATATTTCAGACGCAGCTCTGTGAGTTCGCTACAATTACGTCAACCTTCTGTCAGGTTTCAAATTTGCTGATGCAGCACAGAAGGCAGATCTGTCGATCATCTTCATTCCCGAAAGGACTTTGCATCATGAAAAAAACCCTGAGTGTTCTGTTGCTGGCCGGCCTGCTGGCTGGTGGCGCATTTGCCAAGACCCCCGCCGCAGCTACTTCTGCCTCTGCAGCAGCTTCCGCACCGGCTGTTGTCAAGGGCGTGAAGCCGTCTGCCAAGCCCGCCTCCGCCGCAGCCAAGGCTGCCAAGCCGGCAAGTTCCGCCGTGAAGGCAGCTGCTCCCGCCAAAGCAGCCAGCCCCGCTGTGAAGGCAGCCACGCCGGCCAAACCCGCCAGCCTCGTAGGCAAGGCAGCCACGCCTGCCAAACCGGCTTCTCCGGCTACGCGCACCACCCCGAGCGTCAAGCCTGCAGCCCCTGCTGTTCCCGCTGGAAAATCCACCGCAGCCACTCCCGCCAAGCCGGCCACTCCCGCTGCGTCCAGCGCCAAGCCCGCAACGCCTGCGACTCCCGCAGTTCCTGCCGGCAAGTCCACGGCTGCCGCCGCGCCCGGCCAGGTATGGGTCAATGACAAGGTTTACCACTGCCCCGGCACCCAGTTCTATGGCAAAACCAAGCAAGGCAAATACATGAGCGAAGCCGAAGCACGTGCCGCTGGCGCCCGCCCCAGCCACGGCAAGGCCTGCACCAAGTAAGCCTGCAGCCGCCCGGGCACACCGCAACGGGGTGCCCCATACCTGCGTGCCGCACTTCGTTGTGGGCAGGCAGGCCGCACTGCAAAGGACTGACTCCTGGATGGCACCGGGCTCAGTCCTTTTTTAGTGTATGCGCTACCTGCGCGGGCCGTGGTCGCCGCAGTCGCTATCCCCCATGTCCGGTGGCGCCGCGTGAGGAAACAGGGCATGTCCCGCCGCAAGCCGCTCCGGCCCCCGTATCCGATGCCTGCGTGCTGTCCGGTACGCGTGCGCAGACATAGAAGCATCGACTGACGTCATCCCGCCCTGCGTTCTGAATGCCCCTGGCGCTCGACAGCACTGGCTTGCCATGGTAGGCTCGCCGTACGACAGCTACTTTTAGTAACATTCTCCATGAACTCCTTGCCTTACAGCCCTGCCAGCGAACGCAACAAGGCGCCGATTCTGGATGCACTGTCGCCGTTGCTGGGCAAACAGGGCATGGCGCTGGAGATTGCCAGTGGCACCGGGCAGCATGTGACACACTTTGCGGCAGCCCTGCCCGGCTGGCAGTGGCAACCCAGCGATGTCGATGATAGCCAGTTTTCCACCATCGCCTCCCGCTGCGCGGGGCTGCCGGTATTGCCACCGCGCCGGCTCGATGTGCTCGACCCGGTCTGGCCCAGTGAAGGCCCGGCATTCGGCGATGGACAGTTTGACCTGATTTTCTGCGCCAACATGTTGCACATTGCCCCCTGGGCATGCTGTGAAGGACTGATGCGCGGCGCTGCCCGTTATCTGGGGCGCAATGGCTGGCTGGTAACCTATGGCCCCTATCTGGAAGACGATGTGCCTACGGCGCCCGGCAATATCGCCTTTGATGCCGACCTGAAACAACGCAACCCGGCCTGGGGCATCCGGCGCCTGGCCGATGTGGCAGCCACCGCGGCCCGCCATGGCCTGCAGCTGCAGGTGCGCTGCAGTATGCCGGCCAACAACCTGCTGCTGGGATTTGGACACGCCGCCTAGCCCCGGAACGGGCAGAAACTCCTCCTGCCCCCTGTAGCAGAAGCCGGGCCAGAGCTGCCGACCTCAGCCGCGCGTCACCAGCACCGCCCCAAGCAGCACCAGGGCCACGCCCAGCAGGCGGCTCAGGCTGACTTCGCGCAGCGGCAGACCCAGCAGTCCAAAGTGGTCCAGCACCAGGGCCATGCTCATCTGGCCGGCCACGAACAGCACCATCATGCCTGCAGCACCGATACGCGGCGCCGCCAGGATACTGGTCAGCACGAAGAAGGCGCCCAGCGGCCCGCCGATCCACATCCACCAGCTGGTTTTGCCCAGCGCTGCACCATCCGGCAGACTGCCACGCAGCGCGCCAAAGTACACGACAGCCAGCACCAGCGTACCGACGGCAAACGAAACCAGACTGGCCAGCACCGGGCTGTCGAGCAACACACTGCGCAGCTGGCTGTTGATGGCTGCCTGAATCGGCATCGCGCAGCCGGCCACCAGCACCATGGCAATCAATAATTCACGCATGGAACCTTCCTTCTGATCAATGCATGGGCCCATTGTGCGCCGCTGCGCTCTGCAAGGACCAGAAAAAAACCGGCCTGCCGAGGCAAAGCCGGTTTTGCAGCGAAAAGAGGGCCGATTACTTGGCGGACACCACTTTCACCATGTCCAGGCAACGGTTGGAGTAGCCCCACTCGTTGTCGTACCAGCTCACCAGCTTGACGAAGGTATCATCCAGCGCAATGCCGGCCTCGGAGTCAAAAATGCTGCTGTGGGTGTCGCCACGGAAGTCGGTGGCCACTACCTTCTCGTCGGTGTAGCCCAGGATGCCGTTCAGCTTGCCTTCGCTCTGGGCCTTCATTTCGGCGCAGATTTCTGCATAGGTGGCGGGTTTTTCCAGTTCCACGGTCAGGTCCACCACGGACACATCAGAAGTGGGCACGCGGAAGGACATGCCGGTCAGCTTCTTGTTCAGCTCGGGAATCACCA
>CAYPRU010000032.1:0-20154 GCA_964413485.1 uncultured Allobrachymonas sp. | reverse complement strand
CCGAGGCTGCCATCATGGGCAAGCGCGACGAGCTGCGTGGCCTGAAGGAAAACGTGATCGTGGGTCGCCTGATTCCGGCTGGTACCGGCCTGGCTTACCACGATGCGCGCAAGGCCAAGGACGAAATGGACGAGGCCGAGCGCCGCGCCATTGCCGAAGCCGAGGAAGAAGCCCTGCGCGAAGCCGAACAGGCTGCGGCCATGGCTGACGGCGAAACGCCGGCAGCACCGCAGATCGACGAGAACGAAGACTGATCCGGGCCGGCTGCGTGCCGGCGTGATCAGATCCTGATCCCCAGGTCGGCTGGCGCCGGCATGGGGATTTTTTGTATGCAGGAGGCAGGACGACAATGACACAGTCAGACAATTCGGCCAGTTCGGCCGCAGGCGGCCAGGTGGCGCTGTGGCGCCAGTTGCAGCAGGTGGCCCAGGTGGTGCAGCGCATCCATGCCGGCGCCACCAGCGCCGCCGCGCTGGAGCAGGTGCCGGCGGCACTGCGTCCCGGGGTGCAGGCGCTGGCCTACGAGGTGTTGCGCGGCTGGGGTATCGGCCAATGGCTGCGCGCGCAGCTGGTGCCGCGCCAGCCCGCGCCCCTGCTCGATGCATTGCTGAGCAGCGCGCTGGCGCTGGCCTGGCGTGCGGGCGAGGCTGGCGCCCAGGCCATGTATTCGGATTTCACGCTGGTCAACCAGGCGGTCGAGGCGGCCAAACGCCATCCCCAGCTGCGGCATCAGGGCGGCATGGTCAACGCCGTGCTGCGGCGCTACCTGCGCGAGCAGGCCGACTTGCGTGCGCGCTGCGAGCAGGACAGCCCTCAGCACGATCCTGCGCTGCGCAACGTGCCGCGTTGGTGGCTGCAGCAGCTGCAGCAGGACCATGGCGATGCCGTGGCAGCCCGGATTGTGCGCCAGGGCCTGCAGGCCGCACCGATGACGCTGCGCGTGCACGCCGGGCACATGACGGCGGCCGATTACCTGCAGCAGCACCTGCTGCCGGCTGGCCTGGAGGGGGTGCTGAACGGGCTCTATGGTGTGACTTTGCACAAGGCGGTGCCGGTGCAGCTGCTGCCCGGTTTTGCCGAAGGCTGGGTGTCGGTGCAGGACGGCGCGGCACAACTGGCCGCACCGCTGCTGCTGCAGGGGTTGCCGCAGGACCGCCCCTTGCGCTTGCTGGATGCCTGCGCCGCGCCGGGCGGCAAGACGGCGCACCTGCTGGAGCTGGGCGCGCACCAGGTCACGGCGCTGGAGGTGGATCCCGCCCGCTGCGAGCGCATCCACGACAATCTGCGGCGGCTGGGTTTGCAGGCACAGGTGATCGCTACCGATGCCGCCGATACCGCCCGCTGGTGGGATGGCCAGCCGTTTGATGGCATCTTGCTGGATGCGCCTTGCACTGCCTCGGGCATCGTGCGGCGCCACCCCGACGTGCCGTGGCTGCGCCGCAAGCAGGACATTGCCCAGTTGGCCGCGCAGCAAAAGCGCCTGCTGCAGGCGCTGTGGCCGCTGTTGCGTCCGGGCGGGCGTCTGCTGTACTGCACCTGTTCCGTGTTCAAACAGGAAGGCGAGCAGCAGGCGCAAGCGTTTGCTAACGCCCATCCTGATGCCCAACGTTTGCCTGCTCCCGGGCATTTGTTGCCCATAGACAACAAGCATGTTTCGGATTCGCGGCAGAATGGGACGTTAGGGGCCGAATTTGCCGATGTCGGCCTGCCCGATCACGATGGTTTCTTCTATGCCCTGTATGCCAAGCGGCCCTGATGCCGCCATGCGCCTTCTGCTGCCCGTCACATTCTGGCGTCATTGTCGAACGCTGGTGCTGGTGCTGTGGCTGGCGCTGTTGGCGTTTCTGGTGCAGCCGGCGCGGGCCGAGCAGGCGCCCTCCATTACCGATGTGCGCTTCGAACTCACCGATGACGCCATCCGCATGACCGGCAATCTGCGCTTCGAGCTGTCCACCGCCGTGCAGGATACGCTCAGCAAGGGCGTGCCGGTGTTTTTCGTGTTCGAAACCTCCACACTGCGCGAGCGTTGGTACTGGTCGGACAAGAGCGTGCTGCACAGCAAGCGCTACGTGCGCCTGATGTACCTGCCGCTGCTGCGCAAATGGCGCGTCAACACCAGCAATGAGCCGTTCGAGGGCGGCGTGTCCAAGGGCGTGCTGCTCAACCAGCATTACGATACCCTGACGGCCGCATTGGGCGCCATCCAGCGTATTTCCAGCTGGAAAGTGCTGGATCGTGATGACTGGAACAACGGGTCCAGCTATGCGGTGGAAGTCAAGTTCCGGCTGGATGCCAGCCAGTTGCAGCGCACGCTGCAGTTCGGCCCCGGCCAATCCGACTGGGACCTGAGCGTACAGCGCATTTTCAAGCTCACGTCGCACGAACTGGGCAAGAGCGCTAACTGACGGACCGGGCATGGCGGATTCCCTGCTATACACCCTGCGCACCTACTGGCGCGATTCGCGCACGCTGCGTTGGGGGTTGATCGTCGGCGTTGCGCTGTTGCTGGCGGTGGCGCTGGTGCTGATGTTCCTGCTGGCGCAGGCCACCGGCAATCGCGAAGCCTACGAGCGCAACTTCCAGCGGCTGCTGCTGGTGAATCTGGTGGTGGCGCTGGTTCTGTTTGCTGTCATCGCCTGGATGGCCTGGCGCGTGTGGCGGCGCTTTCGGCGCGGCCGTTTTGGCAGCCGGTTGCTGCTCAAGTTGGCAGCGGCATTCGTGTTTGTGGCTTGCGTGCCGGGGGCGTTGATTTATCTGGTGTCGTACCAGTTCGTCACGCAGTCGATCGAAAGCTGGTTCGACGTGCGCGTGGAGTCGGCCTTGCAGGCCGGCCTGGGCCTGGGGCGCAATGTGCTCGAGCTGCAATCGCGCGAAGTCGGCAGCAAGGCCGAGGCCGTGGCACGGCAGCTGGTGGGCATCCCGCAATTCAATCTGTCGCCCGAGCTGGAGCGCTTGCGCCAGCAGCAGCACCTGGACCACGTGGTGCTGTGGTCCAGCCAGGGTGAGCGGCTGGCCGCCGCCAGCGGCTCGCAACTGACGCAGCCGCAGCTGCCGCCCACGCCGGCAGTGTTCGATACCCTGCGGCACCAGCCGGCAGTCACGCTGATGGAAGGGCTGGACGATACCGACTACAGCGGCGAGCGTGGGCTGCAGGCCGATCCGCTCAATAGCGCATTTCCGGAAAACGCCACCATCGTGGGCTACACCAGCATCAAGCTGGATCACTTCGGGTTGCGCCAGGAGCCCTGGGTGCTGCAGGTGACGCAGGCCATTCCGCCCGAGCTGGTGCGCAGCGCGCTGGAAGTGCAATCGGCCAATCGCGAGTACCAGGAGCGGGCGCTGGCGCGTTCCGGCATGCAGCGCATGTTCATCGGCACGCTGACGCTGACGCTGATCCTGGCGATTCTGGGCGCCGTGCTGATTGCGGCCGTGCTGGCCACGCAGCTGGTGCGGCCGTTGCTGCTGCTGGCAGAAGGCGTGCGCCAGGTGACCAAGGGCGATTTGCGGCCCAAGAGCATCTACAAGGGCAATGACGAGCTGGGCGGGCTGACGCAGTCCTTTGCCGTGATGACGCAGCAGCTGGCTGATGCACGCCTGGCGTTGACCAACAGCGTGGCCGAGCTGGATGCCTCGCGCGCCGAATTGCAAACCATCCTGGACAACCTGAGCACCGGCGTGCTGGTCATGGGGCCGGACGGCACGGTGTATTCGGCCAATCCGGGCGCGGGCCGCATTCTGGGCGTGCCGGAAACGCTGCTGACCGGGCATCGCCTGGCCGAGGTGCACGGGCTGGAGGCCATCGGGCAGGTGGTGCAGCAGCAGTTCGAGGGCATGCTGGAACAGGGGCAGCTGCCGGAGCCGGCGGCAGCGGTGGTGGCCGACGAAGAGGGCCGCTTTGGCAGCAAAACCACCAGCGACCACTGGCAGCACACCCTGGAGCTGAATCCGGCGGCGCACGAGGGCCTGCAGCAGGACGCCATCACCCTGGTGCTGCGCGGGGCGCTGCTGCGCAATGCGCCGATCCGCGGGGCGCGGCTGCTGGTGTTCGAAGACGTATCGGCCATCATCTCGGCGCAGCGCACCCAGGCCTGGGGCGAAGTGGCGCGGCGCCTGGCGCACGAAATCAAGAACCCGCTCACGCCGATCCAGCTGTCCGCCGAGCGGCTGGAAATGAAGCTGATGGATAGCCTGCCGCCGGCGCAACAGGCGGTGCTGGCCAAGTCGGTGCGCACCATCGTGGAGCAGGTCGATGCCATGAAGCGGCTGGTAAACGAGTTCCGCGACTACGCCCGATTGCCATCCGCGCAGCTGCACCCGGTGGATCTGAATGCGCTGATCGGCGACGTGTTGCATCTGTATGGCGACGACAACGCCGCGGTGCAGGTGCGGGCCGAGCTGGATCCCGAGTGCCGGCCGATCCTGGCCGATGCGCAGCAGCTGCGCCAGGTCATTCACAACCTGGTGCAGAACGCACAGGATGCGCAGGAGCAGGCCGGTGTCACCAACGTGCCGGTGCTGATCCAGACACAATGGCGGCCGGCCACGCAGCGCGTGCGGCTGACGGTGCTGGACCATGGCAGCGGTTTTCCGGAGCACATCCTGCAGCGTGCGTTTGAACCCTATGTCACGACCAAGGCCAAAGGCACCGGCCTGGGCCTGGCCGTGGTGAAGAAAATTGCCGATGAGCACAATGCGCGGCTGGCCGTAACCAACCGCGTGCAGGATGAGCATGTACAGGGCGCGCAAGTGACCTTGCTGTTCCCGGCACAGGCCGATGGACACGCCTGATTGGGACGGATCGCCAAAGTGGCGTAAATCCTTGTATCATTGCCGCAACAACTGATGTTCGCATGAAAGGCTAGATACGGCGATGGCAAACATTCTGGTAGTGGACGATGAGCATGGCATCCGCGAATTGCTGTCTGAAATCCTCAATGACGAAGGGCATGCAGTCGATCTGGCTGAAAATGCGGCCGAGGCACGCCTGGCGCGCCAGAACAATACCTACGATCTGGTATTGCTCGATATCTGGATGCCCGATACCGACGGTGTTACCCTTCTCAAGGAGTGGGCGGGGCAGGGCCTGCTGACCATGCCGGTGATCATGATGAGCGGCCATGCCACCATCGACACGGCGGTCGAGGCCACGCGCATCGGCGCGCATTCCTTCCTCGAAAAACCCATCACCATGCAGAAGCTGCTCAAGGCTGTGCAGCAGGCGCTGGTGCGCGAGCCTTCGCGGCGTGCCGGCAAGAGTGCTGCGCAGGCCGCCGGTGCGGTGGTGGCCGAGGCCGGCGGTGGTAGCCAGCAAGGCGGTGAAGAAGGCCTGCCGGTGGCGCAAGTGTACAGCTCCGCCAGCAGCATGAGCGCAGCCACGGCGTCTGGCGGCAGCCAGAGCTTTGACCTGGACAAGCCGCTGCGCGACGCGCGCGACGAGTTCGAGCGTGCCTACTTTGCCTTTCACCTGCAGCGGGAAAACGGCTCGATGACGCGCGTGGCCGAAAAAACCGGGCTGGAGCGTACCCACCTGTACCGCAAGCTCAAGCAGTTGGGCGTAGAAATTGGCCGTGATCGTAAGGGTGGTGGCCACTGATTCGAAATTTTTTTCAGCCCGATGACAAATACAGTTTTTTGTGGCTATAATTTCAGCTTCAGGCTCGGTAGCTCAGTTGGTAGAGCAGCGGATTGAAAATCCGCGTGTCGGTGGTTCGATTCCGCCCCGAGCCACCACTTAAAAGTGGTGCAAATTCAAGCACTTAGACTCAAAAGGTCTAGGTGCTTTTTCTTTGTTTGTGTGCGCCGTTTATGTGGCATGTAGCCAAGCTCGGCAAGGGCGGTCAGGCGGTTACCGGCTCGTGCCTTGCGATGCGGGCCAGGACATCGGCCATTGCTTCGCGGGCCAGTTCGGTGTCGTAGTGGTCTTGCAGATTCAACCAGCTTTGCGCATCGGTGCCAAAGTACGCGCCCAGCCGCAAGGCCGTGTCCACGGTGATGCCGCGCAGGCCCTTGACGATTTCATTGATGCGGCGCGGCGGCACGCCGATTGCCTTGGCCAGGGCGTACTGACTGAGGCCCAGCGGCTTGAGCCAATCTTCCAGCAGGATGACACCGGGGTGAACGAGGGGGACTTTGCGTTTCATGGTTTGCCTCTCAGACTCCAACGCGGTAGCGGCGTGCAACTGTTGCAGTTTGCGCAGAGCCACGGCCTCAACGTTGACGAACCGGGCAACGCGCTTGCCTTTGAACAGGGATTCGGTGTCGTTACAGCGGAAGTTCTGAATCATTGTGGATGATAACGGTGTTCGTTAATAACGTCAATCGTTATTAACTGGTCTCTGCGGGCCGAGCGCGTAGTGAGTTTTGAAGACCCCGCCGACATGCTCAGCTTGCTCACTGTCAGCAAGCTGGAGTTGCTGCGCGCCGTCAAGGAAGCGCCAGGCTCTATCACCCTGATTGCAGCCCGCCTGCAGCGAGACCGTAGCGCCGTCAAGCGCGACGTGGACCAACTGCAGCAAGCCGGCCTGGTAACGGTCGAAGTCAAGACCCTGCCGGGTCATGGCCGCATGAAGGAAGTGCGCGCAACCGCCCAGCGTTTCCGGCTGGAGGCCATGGTCGCGTAGGGGCAGCCAGATCAGGCCTCGCCAGCCCTGGCGCGCTCAGCTTGCCGGCGTGTCGGGCATGCCTGCTGCCTGTGAACATGGCTCCGCAGGGGCGGTTGGCGGGTTCCATGCCCGGTAGGCCGCAAAGTCGAATTCTGTGGCAGACACAATCGCATCCTGCCGGAGCGACAGGTAGATATCCGCATCCACTTCTTCGTAATAGGTGGTGAAAGTGACCTTCAGTGTGTCCTTGTCCCGGTACCCACTCATCAGGGGCACAATCGACACGTCCTGGTCCATGCCGCTCGTCTCCGAGGGTTCGCCAAGACTGATCACCTTGCCGACATAGACCTTGCGGTCATTCATCGTCAGCATGGCATGCTTGTCTTTTTCGAGGGATAGCCGCAAGAGCAGATTGTCCAGCGGACTGTCATCCAGCAGCTCTCCGATGACATGGACTTTGGCGTTCCAGCTGCCGAAACGGCGGCGAAGGGTCAAATGTCCCCATGCCTTGAGCAGAAAGGCAGCCAGCCATGTTGCGGTGGAGAGCAGAAAAAACCAGGCCATTTTTCTGGCTTCCGGTTCGGTTTCCGCTCCCATCGTTTTCATGGCAGAGGTCAGAGAAGAGGCAAGCGCCAGGTTCAGTGTGGTGCCGCTCAAAGAGATGGAATCCGGAATCCAGAAGTGTGTGGCAAGCGAAAACGCGAAGGCCAGCGCAAAGCACTGGAGGCCCAGCTCCGCACTTTTCAGGTACAGGTACTGGCCTTCGTACCTGTGCAGCTTGTAGGAATGGATCGGGTGAATGTGGCAGGCCAGAAAACCCGCGACCAGAATCGGAAAAATGAGTAGGAAGAGCATCCCGTTGCAGGCAGCTTACTTCGCTCCCACGATGGCCTTGGCCAGTTTGCGGGCATCCTTGAACTCATCGGAAAGACGGACTTCACGAGGGTCGACCTTCACGGTGCCTCGCCCAACCACCTGCACCGAAGAGTAGGAGCGAGATACCAGCTCCTTGAGCTTCTTGTCACGCTCGCTTGGCGCAAGTCCAAGTGCTTTCAAAATGCGCATAGAAGTCACCATTTGGCAGGAATCCACTGATAGAGCCTTGATTCTACCCCACCCCCCTCACGGCATCAGCAGATCGCTTTCTTCGCCCAGGTCGGGCAGCCGCTGGATGTAAGGAGTGTCTCCAAAATCGGCGGCGTCGCGGGTGACGGGGTAGCCGGGCACGGCGGCGCGCGAGCCCAACTTCTGGACGATCGTGGGCACCATCGAGCTGGACCTGTTGCAGATGCTGGCTGCCGGCCAGTTGGCCAGCGCTGCGGCATCCTTGCGCGAACGCTTCATGCGCGTGCGCGATCGCGTCTCCAAGCCGACCAACTGGGCCTCGGTGTGCGACAACCTGCGCTTTGTTGCCGCCGAGCGCTGGGACGATGCCACCCTGTGGCAGGGTGACGCCGCCGCCCTGAAAGCCATGCTGGAAGATGCGGCCCAGACGGCGCATGCCAGCGACAACATCAAATAATAGCCTGCAAGCCCTTGTCCGCAATGATGTTCAGCAGCTTGAGCGCCGGCCCCGTGGGGTGGGTATCGCCTTGCTCCCATTTGCGTACCGTGGATGCCGTGGTGTGCAGGTGCAGCGCAAACACTGGCTGGCTGAACTTCAGTTCCTCGCGCAGCCGCCTGATGTCGGTGGCGCTGAACTCTCGCACCGGCGGCGGGCAAATGGCGTCAAACTGGCGCATCGTTACCTTGCTGATCGCTCCCGCTTCGTGGAGCGCAGCCAGGTCGCCACGCAGCGATTCAATGATCTTGCTCACAATGCACCTCCGATAACACGCCTGAATGCAAGGTTGTTCAGGATCGCCATCCTGTCTAAAAAATATACCCGAAACGGGCATATTTTTCCATGTCCACCTTGATTGGCATGTCAGCGACCTTGCGTTCCCGGTGCAAACTGCCGTAGTGGTTGCCAAAGGTCAGATAGATGTCTGGCCAGGCGACATCACCGCAGCGCCGCCCCACGCATCTTGAAGCCCAACAGGCGCAGGACTACACTGAGCTGACCCGGCCGTCCGCAGTTGATTGCCGGGGGCACAGCCCATCAACAAGGAGGGCATCATGAGCAAGGAACCAGTAGCCCCCGAGACCAGGGGCGTGACAGTGCAGTTACTGGCCGCGATGGATCTTGGCCCCGAGATCGAGGGCATGGCAGGGCGCCAGCTGCGCATGCGCATGGTCACCATCGAGCCGGGCGGTGTGTTTGGTCCGATCCACAACCATATCGACCGGCCAGGCACCGTCTACATACTGCAAGGCACCATCACCGATCATCGCAACGGCGTGGCCACAGACTACGGGCCGGGCGTGGGCTGGCCCGAGGACCGGAACACCACGCACTGGCTTGAGAACCGGGGCGCAGTGCCGGCGATGGAAATCTCGGTCGATATCGTCAAGCAAGGGTAAGGATCAGGCCGGATGGTGGCCAGTATGGTCTGGCACAAACCCGAGGGCACGGGCAATGTCCCCGAGTGCTGCGGCCATCATGGAGGCATCGTTGTCTTCGGCCATGATCGACAAGTATTCTGCAATAGCAGCCTCGTCAGAGAGGTGCTCTGTAATGTCAAATTCAGGCAGATCGGCAATGTTCAGTGACTTGTTCATGGCGCATCTCCCAAGTTGTCTTGGTGGACTTTACGCAACCATGTAGCTTGGCGCAAGCAAGATAGCAAAAAGGCACGCGCAATTTCTTGCACATGCCTTGTGTAAGGAGTGAGCCTGTATTACGACCCGCGACGCTCTTGCGACTGGTTATGACTGCCTACATGCGACTCGCGGTCACTGCGGCTCTCAGGGGTACGCTTGCCCTGATTCAGCTGGGTTGCCTCTTGTTCGCCGGTCTTGTTGTGAACATCTTTTTCGGGATGAGGTTCCATTTCGTGGTGCGGAATTTGCTGTTTTGTCATCATCAACTCCTGTCTGAAAACCAGTAGAACACATTTGCATCCTACTGCGAAACGCGATTGTGGGGAATATGGAGACCTTGAGGAAGAACAAGGCTTGGGTAGCCCGCCCCATTGTTCCTTCACAAAAAAACGCCCAAGCCTTGCGGATTGGGCGTCTGGACAGTGACTAAGGCCTTAAAGCACGTGCTTAGTGCTCCAGTTTGATGCCTTTCCAGCCAGCATGGTCAAAGTACTTGCCGTAGGCGTTGGTCGCCTGGGCAATCTTGGCCACGCCAGCGGAGCGGGCCTTGTCGCCTTCCTTGCCTTGTGCGGCATCGGCGCCGGCCATCATTTCGCTGATGATGACGTGCAGCTGGGCATCAGCGGCAGGGGCCAGCTTGCAGTTGGCCACGGTGTAGGCAATGTGCTCGGACACGGACTTGCCATAGGCGTCGTACTGGGCGTTGCTGGCCTTGCCGGCATGCACGGCGGGCAGCAGCTGCGCGGTTTCGGTGCGGATGGCGGTCATGGATTTGCGCAGCGGAGCGTCGGTGCCCCATTTCTTGCCGGCGTTAAGCTGCAGCTCGTGCTGGGCGCCGCTGCCGTGGCTGTCGTGCCCGTTGGCAGCCAGCGCGGCCAGAGGAGAAGCCAGAGCGGTGGTCAGCAGCAGAACGAGAGGCAATTTTTTCATGGAGAACTCCGTAAGGGTTGGGTAATGACAGGGCCGTCGTGCGTGTCTTGCACGACAGCCTTGCATCATTCAACGAAGCTGCGGTTGAAAAGTTCCATGTTTTTTTTCGTGGTTCTTTTTCAGGCGTGTTCCAGCTTGACCACGGCACGGCAGCCAATGGCGCTGGCATAGCGCTGCACGGTGCGCAGCGAAGGCGGCTGCCTGCCACTTTCCAGCCTGGCCACCACGCTCTGTGTGGTGCCCATGCGCTCGGCCACATCCGCCTGCGTCAGCCCTGCGGCGGCACGGGCCGCAATCAGTTCCCGGGCCAGCGCAAATTCTTCGGCAAGCAAGTCATACTCGGCGTGGGTCTCGGCATCAGACAGCAGTTCTGCCTTCAGATGGTTCAGCGTTTTCACTGGCGGGCCTCCAGTCGTTTCAGGGCGGTAACTATTGCGCGGCACGGCATAAACCGGGCCTGCATGTCTGACGGAAGCGCCAACAGCTCAGGCTCTGCCAACGGGTGCATGGTCACGGTTCAGGGACTAGTGCTTATATTATCGCAATATTGATATATGAAGGTAAGTCCCGAGACTTGTCTGTACAATGTACGTACAATTACAATGGCGTTATCAGAGAAATCCGGAGGAGCAAGCCATGAGCGCATTGCATCGCGCCAAGACCGAGCGCATCGATGTGCGTGCCAGCGCACCGGTCAAGCAACTGCTGCAAGAGGCAGCACACGTCTGCCACAAGAATGTGAGTGAATTTCTGCTCGACGCGGGCGTGACAGCGGCAGCCCACGCACTGGCGGATCGTCATCAGTTCTTGCTGAGCGAGGCGCAGTGGCAGGCGTTTCAGGAAGCGCTGGATCGTCCAGTACTCAGCAAACCGCGCTTGAAGAAACTGCTGCAAGAACCTGGGGTGCTCGATTGAGTCGAGGCTATGCCCCCGTGCGCAAACTGGCCGCATCGGATCAGACCGATGCCTTTGATTGCGGCCAGGCCGCATTGAACCAGTTTCTGCAACGCTACGCGCTCGTCAACCAGAAGGCCAACAGCGCACAGACCTATGTCTGCTGCCAGGGGGACGAGGTGCGCGGTTTTTACAGCCTCGCGGTTGGCAGCATCGCTCCGGAAGCTGCGCCGTCGAGAGTCATCAAAGGTCTGGCGCGTCACCCCGTGCCCGTCATGATTCTGGCCCGGCTCGCAGTGGACAAGGAGCACCAGCGCCAAGGACTGGGCCAGGCCCTGCTCAAGGACGCTTTGCTGCACACGGCACAGGCTGCAGACATCGCCGGCATTCGCTGCCTGCTGGTGCATGCCAAGGATGACGCTGCGCAGCGCTGGTACCAGTCCTGGGAGTTCGAGTCCAGCCCGACCGACCCGTACCACCTGTTTCTGATGCTGAAGGATCTCAAGGGCTTGCTGGCCTGAAGGGACTGTGCAAAAAAAGCGCCCAACCCTTCCGGGTCAGGCCATCACCCCTCACCGCCCCATCCCGATCGGCTGCCAGCCGGCATGCTCAAAGTACTGGCCATAGGCGTTGGAGGCTTCGGCGATCTGGCTGACGCCGGCGGGGCGGGCGAGTTCGCCGTGTTCACCCTGCACGGCGCTGATGCCGCCCATGATGTCGCGCAGCACCAGGTGCAGCTGGGCGCTGACTGGCGGCGACAGGTTGCTGTTGACGATCACATAGGCGACCATGGTCAGCACGTCATCGCCATAGGCGTCGTACTGGGCAGTGGTCACGGTGTTGGCGTGCACGGCGGGCAGCAGCTGCGCGGTGGCGGCGCGGATGCCGTCCATGGATTGGCGCAGCGGGGCGTCGGTGCTCCACTTCTTGCCGGTATCCAGCTGCAGCTGGGGCGAGGCGGTGGTTCCATAGTTGCCTTGCGTACCGCCATACGCCAGGGCGGCAACGGGCGCAGACAGCGCGGCAGCGAGCAACAGGGCAAGGGGCAGTGCTTTCATGGTAGTGCTCCGTAAAGAGGAATCGGGAAGATCCAGCACTCGGCCGTCGTGCTACTTCTGGCGACAGCCTTATCCTCTTTAACGAACCAGGGGCGACGAGGTTCCGGTTTTTTGGGGCGCGCACACCCGGGTATTCCCGCCCCCGCAGCCTGTCATCCACTACCGCTTGTTGTGCAATTGCTCATCTTCGGTAGTTTTCTGGGCGTAGCGGCTCAGCAGCGGCTCCAGCAGGCGGGTGCGCTGCGTGTCGTTCAGGAACTCACGCTCGTCCAGCATCTGGGTGACCACGCGCTGCTGCTGCGCAGCCTGCAGGCGGGGAGTAGGGGGCAGTTTGTGCGAGGCACAGGTTGTCTGCTGTATGTCAGCATGCCGAAGCCAGTGCATAGCGAATATGCTCTTGCATATGGTGCCACTGAGTGGCATACTTTTGCCATGCCGTAAAGGCAGCTGCTGGTTCTTTGTCTTCGGCTTTGAGAAAAACGAGCGCGCCAACATCACGACGACCGAATTGGAAGCCTTGCAAACATTGGCGGGCTCCTTGTTGAGCTTGTCCGCCAAACAGCTGGACACCGCCGTCGAGGACGGTGCCTTGCAGGAGATATGCCATGACCATTAAAGCCAAACCCCAAGCCAAAAGCCGGATTCTGGAGGCCGTGCATGACACAGCTTCCGACCTGAATCGCCTGGGTTTCATTGACAAGCGCAAGCAACAAAAGCTCGATGCGCTGTGTCTGGAGCCGATTCCGCCTTATGACAGTGAACGCATCCGTGCCTTGCGAGAGCGCCTGCAACTCAGTCAGACCGTGCTGGCCTCGGTACTCAACACCAGCCCGTCCACTGTACGGAAATGGGAAATTGGGGAAAAGCATCCCAGCGGTCCGTCGCTGAAGCTGCTCAACCTGCTGGAGCGCAAAGGGCTTGAGGCTGTGCTGTAACTGCAAAAGCGAATTTCCCGTGACAGCACATCACCACCGATCCTCCAAACCCCGCGCATACTCCACAAAAAACGCCAGGCTGTCCGGGTTTTGCATGGTGTCGAGGCTGACAGCCTTGGCAGGCTCGGCGCCGAGCAGCAGTTTGCGCACTGGCACTTCCATTTTCTTGCCGGTCAGGGTGCGTGGAATAGCGTCAACCTGCAGCACCACATCCGGCACGTGCCGGGCAGAGGCCTTGGTGCGGATTTGCTCGCGGATGCGGTCGATCAGGGGCTGGTTCAGCACCTGCCCCGGCTGCAGCACCACAAACAGCGGCATGAAGGAAGGGCGGCCCAGGTATTCCAGGTCCACCACCAGGCTGTCGCGCACCGCGTCCAGCTCTTCCACCACGCGGTAGATTTCGGCGGTGCCGATGCGGATGCCAAAGCGGTTGATGGTGCTGTCCGAGCGGCCATAAATCACCGAGCTGCCGTGCGCAGTAAAGCGGATCCAGTCGCCATGGCGCCAGACGCCGGGGTACATCTCGAAATAGCTTTCGCGGTAGCGCTTGCCGTCCGGATCGTTCCAGAAATACAGCGGCATGGACGGCATGGGCTGGGTGATCACCAGCTCGCCCACTTCGTCCACCACGGGCTGGCCTGCCTCGTTGAAGGCAAATGCCGCCACGCCCAGCTCCGCGCACTGGATCTCGCCGGCATACACCGGCAGGGTGGGGGCGCCCGCCACAAAGCAGGAGGCCACGTCGGTGCCGCCACTGACCGAGGCCAGCCAGATGCCCGGTTTGACATCACGACATACCCACTCGAACACATCCACCGGCAGCGGCGAGCCGGTGGACAGAATGGTGCGCAATTTGGGCAGCGCGGCATAGTTGCGGGGGCACAGGCCATCCTTCTTGTTGGCAATCAGCACGGCCGCGCCGGTGCCAAAAGCCGACACCTCCTGCTCATCCATGAAACGCCACAGCGCATCGCCATTGGGCCAGGTGGGTTGGCCGTCGTACAGCACGATGGAGGCGCCGGTGGTCAGCGCGCCCACCAGCAGGTTCCACACGGTCCAGCCGGTGCTGCCCAGATACAGCAGGCGGTCGCCGGGCCGCAGGTCGTTGTGCAGCGCCATTTCCTTCAGGTGCGTCAGCAACACGCCGCCATGGCCGTGCACCATCGCCTTGGGCAGGCCGGTGGTGCCCGAGGAGTACAAAATCCACAGCGGATGGCTGAACGGCAGACGCTCGTAGTGCGGCGTGGCATCCTGGCTGGACACTGCCTGCCAGCTGTGGCAGCTGCGCCAGTCCACAGCGCGCCCGTTGGCCAGCGGTCCCGGCACCTGCACCACCTGCTGCACACTGGGCAGCTCACGCAGCAGCTCGTTGACCACCGTGAAGCGGTCGTGCTGCTTGCCGCCGTAGCTGTAGCTGTCTACCGCAAACAGCACCTTGGGCTCGATCTGGCGCAGGCGGTCCAGCACCACCGGCGCTCCCATGTCGGGCGCGCAGCTGGACCAGATGGCCCCAATGCTGGCGCAGGCCAGGAAGGCAATCACGGTTTCCGGGCGGTTGGGCATGTAGCTGGCCACGCGGTCGCCCGGCCCCACGCCCCAGCTGCGCAGCGTGGCTGCCACGGCGGCCGTGGCGCGCTCCAGCTCGGCCCAGGACACCTGCTGCAGTGGCACGTCCTCGCTGTGGGCAATCAGCGCCGGCCACTGCACTGTGCGGTTGCGGAAAATATGCTCGGCAAAATTCAGCCGGGCGTTGGGAAACCACTCCGCCCCCGGCATGCTGCGGCGGCCCAGTGCCGGCTCGTGCGTGCCATCGGCCTGGATGTCAAAAAAGCGCCAGATCGACTGCCAGAAATCGTCCAGATGCGTGATGGACCAGCGCCACAGCTCGGCATAGTCGTGCGTGACCACGCCGTATTCCTGCGCCAGCCAGCGCTGGTACTGCGCCAGGCGGCTGTGCTGCAGCAGTTCCGGGCCGGGCGTCCAGAGGATTTCCGGGGCTTCAAGGGGGGGTGCGTCCTGCATGGCTTACCACCAACAAATAAAGATCAAAAATCATGGCCCGGGCGCTGCCGCCACGCACCATGCCTGTTTGTCACCCCAGCGCCACCACGGCGGTGCCGGTAATGCGCACTTCGCCGGTCTGGCTGCGTGCGGTCAGTTCCAGTTGGGCGCAGCGCTCGCCGTTGCGCTGCAGCTTGCCGGTCACGCGCGCCTGGCAATGCACTGCGTCGCCCACATGGGTGATGGCCACAAAGCGCAGCTGCAATTCGCGCACGGCGGCCTGGTTCACCCAGTTGGTCAGCACCCGTGCCAGATAGGCGGCAGACAGCATGCCGTGCGCAAACACGTCCGGCAGGCCCGCCTGGCGCGCAAAGTCGCTGTCGATATGCACCGGGTTGTAATCGCCCGAGGCGCCGGCATACAGGCCCAGGGTATGGCGCGTGATGGGGCCGGCCACCACGCCGGGCAGCACATCGCCCACCTGCACCTGGTCAAAACGCAGGGGTGTCATGCGGCCTCCGGCACAGGGGGACGCACAATGACCACGGTGCGCAAATAGGCCACGGCGCCGCCATCGGCACCGGTAACCGGTGTTTCCCACACGATAAAACCCAGCGCGCCGCCTTTTTTTTCGTAGACGTCTGCAATGCGTGGCGCAAAGTGCAGCGTTTCGCCCGCAAATGCCATGCGGTGGTACACAAAGCTTTGCTCCCCGTGCAGCACGTGGGCGTAATTCACGTCCAGGCGCTGGTAAATCTCCAGCGGAGCAGGGCCGTCCATTTCCAGGCAAAACAGAAAAGTGGGCGGCACCGGCAGCGCCGGGTAGCCCTGCGCACGGGCAGCGGCTGCGTCGTGGTACACCGGATCGGCCTGCCCGGTGGCACTGGCAAACCGGCACAGGCGGCCTTGTTCCACCTCTACGGCAAACGGCGTCAACAATGTGCCTTTGAGTCGTATATCCAGCATCAAAATGCCCTTGTCGTGTGGTCCGGTCGCCATCCGCGGGGCAGCACGGTGTGGCGGGGCCGGTGCGTGGTTAGTCGGGATCGGGTTGACGAGCGCCTGGTGCCTGAATGCCCTCCAGCCACATGCTGGCCATTTGCTGCGCCAGGGCATCGGGGGCCCAGCGGCCGTTTCTGCGGTACCAGGTGGTGCTGTAGTGGATCGGGCCGAACAGCTGGTTGAGCAGCAGGTCCGGGTGCACGTCGCAGCGGATCACCTGGTGGCGCTGTGCCTCCTCGATCAGGCCGGCAAAGGCCTGGTGGTAGCGGCGCCGTTCCTTGCTGACCAGCGCACGCGTTTCGGGCTTGAGCAAATGCATGGACTGCACGAACACTGTCAAGGCTTCCACTTGCTCCAGGCAGGTGCGTGCCACATCCTCGGCCACCAGATACAGCCGTTCTGCCACCGGCAGGGGCTGCGCCAGCAGCCGTTGCAGGCTGGCCATTTGCAGGGCCAGCAGCGGCTCGTAAATGCCGTACAAGATGTCGTCCTTGGCGTCAAAGTGGTGGTACAGCGCCCCTTTGGACACCCCCGCCTTGTCGCAGATCTGCGCCACGCTGGTGGTGGCATAGCCCTGGCTGGCAAACAGCCTGGTGGCGGCTGCCAGCAGCTGCTCCTTGACGTTGGACATGCTGTACTTTCTGGTGGAAGAGGCTGTTGTGTTCACGGGGGTCAAACGCTGTCAGGTAAAACCCCCATGGTAGCGAGCGGCGCGCCCTGCTTCAGGCCTTCTTCACCAGCGGGCATTTGGACTCGGACAGCGGCTGGTAGGCCTGTTCGCCCGGCACGGCCTTCACCAGCTTGTAGTAATCCCACGGGCCCCTGGATTCTTCGGGCGTTTTCACCTGCATCAGGTACATGGTCTGAATCAGGCGGCCGTCGGCGCGCACCTTGCCATCCTGCACGAACATGTCATTGATCGGGTGCGACTTGATGTACTCCATCACCTTGTCGCCATCGGTGCTGCCCACCGCCTTGACTGCATTCAGCCAGGTAAGTGTGGCGGAGTAGTCGCCGGCCTGTACCATGCTGGGCATGCGGTGGTATTTGGCGTCAAAGCGCTGGCCAAATTTGCGTGCCGCGTCGTTGGCATCCCAGTACCAGCTGGTGGTCACCTGCAGGCCTTGCGCTTCCTTCAGGCCCAGGCTGTGCACGTCGTTGATGAACACCATCAAGCCGGCCAGCTTCATGCTCTTGGTCAGGCCAAACTCGTTGGCGGCCTTGACGCTGTTGATGAAGTCGCCGCCGCCATTGGCCAGCGCCAGCACCTGCGCCTTGGACTGCTGCGCCTGCAGCAGGAAGGAAGAAAAGTCCGAAGCGCCCAGCGGCACCCGCACCGAGCCCAGCATCTTGCCGCCGCCCCGGGTCACGATCTCGGTGGCGTCCTTTTGCAGCGAATGGCCAAAGGCGTAATCGGTGGCCAGCACAAACCAGTTCTTGTCGCCGTGCTCGATCAGGGCCTGGCCGGCCACGCGTGCCAGCGCTGCCGTGTCGTAAGCGTAGTGGATGTTGTAGGGGGTGCAGTCTTCGTTGGTGATGCGCGAAGCCCCGGCGCCCACGATGAAGTAGGGCTTTTTCTTCTCGGCCATGATCTTGGCGGTGGCCAGTGCCACGGCAGAGTTGGTGCCGCCCACCATCATCTGCACATTCTGCTGGTCCAGCCACTCGCGCGCCTTGCTGGCGGCAATGTCGGCCTTGTTCTGGTGGTCGGCGCTGACGAGTTCGATTTTCTTGCCCAGCACCTGGCCGCCAAAGTCATCAATCGCCATCTGGATGGCGCCTGCACCGGCCTTGCCGTCGATGTCGGAATACACGCCCGACATGTCGGTGGTAAAGCCGATGCGGATCACGTCACCGGCGGTGCCGGCCGCAGCCGAGGTATTGGCGCCGGAAGCCGGTGCGCCGCCGCCCGGTTTTTGGCCGCAAGCGGCCAGCAGGGAAGCTGCCGCAACGGCGGCAAGAAGAGCGGGTTTGCTGAACATCGTGGGTGTCTCCTGGGGGCGCTGTAGTGCGTGGGAAAAATAATTCGCAGATAAATACCGACCAGTTGGTATGTTTCTGGATTATGGAGACGTGTGAAAGCGTTGTGGAAGGGGGAAAACCCGCGGGGGTGGTGGCCTAGTTATGGCCAGATTGCGGCCAAGGGGCCGCCGCCGAGGCATGCCCCGCCCCCACAGCCTGCCCCACCTGACCCCACTACCGCTTGTTGTGCAACTGCTCTTCTTCGGTGGTTTCCTGCGCGTAGCGGCTCAGCAGCAGCTCCAGCAGGCGGGTGCGCTGCGCGTCGTTCAAAAATTCGCGCTCGGTCAGCATCTGGGTGACCACGCGCTGCTGCTGCACGGCCTGCAGGCGGGCAATGGCGTCTTGCTCGGCGGCAATGGCGGCGCGGTCGGGGCTGGGGGCAAAGATGTGCCGGATCAGGGCCTCGCGGTGGCGCTGAATCTCGTGCCAGTTGTTTTCCAGATCACGCAAAAAATCCGGCTCCAGCGCGTGCCAGCGCGCGCGCTGCCCGGCGGTGAGTTGCAGATAGTCCGGCAGATCCACATTGGCATGGGTGGCAGCGGCCGGCGGCTGCAACAGTGCGGGGCGCGCCAGCAGCGCCACCACCACCCCCAGGTTCAGCGCCAGCGAGACGATCAGGAGAAAGCGGGTCCAGGCAAAGGGTTTCATGGTGCGATTTTGGAGGGTCGGCAAAGTTCGGCAGCGGCACACAGCCCGCCGGGCGGCACAGGGTCAAACACACGCGCCAGGGCCGGGCGCTGCACGGTAGCCACGCTGCTGCCGCCCAGCAGCAGCCCACCCAGCCACATGCCCGAGGCCAGGGCCACGCCAGCGGCCAGCCCGGCCGGCATCCAGCCCGACCAGTCCCAGCCGGGGCGGCGCGGCCGGGCCGGGCGCTGCAGGGCCGGGTGCTGACGCGGGGGCAGGCGGTCTTGCAGCTGCGCGGCCAGGTCAAAGCCCAGCGTGGGCGCGGGCAGCGCCTGCAAATCCTGGCGCAGTGCCTGCAGCGCGGCCCGCTGCAGGCGGCACACCGGGCAGCTGCTCAGGTGCTGTTGCAAGGCGGCTTGCGCGCGCGCGGGCAGCGCCTGGTCCATATAGGTGGAAAGATCTTCGGTGCGTGGGCAGTTCATGGCGGTTCCTCCGATCAGTCATGCATTTTTTGCAGCAAGCCGGCGCGGGCGCGGGCAATGCGCGATTTGACGGTGCCCAGGCTGATATCTAGCACCTGGGCAATGTCCTCGTAGGCCATGTCCTCGATGTCGCGCAGCAGCAGGATCTCGCGGTGCTCCACCGGCAGCTGCGCCAGCGCCTTGTCCAGCGCCAGCAGCCGCTGCCGGGCCTGCAAGGCAACCTCGGGCGTGGGCTGGCTGGCCGGAATCTGCGCCGCATGCAGCTCGTCCAGCTCTACAAAATCCACCCGCCGCGCCCGGCGCAACAAGTCCAGCGCCTGGTTGCGCGCAATGCTGAACAACCAGGTGCCCAGCTGCGCCTGCGGGCGCCAGCGCGGCAGTGCCGTGTAGGCATTGAGAAAGGTTTCCTGGGTCAATTCGCGCGCATCCTCCTGCGATCGGGTCATCCGCAGCAAAAAACGGTAAATGCGGTCCTGGTAACGCGCCACCAGCTCGGAGAACGCCGCAACCTCGCCGCGCCGGGCGCGGTCAATGCAGTCGGTTTCGTCAAGATGGCTCAGGGGTCGCATGGCGGATACAGGTGCTAACGAACGAGGCGCGGGAAAGTTCCATCAATTATGGGGGAGGGGACGGTAATGCTGCGCTTGGGCATGATGTCGGTAGACAGGCTCAAGCACGCAGTGTCACCGTTTTGTAAAGATGGCTCCAAGCCTGTCCCTTAGTGAAAGTTGTAGGTCGTCATATCAGGCCTATCATCTGATGCTGAGCATAGGCAATAATACGTAACAATGTATCTTTTACATGTTGTGGAAGTCAGGTGTGTAGGTGGCCGCAGGCAAATGGCTAGGTGTCGCATCCCGGATGATTGCATAGATAAAAACCGCTACCCTCTGTTCAT
>CAYPRU010000031.1:0-20356 GCA_964413485.1 uncultured Allobrachymonas sp. | reverse complement strand
TTGAGCGTGGCGCCCTTGATGGAAGCGTTGTCGTGTTCTGCAATCACGAGAGCAGTCATTGTGTATCTCCTTGATTTTTTCGGGCGGGCCGTGCTTACAGCACCTTGGCTTCGTTCTTGAGCTTGTCGACCAACGTGGCCACGTCCGGCACCTTGATGCCGGCGCTGCGCTTGGCCGGCTCGGACACCTTCAGGGTCTTCAGGCGCGGCGCCACATCCACCCCCAGCTCTTCGGGCTTGAAGGTGTCGATCGGCTTTTTCTTGGCCTTCATGATGTTGGGCAGCGTGACATAGCGCGGCTCGTTCAGGCGCAGGTCAGTGGTGACCACCACCGGCAGCGTCAGCGCAATGGTTTCCAGGCCGCCGTCCACTTCACGGGTAACGATTGCCTTGCCGTCGGCAATCTCCACCTTGCTGGCAAAGGTGGCCTGCGGCAGGTCGGCCAGCGCCGCCAGCATCTGGCCGGTCTGGTTCGCGTCGTCGTCAATCGCCTGCTTGCCCAGCACGATCAGGCTGGCCTGCTCCTTGTCCTGCACCGCTTTGAGCAGCTTGGCCACTGCCAGCGGCTGCAGTTCCTCGGCCGTTTCCACCAGGATGCCGCGGTCGGCCCCGATGGCCATCGCCGTGCGCAGCGTCTCCTGGCACTGCGTGGGGCCGCAGGACACCGCCACCACCTCCGTGACCACGCCCTTTTCCTTCAGGCGCACCGCCTCTTCGATGGCAATCTCATCGAACGGGTTCATGCTCATCTTGACGTTGGCAATGTCCACGCCACTGTTGTCAGACTTCACGCGTACCTTGACGTTGTAGTCCACCACGCGCTTTACGGCGACCAATGCTTTCATGGGAAAGATCTTTCGTGCTCAGGTTTTGGGAAAAGGGGTGCAAGGCTTGCGAGGCAGACCGGAGTCTCTCCTGCTGCACTTCCATGTGCGTTCATCTTATAGCGACAGAGCAGCTTTACAATCCCATAATTCATTGACACAAAGTCAAATAAATTTGAACAATGGACCTGCATGCCCTGACCCTGCTCGTGGAAATCATCGATTGCGGCAACCTCAGCCAGGCTGCGCTCAAGCTCAAGATGACGCGCGCCAACGTGAGCTACCACCTGGCCCAGCTGGAAAAAGCCGTGGGCGTGCAGCTGGTGCGCCGCACCACGCGGCACGTCGAGCCGACCGAGGTCGGCCTGCGCCTGTACGAGCACGGCCGCAATATACAGAACGAATTGCTGGCGGCACGCGAAGTGGTCACCAACCTGGGGCAGGAGTTGCAGGGGCGCGTGGGCATCAGCGTACCGGCCGGGTGGGGGCAGCTTGTGGCCACCGACTGGCTCATCGAGTTCAAGCGCCTGTACCCGCGCATCGTGCTGAATGTTCTGTTCGAGAACCGTGCCGACACTCTGAAGGACGATGTGGACATCGCCATTCAGCTGGTGCACGAACCGCCGCTGTCGCTGATTGCGCGCTCGCTGGGTGATGTCCGCTTTGTGGCCTGCGCCTCGCGCGACTACGCGCGGCAGCAAGGCCTGCCGCGCACCCTGTTCGAGTTGCGCAATGCGCCCCTGATTTCGGCCGACTTCGTGGGGCGGCAATTGCGACTGTCCGCCTACCAGGGCAACGATCGCCAGGAGGTGACGCTGGAGCCGACGCTGATCTCAGAGCATTTTCCGTTTCTGCGCGAAGCCATTCTGGCGGGCCTGGGCGTGGCGCTGGTACCGGACTACGTGGTGAAAGACCAGATCACCGCCGGCGAAGTACTGACCACACTGGAGGAATACCGGCTCAGCATCTTTGGAGGGCACATGTATCTTCTATATATGCCCGATCGGCATCAAACCAAGGCTGTACGCACATGCATAGAATTTTTATTGGCCAAGGCAGCAGCGCACCAGGCGACTACCGCTTGAGCAACGACAGCACCGCCAACACCAGAAAAACGATGAACAGGATCTTGGCAATGCCGGCCGCGCTGGATGCGATACCGCCAAATCCCAGCACTGCGGCAATGATGGCGATGACAAAAAATACGACCGCATAGTGAAGCATGATGTTCTCCTTGGTTGCCGGCCAGTGCCGGTGCATGCTGCAGGCCCTGCCCCGGCGGGCCGGGGTGCACCGCACATGTCTGCATCGTAGACAGGCTGGCCGCCACACCCCATCAGCCAACAGCGCTGCCGCGCGTAGGACAACAGCCACCCACTGCAATCCAACGCCGCACGGGATAATCGGACATTTCCCATTTTCAGGAGCACCCCGATGAGCACACTCCCACCCTGCCCGCGATGCGGCCAACCCAACACCTACCCCGATGGCGCCCTGCTGGTGTGCCCGGATTGCGGCCATGAATGGAACGCCAGCGAGGCCGATGCCGAGTACCTGAACGAAGACACCAGCATCGTGCTGGACGCGCACGGCACCCCGCTGGCCGATGGCGATGCCGTCATCCTGGTCAAGGACCTGAAGGTCAAGGGCACTTCCTCCACGCTCAAGAAGGGCACCAAGATCAAAGGCATCCGCCTGGTGGACGGCAAGGACGGCCACAACGTGGACTGCCGCACCGATCTGGGCAGTCTGATGCTGAAGTCGGAATTCCTGAAAAAGGCCTGAGCGCTGAGCAAGCGCATCCGCGACGTGCGCCGGGGCCGGACGGCTTTCTGTACGTGCTGACGGATGAAAGAAATGGCAGCCTGATCCGTCTGCGGCCGCGCTAATGCCACAGCGCAGCCGCAGGGCACTCGGCAGTGCGTTATAAACGCAATAGAGCAACCAAGGAGAAAGCCATGCCCCATCTGTTTGACAGCTATCGCCTCAACCCGTCCCTCACGCTGCGCAACCGCGCCGTGATGGCGCCGATGACCCGTGCCCGCAGCCCGAGCAATGTCCCCGACGCACTCCTGGTGGATTATTACTGCCAGCGCGCAGGCGCCGGCCTGATCGTGACCGAAGGCGTGCCGATTTCGCCCAGGGCGCATGGCGTGCTGTTCGTGCCCGGCCTGTACACGCCCGAACAGGTCGCGGGCTGGCGCACCGTCACCGATGCCGTGCACGCCAAGGGCGGCGCCATCTTTGCCCAGCTCTGGCATGTGGGCCGCGCCTCGCACACCACGCTGCAGCCCGATGGCAGCGCACCGCCCAGCTCCACCAGCCAGCCCATCGTGGACACCAAGGTATTTGCCTACGACGAGCAAGGCCAGCCTGGCTTTGTGCCGGCATCCACGCCGCACGCCATGAGCACTGCCGAAGTGCAGCAAACCGTGCAGGACTTTGCCCAGGCCGCCGCCAACGCCATCGAGGCCGGCTTTGACGGCGTGGAAATCCACGGCGCCAACGGCTATCTGGTCGAGCAGTTCCTGAACCCGAAAATCAACGACCGCACCGACCAGTACGGCGCCGACACGCTGGAAAACCGCTGCCGCTTTGCACTGGAAGTGGT
This sequence comes from uncultured Allobrachymonas sp., assembly GCA_964413485.1. Lineage (GTDB taxonomy): Bacteria > Pseudomonadota > Gammaproteobacteria > Burkholderiales > Burkholderiaceae_C > Brachymonas. The sequence continues at coordinate 16,922 of CAYPRU010000031.1, read as the reverse complement.
GAATGCCGTGGTGGCGCGCGTGGGCGCCGAACGCACCGGCATCCGCTTCTCACCCTGGGGCAATTTCAACGACATGCCGGACTATCCGGACATTGCCGACACCTACCTGGTGCTGGCGCGCGAAATGGCTGCGCGCAAGCTGGCGTACCTGCACCTGATGGACCAGCATTGCGGCCAGGGGCTGCCGGGCGCACCGGGCCAGAGCGAGGAATTCCTGCGCCAGATGCGCGCTGCCTTTCCCGACGGCGCACTGATTCTGGCCGGCAACATGACGCTGGAAACCGGCAACCGCCTGCTCGAGGCCGGCGTGCTGGATCTGGTCGGCTTTGGCCAGCCATTCATCAGCAACCCCGACCTGGTGGAACGCCTGCGCCACGGCTGGCCGCTGGCGCAGCCTGACCGCAAGACCTATTACGGCGGCGCGGAAGAGGGCTACACCGACTATCCCGCGTACCAGCCATCATAAAGATCAGCTCAGCACCACGCTGCTCAGGCGGCGGCGGTAGCTGGCCATGGTGGGGTCTTCCGGGGGAATCTGGCCTTCGGCCACGGCCACCTTGGGCGGCTCCATGATGTCGAGAATGGCGATGTAGGTCTTGCGTGCCGCATCGTCGTTCCAGTTCTTGTCGCGCATCAGGATCTCGAGCAGCTCATCCAGCGCGGCGGTCCATTGCTGCTGCGCCATCAGCGCCTGGGCGCGGGCCAGGCGCGCGGCAAAGTCGCGCTTGTTGGCGGCGATGGCCGCGTCCAGCGCGGCCAGATCGGCCGGCGCATCGATGGCCTGCATCCAGCGCTGCAGGCTGTCGAGGCGGCGGATGCCGGCGGCCTTGCCGATCACAGGCGCAAACGCCACCTTGGCATCGTCGGTGCGGCCCAGCTGCAGCAGCAGCTTGACGTAATCGAAACGGACATCGTCATTGGACGGATCGGTGGCCACGGCATGCTGCAGCTTTTCCAACGCGGTATCGGCATCTTCCGCTTCCAGGGCCTGCAGGGCGGCCTCCTCTTCCTGTGCAGCTTCGGCCTGCTCCGGGCTGGGAATGTGCTTTTCCAGGAAGGCGCGCAGCTGGCCTTCGGGCAGGGCGCCCATGAAACCGTCCACCGGTTGGCCGTTGACCATCAGCACGCAGGTGGGAATGCTGCGCACGCCAAACATGCCGGCAATCTGTTGCTGTTCGTCGGAGTTGACCTTGGCCAGCACGAAGCCGCCTGCATATTCGGTCTCAAGCTTTTCCAGCAACGGCATCAGCGACTTGCACGGGCCGCACCAGGGCGCCCAGAAATCCACCAGCACCGGAGTGGTGGCAGAGGCCTGGATGACTTCGGTTTCAAAATTTTCGGTAGTAATGTTGATCATGGTGATTGCGGAGGGGACTGGCGGCACAAACAGGCCAAACCTTACAATAAGAGGATTGTCAGATACTACACAAAAGAAAAGGAACAGGCCAATGGCACAGGTGCAAGTCGGCGTCATCATGGGCTCGAATTCGGACTGGGACACCATGCAGCACGCAGTAGAAATCCTGCAGGGTTTCGGCATCCCGTTCGAGGCGCGCGTGGTGTCCGCCCACCGCATGCCCGATGACATGTTTGCTTACGCCGAAAGCGCCGCAGCACGCGGCCTGCAGGCCATCATTGCCGGTGCCGGCGGCGCCGCCCACCTGCCGGGCATGGTGGCGGCCAAGACCACGGTGCCGGTGCTGGGCGTACCGGTGGCCTCGCGCCATCTGCAGGGCGTGGATTCGCTGCACAGCATCGTGCAGATGCCCAAGGGCGTGCCGGTAGCCACGTTTGCCATCGGCGCCGCCGGCGCCGCCAACGCGGCGCTGTTCGCGGTGGCCCTGCTGGCCAACCACGATGCCGCACTGCGCCAGCAGCTTGAAGGCTTCCGCGCCCGCCAAACCGAAGCGGCACGCGCCATGACGCTGCCCGTGCACACCCAGGCAGGAGAAGCATAATGCCGGTCACGCCAGTGCGTTCCTCCTCCGATACCGACAGCCTGCGCACCACGCTGGGCGTGCTCGGCGGCGGCCAGCTGGGCCGCATGCTGGTGCATGCCGCCCAGCGCATGGGCTACGACACCGTGGTGCTTGATCCGGTCGCCGACAGCCCGGCGGGCCAGGCCAGCCATGACCAGATCCAGGCCACGTACGACGACACGGAGGGCTGGGCCACACTGGCCGAGCGCTGCGACGCCATCACCACCGAATTCGAAAACGTGCCAGCCGCAGCGCTGGCCTGGCTTGCAACGCGCAAGCCGGTGTCGCCGCCGGCCCAAGCCGTGGCCAAGGCCCAGGATCGCATCCTCGAAAAGCAGCATTTCACGCAATGCGGCGTGCGCTGCGCGCCCTATGTGGCCATCACGTCGGCCGCCGATCTGGAAGAGGTCGATGAGGGCATCTTCCCGGCCATCCTCAAGACTGCCCACATGGGCTACGACGGCAAGGGCCAGGCCGTGGTGCGCAATGCCGACGAGCTGGTGCAGGCCTGGCAAGCCATGGGACATGTTCCCTGCGTGCTCGAAAAGAAACTGGCGCTGGCGCTGGAATGTTCGGTGATCGTGGCGCGCAGTGCAGATGGCACCGTGGTCAATTTCCAGCCGCAGCGCAATGTACACCATGGCGGCATTCTGGCCACCACCTATTCGTTCGCCGGGGCGGTGCCGGCGCATCTGGCTGACGCGCTGGTGCGCGCCACCGAGCGCGTGGCCGAGGGGCTGGACTACGTGGGCGTGCTGTGCGTGGAGTACTTCATCCTGCAGGACGGCAGCTGGGTCGTGAACGAAATGGCGCCGCGCCCGCACAACAGCGGCCACTACACCATCGACGCCTGCGAACACAGCCAATTCGACCTACAGGTGCGCACCACCATGCGCCTGCCGCTGGTACAGCCGCGCCACCACAGCCCGGCCATCATGCTCAATCTGCTGGGCGACGCCTGGTTCGACAGCGAGGGTGCGCAGCGCATGCCGCCCTGGGACAAGGTGCAGGCGCTGCCAGGCGTGCAGCTGCACCTGTATGGCAAGCAGGAAGTCAAGCCCGGCCGCAAGATGGGGCACATCACCATCACCGCCGCCACCGTGGCCGAATTGCAGGACAAGGCCGCCACCGTGGCCGGACTGGTCGGCCTGCCCTTTGAACGCCTGAGCGTCGCCTGATGTTGCTCGATGCCACCCCGGCCGCCGATGCCCCCACGCGCGCGGCGGCCATTGCGCGTGCCGCCGACATTCTGGCCGCAGGCGATTTGCTGGGCCTGCCCACCGAAACCGTGTATGGCCTGGCCGCCCGTGCCGACGACGATGCCGCCGTCGCTGCCATTTTTACCGCCAAGGGCCGTCCGTCCAGCCATCCGCTGATCGTGCATGTGGCCGATCCGGCCGGAGGCGCTGCCTTCGCGGCCGAAGGCTTTCTGCAGCAGGAACCCCGCCACGCCGCCGCGCTGATGCAGGCATTCTGGCCGGGCCCGCTCACGGTGATCGTGCCGCGCCGCCCGGGTATGGGCACGGCTGCCGCCGGCGGACAGGACTCGATCGGCCTGCGCTGTCCTTCGCACCCGGTAGCGCAAGCCGTGCTGCGCGCCGCCGCCGAGCGTGGCGTGGCCGGTGTGGCCGCTCCCAGCGCCAACCACTTTGGCCGCATCAGCCCCACCACGGCGCAGCATGTGGTGCAAGAATTCGGCGCTGCCCTCGCCGTGCTGGATGGGGGCACCTGCAGCGTCGGTATCGAATCCACCATCGTGGATTGCACGCGTGGCCAGCCGGTGCTGCTGCGCCCGGGCATGGTCAGCGTGGAAGAAATCGCCAGGCGCACCGGCATCCAGGTACTGCTGCCCGGACAGGAACGTACGGCACAGGCCGCACCACGCGCCTCCGGCACGCTGGAGTCACACTATGCGCCCCATGCGCGTGTTCGCCTGATGTCGGCAACAGAATTGCAGGTCGCCGCCGACGCCTTGCCAGCCGACCGGCGTGTGGCGATCTGGAGCCGCAGCCCCTTGCAGGTACCGCCGCAGGTGCTGTGGCGCGCCATGCCCGCCGTGGCAGAACAGGCCGCGCACGCCTTGTTTGCCTGCCTGCGCGATTTTGACGCCCAGGACATGCACGAAATCTGGGTCGAAACCGTGCCCACCGGCAGCGCCTGGGCCGGCGTTGCCGACCGCCTGCGCCGCGCCGCGGCCTGAGTTGCCCGTCAGTTACCTATTGGTTGCTTGGTGGCGATTAGCCTGCGATGACGGGGAATATCTTTTTCAGCCCTTCGCTCATGATTTCCACCGCCAGCGCCGCCAGGATCAGGCCCATCAGGCGCGTCATGATGTTGATGCCGGTCTGCCCCATGGCGCGTGCGATTCGCGGCGCCGCCAGGAAACTGACATACACGGATACCGCCACCACAGCGCCATAACCGATCAGCTGCGCCATCTGCAGCCAGTTGCTGGTGCGCTCGGCAAAAATCACCATGGTGGACATGGTGGCCGGCCCTGTCAGCAAGGGAATGCCGAGCGGCACTACGCCGACGCTGGCGCGGCTGGCGGCATAGGCCGCTTCACCGGCATTGGTGCGCGCCTCTGCGGGCTGCGCGTTCAGCATCTGGAAGGCGCTGATCAGCAGCAGCATGCCGCCCCCCACCTGAAAGCTGGCCAGCGAAATATTGAAAAACCCCAGGATCTGCAAGCCCAGCAACGCGCACAGGGCCAGCACAATCATGACGGTCAGTGCGGCCGAACGGATGGTGCGGCGGCGTTGCTCCGGACTGAACCCCACCGTGTACGAAATGTAGAACGGCAGGATGGCCAGCGGGTTGACCAACGCCAGCAGCGTCACCAGCGGCTTGATACCGAGCAGGGGCAAATTGAAAGTAGGCATGGCGCCGCCACTCTACCACGGCGCCAGGCGGGCCGTGCGGATTGTCGCATGATGGCGCGGCATGGTGCGGGGCAAGCTGAAGTAACGCTTACTGTGCCGCCACCCAGTCCACCAGCGCATGCAGCGCCGGCCGCGCCGAACCCGCATAGGGGCCGCTGGCCATGGCCACCAGCACGTAGTGGCGGCCGTGGCTGTCCAGCACGTAACCGGCCAGCGTCACGGCATCGCGCAGCGTGCCTGTTTTCAGGTGCGCGCGTCCACGCGCGGCGGTGCGCACACGGCGCAGCGTGCCGTCGACGCCGGCAATCGGCATCGAGGCCATCCATTCCGGCATCACCGGCGATTGCCAGATGCGCTGCAGCAGGGTGCCGAGCGCCTCTGCGCTGATATGGTCGGTGCGCGAAAGGCCGGCACCGTTTTCCACCTGCGGCGCCGGCGCACCGGCCATGCGCTTGCTCCACCACTGCTGCAAGGCTTGCTGGCTGTGCACCAGATCCCCCTGGCCAGCTTCCTCGCGGCCCAGGGTCAGGAACACATGGCGCGCCATCACGTTGTTGCTGAACTTGTTGATGTCGTGCACCACCTCGGCCAGTGTCGGCGAAGCCAGATCCGACAACGGCGGCCGGCTGCGCACGGCAGGCGGCACTGGTGCTTCCCGGACCTGCCCGCCCAGGCTGCCGCCCAGCGTCTGCCACACGCCCAACAGCGCCTTGCCGGCAAACTGCCCCGGCTCCGGGTAGGCTGCGCGCCAGTGCTGGCTGCCGCAACTTTCCGGATAGGGCTTGTCCGGCAGCGTGATACGGCGCGCGCGCACGGTTGCGCTGGCCATGGCATTGAGCCACGGCTCACACGCCCCCTGGCCCAGCGCCACGGTGGCTGGCACGTTTTCTCCGGCCAGCGGTGGCTCCAGCGCCACATGCGCCAGTTTTTGCCCCGCATCGGGCCGGATATGTACCGTGGCCACCTGGAAATTCAGCAAGAGCGCATCGGGCAGCACGTTGTAGGCGGCCTGCTCGGCGCCATCAAATGCCCCCGGATCGCCGGCCTGCACCGTGAAGGCGCTGCGGTCCAGCACCAGATCGCCGCTGATGTGGCGGATGCCGGCGTCCCGCAGCGGTTGCAGCAGCAGCCACAGGCGTTCCACCACCAGTTTGGGGTCACCGCTGCCCTGCACGTACAGATTGCCCTGCAGCGTGCCGTCGCGCAGCACGCCATCGGTCCAGATGCGGGTGTGCCAGCGGTACTCCGGCCCCAGCAATTCGAGCGCTGCGGCGGTAGTGACCAGCTTCATCACGGAAGCCGGATTACGGGGCACCGCGCCGTTGTGCACCAGCGTGGGTGCACCGCCGTCGGCGGGCGCCACCAGCAGCGACACCGCATCCAGCGGCACCTTGGCATGCTGCAGCTCCTTGAGCACCGAAGCCGGCACCGTTCCTATGTCCGCCTGCCCCTGCAGCGCGGAAGCCGCATTGGCAGGCACGGGCACCGGCATCGGACCGATCGGTTCGGAGGCATCCGCACCGGATGCGGCGACAGCCGCAGAAGCGGACGGCTCGGCGGGGCCGCCACCACGGCATGCGGCCAGCAGCAGTGCCAGCCCCATACCAAATACACGCACAAGAACACGGGAGGGGATAGGCATGGTGCACGGGATAGAAAAAGCTCTGCCGCAGTCTACGCCAATTTTGGGCCGCACCGGCAAACCGTGGAACAATGCGGGCATGCAAGCAACTGCCTCTTTTCCTTCGCATCCGGTATGGACGCCCCAGAGCCCCTTGCGCCTGCTGGCGCTGGACACCAGCACCAGTGTGATGTCGCTGGGCGTGGGCGTCTGGGCGCCAGGCGCCGCAGCCGCCGGTGCGGCGCCGCAGCTGAGGCTGCACGAGGGCGCGGGCGCGGCCCAGTCGTCTGCCGCATTGCTGCCGGCCGTGCAATCCCTGCTGGGGCAGGCCGGCGTGCGCCTGGCCGAGCTGGATGCCATCGTGTTCGGCGCCGGCCCCGGCTCCTTTACCGGCCTGCGCACCGCCTGCGCCGTGGCGCAAGGTCTGGCCCTAGGTGCCAATCTGCCGGTGCTGCCGGTGGACACGCTGCAAGCCGTAGCCGAAGACTGGCGCAGCCGGCACCCCGGCTGTACGGCGGGCACCGCCGTATGGAGTCTGCTGGACGCCCGCATGCACGAAATGTATGTTGCCTGCTGGCAATGGCGGCCGCAGGCGGCACTGCCGGCCTGGACGCTGCAATACGATGCACATTTGGTAGCTCCCGAGCAACTGTTACAGACCCCCGGCCTGCCTGCGGATGCGATTTGCGCCGGCAACGTGCAGGAAGTCTATGACGCACTGCTGCCCGTGCCGGTCACGCCCGCCATGCCCACTGCCGCTGCCATGTTGCGGCTGGCGCCAGGCTTGCTGCTGCAGCAGAGCACCATCGACCCGGCACTGGCGCTGCCGCGCTATGTGCGCGACAAGGTGGCGCAAACCACGGCCGAACGCGCCGCCCAGGCCAACGCCCGATGAGCCTGTCCATGCAGTTGCAGCCCGCCGAAGGCACGCGCCTGCAGGCGGCCACTCCGCAGGACATCGCCGCGATCCTGGACGTGGAGCGTGCCGCCTACCCCTTGCCCTGGACCTGGGGCAACTTCAACGACATTCTGACCGACAGCAGCGGGCGCTACCACATGCTGCTGCTGCGAGAGCAGCAGGCCGACGGCAGTTGGCGGCTGATCGGCTACTTTGTGGCCCTGCTCGGCGTGGAAGAGGTGCATTTGCTCAACATTGCCATCCATCCCGAACGGCAGGGCAGGGGCTGGGCACAGCTGCTGCTGGAGCACCTGCGCCTGTGGGCGCTGGCCCAGGAGGCACACCAGATCTGGCTCGAAGTGCGACAGAGCAACCCGCGCGCGCATGCCATTTATCAGCACTTTGGGTATGTCGACATAGGCATGCGCAAGAACTATTACCCCACCCCTGACGGCCAGCGCGAACATGCGGACGTGATGTGCCTGGCGCTGTAATCCTGCTTTGCGCGACAATACCTTCTTCATGCACTGCCTTTCGACACCCGTTTCTGCCCACCGCCCGCTGCGCGGCCTGCCATCATGACGCTGCAGCTGGATGCCCGCCAGCGCGCCATGCTGGCCGAAATGGGGGTGCGCGTCTGGCTGGCGCAGCCACCCGCAGCGCCGGCCGAGGCGCTGCCGGCAGCGCCCGAGATGGCGGCAGCCCCGGCGGCGGCCTCCGCGCCCGCAGGCATCGCGGCAGCTGCCTCTGCCGCTGACCTCGGAACGCAGGTCCCCACCGCTGGCCCGGCGCCCGAAACGCAGCCGGCGCCCTCTTTCGTTTCGGCATCGGCCGCAGCGTCCGCAGCAGTAGCGCCGATGCGCGCGGCACCACACCCGCCGATGGCACCACAGGCCACTACAGCAGAAGCGCCCGCCGCACCGCACGCTGTCACCGCCCTGCCCGATCTGACCCAGCTCGACCTGCCAGCGCTGCGCCAGGCCGCTGCCGCCTGCCAGGCCTGCGCCCTGTGCGCCAGCCGCCAGCACAGCGTGTGGTCGCAAGCCGCAGCACCGGCCGCCGACGACGCGCCGCGCTGGCTGTTCGTGCTCGACCAGCCCGGCGTCGCCGAAAACACCAGCGGCCTGCCGGCACAGGGCGATGCCGGCAAGTTGCTGGCCAACATGGCAGCCGCCGTGCGCCTGCGGCCGGAGCAGGTCCTGCGCAGTCACGCCACACGCTGCGCCCCGGCCGGCCGCTACGCCAGCCAAGCCGAGCTGGCACAGTGCGCCGGCTGGCTGCGCCGCGAGATTGCGCTGCTGCGCCCGCACGTCATCATGGCGCTGGGCCGCCAGGCCGCCTATGCCCTGCTGCAGCGCAGCGAGCCGCTGGGCGAATTGCGCGGCCAGGTGTACCACCTGGCCGATACGGAACTGGCACACATTCCGGTCATCGTCAGTTATCCGCTGGACTACCTGCTGCGCAATCCGCCAGCCAAGGCGCGCACCTGGCAGGATCTGTGCCTGGCACAGGCGCAACTGGGCACCGCCAGGCCATAAACTCCCCCTACAATGCCAGGCATGACTTTCCTGGAAATGCTTGGCGCAGCGGAACAGCGCAACCAGTCCCTGTTGTGTGTCGGCCTCGATCCCGATCCGGGCCGTTTCCCCGCAGACCTGCGGGGCAATGCGGCACGCATTTTCGATTTCTGCGCGGCCATTGTCGATGCCACCGCCGACCTGGCACTGGCCTTCAAGCCGCAGATCGCTTACTTTGCCGCACACGGCGCCGAGCAGCAGCTGGAACGCCTGGTGCAGCACATCCGCAGCGTGGCGCCGCAGGTGCCAGTGATCCTGGACAGCAAGCGCGGCGACATCGGCAGCACCGCCGAGCAATACGCCATCGAAGCCTTCGAACGCTACGGCTGCGACGCCGTGACGCTGTCGCCCTTCATGGGCTTCGACTCGGTCGAGCCCTATCTGCGCCGCCACGGCAAGGGCGCCTTCCTGCTGTGCCGCACCTCCAATGCGGGCGGCAATGACCTGCAGGCGCAGCACCTGCGCGACGTCGACGGCCAGCCCCTGCTGTACGAGCACATCGCGCGGCTGGCGCAAGGCCCCTGGAACCTGAACGGCCAGCTCGGCCTGGTGGTAGGCGCTACCTACCCGCAGGAACTGGCGCGCGTGCGCGAACTGGCCCCCACGCTGCCGCTGCTGATTCCCGGTGTCGGCGCCCAGGGCGGCGACACGGTGGCCACGGTGCATGCCGGCTGGCGCGGCCAGCAAGAGGGCGACACGCTGCGCAGCAGCGCCTTTGCCATCGTCAATTCTTCCCGTGCCATCCTGTATGCATCGCAGGGCGCCGATTTTGCCCAGGCCGCCCGCCGCGAAGCACAGATCACGCGCAGCACACTGCTGACAGCGCAGCAGGCCTGCCTCGCCGCGCGCTGATCGTCGACGCCAGGCCGTGCGGCAGCGCCGCCCGGACATGCCCGCCCCCATCCACGCGGAACTTTCATCGGCCTTACAATTAAGAGATTATTCGAATACCGCGAGGAGACCCAAGGATGCGGATCCTGATCGCCGAAGACGATCGCGTGCTGGCCGACGGACTGATGCGCAGCCTGCGCGCGGCCGGCGCGGCCGTGGACCATGTCAGCACCGGCCCCGAAGCCGAAGCCGCGCTCATGACCAGCCAGGAATTCGACCTGCTGATCCTGGACCTCGGCCTGCCCAAGATGCATGGCCTGGAGGTGCTGCGGAACCTGCGCGAACGCGGCTCCAACCTGCCGGTGCTGATCCTGACCGCCGCCGACAGCGTGGAAGAGCGCGTCAAGGGGCTGGACTACGGCGCCGACGACTACATGGCCAAGCCCTTCAGCCTGCAGGAGCTCGAAGCCCGCGTGCGCGCGCTGGTGCGGCGCGGCATGGGCAACGCCAGCGTCATCATCCGCCATGGCCCGCTCACCTACGACCAGAGCGGCCGCGTGGCCAGTCTCGACGGCAAGATGCTCGATCTGTCCGCGCGCGAACTCGGCCTGCTCGAAGTGCTGCTGCAGCGCACCGGCCGCCTGGTGAGCAAGGACCAGCTGGTCGAACGCCTGTGCGAATGGGGCGAAGAAGTGAGCAACAACGCCATCGAGGTCTACATCCACCGCCTGCGCAAGAAAATCGAACGTGGCCCGATCCGCATCGCCACGGTACGCGGCCTGGGCTACTGCCTCGAAAAAATCCAGCCCTGAGGCCTTGCAAGCAGCGTGCCCATGCGATTGTTCAAGCGCGAGCAGCGCTCCCTGTTCGGCGAGATCCTCGACTGGATGCTCACGCCGCTGCTGTTGCTGTGGCCGATCAGCCTGGCGCTGACCTGGCTGGTGGCACAGGGCATTGCCAACAAGCCATTCGACCGCGCACTGGCCTACAACGCACAGGCACTGGCGCAGCTGGTGCGGGTAGCGAACGGCCGTATCGAACTGACCATGCCGCACCAGGCCGCAGAACTGCTGCGCGCCGATGACACCGACCGGGTGTATTTCCAGGTGGTCGGGCCGCGCGGCGAACTGCTGGGCGGCGAGCGCCTGTTCCCGACCAACCGTCCCGATGACGAACTGCCCGACCTCGGCCAGTACTCGCTGCGGGACGACGTAGTGCGCGATGCGCAGGGCCAGGAATTGGAAGTGCGCGTGGCCATGCTGCGCGTGCTGGCCGGCGAAACTTCCATGTCGCTGAATGCCTCGCCCGGGGAGCGGGCCGAGCGCACCGTCACCATCCAGGTCGCCGAGACGCGCGAAAAGCGTTCCCTGCTAGCCACCGAGATCATCAAGGGCGTGATGCTGCCGCAGTTCATCATCCTGCCGATCACGGTGCTGCTGATCTGGCTGGCACTGTCGCGCGGCCTGCGCCCGCTGCACCGGCTGGAGGAACGCATCCGTGCGCGCGACCCCGACGACCTGAGTCCGCTCGATGAAAGCGCCGTGCCCATGGAGGTAACGCCGCTGGTCGCCTCCATCAACGACATGATGGGCAGGCAGGAACAGGTGGCAGCCAACCAGAAGCGGTTTCTGGCCGATGCCGCGCACCAGCTCAAGACCCCGCTGGCCGGGCTGCGCATGCAGGCCGACCTGGCGTTGCGCGCCGATGCCAGCGCCGACGACCTGAAGCGCTCGCTGCAGCAGATCGGCCTGTCCAGCATGCGCGCCACGCACTCGGTCAACCAGCTGCTGGCCATGGCACGCGCTGAAAGCGGCGCCATGGACCGCCAGCCCTGCAATGTGCCGCGCCTGGTACAGGACGTGGTGCAGCACTGCCTGCCGCGTGCCATGGCCAGCCGCATCGACCTGGGTTACGAGGGCAAGTACCCGCAGGACGACGGCGTCTGGGTGGAAGGCAACCCGATCCTGCTGCAGGAAATGGTACGCAACCTGGTGGACAACGCCATCAATTACACCGCCGCTTACGGCGATGATCTGCCTGGCATGGTCACCGTGCGGGTGCTGGCCGATCCTTATGGCAAGGTCCTGATCGTGCAGGTCGAGGACAACGGCCCCGGCATTGCCCCGTCCGAGCGCGAGAAGGTCTTCCAACCCTTCTACCGCACGCTGGGCACCGGTGCCGATGGCTCCGGACTGGGCCTGCCCATCGTGCAGGAAATCGCCCGGCGCCACCATGCCACGCTCACACTGGAAGACGCGCAGCCGCGCGCACAGCGCAAGGGCGCCCTGTTTTCGGTGCGTTTCCAGTCCATTGATGCGCCTGCAGCGGACGACGGCCCGCCAGCCAATATCTGACACCGGGGTAGTGGCACTGCGGCCACACCGGCGCCGTCCCGACGGAAAATACATGCATTCCGGCGCGGGCCTGCCCATAATGGCAATCGCGACCTGATACCATGCCGCCGGTATCGTTCATTGCAAAGCGCTGACCATGCAAGCCTCCCACACTCCCGTCAAAACGCCGCTGTCCACGCTGATGCTGGGCGCCATCGGCATTGTTTTCGGCGACATCGGCACCAGCGTGCTGTATGCAGTGCAAACCGTGTTCAGCACTGAGGCCATCAGCGCCACCCATCAGCATGTGTACGGCGTGCTGTCGCTGTTCTTCTGGACGCTGACCATCATCGTGTCGCTGAAGTACGTGCTGCTGGTGCTGCGTGCCGACAACCACGGCGAAGGCGGCGTGGTGGCCATGCTGGCGCTGGTGTCGCAGGCCATGCAGAAATGGCCCGGCCTGCGCAACTCGCTGGTGGTGCTGGGCATTTTCGGCGCCTGCCTGTTCTACGGTGACGGCGTCATCACCCCGGCCATCTCGGTGCTGTCCGCCGTGGAAGGCCTGGAAGTGGCCTCACCGGCCTTCAAGCCCTACGTCATCCCATTCACGCTGGTGATCCTGTTGCTGCTGTTTCTGGTACAAAAGCATGGCACCCACGGCATTGGGCGCTTCTTCGGACCGGTGATGGTGCTCTGGTTTGTCGTCATTGCCATACTCGGCGTATCGCAAATCGTGCAGCATCCAGAAATCCTGCGTGCTGCCAGCCCTTATTACGCCTGGGAATTTGCCACAGAAAATCCCAGGGTGACTTTTCTGGCGTTGGGCGCCGTGGTGCTGTGCGTGACCGGTGGCGAAGCCCTGTACGCCGACATGGGCCACTTCGGCCGCATCCCGATCCAGGCCGCCTGGTACGGCCTGGTCATGCCCGCGCTGGTACTCAACTACTTCGGCCAGGGCGCCCTGCTGCTGGCCAATCCAGCCGCGGCCAAGAATCCTTTCTTCATGCTGGCTCCCAGCTGGGCCTTGCTGCCGCTGGTGGCGCTGGCCACTGCCGCCACCGTGATCGCTTCGCAGGCGCTGATCTCGGGCGCCTTCAGCGTCACCAAGCAGATCATCCAGCAAGGCTATCTGCCGCGCCTGCAGCTGATGCACACCAACGTGCATGAAACCGGCCAGATCTACATGCCGTTCGTCAACTGGACGCTGTTCGTCGCCATCGTGCTGGCAGTGGTGTTGTTCCGCAGTTCCGCCAACCTGGCGGGTGCTTACGGGATTGCCGTCACCACCAACATGATCATCACCACCTTCATGACCTTCTTCGTGGTGCGTTATGTGTGGCACTATCCGCTGACGTTGAGCATTGGTGCCACCTCCTTCTTCCTGGTGGTGGACGTGGCATTCTGGAGCTCCAACCTGCTCAAGCTGATCGAGGGCGGCTGGTTCCCGCTGCTGATTGCCGGCAGCCTGCTGTTGCTGATGGTGACCTGGCGTGACGGCCGCGCCCTGCTCAACCGCAAACTGGTGTCCGAAGGACTGGATCTGCGAAGCTTTCTGGATGCGGTCTTCGTCAGCCCGCCACAACGGGTCTCAGGCACTGCCGTGTTCCTGACCGCGAACGTCAACAACGTGCCCAATGCGCTGATGCACAACCTCAAGCACAACAAGGTGCTGCACCAGCACAATGTCTTCGTCACCGTGCGCAACCAGGAAGTACCCTGGGTCAGCCAGGACCAGCGGCTGGCCGTGACGTCCCTGGGCCATGATTGCTGGTGCGTTGTGGTGAACTACGGCTTCATGGACGACCTGAACCTTCCCCGTGCACTGCAGCCGCTGCTGGAGCAAGGCTGCCCGCTCGACCCGATGCAGACCAGCTACTTCCTGTCGCGCGACAGCGTGGTGCCCACCGTGGGCGACGGCATGGCGCCCTGGCGCGAAAAACTGTTCGCGCAAATGCACCGCAATGCCAGCGATGTGGCCGATTTTCTGGGATTGCCCAGCAACGCAGTAGTGGAACTGGGCTCCAAGGTCGAGATCTGACGCACAATGCTGAATGGTGCAGCGCCGCATGCAACGGCGGCTGCCTGCTTGCAAGGAAATTTCAACGTGACACAAGACGCCACACAGCCGGCCCGCACCGGCCACCGCATGACCGCGGACGAGCGCCGCTCCAGCCTGGGGCTGGCGCTGATTTTTGCCCTGCGCATGCTGGGCCTGTTTCTGGTGGTACCGGTGTTCGTACTCGAAGCCAGCCACTACCAGGGTGCCACACCGGCCAGCATCGGCATGGCCATGGGCGCCTACGGCCTGACCCAGGCGGTGCTGCAGCTGCCGCTGGGCATGGCCAGCGACGTGTTCGGCCGCAAGCGCCTGATTGCGCTGGGCCTGCTGGTGTTCGCCATCGGCAGCGTGGTCGCAGCCCAGGCCACCAGCATCGACGGTTTGCTGTGGGGCCGTGCGCTGCAGGGCGCCGGCGCCGTGTCAGCGGCCGTCACCGCCCTGCTGGCCGACCAGACGCGTGACGTGGTGCGCACCAAGGCCATGGCGCTGATCGGCGCCAGCATCGGCCTGGTATTTTCGCTGGCACTGATCGTGTCGCCACTGCTGGCCGGCTGGATCGGGCTGTCCGGCATGTTCTGGCTGGTGGCGCTGCTGGCGCTGCTGGCGATTGCTGCCGTATTCTGGCTGGTACCGCCCGAGCCGGTACGGCACGGCACCGCCGTCAGCGGCAGCCTGGTCGAAGTGCTGCGCCATCCGCAGCTGCTGCGCCTGAACATCGGCGTGTTTGTGCTGCATGCGGTGCAGCTGGCCATGTGGATGGTGCTGCCGCGCCTGCTGGTGCAGGCCGGACTGGTGCAGGACCACCACTGGTACCTGTATCTGCCAGCCGTGCTGGGCTCGTTCCTGGTGATGGGCGGTGTGCTGTTCCGCATGGAGCGCAAGGGCCGCCTGAAGCAGGTCTTCATGGCCTCTATCGTGCTGATACTGCTGGTGCAGCTGGCGCTGTGGCTGATCAGCGGCCAGACCAGCCAGGGGCAGCCCGCCTCGCTGTGGCTGCTGGGCCTGCTGCTGCTGGTGTTTTTCAGTGGCTTCAACATGCTGGAAGCCAGCCAGCCCAGCCTGGTGTCGCGCCAGGCGCCGGCGCATGCGCGCGGCATGGCGTTGGGCGTGTACAACACCACGCAGTCCCTGGGCCTGTTTGCCGGCGGCGCCCTGGGTGGCCTGCTGCTCAAGCAGGCGGGGGCGCCGGCACTGTTTGCCGCCTGCGCCGCCCTGCAGGTGCTGTGGCTGCTGGTGGCCTGGCGCATGCAGGTGCCGGCCCGTACCTCCCACTGAGGGCTGGGGTGCGCTGCGGGCCCCGGTTCAGCCAGACAGGGCCGACGGCCGATAATGCTGCGCTTCGGCCACCGGGCAATCCGCCGAGACAAACCAGTCACGCCTGACATAAGGCCGGGTGCTCTGCGGCAACAATGGCAGTTCGGCCAGTTCGATGAAGCGCGTGCGTCCCTGATGCGCCATGAGCGCCATGGGTATCGCCCTCCAGCGCCGCCAGCCGGCGGGGGTAAGCAGCACGCCGCTCCGGGTGTGCTGGAACAGCTTGAAACCCAGTATCTCCTCCAATCCATTGCCCTGCCGGCACACCGCGTCCTGCGTCAGGGCCAACTCGCTGGCCGTCCTGGTAAAACTCTGGTGCCGGGCCGCGGCCTCAAAGGCCGGCAAGGTGGCGGTGGCAGGGATCTTGCGTCGCATCGCACCTTCAATAAGTGAATAAAACTCACATTACTGTGCGAATTTATCGTTTGCGGAGAGCGTATCGACTTTCTATGATCGTCTCTGTGTCCCCGGCTGGATCATGGTTGTGACAAGGCCTCTTCCCGCCATTTTCTGAATTGCAATTTCATCACTTCTACCACTGCACACCATGAGCTCCACCTTCGATCGCTTCAACCACTCCGACCCTTTTCTGCTCGACCAGCAACTCACCGATGACGAGCGCATGGCGCGCGACGCCGCCCGTGCCTACTGCCAGGACAAGCTGGCTCCGCGCGTGCTCGAGGCCTTCCGCAAGGAACAGACCGACGTGGCCATCTTCCGCGAAATGGGCGAGCTCGGCCTGTTGGGCCCCACCATTCCCGAACAGTACGGTGGCCCCGGCCTGAACTACGTGTGCTACGGCCTGATCGCGCGCGAGATCGAACGCGTCGATTCCGGCTACCGCTCCATGGCCAGCGTGCAGTCTTCGCTGGTAATGGTGCCGATTTACGAGTTCGGCAATGAGGCAACGAAGCAGAAATACCTGCCCAAGCTGGCCAGCGGCGAATGGATCGGCTGCTTCGGCCTGACCGAGCCCAACCACGGCTCCGACCCCGGCAGCATGATCACGCGCGCACGCAAGGTGGACGGCGGCTACAGTCTGTCCGGCAGCAAGATGTGGATCACCAACAGCCCGATCGCCGATGTGTTCGTGGTCTGGGCCAAGGACGACGAGGGCGCGATCCGCGGCTTTGTGCTGGAAAAGGGCTGGCAGGGCCTGAGCGCCCCGGCCATCCACGGCAAGGTGGGGCTGCGTGCCAGCATCACCGGCGAGATCGTGATGGACGAGGTGTTCTGCCCCGAAGAAAACGCCTTCCCCGAGGTGCGTGGCCTGAAGGGTCCGTTCACCTGTCTGAACAGTGCACGCTACGGGATCGCCTGGGGTGCGCTGGGTGCCGCCGAGGCCTGCTACGAAACAGCCCGCCAATACACCATGGACCGCAAGCAGTTCGGCCGCCCGCTCGCCGCCAACCAGCTGATCCAGAAGAA
>CAYPRU010000030.1:0-20598 GCA_964413485.1 uncultured Allobrachymonas sp. | reverse complement strand
CCGTCAGGATGGCGATGTCTTCCAGCATGGCCTTGCGGCGGTCGCCGAAGCCAGGAGCCTTGACAGCCACGACCTTCAGGATACCGCGGATGGTGTTGACCACCAGGGTAGCCAGAGCTTCGCCATCGACGTCTTCGGCGATGATCAGCAGCGGACGGCCGGCCTTGGCCACGGCTTCCAGCACGGGCAGCAGGTCACGGATGTTGCTGATCTTCTTGTCGAACAGCAACACGAACGGGTTTTCGAGGTTGGCAACCTGCTTCTCGGGGTTGTTGATGAAGTAGGGCGACAGGTAGCCGCGGTCGAACTGCATGCCTTCCACGACATCCAGTTCGTTTTGCAGGGATTTGCCGTCTTCCACGGTGATCACGCCTTCCTTGCCGACCTTGTCCATGGCGTCAGCGATGATCTGGCCGATGGATTCGTCGGAGTTGGCGGAGATGGAGCCAACCTGGGCGATTTCCTTGGAAGTGGTGGTGGGCTTGGAGGCTTTCTTCAGCTCTTCCACCAGCTGGGCCACGGCCTTGTCGATACCGCGCTTCAGGTCCATCGGGTTCATGCCGGCGGCCACATACTTCATGCCTTCGCGCACGATGGCCTGGGCCAGCACGGTAGCGGTGGTGGTGCCGTCACCGGCGTTGTCAGCGGTCTTGGAAGCGACTTCCTTGACCATCTGCGCGCCCATGTTCATCAGCTTGTCTTTGAGCTCGATTTCCTTGGCCACGGACACGCCGTCCTTGGTCACGACGGGGGAGCCGAAGGAGCGCTCCAGCACCACGTTGCGGCCTTTCGGGCCCAGGGTGGTTTTGACTGCGTTGGCCAGGATGTTCACGCCTTCAACCATGCGGGCGCGTGCATCAGCGCCGAAAACTACGTCTTTTGCTGCCATGTGTAATTTCTCCAGATTGTTTCAGTAGGTGTTGGTGCCGGTACGGATTACTCGACCACTGCAAACAGGTCGTCTTCCTTCATCACCAGCAGTTCTTCGCCGTTGACCTTGACGGACTGGCCGCTGTACTTGCCGAACAGCACGCGGTCGCCCACTTTCACGTTCAGGGGCTTGACTTCGCCCTTGTCGTTGGTGCGGCCGGGACCCACTGCCAGCACTTCACCCTGGTCGGGCTTTTCAGCAGCGTTGTCGGGCAGGACGATGCCGGAAGCGGTTTTGGTTTCGTTTTCCAGACGCTTGACGATCACGCGATCGTGCAGAGGACGCAGGTTCATGAAAGTTTCCTTTGAGAACAAACAGAAGTAGCAATGAATGCCATGCCCGGAAAGGCCTGGCCGGAATGAGCACAGGGCATAGTTCGTGGTGTTAGCACTCTGCCCTGTTGAGTGCTAATGGTAAGGGCGTGTCTGGCAATTTCAAGCCCCGGACCTGAAAATTTTTTGGTGCTCAGGGGGAGGTCAGGCGCGGAACACGCTGCGCCCGCCGTCGAAGCGGGGGCCAAAGTAGCCGCTGTCCATGCGGTCGATGCGCACCGTGCCGCCGCTGGAGGGAGCGTGCACGAACTGGCGGTTGCCGACGTGGATGCCCATGTGCGAAAACGAGCGCCCCGAGGTGTTGAAGAACACCAGGTCGCCGCGTTGCAGCCGATCCACGTCGGCCAGTGGCAGGCTGGCGCCGGCCCACTGCGCAGTGGTGCGCGGCAGCCCGCGCGCGGCAAAGCCGGTAAATACATATTGCACCAGCCCGCTGCAGTCGAAACCGCCTTCCAGCGTGTTGCCGCCATAAGTATAAGGAGTGTTGAGGGCCAGCATGGCGCGGGCGACCGCCTCTTCGCGATAGTCTGGTGACAGCTGCAGGGGATTGCGCACGGCTACGTCGGGGAGGGTGGTGCGCAGGCGGCCGCGGGCCGTGGACTGGCGCCTGGGCGGGGCGCTGCAGCCGGCCAGCAGCATGCCGCCGGCCGCGCCCAACCCAGCCAGCAACAGGCGGCGTGACAGGGCCGGGGGAGGCTCGGAAGTGTGGGGGAAACGGAACAAGGTGGACACGCCAAATCTCTGAAATGACATCTTTTTGTTTTTTATCATGATATTGGATGCTTTTCTAGTGGAACCTTGCCTTAAGGAGAGCTTCAGATT
This sequence comes from uncultured Allobrachymonas sp., assembly GCA_964413485.1. Taxonomy (GTDB): domain Bacteria; phylum Pseudomonadota; class Gammaproteobacteria; order Burkholderiales; family Burkholderiaceae_C; genus Brachymonas. The sequence goes on along the minus strand of CAYPRU010000030.1, from coordinate 18,513 downwards.
CCGTAATTAGCATGGAGATATTGGCCCGTTGGTCGAGGGAGACCCCGTGAAGAATATCAAGATCGCGTTATGGAGCAGCCTGATCGGGCTGACAGTGTCGTGGTTGCTTGCCGATACCCTGTGGCCGCAGCCTTTTGCTTATTTCCCGTTCCGCACGGTGTTCGTGCAGTACAGTGGTGTGCTGGCCATTGGCGCCATGAGCCTGTCGCTGCTGCTGGCCATGCGCCCGGTCTGGCTCGAACCCATGCTGGGTGGCCTGGACAAGATGTACCGTCTGCACAAATGGCTGGGTATCACCGCGCTGGTGACCGGCGTGCTGCACTGGTGGTGGGCCAAGGGCACCAAATGGATGGTGGGCTGGGGCTGGCTGAAAAGGCCCGTCCGCGGCGCCAGAAAGGGCGCCGAAGCCATGGCGCAGCAGGCCTGGACGCTGGAGCAGTGGCTGCACGACCAGCGCGGCTTGGCGGAAAGCATTGGCGAATGGACGTTTTATGCCGCCGCCATCCTGATGGTGCTGGCGCTGGTCAAGTTTTTCCCGTACAAGTGGTTCGTCAAGACGCACAAGCTGCTGGCGGTGGGCTATCTGCTGCTGGCCTGGCACACGGTGGTACTGGCCAAATTTGACTACTGGAGCCAGCCGATCGGCTGGGTGCTGGCGGTGCTGCTGGCCGTAGGCGTGTGGGCGTCGCTGGGCGTGCTGTTCAAGCGTGTGGGCCATGGCCGCAAGGTGGCGGGTCGGATCCAGTCGCTGCAATACTTTGCGCCGTTGAACGTGCTGCGCACCAACATCGGCCTGCAACCGGGCTGGCAGGGGCACAAGGCTGGCCAGTTTGCCTTTCTCGACACTGGCCACGATGCGCCGCACCCCTTTACCATTGCCTCGGCCTGGAATGCTGGCCGCAACGACATCACCTTTGTGACCAAGGGGCTGGGTGACCATACCAACACGCTGCAGCAGACGCTCAAGCAGGGCGATCCGGTCACCATCGAGGGCCCGTACGGCTGCTTTACCTTTGACGACGACCGTCCGCGCCAGATCTGGATTGGCGGCGGCATCGGCATCACCCCGTTCATCGCGCGCATGGAGCACTATGTGATGCAGGGCGGCGCAGCGCTGCCGCAGGTGGATCTGTTCCATACCACCAAAGAGCATGACCCCGCCGCGATTGACCTGCTGCGGCAGGACGCGCTGGCAGCCGGGGTGCGCATCCACGTGCTGGTCGATGCCATCGACGGCTATCTGGACGGCGCGCGCATCCGGGCCGAAGTGCCGCAATGGCAGGAGGCCAGCGTCTGGTTCTGCGGCCCGGCCGGCTTTGGCGAGGCGCTGCAGCAGGATCTGGAAGTCCATGGCCTGCCGTCCGGGCGCTTTCACCAGGAGCTGTTTGCCATGCGCTGATGGAGGTGTCATGCGGGCTGACTACAATCGGCCGCATGACTACTCTTTCCACCGGCGCACCGTGTGCGCCATCACGCGCACGGGCCTGGTTGCTGGCGGCGCGGCCGCATACCTTGGGGGTGACCTTGGCCGCGGTACTGATGGCCTGTGTGCTGGGCTGGCAGCGCACCGGCCGCTTCCAGCCGCTGCTGGCGCTGCTGATTCTGGTCGCGGCCATGCTGATCCAGATCGGCACCAATCTGCTCAACGATGTGGGTGACTACGAAAGTGGTACCGATACCGCCGAGCGCCTGGGTCCCGACCGCGCCACCGCCATGGGCTGGCTGACACCGCACGAGGTGCGCCGGGCCGGTGCCGGGGCCTTGCTGCTGGCCCTGGTACTGGGGCTGGTGCTGGCCTGGCAGGGCGGCTGGCCGATTGTGCTGCTGGGGCTGCTGTCGCTGGTGTGTGGCTGGGCCTACACGGCTGGGCCGCTGCCGATTTCGCGTGGACCGTTTGGCGAATTGTTTGTGTGGGTGTTTTTTGGTCTGGCGGCGGTGCTGGGCACGGTGTGGCTGCAAACGCAGACGCTGCCAACCGCCGCCTGGCTGGCCGGGCATGCCATGGGCGCCTGGGCTGCGGCGGTGATGCTGGTCAACAACACCCGCGATGGAGCCACCGATGCCCGCACTGGTCGCCGCACGCTGGCCGTGGTGCTCGGGCTGCAGCGTAGCCGCTGGCTGTACGCGCTGCTGGTGCTGCTGCCGTTTGCCTTGCTGCCCTGGCTCAACCGTTCCACCGGCCTGGCCGTGTGGGCGCCGCTGCTGTTGCTGCCGCTGGCGTTGCAGCAGGCCGCGCGGCTGATGCGCTGGGCACCGGACCGGCGCTACAACCAGCTGCTGGCGCGCACGGCCCACCTGCAGCTGGGGTATGTGTTGCTGTGGTGCGCGCAGGTGCTGCTGGCGGCCTGAACCGGCGTTAGCCGGACTCAGGTCGGCCGGCCCCGCGCCAGCGGCGGATTGCGCGAAAAATAGCTCTGGATGCCGCGGAAAATCTGGTCGGCCATTTGCTGCTGGTAGCTGCTGGTGCGCAGTTTGGCTTCCTCATCCGGGTTGCTGAGAAAAGCGGTTTCTACCAGCACGCTGGGAATGTCGGGTGCCTTCAGTACGGCAAAGCTGGCCTGCTCCACACGCCCGTTGTGCAGGCGGTTGATCTTGCCGATTTGGCCCAGCAGCGATGAGCCCAGAATCATGCTGTCGCGGATCTGCGCCGTGGTGCTCATGTCGAGCAGGGCGTGTTGTACGGCGCTGTCGTGGCTGCGCACGTTGATGCCGCCCACCAGATCGGCCTCATTTTCCTTGTTGGCCAGCCAGCGCGCCGCGCTGCTGCTGGCGCCGCGCGCGCTGAGCGCAAACACGCTGGAGCCATTGGCCTGCGGCGTGATGAAGGCATCGGCATGGATGCTGATGAACAGGTCGGCGCGGACGCGACGCGCTTTTTGCACGCGCACATTCAGCGGCACGAAATAGTCGGCATCGCGCGTCATGAAGGCGCGCATGGGGTTGCCGTTGATGGTGTTGCCGTCGATGCGCTCGCGCAGCATGTGGGCAATACGTAGCACCACGTCCTTTTCGTGGATGCCGCTGGGGCCGGTGGCGCCCGGGTCTTCGCCGCCGTGGCCAGGGTCGAGTGCCACGATGATCAGGCGGCGCGTGCGGCTGCCGGTTTGCACTGTGGGTGCTTCGGGCCGCAGGGCTGCCGGCGGGCTGGCAGGAGCCGACCGGGCCGGCCGAGTCGGTCGCGGTGAAGTGGCTACGCGTGGCGCCACCTTGCCCGAGGGCGAAGACTGCAGCGCGTTGGCCAGAAAATCCTCCAGCGCCTGATTATCGGGGACCGGGGATGCCTGCGCCAGGGTGGTGGCCGGCCGTGGCGCCGGTGTTGGGGCAGCATCGGCCAGTACGCTGCCGCCGCGTTCGGCAATCAGCCGCTCCAGCGGGTCGGCGGCACGCTGCGTGGGATACAGGTCGAACACCAGCCGGTTCTGGTAGGCGGCCACCGGCGCCAGGCTGAACACCTGCGGCTGGATCGGCTGCTTGAGATCGATCACGATGCGCACCAGTTCGGGCGTGTACTGGCCCACGCGGATGCCGGCGATGTTGGGATCGTTGGCCGGCACCTTGCTGGCCAGTTCGCGCAGCGCGGTATTGAGGGACAGGCCAGCAATGTCGACCGCCAGACGCGGCGGATTCTGGACCGGGTTTTGCGTGTACTTGAGCGGCTGGTCGGATTCGAGCGTGATGCGGGTGTACTCGGCCGCAGGCCAGACACGCACCGCCACGATATTGGCCGCCCAGGCCAGCTTGGGGGCCAGGCCCGACAACAACAGTCCGGACAGCTTGACGAGTTGCCTGCGGTGCATCATGTCATGTGGCTTCCTGCAAAAGATGGGCCCCTTTTTCGGTATGGGCTTCGATGGTCACGTGGCGCGTTGCATCTTCCAGCGGATGCAGCCACAGCACCCAGTCTGCCGGGGGCAGCATGCCGGCGGCCTTGTCGGGCCATTCGACCAGTTTCAGGCCGGGGCTGGCAAAAATGTCGCGCAGCCCCGCATCTTCCCATTCCTGCGGGTCGTTGAAGCGGTAAAAATCAAAATGCCACGCTTTGGCACAAGCTGTTTCATAGGGCTCGACCACGGCATAGGTGGGGCTCTTGATGCGCCCGCTGACGCCCAGGCCGCGCAGCAGGTGGCGCACCAGCGTGGTCTTGCCGGCGCCCAGGTCGCCGTGCAGCAGCACCAGCAGATCCGCCTGCTCGGGGTGCTGGCGCCAGTGGCTGGCCAGCCGGGTGGCAAAGGCGGCGGTGTCGGCCTCGTCGGCCCAGTGAAAGCTTTTTACAATCATCCCGTGGCAATGGTATGGGGTGGTCCTGTGCCGTGCCTGCTTGCGCCGGCTGGCGCCAATCCTGATTCAGATGACTCCCGACGCCTTATTGTCCAACATTTGCGAGCTGGCGCATGCATGGGGATTTACACACGTGGGCGTGGCCGATGTGGACCTGCGCAGCGCCGAACCCGGCCTGCTGGCCTGGCTGGAGCGCGGTTTCCATGGCGACATGCAGTACATGGCCAGCCACGGCCTGCGCCGCGCGCGGCCGGCCGAGCTGGTGCCGGGCACGGTGCGCGTGATCACGGTGCGCATGGACTACCTGCCAGCGGCCACGCCGCCCGACTGGCGCGAGCGTGAGCTGCAGCGCCTGCAGCAGCCTGGCGAAGCGGTGGTGTCGGTGTATGCGCGCGGGCGGGACTACCACAAGGTGGTGCGGGCGCGGCTGCAAAAACTGTGCGATGCCGTGGCCGAGCTGGTCGGGCCGTTTGGCCACCGCGTGTTTACCGATTCGGCGCCGGTGCTGGAGGCCGAGCTGGCCAGCCGCAGCGGCCAGGGCTGGCGCGGTAAGCACACGCTGGTGCTCAGCCGCGAGGCGGGCTCCACCTTTTTCCTGGGCGAAATCTACATCGATTTTGCCTTGCCGCTGACCGAGCCGGTAGAACCGCATTGCGGGCAGTGCCGGGCCTGCATCGATATCTGCCCGACGCAGGCGATCGTGGCGCCATACCGGCTGGACGCGCGGCGCTGCATTTCGTACCTGACCATCGAGCATGCCGGGTCGATCCCGCCAGAGCTGCGCCCGCTGCTGGGCAACCGCATCTATGGCTGCGACGATTGTCAGCTGGCCTGCCCGTGGAACAAGTTTGCGCAGCGCAATGCCTTGCCTGATTTTGACGAACGCCATGGTCTGGGCAGCGCGCAACTGCTGACGCTGTGGCAGTGGGACGAGGCGACCTTCTTGCGCCACACCGAGGGCAGCCCGATCCGCCGCATTGGCCATGCGCGCTGGCTGCGCAATATTGCAGTGGCGCTGGGCAACGCCTTGCACAACACGGCGGATGAGGCACAGCGCCAGGCCATCCGCGCAGCCTTGCAACAGCAGCTGGAACACCCCGATGTCGTGGTGCGCGAGCATGTGCAATGGGCGCTGGCGCAAGCGGCGGCATGAGCATCGATGCCTTTATCGACACGCTGTGGCTGGAAGACGGCCTGGCCGCCAACACGCTGGCCGCGTACCGGCGTGACCTTGCCCTGTTTACCGGGTGGCTGGCGCAGCAGACCCCGCCGGTGGCGCTGGATGCCGCCACGGAATCCGTTATCCAGCGCTACCAGGGCCATCTGTTTGCCTCTGGCAACAAGGCCACCACGGCCAACCGGCGGCTCACCGTGATCAAGCGCTATTACCGCTGGGCGGTGCGCGAGCAGCGCATTGCACAAGACCCGACACTTCGCCTGCAGGCGGCGCGCCAGCCGCTGCGCGTGCCCAAGAGCCTGAGCGAGGCGCAGGTGGAGGCGCTGTTGGCGGCGCCCGATGTGGATACTGAGCTGGGCTTGCGCGACCGCACCATGCTGGAGCTGATGTATGCCAGCGGCTTGCGCGTGAGCGAGCTGGTGCAGCTGCGCCTGTTCCATATCAGCCCGAGCGAGCGCGTGCTGCGCATCACCGGCAAGGGCGACAAGGAGCGGCTGGTGCCGTTTGGCGATGTGGCGCACGACTGGCTGCAGCGTTACCTGACGCAGGCGCGCCCGGCGCTGCTGGGCATGCACCAGACCGATGCGGTGTTCGTGACGGCGCGGGGCGCGCATGCGGGCGAGGCCATGACGCGTGCCATGTTCTGGTTTCTGGTCAAAAAATATGCACTGCAGGCCGGCATTACCGTGCCGCTGTCCCCGCATACCCTGCGCCATGCCTTTGCCACGCACCTGCTCAACCATGGCGCCGATCTGCGCGTGGTGCAGCTGCTGCTGGGCCATGCCGATATCAGCACCACCACCATCTATACCCATGTGGCGCGCGAACGGCTGCGGCAGCTGGTGGCACAGCACCATCCGCGCGGCTAGGACTGCCTCAGATCCCCATGCCCAGCAGATAGTCCAGCTCGGCCTGGCTGAAGCCGGCCTGCAGGCGCGCTGCGGCATTGAAGGGCGGCTTCAGGCGCGGCGCGGCATAATGCTGCACCAGCGCTTGGTAATGCGCCACCGGCTCCAGGCCCTGGCGCGCGCACAGCCAGCGGTACCAGTGGTTGCCGATGGCCACGTGGCCGATTTCGTCGTGCAGAATGGTGTCGAGCAGGGTGGCGGTGGTGTGCGCGTCTGCGGCGTCGATGCCGCGCAGGCGCTGCTGGATCAGCGGCGTGGCATCCAGCCCGCGCGCCTCCAGCGTGCGCGGCACCAGCGCCATGCGCGCCACGATGTCGGCGGCGGTTTTTTCGCACATGGTCCACAGTCCGTCGTGCGCGACAAAATTGCCGTAGTGCCAGCCCATGTGCTGCAAGTGCGCATGCAGCATGCTGAAATGTTCGGATTCTTCGCGCGCCACGCGCAGCCAGTCGCGGTAAAACGCATCCGGCATGCCGGCAAAGCGCCAGACCGCATCCAGCGCCAGGTTGATGGCGTTGAATTCGATATGCACCACGGCGTGCAGCAGCGCGGCACGGCCGGCGGGAGTGTGCACGCTGCGCTGGGCCACGTTTTTTGGATGCACTAGCAAGGGCGTGGCCGGACGTCCGGGAATCGGCGCCGGCACAGCGGCAGCAATGGCCTCGGGGCTGGTGGCGGCGTCCAGCGGCAAGGCGGCGGTTTCCAGTTGCTGCCACAGGGTCTGCACGGCTGCCACCTTGGCGGTAGGGTCGGTCAGGCTCAGGGCGGCGCGGGCGGCTTGGCGTACACTCATGGCAGCATTGTAGGCAGCTGCCTGCACCCCCTGATTTGACCGGAGACAGAGGTATGGCCCTTTACCAGCTCGATGACAAGACCCCGCAACTGGCCGAGAGCGCATGGGTGGCCGACAGCGCCCAGGTGATGGGCGATGTGCGGCTGGGCGAGGAAGTGAGCATCTGGTACCACTGCACGCTGCGTGGCGACAACGACCCCATCACCATCGGTGCCGGCAGCAACATCCAGGACGGCTGCGTGCTGCACACCGATGACGGCGTGCCGCTGACCATCGGCAGGAATGTGACCGTGGGCCACATGGTGATGCTGCATGGCTGCACCATCGGCGACGAAAGCCTGATCGGCATCGGCGCGGTCGTGCTCAACGGCGCCAAAATCGGCAAACACTGCCTGGTGGGCGCTGGCGCGCTGGTCACCGAAGGCAAGGAGTTCCCCGATGGAAGCATGATTTTGGGCAGCCCGGCCAAGGTGGTGCGCCAGCTCACCCCCGAGCAGATCGAGGGCCTGCGCCACAGCGCGCAGGGCTACATTGCCAATGCCCAGCGCCACCGCCGACTGAAAAAAGTGAGCGATTGAACGTGATCGCTTGTTTTTGCCGACACGGCTACCATATGCAGGCGATCCCTCCACGATGCGGGAGAAAGACGGTGCTTCAGTCGCCCAACGCAAGAGCAGATTCCCATGTCCCAAATCCAGAAATTCCTCTTTGACGGCATCCCGGTGCGCGGCGTGGCTGTGCGCCTGACCGATGCCTGGCGCGAGGTGGTGCTGCGCCGCAGCGCCAATACCGAAAGCGGCCCGTATGCAGAAGCGGTGGCACGCATGCTGGGCGAAATGACGGCGGCTGCCGCGCTGATGCAGTCCAATATCAAATTCAACGGCGCGCTGATCCTGCAGATGCAGGGCGATGGCCCGGTCAAGGTGGCCGTGGCCGAAGTGCAGCCTGACATGGCGCTGCGCGCCACGGCCAGCGTGCGCGGCGAAGTGCCTGACGGCGCCGGCCTGACCGAGCTGGTGCATGTGCACGGCGCCGGCCGCTGCGCCATTACGCTGGATCCGCTGGATCGCCTGCCGGGCCAGCAGCCCTACCAGGGCATTGTGCCGCTGTCCGACATGGACGGCATGCCGATAGCCGATGTGGCTGCGGCCTTGCAGCACTACATGCGCCAGAGCGAGCAGCTCGACACCACGCTGGTGCTGGCGGCCAATGACCATGTGGCCGCCGGCATCCTGATCCAGCGCCTGCCGATCGAAGGCGAGGCCAATCTGGCGGGCAGCACGGCCGCGCCCACGGATGAAGCCATGTCGGATGCCGAGGAAAGCTACCAGCGCATTGCCCTGCTGGCCAAGAGCCTGCAGCGCCAGGAACTGCTGGAGCTGGACATCGACACCATTCTGCACCGGCTGTTCTGGGACGAAAAGCTGCTGCGCTTCGTGCCCAGCGCCACCGATCCGGTGCCGCACTTTGCCTGCACCTGCAGCCATGCACGCGTCAGCGCCATGATCCAGAGCCTGGGGCAGGAGGAGGCCGAAAGCATTCTGTCCGAGCAGGGCCTGATTGAGGTGGCCTGCGAGTTTTGCGGCAAGCAGTACCACCTGGACAAGGTGGAGGTGGCGCAGCTGTTCAAGCCGGCCGCCGCGCAGCCGCCTGGCAGCAAGGCGCTGCAGTAACTGTCCTGCCCGAGCGGCCCCGGAAACGGGGCCGTTTTGCCTTGTGCCGCCTATTTTTCGACTTGCATCTCACGAAATCTTTGTCGCAGGGAGAAGTTTGGAGTGTTGGCCCTTGCCATGAATGGCAAAGCTTGGCTAAGCTGTATCTGACCGCCTCAGCGCAGGAGGCTGCGTGGGGTTCAGGGCGCTTTGGCGCCAACACGGCAGGGTACGGGTTGAATGAAACAACATATCCCATTTTCCAAGGATGCAGACGGTGCACCGCCAGATCCGGCTGATGGTGTGGACGGTGGCGAGTGTGCACAGCTGATCGCGCGGCATTGTCACACCCCGGGTGGCTTGCTGCCACTGCTGCACGATATCCAGGAAACGCTGGGATACATCCCCGACGATGTGGTGCCGGCCATTGCCCGGGCGTTCCATTTGTCGCGTGCCGAAGTGCATGGCGTGATCAGCTACTATGCGCATTTCCGCACGCAGGCGCCGGGGCGCCACGTGCTGCAGATCTGTCGGGCCGAATCGTGCCAGGCCAATGGCGGCGATGCCCTGCTGGCGCAGGCCGAACGCATGCTGGGCTGTGCGGCGCACCACACTTCGGTTGATGGGGCCGTCACGCTGGAGCCGGTGTTTTGCCTGGGGTTGTGTGCGGTGTCGCCAGCCTTGCGCATCGACCACCAGTTGCATGGGCGCATGGACCAGGTCAAGTTGCTCCGGTTGCTGCAGCAGCTGGGGGAGGCATGATGGCAGCGATCCGGGTTTTTGTGCCGCGTGACAGTGCCGCCCTGGCGGTGGGGGCCGACGCGGTGTGTGCCGCCATCCAGGCGCAGGCCGAGGCGCGCGGTGAGGCGGTGCAGATCGTGCGCAACGGCTCACGCGGGATGTTCTGGCTGGAGCCGCTGGTTGAGGTCGAGACCGCGCAGGGACGCGTGGCCTATGGTCCGGTGGCACCCGAGGATGTTGGTGCCTTGTTCGAGGTCGGCTTCCTGCAGGGCGGAGCGCATGCGCTGGGCCATGGCCTGACCGAAGCCATTCCCTATCTGGCACGGCAGCAGCGCCTGACCTTCGCCCGCGTGGGCGTGACCGATCCCCTCAGCCTGGCCGACTACGAAGCGCATGGCGGCTGGGCCGGTCTGCGTCAGGCGCTGGCCCTGGAGCCGCGGCAGGTGGTGCAGCAGGTGCTGGAGGCGGGCCTGCGCGGGCGCGGCGGTGCGGCCTTCCCCACCGGCATCAAGTGGCAGACGGTGCAGGCGGCCAGCGCGGCGCAGAAGTATGTGGTTTGCAATGCCGACGAGGATGATGCCGGCACCTTTGCCGATCGCATGCTCATGGAAGGAGATCCGTACCTGCTGATCGAGGGCATGGCGATTGCGGCCCTTGCGGTGGGAGCCACGCAGGGCTATGTCTATATCCGTTCCGAGTACCCGCATGCCGTGGCCGTGATGCGCGAGGCCATCAAACGCGCCACGGCCGCAGGCTGGCTGGGAGACAGCATGGCCGGCAGTGGCCTGGCCTTGCAGCTGGAAGTGCGCATGGGGGCTGGCTCCTACGTGTGCGGTGAGGAAACGGCTATGCTGGAGAGCCTCGAAGGCAAGCGCGGCATGGTGCGCGCCAAGCCGCCGCTGCCCGCCTTGCAGGGCCTGTTCGGCCAGCCGACGGTGATCAACAATGTCATCACCTTGGCCAGCGTGCCGCTGATCCTGGCGCGGGGGGCGGCCTTTTACCGCGATTACGGCATGGGGCGCTCCCAGGGCACGCTGGCGTTTCAGCTGGCCGGCAATATCCGCCACGGCGGGCTGGTGGAAAAGGCCTTCGGCCTGACCTTGCGCGAGCTGCTGTTCGATTTTGGCGACGGCAGTCGCAGCGGGCGTCCGATCAAGGCGGTGCAGGTGGGCGGCCCCCTGGGCGCCTATGTGCCCGAGTGGCAATGGGATGTGCCGCTGGACTACGAGGCCTATGCGGCCATCGGTGCGGCCGTGGGGCACGGTGGCATCGTGGCGCATGACGACACGGCCGACATGGCTGCACTGGCGCGCTACGCGATGGAATTCTGTGCCATCGAGAGCTGCGGCAAATGCACGCCGTGCCGCATTGGTTCGATGCGCGGGGTCGAGGTCATTGACCGCCTGCGCCGTGGGGAACAGCGCAAACAGCAAGAGACACTGCTGCGCAGCCTGTGCGACACCATGCGCGACGGCAGCCTGTGTGCCATGGGCGGCATGACGCCTTATCCCGTGCTGTCGGCGCTGAACCATTACGCGGCAGATTTTGGCTTGCCGGATGCTTCCCGAATGGGACCGGAGGCTGCGGCGGATGAGCGAGCCAGGACACACAGGGGGTTGTGATGCTGCAGCATGACGAAATGGATTACGGCACCCCGGCCAGCACGTCCGCCGGGCAGGTTAGCCTGAATATCGACGGCTACACGGTGCGGGTGCCACAGGGCACCTCCCTGATGCGCGCGGCGGCTCAGGCCGGCATCCAGGTGCCCAGGTTGTGCGCCACCGACAGCCTGCAGCCGTTTGGCTCGTGCCGGCTGTGCTTGGTCGAAATTGACGGTCGCAAGGGCTTCCCGGCCTCGTGCACCACGTCGGCAGAAAACGGCATGGTGGTGCACACCCAGACGCCCAGGCTGCAGGAGCTGCGCAGGGGCGTGATGGAGCTCTACATCAGCGACCATCCGCTCGATTGCCTGACCTGCAGCGCCAATGGCGACTGCGAGTTGCAGACCCAGGCTGGCGTGGTCGGCTTGCGTCAGGTGCGTTATGGCGTGGGGGCGCAGGCCGGCAAGCACCATTGCGACTTCCCCAAGGACGAATCCAACCCCTATTTCACCTACGATCCGAGCAAGTGCATCGTCTGCAGCCGCTGCGTGCGTGCCTGCGAGGAAATACAGGGCACGTTTGCGCTGACCATCGCGGCGCGCGGTTTTGACAGCCGCGTTTCGCCCGGCCAGGAACAGCTGTTCCTGGACAGCGAATGTGTGTCCTGTGGTGCCTGCGTGCAGGCCTGCCCGACCGCTTCGCTGCAGGAAAAATCGGTGATCGAGCTGGGTCTGCCCGAACATACCATTCTCACCACCTGTGGCTATTGCGGCGTTGGCTGCGGCTTCAAGGCGGAAATGAAGGGCACCACTGTGGTGCGCATGACGCCCTGGAAGGACGGCAAGGCCAACGAGGGCCACTCCTGTGTCAAGGGGCGTTTTGCCTTTGCCTACGCCACGCACAAGGACCGCATGACGCGCCCGATGGTGCGCGAGCAGATCACCGACCCCTGGCGCGAGGTGGGCTGGGACGAAGCGTTCCGTTTTGCCGCCGAACGGTTCCAGGCCATCCAGGCCAGGTACGGCAAGGATGCCGTGGGCGGGATCGCCTCGTCGCGCTGCACCAATGAGGAAGCCTACCTGGTGCAAAAACTGGTGCGTACGGCCTTTGGTACCAACAATGTGGACACCTGCGCGCGCGTCTGCCATGCGCCCACGGGGTACGGCCTGGGCCAGTCGCTAGGTACCTCGGCTGGCACGCAGACCTTCCAGTCGGTCGGGCAGGCGGATGTGGTGATGGTGATCGGGGCCAACCCGACCGATGCGCACCCGGTGTTTGCCTCGCGCCTGAAGCGGCGCTTGCGCCAGGGCGCCCGGCTGATCGTGATCGACCCGCGGCGCATCGAACTGGTGGCGGCACCCCATATTCAGGCCGACTACCATCTGGCGCTGCGGCCGGGCACCAATGTGGCCATGATCACGGCGCTGGCGCATGTGGTGGTGACCGAAGGGCTGCTGGCGCAGGACTATGTGGCCCAGCGCTGCGATGCCAAGAGTTTTGGCGAGTGGCGCGACTTTGTCGTCCGCCCCGAGAATTCGCCCGAAGCGGTCGAGGCCATCACCGGGGTGCCGGCAGCCGACGTGCGTGCGGCGGCACGCCTGTATGCCAGTGGGCCCAACTCGGCCATTTATTACGGGCTGGGCGTGACCGAGCATGCGCAGGGCTCAACCATGGTGCTGGGCATTGCCAACCTGGCCATGGCCTGCGGCATGCTGGGGCGCGAGGGCGTTGGCATCAACCCGCTGCGCGGGCAGAACAATGTGCAGGGCAGTTGCGACATGGGCAGCTTTCCGCACGAGCTGCCCGGGTATCGCCACGTATCGGACTCCACCGTGCGCAGCCAGTTCGAGGCGGCCTGGGGCGTGTCGCTCAGCCCGGAGCCCGGGCTGCGCATTCCCAACATGTTCGAGGCCGCGCTGGATGGCCATTTCAAGGGCCTGTATTGCCAGGGGGAGGATATCGTGCAGTCCGACCCGAACACCCAGCATGTGGCGGCGGCGCTGTCCGCGATGGAGTGTGTGGTGGTGCAGGACATCTTCTTCAACGAGACGGCCCGGTTTGCCCATGTGTTCCTGCCGGGCAGCTCGTTCCTGGAGAAGGACGGCACCTTCACCAATGCCGAGCGGCGCATTTCGCGCGTGTGTCAGGCCATGCCGCCGCTGGCGGGGCTGGCCGACTGGGAGGTAACGCAGCGTTTTGCACAGGCCCTGGGGCAGGACATGCATTACGCGCACCCGGCACAGATCATGGACGAGATCGCGGCCCTGACCCCCAGCTATGCCGGCGTCGATTACGACAAACTGGACCGACTGGGGAGCGTGCAGTGGCCGTGTAACGACGGCACAGCAGAGGCGGGCACACCGGTCATGCACGTGGACCGCTTCGTGCGCGGCAAGGGCCGGTTCTTCATCACGCAGTATGTGCCCACGGAAGAAAAAGTCACGCCGCGCTATCCGTTGCTGCTGACGACCGGGCGCATTCTGTCGCAATACAACGCGGGCACGCAGACCCGCCGCACTGCCAACCTGGTGTGGCACCACGAGGACCAGTTGGAACTCCACCCGCATGATGCGGAGCTGCGCGGCATCCGTGCTGATGACTGGGTCGGCATCGAAAGCCGGGCTGGCCGCACCGTGATGCGTGCCGTGCTCAGCGAGCGCATGCAGCCGGGCGTGGTGTACACCACTTTCCATTTTCCGGAGTCGGGTGCCAACGTCGTTACCACCGACAGCTCCGACTGGGCCACCAACTGCCCCGAGTACAAGGTCACGGCGGTGCAGGTGACGGCGGTGGCGCAGCCCTCCGAATGGCAACAGCGCCACGCGTCCGTCGAGCGCAAACAGCGGGATCTATTGCCAGGCAGGGCAAGGGAGCAGTAAGACATGGACATGGAGAATCTGGTCCACATGGCCAATCGCATCGGCGTCTTCTTTGAATCGATGCCGGTGCACGAAGAGGCGGTACAGGGCGTCGAGGAACATATCCGCAAGTTCTGGCCGCCCCTCATGCGCGATAAGCTGGTGCAGGCCGCGAGTGGGGAGGAGCGCGCCCACTTGCATCCGCTGGTGCTGCAGGCGGTGGCACGCTACACCGATGCGCTGGTGAAAGTTGGGTCGCCGTGAACTCTACCGGTCAACCGGCTGCCTTGCGGGGGCCAGGCGTGCATGCAGGCAGAGCCTGCTGCGCAAAATAAAAGGACTGTCCCCTACGCAGGGCAGGGTGCAGTCCTTCATCGTCCCATCCGTCTATTTCTGCCTTGCCCAGTGCCCTCAGCGGGCAATCTGGACGAACAGCTCGTTCTGCTTGACCATGCCCATTTCGTAGCGGGCCTTTTCCTCGACCGTGGAAAGACCTTCTTTCAGGTCCTGGATCTCGGACTGGGTGCGGGCGATCTCCTGTTCGAGCTGGGCATTGCGCTCCTGCTGGTGGGCCAGCTGGGACTTCATCTCCGCCACGCTGTGCACACTGCCGTGCCCTGTCCAGATCTGGATCTGCAGCAGAACCAGAACCATCGTCAATACGACGAATACGATGCGCGGAACGGTCAGGGCAGGCATGGGCAAACTTTCGGGCGGGCTATCAGCGATCAGTTATCAGCGCAGATTGTAGAACGCCTTGCGGCCCGGATACACGGCCACTTCACCCAGATCTTCCTCGATGCGCAGCAGCTGGTTGTATTTGGCCATGCGGTCGGAGCGGCTCAGCGAGCCGGTCTTGATCTGGCCGGCGTTGGTGCCCACGGCGATGTCGGCGATGGTGCTGTCTTCGGTTTCGCCGCTGCGGTGGCTGATCACGGCAGTGTAGCCGGCGCGCTTGGCCATTTCGATGGCTTCGAAGGTTTCGGTCAGGGTGCCGATCTGGTTGATCTTGATCAGGATCGAGTTGGCAATGCGCTTCTCGATGCCTTCGGCCAGGATCTTGGTGTTGGTCACGAACAGGTCGTCACCCACCAGCTGCACCTTGTCGCCCAGTTTTTCGGTCAGCAGCTTCCAGCCGTCCCAGTCGCCTTCGGCCATGCCGTCTTCGACGCTGATAATGGGGTACTTGTCGCACCAGGTGGCCAGCATGTTGGCCCACTCTTCGGCCGACAGCTGCACGCCGCCTTCACCGGCCAGCACGTACTTGCCGTCCTTGTAGAACTCGGAGCTGGCGCAGTCCAGACCCAGCACCACTTCCTGGCCGGGGGTGTAGCCGGCATCGGTGATGGCCTGCAGGATCAGCTGGATGGCGGCTTCGTGATTGTCGACGTTGGGGGCAAAGCCGCCTTCGTCGCCTACGGCAACACTCATGCCCTTGTCGTGGATGATTTTCTTGAGCGCGTGGAACACTTCGGCGCCGTAGCGCAGGGCTTCACGGAAGCTGGGCGCGCCCACCGGAATGATCATGAATTCCTGCAGGTCGAGGTTGTTGTTGGCATGCGCGCCGCCGTTGATCACGTTCATCATCGGCACCGGCAGGTCCTTGCCGGCCATGCCGCCAAAGTAGCGGTACAGCGGAATGCCGGCTTCTTCGGCGGCGGCGCGGGCCACGGCCATGGACACGGCCAGCATGGCGTTGGCGCCCAGGCGGCTCTTGTTCTCGGTGCCGTCCAGTTCGATCAGGGTGCGGTCCAGGAAGGCCTGCTCGCTGGCGTCCAGGCCCAGCACGGCTTCGCTGATTTCGGTGTTGATGTGCTCGACCGCGCGCAGCACGCCCTTGCCCAGGTAACGGCTCTTGTCGCCGTCACGCAGTTCGATGGCTTCGCGGCTGCCGGTGGAGGCGCCGCTGGGTACGGCGGCACGGCCCATCACGCCGCTTTCCAGCAGCACGTCGCACTCGACCGTGGGGTTGCCACGGCTGTCCAGTACTTCGCGGCCAACGATGTCTACGATTGCACTCATGGGGTTTCCTTTTTGTGGGAAGTTTTCAAAAAATAGGGGCCATCAGCCGCCGAACTGCTGGATACGGTCTTCCAGCAGGCCGCGGCTGGCGGCGGTTTTCTTGGTGATGCGGTCCAGTTCGAGCAGAGTTTCCAGCAGCTCGGGCATGTGCTGCAGCGGCACCGCATTGGGGCCATCGCTCAGGGCTTGGGCCGGGTTGGGGTGGGTTTCCATGAACAGGCCGGCCACGCCCACTGCCACGGCGGCGCGGGCCAGCACCGGCACCATTTCGCGCATGCCGCCGCTGGAGGTGCCCTGGCCGCCAGGCAGCTGCACGCTGTGCGTGGCGTCGTACACCACCGGTGCACCGGTTTCGCGCATGATCGCCAGGCTGCGCATGTCGCTGACCAGGTTGTTGTAGCCGAAGCTGGCGCCGCGCTCGCAGGCCATGAAGTTGTCGGTTTCCAGACCCGCTTCGGCTGCCGCGGCACGTGCCTTGTCGATCACGTTTTTCATGTCGTGCGGCGCCAGGAACTGGCCTTTCTTGATGTTGACCGGCTTGCCAGACTGCGCCACGGCGCGTATGAAATCGGTTTGGCGGCACAGAAAGGCGGGTGTCTGCAGCACGTCCACCACCTGCGCCACGGCGGGAATTTCCGCCTCGGTGTGCACATCGGTGAGCACCGGCACGCCCAGCTCCTGCCGGACCTTGGCCAGAATCTGCAGGCCGGCGTCCATGCCGGGGCCGCGAAAGCTGCTGCCGCTGCTGCGGTTGGCCTTGTCGTAGCTGCTCTTGAAGATGAAGGGAATGCCCAGCTTGCCGGTGATTTCCTTGAGCTGGCCGGCGACATCGAGCTGCAGCTGTTCGCTTTCCACCACGCACGGGCCGGCGATCAGGAAAAAGGGCTTGTCGAGGCCGATGTCGAATCCGCAGAGTTTCATGGCTTTACACAATCACGGTGGCGGCACGGCGGCCGGAAGGGGTACGGCCCGCGTTCCGTCCCGCAGGGCGGAGGCGGGCAGCGGGTGCATCAGGCGGCAACCTTGCCGGACACGCGCAGATCGAGCGCAGCCTTGATGTAAGCATTGAACAGCGGGTGACCGGCCCAGGGGGTGGACTTGAATTCGGGGTGGAACTGCACGCCCATGTACCAGGGGTGCACGCTTTGCGGCAGTTCGACGATTTCGGTCAGGTGCTCACGCTGGGTGAGGGCGGAAATCACCAGGCCGGCCTCGCGCAGCCGCTCAAGGTACTGGGTGTTGGCCTCGTAGCGGTGGCGGTGGCGTTCGGTGACCACGTCGCCGTAAATGCTGTGCGCTAGCGTGCCGGGCTGCACATCGGAACTTTGTGCGCCCAGACGCATGGTGCCGCCCAGGTCGGAGTGCTCGTCGCGCTTGTGCACGGCGCCGTCGGAATCCTGCCATTCGTCGATCAGCGCGATCACCGGATAGGGTGTTTCGGGCTCGAACTCGGTGCTGTTGGCGCCTTTCAGGCCGGCCATGTGGCGGGCGTATTCGATGGTGGCCACCTGCATGCCCAGGCAGATGCCCAGGTAGGGCACCTTGTTTTCGCGGGCGTAGCGGGCGGCGGCAATCTTGCCTTCCACGCCGCGCTTGCCAAAGCCGCCCGGCACCAGGATGGCGTCGTAGCCCTGGAGCATGGGCGCCACGTTGTCGACGGACAGCGTTTCGGAATCGATGTAAGTGATCTGCACCTTGGTATGGTTTTTCATGCCGGCGTGGCGCAGCGCCTCATTGAGCGACTTGTAGCTGTCGGACAGGTCCACATACTTGCCGACCATGGCCACCTTGACGCTGTGCTGCGGGTGCTCGGTTTCGTATACCAGGTCGTCCCAGCGCTTGAGACGGGCGGGCTGCGTGTTCAGGCGCAGCTTGTCGCAGATCAGGCCGTCCAGACCCTGCTCGTGCAGCATGCGCGGCACTTTGTAGATGGTGTCCACGTCCCACATGCTGATCACGCCCCATTCGGGCACGTTGGTGAACAGGCTGATCTTTTCGCGCTCTTCGGAAGGAATCGGGCGGTCGGCGCGGCACAGCAGGGCGTCGGGCTGGATGCCGATTTCGCGCAGCTTCTGCACCGTGTGCTGGGTGGGCTTGGTCTTGAGCTCGCCAGCGGCGGCAATCCACGGCACGTAGGTCAGGTGCACGAAGGCGGTGTTGTTGGGGCCCAACTTGAGGCTGAGCTGGCGTACCGCCTCGAGGAAGGGCAGCGACTCGATGTCGCCCACGGTGCCGCCGATTTCGACGATGGCCACATCGACCGCATCGTCGGTGCCGATGCCGGCGCCGCGCTTGACGTATTCCTGGATTTCGTTGGTGACGTGCGGGATGACCTGCACGGTCTTGCCCAGGTAGTCGCCGCCCCGCTCCTTCTGGATGACCGAGTCGTAGATCTGGCCCGTGGTGAAGTTGTTTTTCGCGGTGAGCGGCGTCGAGGCGGTGAAGCGCTCGTAGTGACGACTTCAGTCGTTGACGGGGTGCGT
>CAYPRU010000029.1:0-21348 GCA_964413485.1 uncultured Allobrachymonas sp. | reverse complement strand
CAGGTAGACGATCTGGTCGGTCACGCCGGCCAGGGCCATGGCATCGCTGGCCAGGTAGTGGGCGCCGTTGCCGCCCACACCCAGCACCAGCGGCGAGCCGGCACGGCCACCCACCACGCGGTGCGGTTCGTCACGCGCAATCACCGCCACGGCGTAGGCGCCATGCAGGCGCGCCAGCGCTTCCTTGACGGCGGCATACAGGTCGCCGTTGTACAGCGAATCGATCAGGTGCGCGATGACTTCGGTGTCGGTCTGGCTGGCAAAGGCATAGCCCCTGGCCTGCAGTTCCTTGCGCAGCGTGTCGTGGTTTTCGATGATGCCGTTGTGCACCAGCGCAATGCGGGCCGGCTTGCCCTGGGTGTTGGCCGCGTCCACGCCGGGGCCGTAGCTGAAGTGCGGGTGGGCGTTGTGCACGGCAGGTGCGCCATGCGTGGCCCAGCGCGTGTGCGCAATGCCGGTATAGCCATGCAGTTGCTCGTGTTGCACCTGTTCCAGCAGCTCGGACACGCGGGCGGTGCTGCGGGCGCGCTGCAGGCCGTTGTTCCACACGGCCACGCCGCAGGAGTCATAACCGCGGTATTCCAGCCGCTGCAAACCCTGCACCAGCACCGGCACCACATTGTCCGGCCCCACGCCACCCACAATTCCGCACATCGTTTTGCTCCATTCCGCCACGCGTGCAGCCCCGTGCGCACGCCAAAGCGCCATCATAGACAGGGTGGTAAAAAATATGCTGTTGAAAATCGCCTGAAAATGCAAGATACTTGCATGCAGAGAATGTTGTGATCAAATATTCCATTCAACAATATTTCATGCAATGAATGACCAATTCGAGCTGGATGCCGTGGACTGGCGCCTGCTGCAGCAGCTGCAGGAAGACGCCAGCCTGACCAACCAGGCGCTGGCCGAGCGCTGCCACCTGACGCCGCCCACCTGCCTGCGGCGCGTGCGCCGGCTGCAGCAGCTGGGCCTGATCGAGCGCACCGTGTCCATCCTGCACGCCGATGCCCTGCGCCAGTACACCGGCGCCGGCCTGACGGCGGTGGTCGAGGTCACGCTGGACGTGCAGGCGGTGGAGCAGCAAGACGTGTTCGAGGCGCTGGCCGTGCGCGAGGCTGCGGTGCAGCAGTGCTACCGCACCTCGCCCGGCCCCGACTTTGTGCTGATCGTTACCGTGGCCGACATGCCGGGCTTCATGGCGCTGAGCCAGCGCCTGTTTACCGCGCACGCCAATGTGCGCAATGTGCGTTCGTTTTTTAGCCTGAAGCGGGCCAAGTTTGGCACCCGGCTGCCCTTGCCGGAGTCGCCGGCAGCCCCGATGTAATGTATCGTATGTGGCTGTAGCCATTCGAAACCCGGGAGCCGTTGCACATGGAGTTCAAGGACTATTACAAGGTGCTGGGCGTGGAAAAGGACGCCAGCGCCGATGCCATCAAGAAGGCGTTCCGCAAGCTGGCGCGCAAATACCATCCGGATGTCAGCAAGGAGGCGGATGCTTCCGCGCGCATGGCCGAGCTCAACGAGGCCTACAACGTGCTGTCCGATCCCGAAAAGCGCGCCGCCTATGACGAGCTGGGCCGCTACCCGCATGAGCAGGGCGGCCAGTACCGGCCGCCACCGGACTGGGATGCGGGCTTTGCCTGGCGCGAGGGAGCGGTGGGCGGCGGCGAAGGCCAGTTCAGCGATTTTTTCGAGCAGATGTTCGGCCGCGCAGCGCACGCGCAGCGCACGCACCAGCAGCACGGCCCGCGTGCCATGCGCGGCGAAGACCTGCACGCCACCATCGAGCTGGACCTGCTGGATACCTACCATGGCACCGAGCGCACCATCACGCTGCAAAGCGCCCGGCTGGATGCGCAGGGCCATGTGGTGCCCGAGCAGCGCAGCCTGCAGGTCAAAATTCCCAAGGGCGTGCGCGAGGGGCAGCTGATCCGGCTGGCCGGGCAGGGCGGCCAGGGCTTTGGCGGTGGGGCCGCGGGCGATGTGCTGCTGCAGGTGGTATTCCGCCACGATGCGCGCTGGCGGGTGGACGGCAAGGACGTGTACCAGCGCGTGCGCGTGTCGCCCTGGGAGGCGGCGATGGGCGGCAGCATCCAGGTCACCACGCCGGGCCGCGGCACGGTCGAGGTCACGGTGCCGGCCGGCTCGGGCAGCGGCCGCAAGCTGCGCCTGAAGGGGCGCGGCATTCCGGCGGCCGAGCCGGGCGATCTGTACCTCGAGCTGGAGCCGGCCATTCCTGGCGCTGTCACGCCCGAGCAGCGCACCGCCTGGGAAGCACTTGCCCAGGCGTATCCCGGCTTCAATCCGCGTCTGGCCTGAAGAGTGCAAGGAGTCCCCCGACCATGCCATCCACTAGCACCCCCATTCCCGTGCCCGCCGATCTGATCGAGTTGCTGGCCGACCATTCGCTTACCGTGCACGAGCTGGCCCGTGCCTGCCGCATGGCCCCGGAGTGGGTGCATGCGCGCGTGTACGAAGGCCTGCTGGGCATTACCCAGACCAGTGCCGATCCGCATGTGCAGGCAGAAGACCTTGGCAGCTGGCGTTTTTCCTGTTCCATGGTGCTGCGCGCGCGCCGCATGGCCGATCTGGAGCGCCAGTTCGAGGCCGATCCGCAGCTGGCGGCCCTGACCGTGGATCTGATGGAAGAAGTGGCCGCCTTGCGCCGCCGTCTGGAAGACCTGGCCTGACCACGTAACATGCCGTGGTGATGCATCTTGCAAGGGGCTTGCATGGACACTGCACAGACACAGCCCGATGCGCAGCGGGTGTTGCAATTCTGGTTCGAAGAAAGCACGCCCAAACAGTGGTTTGCCGTCGATCCAGCCTTTGATGCGCTGGTGACAGAGCGTTTCGGCACGGTGTTGCATGCCGCCGCACAGTGTGAACTGTTCGACTGGCGCAGCACCGCATCGGGCCGGCTGGCCGAAATCATCGTGCTGGACCAGTTTTCGCGCAATGTGTACCGGGGCACGGCACAGGCCTTTGCCCAGGATGCCCTGGCGCTGGCCCTGGCGCAGGAAGCCATCACCGCTAGGCATGATCAGGCCTTGCCGGTGCCCCAGCGCGCCTTTTTGTACCTGCCTTTCATGCACAGCGAATCGGCGCTGATCCATGTGCAGGCCGAAAAACTGTTTGCGCTGCCCGGGCTGGAAGACAACTACCGCTTCGAGCTGCTGCACAAGGCCATCATCGAACGCTTTGGCCGCTATCCGCACCGCAATGCAGCGCTCGGGCGAGTATCGACGCCCGAGGAGCTGGAGTTTTTGCAGCAACCAGGGTCGCGTTTCTGAAGCGCTTTACTTCCTGATCTTTTCGGGCCGCTGGTAGCCGGTCTTCTGGGTGAGCTTGCCGCGTACCACACTCAGGGTGTTGGGCGGGGTGTCGCGGCCGATGGTGCTGCCGGCGCCCACGGTGCCGCCGGCGCCGATGGTAACCGGAGCCACCAGCACGCTGTTGCTGCCGATGTGCACGTCATGCTCGATCACGGTGCGGTGCTTGTTGGCACCGTCGTAGTTGGCGGTGATGCTGCCGGCGCCGTAATTGACGCGTTCACCCACGGTGGCATCGCCCAGGTAGGCCAGGTGGTTGGCCTTGGCGCCCTTGGCCAGGGTGGAGTTTTTCACCTCGACAAAGTTGCCGATGTGCACCTCTTCGCCCAGTTGCGCACCGGGGCGCAGGCGGGCAAACGGGCCGATCAGCGCGCCCTTGCCGACACGCACACCGGCCTTCTCGCCGTCGATATGGGTAAAGGGGTGAATGACGGCATGGTCGGCAATCGTGCAGTTGGCCAGCACGCAGTGGGCGCCGATGTGCACATGGTGGCCCAGCGTGACCGTGCCCTCGAAGATGCAGTTGACGTCGATCTCGACATCGGTGCCGCAGGCCAGCTGGCCGCGCACGTCCAGGCGGGCCGGGTCGCGCAGGCGCACGCCATCGGCCATCAGTTTGTTGGCCAGGCGCTTCTGGTATTCGCGCTCCAGCGCGGCCAGTTGCTGCGGGCTGTTGACGCCGGCCACCTGGGCTTCGTCGCGCGTCATGTGCGCCACCACCGGAACGCGGTCGGCCACGGCCAGCTTGACCACGTCGGTCAGGTAGTATTCTTTTTGCGCGTTGTGGTTGTCGATGCGCCCCAGCCATTGCTTGAGCAGCCGGGCCGGCGCCGCCATGATGCCGGTGTAGGTTTCCTGCACCAGCAGTTCTTCGGGTGTGCCGTCCTTTTGCTCGACGATGCGCAGCACATTGCCATCGGTGTCGCGCAGCACACGGCCATAGCCGAAGGGGTTGTCCAGCATGATGGTCAGCAGCGCCAGGCGGTCGCCGCCGCAGGCCTCGACCAGCGCCTGGATGGTGTCGGCCTCGGTCAGCGGCACGTCGCCCGACAGCACCACCACGATGCCGTCATCGTCCAGCACCGGCACTGCCTGCTGCACGGCGTGGCCGGTGCCCAGCTGCGGCATCTGGCGCACGAACTGGCGCCGTGGCCGGGCCGCGTCATCCTGTGCCAGCGCAGCTTCTACCTGCTCGGCGCCGTGGCCGGTGATCACCACCACGTTGCGCGCATGCAATTGGGCGGCGGTATCCAGCACGTGCTGTACCAGTCCCTGGTGCGCCAGTTTTTGCAGCACCTTGGGAATGGCGCTTTTCATGCGGGTGCCTTTGCCGGCAGCCATGATGACGATATCGAGAGGCAGTGTCATGGGAAGTAGGGGGTGGTTGGGAGCTGCTTAGCGCGCGCCGCGGCGCACGCGCAGGATTTCATCCAGGATCAGGCAGATCGCGCCGATGGTGATGGCGCTGTCGGCCACGTTGAACGCAGGAAAATGCCCGCCCTGGAACAGGGGCGCTAGAAAATTCCAGTGGAAATCCAGAAAATCGACCACGTAGCCGTGCACCACGCGGTCGATCACGTTGCCGATGGCGCCGCCCAGGATGCTGGCCATGGCAAAGCTGAACAGCCGCTGGCCCGGGTGGCTGCGCAGCATCCACACTATGAAGACGGCAGCGGCAATGCCCAGGGCCATGAAGAACCAGCGCTGCCAGCCGCCGGCGCCAGCCAGGAACGAAAACGCCGCGCCAAAGTTGTGCACGCGCACCACGTTGAAAAAGCTGGTCACGTAGGTGCCATCCAGCAGCTGGTAGTTGCGCAGGATCAGCACCTTGGTGAACTGGTCAAAAATCAGCCACAGGGCCGCCACGGACAGCCAGAGCGCCAGGCCGTTCTGCTTGCTGGCCGATTTGCGGGAGCGGGACGTTGCCATGCTTATGCAAACTCCCGCTGTTCGCCGGCGCCATACAGGTTGCTGCTGCAGCGGCCGCAAATGGTCGGGTGCTCGGCATCGCTGCCCACATCGTCGCGGTAGTGCCAGCAGCGCTCGCACTTCTGTGCCGTGGCGGGCGTTACGGCGATAGACAATGTGTCGCCCTGGGCCAGTGCCACGCTGGAGGTAATGAACACGAACTTCAGGTCGTCGCCCAGGCTTTGCAGCAGCGCCAGGTCCTCGGTTGCAGCCGTGATCAGCAAATTGGCCTGCAATGAGGCACCTACCTTGCCCTGTTCGCGCAAAGCCTCGATTTCCTTGTTGGCGGCGGCACGGATTTCGAGCAGGCGCTCCCACTTGGCGGTCAGTGCGGCGTCGGGCGCGGGCAGCTGGCTGTATTCCTCGATGAAGATCGAATCGCTGCTACCGATGATTTCCCATGCTTCCTCTGCGGTAAAGCTCAGGAACGGCGCCATCCAGCGCAGCATGGCGTGCGTGATGTGGTACAGCGCGGTTTGCGCGCTGCGGCGCGCGTGGCTGCCCGGCTGGGTGGTGTACAGGCGGTCCTTGAGCACGTCCAGGTAGAAGCCGCCCAGGAATTCGCTGCAGAAGTGCTGCAGCCGCGCCACCACCGGGTGGAATTCGTACACCTCGTAGTGCGCCAGGATGTCGGCCTGCAGCGCGGCGGCGTGGCCCAGCGCAAAGCGGTCGGCCTCGAACAGTTCGTCCAGCGGCACTGCCTGCGTGGCGTGGTCAAAATCGCTGATGTTGGCCAGCAGGAAGCGCAGCGTGTTGCGGATGCGGCGGTAGGCATCCACCACGCGCGCCAGGATCTTGTCGTCGATGGCCAGGTCGCCCGAATAGTCGGTGCTGGCCACCCACAGGCGGATGATTTCGGCGCCCAGCTTGTCGCTGACCGACTGCGGCGCCACCACGTTGCCGACCGACTTGCTCATCTTGCGGCCCTGGCCGTCCACGGTAAAGCCGTGCGTGAGCAGACCTTTGTACGGCGCGCGGCCGTCGGTGGCGCAGGCAATCAGCAGCGAGCTGTGGAACCAGCCGCGGTGCTGGTCGTGGCCTTCCAGGTACAGGTCGGCCGGGAACTGCAGCAGCTCCTTGTGGCTGCCGCGCAGCACATGCAGGTGTGTGCTGCCGGAGTCGAACCACACGTCCAGGATGTCGTTGACCTTGCTGTAGTGCTGGGCCTCTTCGGCGCCCAGGATCTCTTCGGCCCTGACCTTGCTCCAGGCCTCGATGCCGCCTTCCTGCACCATGTCGGCGGCCTGGTCCATGATTTCCATGGTGCGCGGATGCAGCTCACCACTGTCTTTGTGGATGAAGAACGGCAGCGGCACGCCCCAGTTGCGCTGGCGGCTGATACACCAGTCGGGACGGTTGGCGATCATGTCGTACAGGCGCGCCTTGCCGTTGGCCGGGTAGAAGCTGGTTTGCTCGATGGCGGCCAGCGCAGTGTGGCGCAGCGTGTCGGCGGGCTTGTCGCTGGTAAATACGCCTTCGCCGGCGTCCATGCGCACAAACCATTGGGCGGCGGCGCGGTAGATCACCGGGGTCTTGTGGCGCCAGCAGTGCGGGTAGCTGTGCACGATGCTTTGCGTGGCCAGCAGACGCTGGTTGTCACGCAGCGTGTCAATGATTTGCGGGCAGGCCTTCCAGATGTTCAGGCCACCAAACAGCGGCAGTTCTTCGGTGTAGCGGCCATTGCCTTGCACCGGATTCAGGATCTGGTCGTGCGTCATGCCGTGCAGCATGCACGAGTGGAAGTCGTCCACGCCGTAGGCCGGCGCCGAGTGCACGATGCCGGTACCGTCGGTGTCGCTGACATAATCGGCCAGATACAGCGGGCTTAGGCGGTGGTAGCTGAAAGTGCCGTTGCCACTGTCCAGGTCGTACAGCGGATGGCGGAACACCTGGCCGCGCAGGGCTTCGCCCTTGACCGTGGCCAGCACCGTGCCTTCCAGCTGGAAGCGTTCCAGGCATTGCTCGGCCAGGCTGGCCGCCAGCAGCAGCACGCCGCGCGGTGTATCCACCAGCGCATAGTCCAGATCGGGGTGCGCATTGAGCGCCTGGTTGGCCGGAATCGTCCAGGCGGTGGTGGTCCAGATCACAGCAAAGGCCTGTTTGCCGGCTGGCAGCGCTTCCAGGCCGAAGGCCTTGGCCAGAGCGGTCGTGTCGTTCGACTCGAAGGCCACGTCCAGCGTGTCACTCTTCTTGTCGGCGTATTCGATCTCGAACTCGGCCAGCGAGGAGCCGCAGTCAAAGCACCAGTACACCGGCTTCAGGCCACGGTAGACAAAGCCGCGTTCCATGACTTTTTTCAGGGCGCGGATTTCGTCGGCTTCGTTGCCGAAGTTCATGGTCTTGTACGGATTGTCCCAGGCACCCAGCACGCCCAGGCGCTTGAAGTCGGCCATCTGGCCGGCGATCTGCTCGGCGGCATAGGCGCGGCTCTTGGCCTGCACCTCGTCGCGCGGCAGGTTGCGGCCGTGCAGCTTTTCGATCTGGTTTTCGATCGGCAGGCCGTGGCAGTCCCAGCCCGGCACGTACACCGCATCCAGGCCCTTGAGCTGGCGTGCCTTGACGATCATGTCCTTCAGGATCTTGTTGACTGCGTGGCCGATGTGGATCTGGCCGTTGGCATAGGGCGGGCCGTCGTGCAACACAAACTTGTCGCGGCCGGCGCGGGCAGCGCGCAGCTGGTCGTGCAGCTTGCTGTCTTCCCATTTCTTGACCCATTCCGGCTCGCGCTTGGGCAGGTTGCCGCGCATCGGAAAAGAGGTATCAGGCAGGTTCAGGGTTTTGCTGTAGTCGGTGGAATTGGGGGTGGACATGGCTATATGAGGAAATTCGGCAAGCGTGGCCGCAGCGATCTGGTGCGGGGGACAAAGAGGCCGGCACACAACAGCAGCGCCGGCCGGGCAGACAGCGTCAAATTCGGTCGCGCGTGGTCTGGCGGCGGGTTTCGCTGTGGCGGGCGGCAAACCAGGCGCGCGCGTCGGCGCAGTCTTGCGCAATGCCCTGTTGCAGGGCGGCCAGACCGTCGTATTTGCGTTCGTCGTGCAGTTTGTGCAGCAGCTCCACGCGAATGATTTTACCGTACCCGCCTTCGGGGGGCAGCTCTTGCGGCCACTCCAGGCAGAAGGTTTCCAGCAGCACGCGACCGCCGTTGACGTCATTGGGGTCGAGCGAGGGGCGGATGCCCATGTTGGCCACGCCCGGCACCGAGCGGCCATCCTCGGTCAACCCGAACACATCCACCGCGAAAATGCCGCTGGCGGCCGGTTTCCAGTGCGAAAAGCGCAGGTTCAGCGTGGGAAAGGCGAGATCGCGGCCCAGCTTGCGCCCATGCACCACATGGCCGCTGATGCTGTAGGGCCGGCCCAGCAGGCGGGCGGCTTCGGCCATGTCGCCGGCGGCCAGTGCGGCGCGCACCTCGGTGCTGCTGACGCGGATGCCGGGAGAGTCCGGCTGCGCGTTGTGCGGCAGCACCTGGCGCGACACCTCGTAGCTGTTCATGCGCGCCACTTCAAAGCCCAGTTGCTGGCCGGCCGCATCGAGCAGGGCGTAATCGCCGGCGCGTTTGGCGCCAAAGCGGAAATCGTCTCCCACCAGCACATACTGCGCTCTCAGGCCGTCCAGCAGTATCTGCTGGATGAAATCTTGCGGGGACTGTGCGGCAAAGGCCTGGTTGAACGGGATGATGACCGTCTGGTCAATGCCGTTGGCGGCCAGCTCGCACAGCTTGTCCCGCATGGTGACAATGCGGGCCGGGGCCAGTTCGGGCTTCTTGAACTGTTCGGCAAAGAAGTCGCGCGGGTGCGGTTCGAACGTGAGCGCACAGCTGGGCAGGCCGCGGTGGCGGGCCTCGTTGCGCAGCAGTGCGAGCATGGCCTGGTGGCCACGGTGCACGCCGTCGAAGTTGCCGATGGTGAGTGCACAGCGCGAAGCCATGCCGGGATGGCGAAGACCACGATAGATTTTCATGACTGGGTATTATCGCGGCTACTCGGCCGTCAACATGCGTTGGTATTCGTTGGCCAGCGTGCGGCAGGCGGCCGGCGCGTCGGCCTGTTGCGCCTGCAGCAGCAGGGGGCGGTCCCAGCTGGCGTTGTACTGCTGGCGCAGCTGGCGGATATCGTACCCGTGCGCCAGCGCCTGCTGCGCGGCATCCAGTGCCGGCGCAGCGTGCTGCGGCTGGCAGCCAGCCAGCGCGATGCGCAGCGGCAGCAGGGTGCGGGCAGTGTTATCCAGCGTGTGTTCCTTGAGGTTGGCCGAGGCCGGCACCGCCTGTTCGGCATAGCTGCGCCACTGTTGCGCCGCCGCGGCGTTCTGGTGCTGCGCATGGAACATGGCTAGCGCTTCGGCGGCCTGCAGGCGCAGCATCGGGGACAGTTGCGCGGCATCCGTGGCGTGCAGCGCTGGCGCCAGCTCGCTCGCCAGCTGTGCGTCGAGCTCGGCGGGCGGCGCGGGCATGCGCACCAGCGTGGCCAGGGCCAGTTGCCGGGTTTGCAGTTGCAGCGCGTCTTGCGGCCCTTGGCGCAACAGCGGCTGCAATCGCTGCAACAGGTGTTCGCCGCGTTGCTGCTGCTGGGCCAGATCGCCAAATTCAGCGCCATCGTGCAGCTGGTGGAAGGCCACGGCCAGGCGGGTGCGCGGAATGTCCGCCACCTTGTCGTAGCCCGGCAACAGCGTGGCCCACCAAGCCAGGTTCAGCGCCATGCCACTGGGCTCCTTGAGCTGCTCCATGGCCTGCACGCTGTTCCGTGCGCCGTACCAGGGCAGTGCCAGTGCCAGCACCACGGCGCCTGCGATCATCAGAAATTTCTTCATGCAGTGATTATCGTTGCGCTGGCGGGGCGCCTCAGAACGAAGTCCAGATCATCGCTACCACGGCAGTCAGCATGACGACCGTGGCCAGCCAGCCCAGCAGGCGATGGCGCGTGCTCAGGATGTAGCGCCCCAGCACGTCGTGGCGCTGCCCCAGCCACATCATGACCGCCATGATGGGGACCGCCACCACGCCGTTGACCACAGCGCTCCACAGAAGGGCCTTGATCGGATCCAGCGGGCTGAAGTCCAACAGCGTGCCGACGGCAGTGGCGCAGACCAGCACGGCGTAAAAGCCCTTGGCTTCGGTCAGACGGTGGTTGAGCCCGGAGCGCCACTGGAACAGGTCGGCCACGGCATAGGCAGCAGAGCCGGCCAGCACCGGCACCGCCAGCATGCCGGTGCCGATCACGCCCAGGGCAAACAGCAGGAATGTCAGCTCACCGGCGAGCGGGCGCAGGGCTTCGGCGGCCTGGCGGCTGGTCTGGATGTCGGTAATGCCATGCTGGTGCAGTGTGGTGGCAGTGGCCAGCATGATGCAGAAGGCAATCCCGTTGGAAAACAGCATGCCGAATACCGTGTCGACCCGGATGCGCGACAGGTGTTCGCGCATGAACAGGGCGTTTTGCGACACGGCCTGGCGGTCGAGCTTCTGGCGCAATTCCGCCTCCTGCGAGGCCTGCCAGAAAAACAGGTACGGGCTAATGGTGGTGCCAAGCACGGCGACCACCATCATCCAGTAGTCGCTGCTGCTGCCTGGCAGCGGCAGCACGGTGTCGTGCAGGGCGCGCGGCCAGTCCACCTGCAGCATCATCAATACCGCCGCGTAGGAAAGCAGGGCCAGCGTGAGCCACTTGAGTACACGCACCATGGCCTCGTAATTGAGCCAGACCGGCAGCGCGGCGCACAGCAGGCCGAACACCAGCGCGTGCCCGTGCTCCGGACCGCCGGTTACCAGCTGCAGGGCTTCGCCCATGGCGGCGATGTCGGCGGCGATGTTCAGGGTGTTGGCCAGCACCAGCAAGGCCACCAGCGTCAGCGCCAGCCAGCGCGGCATGACGCGGCAGATGGCATCGGCCAGGCCCTTCCCGGTCATCCAGCCGATGCGCGCGCTGACCATCTGGATGCCGATCATCAGCGGGGCGGTGAACAGCAGCGTCCACAGCATGCCATTGCCAAACTGGGCGCCGGCCTGGGAATAGGTGGCGATGCCGCTGGGGTCGTCATCCGCTGCGCCGGTAATGAGGCCGTTGCCCAGTTGGCTGGACAGGCGTTTGGCGTGACGGAATACGAGCATGTGGCAACTCCTTGCTGGGACTGCGCGCGATTGTGCCTTGTTCACCCCGATGCGTGTGTGACAGGCGTAAAAAAACCCGGAGGCGGGCGCCATCCGGGTGTGTGCGTCCGAAAGCTTGGATCAGCTTTCGACGAAAGCGCGCTCGATGACAAAGTCGCCAGGCGAGGTGGTGTTGCCTTCCTTGAAGCCGCGTTTTTCGCACAGGGTCTTCAGGTCGCGCAGCATGGCCGGGCTGCCGCAGATCATGACGCGGTCGGTGTCGGGGTTGAGTTCGGGCAGGCCCAGGTCGCGGGCGATCTGGCCGTTTTCGAGCAGGTGTGTAATGCGGCCCTGGTGCTCGTACGGTTCACGCGTGACGGTGGGGTAGTACAGCAGCTGGTTCTTGACCAGCTCACCCAGGTACTCGTGCGCGGGCAGTTCCTTGGTGAGGTAGTCATGGTAGGCCAGCTCGTTGATGAAGCGCACGCCATGCACCAGCACCACTTTTTCGAAACGTTCGTAGGTATCGGGGTCGCGGATGATGGACATCCAGGGTGCCAGGCCGGTGCCGGTACCCAGCAGGTACAGGTTCTTGGCTGGCGTCAGGTAGTCGATCAGCAGCGTGCCGGTGGGTTTTTTGCCGACCACAATGGTGTCGCCCACCTGGATGTGCTGCAGCTGGCTGGTGAGCGGGCCGTCCGGCACCTTGATGCTCAGGAATTCCAGGTGCTCCTCGTAATTGGGGCTGGCAATGCTGTAGGCGCGCAGTAACGGTTTGCCGTTGGGCTGGCGCAGGCCGATCATGGTGAAGTGGCCGTTGGAGAAGCGCAGCGCAGTGTCGCGCGTGGTAGTAAAGCTGAACAGGCGGTCTGTCCAGTGGTGAACCGACAGGACTTTTTCTTCGAGAAAGGCGCTCATGGAGATGTGTGAGTCTGAAGGGCTGCCATCTGGCAACAAGGAAAAACCCTATTTTCTTCCTACTTCAGACAAAAGGCAAAGATGCTTGTCTTATTAGTTCATAACGTTTGAGCCAGAACAGTTCGGCTGTGGTGCACAGGCACTCCTTAGCTCTCCATGGAATATTCAAATTAAAAAACAGTAGTTTGAGTTATTTGAGGCTTGACCTACATTGGCATCCAGACACAGCGCCTGCACGCCTTGCCGGCATTGTCGAGACATTTCTGGATGAACGATGTACGCCTATACCGAGTTTGACCGCAAGTTCCTGCAGTTGCGCGCCGCGCAGTTCCGTGACCAGTTGCAGCGCCACCTGAACGGTGAACTGCCCGATGCTGACTTTCGCCCGCTGCGTCTGCAAAACGGCTGGTACATCCAGCGCTATGCGCCCATGACGCGCATTTCGGTGCCCTATGGCGAGATTTCCAGCCGCCAGCTGCGCATGCTGGCCCGCATTGCGCGCGAGTTCGACCAGCCTGAACCGGCGCTGCTGGCCGAAGCCCAGGCCAAGCAGGATGCACTCCAGGCTTCGCAACCGGGCCTGACGCTGGCCGCGCCGCCGCTGCGTTACGGCTATGGCCATTTCACCACCCGTACCAATGTGCAGTTCAACTGGATTCCGCTTGTCAAGGCAGCCGATGTGATGGAACTGCTGGCCAGCGTGGACATGCACGGCATCCAGACCAGCGGCAACACCATCCGTAACCTCAATGCCGATGCACTGGCCGGCATTGCGCCCGACGAGCTGGCCGATCCGCGCCCGTTTGCCGAGATCGTACGCCAGTGGGCCACGTTGCACCCCGAATTCGCCTTCCTGCCGCGCAAGTTCAAGATTTCGCTCACCGGCGGCGCCGAAGACCGTGCCGCCACGCACTGGTACGACGTCGGCCTGAAGCTGGTGAAAAACGACGCCGGCGAGCTGGGCTTTGCCGTCAGCGTGGGCGGCGGCATGGGGCGCACACCGGTTGTCAGCCCGCTGATTCGCCCGTTCCTGCCCTGGAACCAGCTGCTCAACTACCTCGAGGCGGTGGTGCGCGTGTACAACCAATATGGCCGCCGCGACAACGTCTGGAAAGCACGCATCAAGATCCTCGTCAAGGCCGAAGGGCAGAAGTTCACCGATGCGGTGGAAGCTGAATACGCCCGGATCGTGGCGCAGGACGGTGGACCGCACACCATCACGCAGGCCGAACTCGATCGCGTCACCGCCTGCTTTGTGCAGCCGGTGTCCGCGCCGGCCAATCTGCCGCATCAGGTGGACACGGCGGGCCAAGCCTACCAGCGCTGGCTGGAGCGCAATGTGCGCGCCCATCGCGAACCGCATCTGCGCGTGGTGCACCTGTCGTTCAAGCGCCCCGGCTTGGCTCCCGGCGACGCCCCGGCCGAGATCATGGACGCCGTGGCCGAGCTGGCGGACACCTTCAGCGCCGGCGAGGCGCGCCTGACGCACGAGCAGAATCTGCTGCTGCCGTGGGTGCACGTCAGCGACTTGCCGGCCGTGTACGAACACGCCAAGGCGCTGGGGCTGGCACAGCCCAACATTGGCCTGCTGACCGACATGATTTCCTGCCCTGGCGGTGATTTCTGCGCGCTGGCCAATGCCCGTTCGCTGCCGATTGCCGAGGCCTTGGCGCAACGCTACCAGGATCTGGACGAGATCTGGGATCTGGGCGAGATCGACCTGCACATGAGCGGCTGCATCAACTCCTGCGGTCACCATCACAGCGGCCATATCGGCATTCTGGGCGTGGACAAGGATGGCAAGGAGTGGTACCAGATCACGCTGGGCGGCGCCGATGGCTCGGCCCTGTCCGGCCCGGCCCAGGCTGGCAAGGTGATTGGCCCCTCGTTCAGCGCGGCCGAAGTGCCGGACGTGATCGAGGCGCTGCTGGACACCTACCGCAGCCTGCGCGAACCGGGCGAGCCTTTCATCCAGACGCTGCGCCGTACCGGCGTCGAGCCATTCAAGGCGGCCGGCAATGCGGCACGCCATCCGGTTGTGGCGGCGCACGATGCGCTCGCCCATGTCTGAGCCCTCTGCGGCTTCAGCTTCTCCTTACAAGGACATTGCCATGCCAACCCGATCCCTCCAGTTGCTCACCGTAGCCGACTACCAGCCGGAAACGACCGGCCTGCTGGTGCTGCCCAATGATGCCGACCCGCTTACCATCGATCTGGATGGCGTGACGGTGATCGAGCTGCAGTTTCCCAAATACACCGACGGCCGTGCCTACAGCCAGGCACAGCTGCTGCTGCGCCGCCGCGGCTTCACCGGCATTTTGCGCGCCACCGGCGATGTGCTGGTGGACGAGCTGCAGCAGATGCAGCGCTGCGGCTTTGCCCAGGCCGTGCTGCGCGCCGACCAGAGCCTGGTGCATGCGCGCCGGCTGCTGGCCTTGTTCCAGGATTTTTACCAGGCGGATGCCCGGGTCGGGCAGCCGCGCTTTGTGCGGGAGGCGCAATCATGAGTGAAACCGTTTCCATGCTGCCTGGCGATGTGGATGTGCCGCCGGCCACCGAGCGCCTGGACCAGCCTTCGCAGCAGTATGCCGAGCGCCTGGCTGCCACCCAGCAGCTGCTGCGCGATGCCGCTGCGCAGTACCAGCCGCTGACACAGGCGTCCAGCCTGGGCGCCGAGGACGTGGTGATCACGCACCTGATCGAGTCGCTGGGCCTGCAGATTCCGGTGTTCGTGCTGGAAACCGGCAAGCTGCACGACGAAACCCTGGCCCTGCTGCAGCGCACGCAACAGCACGCGACGGTGCCGATCCATGTGTACCACCCCGATGCCGCTGCCGTGCAGGCGTTTGTGCAGCGCGAAGGCGAAGATGCCATGTACCGCAGCATTGCGCTGCGCAAGGAGTGCTGCGGCATCCGCAAGCTGGAGCCGCTGGCCCGTGCACTCGAGGGCAAGAAGGCCTGGATCACCGGTCTGCGCCGTGAGCAGTCCGGCGCCCGTGCCGAGGTGCCTGCCATCGACACCAGCGAAGCCCGCGTGAAGATCAATCCGCTGGCCGACTGGAGCTGGGGCGACGTCTGGCACTACATCGCCCAGCACGGCGTGGATTACAACCCGCTGCACGACCGCTTCTACCCCAGCATCGGCTGCGCCGCCTGCACCCGCGCCATCACCGCCGGCGAGGACTTCCGTGCCGGTCGCTGGTGGTGGGAAGACGAGGCCGCCAAAGAATGCGGGTTGCATGTGCACCAACCCGATACCGCCAAAGGACAACCACGATGAACGCCATGATTTCTGCTGCCATTGCGCCCCATGCACTGGGCAATACCCACCTCGACGCGCTGGAAGAGGAAACCATTTTCCTGCTGCGTGAAGCCGCTGCCGCCTTCGAGCGCCCGGCACTGCTGTTTTCCGGCGGCAAGGATTCGCTGGTCATGCTGCGGTGCGCTGAAAAAGCCTTTGGCGCCGGCCGCATTCCGTACCCGCTGCTGATGATCGACACCGGCCACAACTTCCCGGAAGTGACACAGTTCCGCGACCAGCGCGCACGTGAACTGGGCGCCGAACTGATCGTGCGCTCGGTCGAGGATTCGATGGCGCGCGGCACCGTGCGTCTGTCGCGTCCGGACGAAAGCCGCAACGCGCACCAGTCCGTCACGCTGCTGGAAGCGATCGAGGAATTCCGCTTCGATGCGCTGCTGGGCGGCGCCCGCCGCGACGAGGAAAAGGCGCGCGCCAAGGAACGCATCTTCAGCCACCGAGACGCCTTTGGCCAGTGGCAGCCCAAGGCGCAGCGCCCCGAGCTGTGGACGCTGTTCAACACGCGCCTGCAGCCCGGCGAGCACTTCCGCGTGTTCCCGATCAGCAACTGGACCGAGCTGGACGTGTGGCAGTACATCGAGCGCGAAAACATCGCCTTGCCCAGCCTCTACTACACGCACCAGCGCCAGGTGGTGGAACGCCGCGGCCTGCTGGTGCCGGTGACCGATCTGACACCGCCACGCGATGGCGAACAAGTGCAGCTGCGCGACGTGCGCTTCCGTACCGTGGGCGACATCACCTGCACCTGCCCGGTGGCCAGCACGGCGGCCACTCCGGCCGACATCGTGCGCGAAACCCTGGCCGCCGACCTGAGCGAGCGCGGTGCCACCCGCATGGACGACAAGACCAGCGACGCCAGCATGGAAAAGCGCAAGCGCGAAGGCTATTTCTGATTACGGGACGATCACCATGGATGCATTGACTTTTATCACCTGCGGCTCTGTCGATGACGGCAAGAGCACGCTGATTGGCCGCCTGCTGGTAGATAGCAAGGCCGTGCTGCAGGACCACCTGGCCGGCGTGACACGCTCTGGCGAAACCGATCTGGCCCTGCTGACCGATGGCCTGAGCGCCGAGCGCGAGCAGGGTATCACTATCGATGTGGCCTATCGCTACTTCAGCACCGAAAACCGCAAGTTCATCATCGGCGACACGCCTGGCCACGAGCAGTACACGCGCAACATGGTCACGGCGGCGTCCAGCGCCGATGCCGCCGTGGTGCTGGTGGATGCGGCCAAGCTCGACTGGGCCGATCCGGACCTGCAGCTGCTGCCACAGACACGCCGCCATGCGCTGCTGGTGCATCTGCTGCGCGTGCCGGGTGTGGTGTTTGCCATCAACAAGCTGGATGCGGTGGCCGATGCTGCCGTGGCCTACCGCCATATCCGTGGCGCGCTCGAGCGCTTTGTTGCCGAGGTTGGCATCGAGTTGGCCGGCATCGTGCCGGTGTCCGCGCTGAAGGGCTGGAATGTGGTGGAGCCAGGCGAGCCGGGCTGGTGCGGCTACAAAGGTCCGACGCTGCTGGATATGCTGGAGCACCTGCCCAACGTGGTGCGCCGGCAGGATCTGCCGCTGGCACAGCCGGTGCAATGGGTGGAAAAGCGCCACGACAGCGCCGTCACCGACAAAGGACGCCGCGTGTTCTGGGGCCGGGTCGCTGCCGGTAGGGCCAAGGTGGGCGATGCCGTGCAGGTGTTCCCCAGCGGCAAGCAGGCCGTGGTGGCCGAGGTGTTAGACCATACGCGCCGCCCTGGCGAAGTGGCGGCTGGCCGCAGCGCCGGTATCGTGCTCGACCACGAGGTAGACGTGTCGCGCGGCGACTGGATTCTGGCGGCGCCGCAGCAGGCCGAGGTGGCGGAAGACGATTTCGATACCCCCGCAGCCCAGCCGGCCTATGCCGGCCAGCGCGAGCTGACCGCCACCGTGGCCTGGATGGACGACACACCGCTGCTGTCCGGCCGTGTGTACTGGGTGCTGCATGGCCACCGCTGGATCAAGGCCAAGGTGCGCCGCGTGGTGCACCGACTCAACATCCATACGCTGGAACGCGAGGAAGCGACGGAGCTGGCGCCCAATGCCATCGGCCGCATCGAGCTGCTGCTGCAGGAGGCGGTGCCGGCGGTGCCGTATACGCAGTCGCGCGCCATGGGCGCCATGATCCTGGTGGATACCGCCAGCCATGCCACGGCGGGGGCGGTCTTGGTGCAATAAGCGGTGCGGTAAGCGGCCGCACGGCGGCATAATGCCGGGATGACGCAAGCCCAACGCAATATCGTGATCCTGATCTCCGGTGGCGGCTCTAACATGGCCGCCATCGTCCGCACCGCCAAGCGCGACCACTGGCAGCGGCGCTTTGGCGCGCGCATCGCCGCCGTCGTCAGCAACAAGGCCGATGCCGGCGGCCTGCGATTTGCCCGCGAAGAGGGCATCGACGCCGTGGTGCTGGACCATAAGGCTTACCCCGACCGCGCCGCCTTTGACGCAGCCCTGGCCGAGCGCATCGACAGCTACCAGCCAGCCCTGGTGGTGCTGGCCGGCTTCATGCGAATCCTTACCCCTGGGTTTGTGGCGCGCTATGCCGGGCGCCTGCTCAACATCCATCCCTCGCTGCTGCCCGCGTTTCCCGGCCTGCACACGCACCAGCGTGCCATTGAGGCCGGCTGCAAGGTCGCTGGCGCCACCGTGCACCAGGTAACGGCCGAGCTGGACCATGGGCCGATCCTGGCCCAGGCCGTGGTGCCTGTATTGCCCAATGACAGCGCCAATGCGCTGGCCGCGCGCATCCTCACGCAAGAGCACCTGATCTATCCGCAGGCCATTGCCGACTGGTTGCAGCATACCCGCAGCCTGCCGGAGGCAGCATGAGCACCACCTCTTTGCCTGTGACCGTGCCGGCACCGAATGACGTGGTGGTAGCCTGGCCCGAAGACCCGCAGCAGTTGTTTTTATTGCTGCACGACGCCGGCCAGAAGCCGGGCGCCATGTTGCCCATGGCACAGCAGCTGGCCCAGGAGTTCCCGTTCGGCATCGTGGCCTGTGTGGCAGCGCCGCACATGCACGACGAAGGCGAAGGCTTTCAGTGGTATTCGCAGCGCGGCGAGAGGGATGACAACCGGCTGCAGCGCCTGCTGCCGGCACGGATTGAATTCGAGGCCACGCTGCAGGCCTGGCAGCAGAACAGCGGCCTGGGCGCCGACCGTACCGCGCTGGTCGCTTTTGGCCAGTCGGCCACGCTGGCGCTCGAAGCCGTGGTGGCCAGCGAAGCCATCGCGGCGCGCCTGTTCGCCATTGCCGGCCGCTTTGCCGTCTTGCCGGAAGCCATGCATTTGCAGACTTCGCTGCACTGGCTGCACGGCAAGGCCGACGAACACATGCCTTACCATGCGGCCGTCGAAGCGGGGTACCGCCTGCGAGAGCTGGACGCCGATTTTTCGGTCGACGTATTTCCCGATACCGGGCACGCCCTGACCGAAGAGATGCGGCAGCGCATCGTGCACCTGCTGCGCAACCATATTCCGTTGCGCATCTGGCGCGAAGCCCTGGCGCAGCAGGACGGTGGCAGCCCGCCACCGGGGTCTCCCATTCACTGATGGATACGAATGGCTTGCCCGGCAAGGCTTGACTTTCGCAGGCGTTGCCTCTAACTTGGAAACATATTCTTCACCGATAAAGGGATGTTTCTTTGATGACGGATTCGATTGTTGGCCTGCTGGTACGCGTGTTCATGTGGGGCGCTGCAGCAGTATTTGCTGTCAGCCTGCTCATCGTTGGCAGCTTTGCCGCGCTGCTGGGCGGTGTCTGGATGCTGCTGACCGGGCGCAATCCCTTGCGGGTGTACCGTGCCTTTCCGGGTTTTGCGCATCGCATGCCCGGAGGCGGTTTCCAGTGGGGTACCCCCGCGCCTGCTGCTGAGGCCGCGGCGCATCCAGCCGGTGCACCGGCACGTCCGCAGTCGCGCTTTGGCCGCGGCAAGTCCGAAGCGGAAGACGTG
Organism: uncultured Allobrachymonas sp.; assembly: GCA_964413485.1. Lineage (GTDB taxonomy): Bacteria > Pseudomonadota > Gammaproteobacteria > Burkholderiales > Burkholderiaceae_C > Brachymonas. The sequence continues at coordinate 1,738 of CAYPRU010000029.1, read as the reverse complement.
GTGGTCAAGGAAATCCGTTGATACCGTTCCCCGGTTGCGACTTTGGTCGCATCCGGCTTGCTATCCCCCTACAATATTGCATTCGTTGAGGGCGCGGTGTGCGCCGAAGGGTAGGCGTGGCCTGCCGGCAGGCTCCAGGAACATGAGGAAAGCATGATTTCGGTTGAAAAAATTGGTGGAACGTCGATGACGGCCTTTGGTGATGTGCTGCGCCACATCATGTTGCACGACAAGTCCCGCATCTTCGGTCGCATCTATGTGGTATCGGCCTACTCCGGTGTCACCAACCAGCTGCTGGAGCACAAGAAGACCGGTGAACCCGGCATCTATGCCCTGTTTGCACATAACAAGGACTATGCTGGCGCGCTGGCCAAATTGGCCGACAGCCTCAAGCAGATCAATGCCGGCTTTGCCGAGCTGGGTCTGCCGCTGGATGTGGCCGACGCCTTTGTCGACCAGCGCATCGGCGAGGCACGCGACCACCTGCAGGCCATGCACCGTGTGCTGGCCAGCGGCTACCTGAGCCGCGACAGCGTGTTGCTGGCCGCACGCGAAATTCTGGCATCCATCGGCGAATCGCACAGTGCCTTCAACTCGGTCGAGATGCTCAAGGCCAACGGCGTGCCCGCTGTCCTGATGGACCTGGCCGGCTTCAACGACCACGAGGCCTGGACCATCGACGAACGCATTCACCACAGCTTCAAGGGCGTGGACATTGCCAACAGCGTGATCGTGGCCACCGGCTACACCAAGGGCACCGAAGGCATCATGCGCGAGTTTGACCGCGGCTACTCCGAGGTCACCTTCAGCAAGATCGCCGTAGAGGTTCGCCCCGATGAAGCCGTGATCCACAAGGAATTCCACCTGTCATCCGCCGACCCCAACATCGTCGGCCTGGAAAACGCCGTGATCGTGGGTGCCACCAACTACGACGTGGCCGACCAGCTGGCCGATGTCGGCATGGAAGCCATCCATCCCAAGGCCTCCAAACCCATGGAGCACGCCGGCATCCCGATTCGCCTGAAAAACACCTTCGAGCCCGAGCACCCTGGCACCCTGATCACCAACGACTATGTGGGCGAGCGCGCCCGCGTGGAAATCATCACCGGCAGCGACAAGGTCACACTGGTCGAGATCCACGATCCCAGCATGGTGGGCGAAGTCGGCTTCGACCTGGGCGTGCTCGAGATCCTGCGCCGTCACAAGATTTCCTACATCGTCAAAGCCACCAACGCCAACTCCATCGCGCATGTGCTGTGGGACAAGTGCGTCACCGCCGAGCTGATCGAGGAGCTGGAGGGCCGCTACCAGGTGGTCACCGTCAAGCCCAGCGCCATCGTCTGCGTGATCGGCTCCAACATCGCAATTCCGGGTGTGCTGGCCAGTGCGGCCCGGGCCCTGGCCGATGCCAACGTCAACGTCAACTGCGTCTCGCAGACGCTGCGCCAGGTCAACATGCAGTTCATCGTCGACCGCGACAACTACAAGTCCGCCGTGGTGGCGCTGAACCAGGTGCTGTGCGTGCAGCCGCGCATTCCGGTACCGGTAGCCTGAAGCCTTCTACGGCAGCTACCCGGCCGGGTTGCCGGGTAGCTGCCACAGGCAGCGTTCCCATGAAAAAAGCGGCGTCCCCAGGACGCCGCTTTGTCATTGGCAGGTCGGATTGATCAGACGCCACCCTCACGGCGCAGCGCCGGGAACAGGATCACGTCGCGGATGCTGGGGCTGTCGGTCAGCA
>CAYPRU010000028.1:0-24510 GCA_964413485.1 uncultured Allobrachymonas sp. | reverse complement strand
AGCACGCGCCTGCATGTCGCCGGCCGCAGATGCGAGGTCACCGAAGCGCTGGAAGCCGAACATCGAGTAGTACACGTAGAACGGGATCATGATCCGGTTGCTGGTGCTGTAGCTGGTTGCTGCCGCAATCCAGCTGGCCATGCCGCCGGCTTCGTTGATGCCTTCCTGCAGGATCTGGCCGTTGGCGGCCTCCTTGTAGTACATGACCTGGTCGCGGTCGACCGGGGTGTACAGCTGGCCTTTCGGGTTGTAGATACCGATCTGGCGGAACAGGCCTTCCATGCCAAAGGTGCGAGCCTCGTCGACCAGAATGGGCACCACGCGTGGGCCGAGCGCCTGGTCACGCAGCAGCTGCGTCAGGACGCGCACGAAGGCCTGGGTGGTAGAGATCTCGCGCCCTTCTGCCGTGGGTTCGAGCACGGCCTTGAAGGTCTCCAGCGAAGGCACGGTGAAGCTCTCATCGGCCTTGGTGCGGCGATGCGGCAGGTAGCCGCCCAGCGCCTTGCGGCGCTCGTGCAGGTACTTCATCTCGGGCGTGTCTTCCGCCGGCTTGAAGTAGGGAATGCTGGCCAGTTCGCTATCCGGAATTGGAATGTTGAAGCGGTCGCGGATGTAACGGACATCTTCGTCGCTGAGCTTCTTGGTCTGGTGCACCGTGTTCTTGCCCTCGCCGGCCTTGCCCATGCCATAGCCCTTGACAGTCTTGACCAGCAGCACGGACGGCTGGCCCTTGTGCTGATTGGCGGCATGGAATGCGGCATACACCTTTTGCGGATCATGGCCGCCGCGGCGCAGTTCCCAGATTTCCTCATCGGTCATGTGCTCGACCAGCTTGGCGGTTTCGGGGTACTTGCCGAAGAAGTGTTTGCGCACGTAGGCACCGTCAATGGCCTTGTAGACCTGGTAATCGCCGTCCAGCGTTTCCATCATCAGCTGACGCAGCTTGCCGGTCGTGTCGCGTGCCAGCAGCGAATCCCAGCCGCTACCCCAGATCAGCTTGATCACGTTCCAGCCGGCGCCGCGGAATTCGCCTTCCAGCTCCTGGATAATCTTGCCGTTGCCGCGCACCGGGCCATCCAGACGCTGCAGGTTGCAGTTGATGACGAAGACCAGGTTGTCGAGCCCTTCGCGTGCGGCCTGGTTGATGGCACCCAGGCTTTCCACCTCATCCATTTCGCCGTCACCGCAGAACACCCACACCCTGCGGTTTTCGGTATTGGCAATGCCACGTGCGTGCAGATACTTCAGGAAGCGCGCCTGGTAAATGGCCATCAGTGGGCCCAGGCCCATGGACACCGTGGGGAATTGCCAGAATTCTGGCATCAGCTTCGGATGCGGGTAGCTGGACAGGCCCTTGCCACCCACTTCCTGACGGAAGTTGTCCAGATGCTCTTCGGTCAGGCGGCCTTCCAGGAAAGCGCGCGCATAGATGCCGGGCGAGCTGTGGCCCTGAATGTAAATGCAGTCACCGCCATGGCCTTCGCTTTCAGCGTGCCAGAAATGGTTGAAGCCTGCCCCCAGCATGCTCGCCAGCGAAGCGAACGAACCGATATGTCCCCCCAGATCGCCACCGTCTTCAGGGTGAAGGCGGTTGGCGCGCACCACCATGGCCATGGCGTTCCAGCGCATATAGGCACGCAGACGCTTTTCGATGGCGATATTGCCGGGGCAGCGCTCTTCCTGCTCGGGCTCGATGGTGTTGACGTAACCGGTATTGGCCGAAAACGGCAGGTCGATGCTGCTCTGGCGTGCAGTTTCCAGCAACTGTTCGATCAGGAAATGGGCGCGCTCCTTTCCTTCATTCCGGATGACTGCCTCGAGGGCGTCCATCCATTCGCGGGTTTCCTGGGTATCCGTATCCGGCATTTGGCCCGGCAACGGCATTTGTGCTTCAGACATGCGCGTCTCCTGTTGTGTTCGTATGGGACTATGGGACATTGTGCATAAACGCCTGCGCAGTATCGCACAAGAAAACCCTTATTTCAAATTATGGATAATGTTTTCACATTGTGATATTATATGAAAAAACAATGCCAAACAGCCCGTTTGTAAGCCTCATGGCAACGAGTGCTGGCATCATGCCGATCTGTCCACTCATCAGTACGTTTTCCCCATCCATGGCGACTCCCGTCCCGCAGCAGCGTTCCCGCTTTTTCTGGGCCAAATGGTGGCGGCGCCAGCCTGCGCATCGCCAGGACCGGTTCATGGCGATGGTTCCCCTGGTGTCCGTGGTGTTGTTCACGCTGGCCGTGGTGCTGTCCATCAATTTCCTGCGCATAGAGGACATGCACTCCCAATTGCAGGCCATTGAGCGCGATGGCGAATATGTGGCCCAGCGTGTCACGGCCCGCGTCATGGAGCGGCAGGAAAACATACAGCGGCTCAGTCGTCTAGTCATGCATCGGCAACTCGCCGCTGACGAATTCGATACATTGGCGCACCGCGCCAGCCAGGGTACGCCTGAACTGCGCGACATCACCTTGCTGGATTCTGCCGGCCTTGTCCTGAACGTACACATCATCCAACCCATACCCCGCTCTGCCGAACCACAGATGGAACAGCCGCTGCCGCTCGCCGACGAACGTGCGCTGCTGCACCAGTCGGCGCGGCGCCTCGGCCCCACCTATGCCCTGATCAAACCGCCCCGCGAGGCAGAACCCGTCCTGGCACTATCGCTCCCTTTGCTGGAGCAGGGCGTGGTTACCGGGTATCTGTTCGCACGCTACAACCTGACTTCCCTGCTGTATTACGCGGTACCAGCCGAAACCTTCAAGACCTATGCAGTCTCATTGCTCGACCACAATCTGCACGTGGCAGCGGGTCAGGCCTTCAACCCCAACCAGACAAAGTCTCCCTGGTGGCTGCTGAGCACCAATGCCATCCCTGGCGGATACACGTCAACAATGCCGGCGCTTGACAATGTGATAGCACTGCATTTGCTCCCGTACAGGAACGACAAGGACATGGCGCAGCGCGGCATGATTTTCCTGGTGTTGTCGCTGAGCGCGCTCACCGGCTGGATGCTGCTGGCCAACTGGCGCCACCTGCGCCGCCGGCAACGTTCCCAGCAGGAATTGCTGGCGGAAACCAGCTTCCGCCGCGCCATGGAAAACTCCCTGATCACTGGCATGCGTGCCCTGGATCGCCAGGGCCGCATCAGTTACGTCAATGCCGCTTTCTGCCAGATGACCGGTTGGAGCTCGGAAGAGCTGGTTGGCCAGAACCCGCCCTATTCGTTCTGGCATCCGGACGACTACCCGCGCAACCACGACATTCTCAATCGCACGCTGAGCGCCCATATCCCCCAGGGGGGGTACCAGATGCGTGTGCTGCGCAAGAATGGCACCACATTTGATGCCCGCATGTATATGGCGCCTCTGGTAACAGCCGATGGTGAACAAACCGGCTGGATCGCGTCGATGACCGACATCACCGAATCCAACCGCGTCAAGCGCCAGCTCACCAGTGCGCATGAGCGCTTCACCCGTGTGCTCGATGCCCTGGACGTTGCAGTCTCGGTGGCCCCGCTGGGCAGCGAGGAATTGCTCTTTGCCAACCACGCTTATCGCCAATGGTACGGTGACGACGATGCCACAGGGCACATGCAGATGCTGATGCAGGCTGGCCGCCCTGCCACGCCGGTCAGTGATCCTGCCCACCAGGAAGACAATATGGCCGGCTTGCCTACCGCCGAGTTGCCGGAGGCAGCGGGCAACAACAGCGAAATCCACATCGAGCGCCTGGGCCGGTGGATCGAGGTCCGATCGCGCTATCTGGAGTGGGTGGACGGCCGCCTGGCCCAAATGGTGGTGGCCACGGACATTACGGCGCGGCGCGTGGCAGAAGAACTGAGTGCCCAGCACGAGGCACGTGCGCAAGCGGCAAGCCGTCTGGTAACCATGGGTGAAATGGCGTCCAGCGTGGCGCACGAACTCAACCAGCCGCTGACGGCTATCAACAATTACTGCAATGGCATGGTCAGCCGGGTACGCAGCGGCCAGATCGACAAGGAAGCACTCCTGGGCGCCCTGGAAAAAACCAGCCGGCAGGCGCAACGTGCCGGCCAGATCATCCAGCGCATACGCAGTTTCGTCAAACGCAGCACGCCCAATTACACCGAGACATCGGCCGAGACCATGGTGCTGGAAGCCGTGGAGCTGGCCGAAATCGAGATGCGCCGCCGCAGCGTGCGCCTGCTCCATTTTGTCCAGCCACGCCTGCCCTTGATCATGGCGGACAAGATCCTGATTGAACAGGTACTCATCAACCTGCTCAAAAACGCAGCCGAATCGATCGACCATTCCCAGACACCGGCAGAGTTGCGCGAAGTGCGCCTGAACGCCCACATGGCGGAGCATGACGGCAAGCAGGTGATCGAGTTCACTGTGGATGACCACGGCAAGGGCATTTCGCCCGAAGTGGACAACCATCTGTTCGAGGCGTTTTTCACGACCAAGAACGAAGGCCTGGGCATTGGCCTGAACCTGTGCCGCAGCATCGTCGAATCACACCAGGGAAGACTGCAGGCGCAGAACATTTACAATGGCGATGTGGTGACTGGTTGCCGCTTCAGTTTCTGGATTCCCGTGCCCACATCACACCATTTTGCGACACCGACCCACTGACACCATGAGCTTGATTCCCGAAAAAGGTACCGTATACGTAGTAGATGACGACGAGGCTGTGCGGGATTCCCTGCACTGGCTGCTGGAGGGAAAGGGTTACCGCGTGCGTTGTTTCGATTCGGCCGAGAGTTTTCTGAGTCGCTATGATCCACGTGAAGTCGCCTGCATGTTTGTTGACATCCGCATGGACGGCATGAGCGGCCTGGAGCTGCAGGATCGCCTGAACGAGCGCAAGTCCCCGTTGCCTCTCGTTTTCATCACCGGCCATGGCGATGTGCCCATGGCAGTGGAATCCATGAAAAAAGGGGCACTCGACTTCATCCAGAAGCCGTTCCGCGAAGAAGACCTGGAAGCGCTGGTGGTCAAGATGCTGGAGCATGCCCGCACTGCCTTTGCCGAGCACCAGCAGGCCAGCACCCGCGAAACACTGCTGGGCAAACTGACCAACCGCGAGGCGCAAGTGCTCGAACGCATTGTGGCCGGCCGCCTGAACAAGCAGATCGCCGATGACCTGAACATCAGCATCAAGACTGTGGAAGCGCACCGCGCCAACATCATGGAAAAACTCAATGCCAATACCGTGGCCGACCTGTTGAAAGTGGCGCTGGGATCGAACGCGCCCCGCCCCTGATTGCCTGGCCCGGCAATCCCGCTGCGGCGGGATTTCTTTTTTTCAAGGACACCTATGACAGCACAACTCATCAACGGCAAAGAACTTTCCCGCACGCTGCGCGCCGAAGTGGCCCAGCGCGCTGCCGTACTCAAGGCCAAAGGCGTTACTCCCGGTCTGGCGGTGATTCTGGTGGGCGACAACCCGGCCAGCCATGTCTACGTACGCAACAAGGTACAGGCCTGCCACGACAATGGCCTGCACTCGGTGCTCGAGCAGTATGCCGCCGACATGCATGAAGCAGAGCTGCTGGCACGCATACACGCCCTCAACAATGACCCTGCCATCCATGGCATTCTGGTGCAGCTGCCCTTGCCAGGGCACATCGACACGCAGAAGGTGATCGAAGCCATCAGCCCGGCCAAGGACGTGGATGGCTTTCACGTGGCCAGCGCAGGCGCACTGATGACCGGCATGCCAGGTTTTCTGCCCTGCACGCCGTATGGCTGTCTGAAAATGCTGGACAGCATCGGTTACGACCTCAAGGGCAAGAACGCCGTGGTCATCGGCCGCAGCAACATCGTCGGTAAGCCGATGGCGCTCATGCTGCTGGCACGCGATGCCACCGTGACCATCTGCCACAGCCGCACCACCAACCTGAAGGCACACACCCTGCAGGCCGACGTCATTGTGGCCGCAGTCGGCAAGCGCAATGTGCTGACGGCAGACATGGTCAAACCTGGCGCCGTGGTGCTGGACGTAGGCATGAACCGCAACGATGCTGGCAAGCTCTGCGGCGACGTCGATTTTGAGGGCGTCAAGGAAGTAGCCAGCTACATCACGCCCGTGCCCGGCGGCGTGGGCCCCATGACCATCACCATGCTGCTGGTCAACACCATTGAATCGGCTGAACGCCAAGCCGCACAATGAGGCATTTAAGGCATTGTGCTGGCTTGAAGCGCCAGCCTTTGTCCCCACTTGCAGCGGATGAACGCAAACACCTCCGCCGCCAACCCGTTGCTGTCCGATTCCGGACTGCCCCTGTTTGACCAGATCCGCCCCGAGCATGTGGCACCGGCCATTCGGCAACTGCTGGCTGATGGCGACGCCGCCCTCGCCAAGGTGACTGCTGCAGATTTCCCTGCCGACTGGCTGGAACTGTCCCGTACGCTGGATACCACGGTCGAGCGCTTGGGTCGCGCCTGGGGTGCCGTCGGGCATCTGAAAAGCGTGTGCGATACCCCCGAACTGCGCGCCGCCTACAACGAGATGCTACAGGCCGTATCCGACTTCTTCACGCGCATGGGAGCCAGTGAAGCGCTCTACGCCAAGTACAAGGCCATCGCTCCCGCCACTCTCAACCGCGAACAGGCCCAGGCACACAAGAACGCCCTGCGCGATTTCGTACTGGGCGGTGCCGAGCTGCAGGGTGCGGCACGGGAGCGCTACGCCGCCATCCAGGACCGCATGGCCGAGCTGGGCCAGACCTTCAGCGAGCACGCTCTGGATGCGACCGACAACTGGGCCTGCTACGCCGAGGCGCACGAGCTGGGCGGGGTGCCGGACGATGTGCAAAAGGCGGCACGCGCCGCTGCCGAAGCCGACGGTCAGCCCGGCTACAAGATCACGCTCAAGATTCCCAGCTACCTGCCGGTGATGCAGTTTGCGCACAACCGCGCCCTGCGCGAAAAGCTGTACCACGCCTACACCACCCGTGCGTCCGACCAGGCGGAAGGCGATGGCGTCCGCTTCGACAACAGCGCCGTGATGGCCGAAATCCTGGCCCTGCGCCAGGAAGAAGCCGCATTGCTCGGCTACCCCAGCTTTGCCCACCTGTCGCTGGTGCCCAAAATGGCGCATACGCCAGACCAGGTCATCCACTTCCTGCGGGATCTGGCCGCCAAGGCACGCCCCTTTGCGGAGCGTGACGTTGCCGATCTACGCCAATTTGCCCACGAGCAACTGCAACTGGACGATCCGCAACCCTGGGACTGGACCTACATTGGCGAAAAACTGAAGGAAGCGCGCTATGCCTTCAACGAGCAGGAAGTCAAGCAGTACTTCCCTGCCCCAAAAGTGCTGGCGGGCCTGTTCCGCATCATCGAATCCATGTTCGATGTGCGCATTCAGCGTGATACCGCCCCCACCTGGCACCCCAGTGTGGAGTTTTACCGGCTGGAGCGCAATGGCACACTGGTCGGCCAGTTCTATCTCGATCCGCCGGCGCGCAGCGGCAAACGCGGCGGCGCCTGGATGGATGACGTACGCGCACGCTGGTTGCGTCCGGACACGCATGCCCTGCAAACCCCGGTGGCGCATCTGGTGTGCAACTTTGCCGAAGGGGTCGATGGCAAGCCGCCCCTGATGACGCACGACGACGTCATCACCCTGTTCCACGAAACAGGCCATGGCCTGCACCACATGCTCACCCAGGTCAACGAACACGATGTTTCGGGCATCAGCGGCGTCGAATGGGATGCGGTGGAGCTGCCCAGCCAGTTCATGGAAAACTTCTGCTGGGAATGGGACGTGCTGCACGACATGACGGCCCATGTGGATACCGGCGAGCCGTTGCCGCGCGAACTGTTCGAGCGCATGCTGGCCGCCAAGAATTTCCAAAGCGGCCTGCAGACCCTGCGCCAGGTCGAGTTTGCATTGTTCGACATGCTGCTGCACGTGCAGACACCCGCGCCTACGGATGTGATGCCGCTGATGCGCCAGGTGCGCGCCGAGGTGGCCGTATTGCCCACGCCGGAATGGAACCGCATGCCGCACACGTTCAGCCACATTTTTGCAGGCGGCTACGCAGCGGGCTATTACAGCTACAAATGGGCCGAAGTACTGAGCGCCGATGCCTATGCAGCGTTTGAAGAAAGCGTAGACACCCAGGGCCGCACCAACCCGGCCACCGCGCAACGCTATCTTCACGAGATCCTGGAGATGGGGGGCAGCCGGCCCGCCATGGACTCCTTTGTTGCCTTCCGTGGGCGCGAACCGCAACTGGAGGCATTGCTGCGGCACCAGGGCATGTCCAAGACGGCCTGACGCCCCTGCGCGGAGGGGCTCTGGAGCGCCTCTCCGCACCTTTTCGAGGCCTTGGGACGCCCGCATTCAGGGCATGCACACTACAAAAGTGCACTTTCATGCACAGTTTTTGTGCCACAAACAGGTGTTAACACTGATTGTGTCGGATAATTATGGGCTGCCCGCTCCAAATCCCGAATAGTTTTGCTGGTACCACCTGCCGATGGGTAAAGGTGCGGATGTACTCTCTCCATCAACTACTGGCGAACATCAATGTCTCAAACCACCGTCACACTGGATTATTTTCTCAACACTCTCCGCCAGCGCGATCCGAATCAACCGGAATTCCTGCAGGCTGTCCGTGAAGTCATGACCAGCTTGTGGCCGTTCGTCGAGAAAAATCCCAAGTACGCGAAAGATGGTCTGCTGGAGCGCCTGTGCGAACCCGAGCGCGTGATCCAGTTCCGTGTGACCTGGCAGGATGACAAAGGCCAGACCCACGTCAACCGCGCCTTCCGTATCCAGCACAACAACGCCATTGGCCCGTACAAGGGCGGCATGCGTTTCCACCCTTCCGTGAACCTGTCGATCCTGAAGTTCCTGGCTTTCGAGCAGACCTTCAAGAACTCGCTGACCACGCTGGCCATGGGCGGCGGCAAGGGCGGCTCCGACTTCGACCCCAAGGGCAAAAGCGACGCTGAAGTGATGCGCTTCTGCCAGGCGCTGATGACCGAACTGTACCGCCACATTGGTCCCGACACCGACGTGCCGGCTGGTGACATCGGCGTGGGCGCCCGTGAAGTGGGCTTCATGAACGGTATGTACAAAAAACTGACCAGCGATACCGGCACCGTGTTTACCGGCCGCGGCCTGTCCTACGGCGGCAGCCTGATCCGCCCGGAAGCCACTGGCTACGGCACCGTGTATTTCGCGCAGTCCATGCTGGAGCACGTTGGCAACTCCCTCGAAGGCAAGACCGTGTCCGTTTCCGGCTCGGGCAACGTGGCGCAATATGCCATCGAAAAAGCCATGCAATACGGCGCCAAGGTCGTGACCGCATCCGACTCCAACGGCACCGTGTACGCCCCCAACGGCTTCGACACGGAAAAGCTGCAGGCCCTGATGGAGCTGAAGAACAATGCGCGCGGTCGTATCAGCGAATTTGCACAGACCTTTGGTCTGCAGTATGAAGAAGGCAAGACTCCCTGGCACATTCCGGTCGACGTGGCCCTGCCCTGCGCTACCCAGAACGAGCTGAACGAAGAAGATGCCCGCACGCTGGTGAAAAACGGCGTGGTCTGCGTGGCCGAAGGCGCCAACATGCCAAGCACCCTGGAAGCCGTGGAAGTGTTCTTGCACTCCGACAAGGTGCTGTACGCACCTGGCAAGGCCAGCAACGCCGGCGGCGTGGCCGTGTCCGGTCTGGAGATGGCCCAGGGCGCACAGCGCCTGCACTGGAGCGCCCAGCAGGTGGACGCCAAGCTGCACCACATCATGAAGGACATCCACGCCAACTGCGTGCTGCACGGAACGCCCGAAGGTGGCGCCGACAAGCACGCCCGCGTCAACTATGTGAACGGCGCCAACATCGCCGGTTTCGTCAAGGTGGCCGACGCCATGCTGGCACAAGGCATCTGCTGATCCCAGTTCGCCCAGCGCAAAAAAAACAGGTTCGGGCAACCGCACCTGTTTTTTTACTGCTTGTGGGATTCAGCTCAGTACTGCAGCGTTTCCACGCCCTGCTCGGTACCCAGCAGGCACACGCTGGCCTTCTGGTGGGCAAACACGCCCACGGTGACCACGCCCGGCCATTGGTTGACCTGGGACTCGAACGCCAAGGGATCGGTGATGCGCAAGCCGGTCACGTCCAGGATATGCTGGCCATTGTCGGTCACCAGCGGTGCACCCTCCTTCATGCGAATCACCGCCTTGCCGCCCATGGTGGCAAACTGGCGTGTGATACGGGCAGCAGCCATCGGAATGATCTCGACCGGCAACGGGAATGCACCCAGCGCTTCAACCCGTTTGCTGGCGTCGGCAATGCAGACGAAGCGGCGGCTTTGTGCGGCCACGATTTTTTCGCGCGTCAGCGCTGCACCACCGCCCTTGACCATGTAGCCCTTGCCGTCGATTTCGTCGGCGCCGTCGATGTACACATCCAGATCTTCCACCTCGCTGGCGTCGAACACCGGAATGCCCAGGGCCTTCAATTTGGCGGTGGAAGCCTCCGAGCTGCTGACCGCGCCACGGATCTGCTCCTTGATGCCAGCCAGCGCATCGATAAATTTGTTCACGGTGGAACCGGTACCTACTCCCACGATGGTGCCTGGAACCACATACTGCAATGCGGCCTGGCCAACCAGTGTTTTGAGTTCATCTTGCGTCATGACGTATATTTCCTGAGAAGGATTTGGGACAATAAGCCATTGTGCCCGCAAGTAGCACCCGCTCTACAAAACTCCAACCCTCCTCATGTCGCTCATCCCATACTCCCTGTCCCGCGCCGTGCTGTTTCGCATGGACCCCGAGGCCGCACACGAGTTCACCATCTCGATGCTGGCCAACACGCAGCACACACCGCTGCGCTGCAGCTATGCGCAGCCCTTTATCGATGATCCCGTCACGCTGTGCGGCCTGCGTTTTCCCAACCGGGTCGGCCTGGCTGCCGGCCTGGACAAGAATGCACGCTGCATTGCCGCCTGGGAAGCGATGGGCTTTGGTTTTATCGAAGTAGGCACGGTCACGCCGAAGGGCCAGCCCGGCAATCCCAAGCCCCGCATGTTCCGCCTGCCGCAGGCTCAGGCCCTGATCAACCGCATGGGCTTCAACAATGACGGATTGGATGCGTTTGTACGCAACGTACAGCACAGCCGCCCGGCCAACAGCCGCAGCCTGCTAGGCCTCAACATCGGCAAGAACGCCAGCACGCCCATAGAGTGTGCCGCCGACGATTATCTGGAAGGGCTGGAAGGCGTATACCCGTGGGCGGATTACATCGCCATCAACATCAGCAGTCCCAACACCAAAAACCTGCGTGCGCTGCAAGGCGATGCCGCGCTCGACGCCCTGCTCGATGCACTCATGGCGCGCCGCGCCCAACTGGCGCAGCAGCATAGCCAGAGCAAGCCCCTGTTCATCAAGATTGCCCCGGACCTGGAGCAGGACCAGATTGAACTACTGGCTGCCACGCTGCGCCGCTATGGCTGCGACTCTGACGGCAAGCACCAAGGGCAGCTGGGCGTGATCGCCACCAACACCACGGTCACACGGGATGCCGTGCAGGGCATGCCGCATGCCGAGGAAGCCGGCGGCCTGAGCGGCGCACCGGTGCTGGAAAAAAGCAATGCAGTCATCCGCCAGTTGCGCTCGGCACTGGGCCGCGATTTTCCGATCATTGGTGCGGGTGGCGTGATGGATGCCGCCAGCGCGCGCAGCAAGATCGCTGCCGGCGCCGACCTGATCCAGCTCTTTACCGGTATCATCTACCGTGGGCCGGAACTGGTGCACGAAGCCGCCAGTGCGCTCAAGGGCTACTGAGCGGTTCTGCCGGACCGCTTACGCCTCCCGATCGTTAAGTACGACTGGCCCGTCAATGGTTGCAGGCTGAGAAATCCTGCAGGGCTGCTTACTCCTCGCGTTGCTTCAAGGTATAGCGGCTGGCCAGCACTCCGGTCACGGGTGAACCGTCGTTGCGCAGCTGCAGCGCCTGTCCGTGGGTGACGCGGTAACGGCGGCCCTGGCCGGCCTGATCAAGCGTGATCACGCTGTGATCGGCATTCCAGGTGAAGTTGCCACGCATGATCGCCGGCAGATCATTGCCGCCTTCGCGCTTGATGCTGAGGATATAGGTCTGGTTGTCGTACAGCGACAGCAGCGTACGCAGGCCAGGGCAGTCCGCGCACGGCAGCATGCCATCATAATTGCCGACCCATGACGGACTGATGGCGGCTGCCGCAGGGGCGGAAGCTGCCGCAGGGGCGGAAGCTGCAGCCGACATAGGCGCCGCAGCAGACTCGGGTTCACGAGCCAACCCGCTGTCCAGCACCGGACTGATGACCACATCCGCATCTTCCAGCTTGGGTACCGGCTGCAGTGGCGCCACGCCGCCCACACTGCGGTTCTCTACCGGAACGCGTTGTGCCTGGTTAAGGGGCGGCCAGGAGGGGCTGTCCAACGACACCGTGGCGCACCCCGTCAGGGCGATGGCTGCCAGCAGCATCGGCAAACTCAAGCGGGACAGTGCGCGCATTCCAATCTCCTGTAGGTGTGATGTCCAGAAAGTCCATTGTGACATGTTGAAACCAGCACTTTCTTACTGATCGATGGGCGTCAGCTTGGCCACGCTCAGCGCCAGCCATTTCACCCCGTGGCGATGGAAGTTGACCTGTGCCTTGGCATCCGCGCCACTGCCCTCCAGCATTTGCACCGTGCCCTCGCCAAACTTGGTGTGGAACACACGCATACCTTTTTTCAGGCCATACTCCGGCTCGCTCTTGCGCGGCACATCGGCGCCCTGGCCTACCGCCTGGCGCACATCCTGATTCCAGTTGTCTGCCCCTTTGCTGCCCCAGCGGTTGCCCTGGCCCGGCATGGCATCGGCAAAACCGGCGCGGCGCGGCGTGATCCATTTCAGGCATTCTTCCGGCAGCTCGTCAAAAAAACGGCTGCGGATGTTGTATCGCGTCTGGCCATGCAGCAGGCGGGTCTGCGCATGGCTCAGGTACAACCGCTGGCGCGCGCGTGTGATGGCCACGTACATCAGGCGGCGCTCTTCTTCCAGGCCATCGTAGTCATTCAGGGCATTTTCGTGCGGGAACAGCCCCTCTTCCAGACCACTGATGAAAACGTTGTTGAACTCCAGGCCCTTGGCGGCATGCACCGTCATCAACTGCACGGCATCCTGACCGGCCTGGGCCTGATTGTCGCCGGCTTCCAATGCCGCGTGTGTCAAAAAGGCTGCCAGCGGGGATAGCGTTTCACCATCGGGCAGTACGTCAGCGGCGCTGGCTGCGATATCCTGGTCTTGCTGGGCGGCTTGGCCGCCTCCTGGCCAGGCGGGCGCTGCGCTGGTATCCAGCTGCTGCATGCCTGCACTTTCCCGGCCAAAGCCTTCAAGGCTGACAAAACTCTCGGCTGCGTTGACCAGTTCCTGCAGGTTTTCTACCCGATCGGCGCCATCACGCTCATTGCGGTAGTGCTCCATCAGCCCGCTTTGGTCCAGCACCGCCTCCACGATTTCCTTCAAGGAAAGCTGGGAAGAATGCTCGCGCATGACATCGAGCTTGGCTACGAAGGACGCCAGGTTGGCGCCAGCCTTGCCAGACACCTGCTCTACTGCATCCACCAGCGCCGTGTTGCCCGTACGGGCCACATCCTGCAGCTGCTCCAACGTGCGCGCACCAATGCCGCGTGCCGGGAAATTCACCACGCGCAAAAAGCTGGTGTCGTCGCGGGGGTTGTCCAGCAAACGCAGATAGGCCAGTGCGTGCTTGATTTCGGCGCGCTCGAAAAAGCGCAGGCCGCCATACACACGGTACGGTATGCCAGCATTGAACAAGGCAGATTCGATCACGCGGCTTTGCGCGTTGCTGCGGTACAGAATCGCGATTTCCTTGCGCACGCTGCCATCGCGCACCAGCTGGCGGATCTCTTCGACAATCCACTGCGCCTCGGCCAGATCACCGGGCAGCTCGATCACACGCACCGGCTCGCCGGCGCCCTGGTCCGTACGCAGGTTCTTACCCAGGCGGCGCGTATTGTGGCTGATCAGTGCGTTGGCACTGTCCAGGATGTTGCTGTAACTGCGATAGTTTTGCTCCAACTTGATCTGGTGCCCGACCTTGAGCTCGGTCACGAAATCATTCATGTTACCCACGCGCGCGCCACGGAAGGCATAAATGCTCTGGTCATCGTCGCCTACGGCAAAAATGGCATTGGGCGGCAGGCCGCTGCCGGCTTCGGGCACAAACTGCTTCAGCCACAGATACTGCAGCCGATTGGTATCCTGGAATTCATCGACCAGAATATGGCGGAAGCGGCGCTGGTAATGCTGGCGCACCAGTGGATGATCGCGCAGGATTTCGTAGCTGCGCAGCATCAGCTCGCCAAAATCCACCACGCCTTCACGCTGGCATTGTTCTTCGTAGAGCTGGTAGATTTCGACTTTCTTGCGGCTGTCGGCATCGCGCACCGGCACATCGCCCGGACGCATGCCTTCCTCCTTGCAGCCGCCGATGAACCACTGCATCTGCTTGGCCGGAAACTGCTCGTCGTTGATGTTGAACTGCTTGTACAAGCGCTTGATGGCAGAGAGCTGGTCCTGCGTGTCCAGAATCTGGAAGCCCTGCGGCAAATTGGCCGCCTTGTAATGGGCCCGCAAAAAGCGGTTGCATAAGCCATGGAAAGTGCCGATCCACATACCGCGTACATTCACGGGCAACATGGCGGACAGGCGCGCGGTCATCTCACGCGCGGCCTTGTTGGTAAAAGTCACGGCCATCAGCCCGCCTGGCGACACACGCCGCTGCTGCAACAGCCAGGCGATGCGGGTGGTCAGCACGCGGGTTTTGCCCGAACCGGCGCCGGCCAGAATCAGGGCATGCTCGTCGGGCAAGGTGACCGCATGGCGCTGTTCGGGGTTCAAGCCCTTGAGCAGCGCATCGCCTGCGCCCGGCTGCGCCTCGGCGGGCGCAAAGAAATCATCGTCGAATAGGGAAGACATGCCGCTATTGTAAAAAAACCGGCGTCCCACAAAGTGGCTAGAATCAATTACCGGGTCTTGTTCTTGCGTCCGGTTTTTTTTATGCCCGTGTGCATGGACAGCGCCGTAATGGCTGCGCCGCCCAGGCTGAGCCCGCTTGTGTGTTGTAAGGAGGCCGGATCATGGAAATTTTCGACTACGACCAGGTGTTGCTGCTGCCGCGCAAATGTCGGGTCAATAGCCGCAGCGAATGCGATACCAGCGTGGAGTTCGGTCCACGCAGCTTCAAGCTGCCCATCGTACCCGCCAACATGAAAACCGTGGTGGACGAGCCGATTTGCAGCTGGCTGGCACGTAACGGCTACTTTTATGTGATGCACCGTTTCGATCTGGACGCCATTGCCTTTGTGCAAAACATGCACGAGCAGGATCTGTTTGCCAGCATCTCGCTGGGGGTGCAGCCGGACGATTACCAGACCATCGACTCGCTCGCCGCACAGGATCTGGTGCCAGACTACATCACCATCGACATCGCCCACGGCCATTCCGATTCGGTCAAGCACATGATTGCCCACATCAAGGACAAGTTGCCGGGCAGCTTCCTGATTGCCGGCAACGTGGGCACACCCGAAGCTGTGATCGACCTGGAAAACTGGGGCGCGGATGCCACCAAGGTGGGCATTGGTCCGGGCAAGGTCTGCATCACCAAGCTCAAGACCGGTTTTGGCACGGGCGGCTGGCAGCTCAGCGCCGTCAAATGGTGCGCCCGCGTGGCCACCAAGCCCATCATTGCTGATGGCGGCATCCGCAGCCATGGCGATATTGCCAAATCGATCCGTTTCGGCGCCACCATGATCATGGCCGGATCGCTGTTTGCCGGACTGGAAGAATCCCCCGGCAAGACGGTCGAGGTGGACGGCGAACTCTTCAAGGAATACTACGGCTCGGCCAGCGACTTCAACAAGGGCGAGTACCGCCACGTCGAAGGCAAGCGCATTCTGGAACCGATACAGGGCACGCTGGCCGAACTGCTCACCGAAATGCAGCAGGACGTGCAAAGCTCCATCAGCTACGCGGGCGGCCGTCGCCTAATGGATATCCGCAAGGTCAACTATGTGATATTGGGTGGCGACAACGCTGGCGAGCACCTGTTGATGTAAACCCGCGCCCGGCCAACGGCAGGCAGTTGCAAACACCGACCATTGGTATGATGTTTGCGATCTGCCGCATGGTGTGGCGCCAGGATACACAACATGAATGACAAGCCCTCCTCCCCACCCGTCATCGCCCTGCTGGGCACTGGGGCCATGGGCTTTCCGATGGCGCAGCGTTTGTGCCAGGCCGGTTTTACGGTCCATGTCTGGAACCGCACGGCCAGCAAGGCCGCGCCGCTGCAGCCATTGGGCGCCGTGCTGCACCCTACCGCTGCCGAAGCCGCCACACAGGCCACCCATGTGATCAGCATGCTGGAAAACGGCCCGGTGGTGCGCGATGTGCTGTTCGAAGCCGGTGTGGCCGGCGCCATGGCGCCTGGCACGCTGTGGATCGACATGGCCAGCATTGCGCCAGCCGAAGCACGCGCCCATGCGCAGGCGCTGGCCGCGGGAGGCATCCGCCCGCTGGATGCCCCGGTGTCCGGCGGCACGGTGGGCGCCGAACAAGGCACCCTCAGCATCATGGTGGGTGGCGAGCCTGCCGACTTTGAAGCGGCCTTGCCGGTGTTTGAGCCGCTCGGCCGCGCTACCCATGTAGGCCCTGCCGGCAGCGGGCAACTGGCCAAGGTGGCCAACCAGATGATCGTGGGCACCACCATTGGCGCGGTGGCCGAGGCCCTGCTGCTGTGCGTCAAGGGCGGTGCTGACCTGGGCAAGGTACGTGCCGCGCTGATGGGCGGCTTTGCCGACAGCCGCATCCTGACGCTGCACGGCGAACGCATGGTACAACGCGACTTTGCCAAACGTGCCCGCATGGACGTACAGCTCAAGGACATGCACAACGCCATGGGTACCGCAGCCGATCTGGGCTGCACCCTGCCCATTGCTTCGCTGGTTGAGCAGCTCTACGCGGAAGCCGTCGCCCATGGCCTGGCCGATCTGGACCACTCGGCACTGTTTGTGGAGTTGGCGCAACGTAACGGCGTTGCCTGACCGACACTGGCATCATGTCGGCCAGCCTGTCCATGCCAGAGGAAGGCCTTCCATGAAAAAAGGCGATGCAGCCTTGACTGCATCGCCTTTCCTGTCATTACTCAGACACTGGCATCAACGGGCCGGACGCTTGGCGCCATGGCGCGGGGCGCCCTGACCGCGAAAGCCACCACCATGCTCGCCCTGAGGACGGCCGCCGGTACGTGCCGGACGCGAGCCAGCTTCGGCACGGTCAAAACCACGACCGTTGTTGCCATTGCCGGCATGGTGCGGCGCGCCGCTGCGCTGGGGACGGTCGCTCCAGCCTGCGCCTTCAGCTGCACGCGGCCTGCGCGGTGCGCCGGAATCTCCGCCAAAGTCGCCGAAACCACCCACGCGGCCCTGGCTGAACGGCTTCTTGCCGCCGAAACCGCCCCTGCCGCGGTCGCCACGGCCTTCACCACCAAAGCCGGCACGGCCCTTACCCTTGGGCGGGTGGCGCGTAGGAGTGCGTTGTTCAGGTTCCAGGCCTGGAACGACGGCCGTCATGAACGGCTGCTTGGTAAAGTCCTCGATGTCCCACACACGGTTGCGGTCACGGAATTCGGCAAAGGTAATTGCCATGCCGCTGCGGCCGGCACGACCGGTACGGCCAATGCGGTGCGTGTAGTCTTCTGCCTTCATGGGCAGACCGAAGTTGAACACGTGCGTGATGCTGGGCACGTCGATGCCGCGCGCAGCTACGTCGGTAGCCACCAGAAACTGCACCTTGCCCTGGCGCAATGCCATCAGACGGCGGTTGCGCAGGCCCTGGCTCAGGGCGCCGTGCAGTGCCACGGCCACAAAGCCGGCTTGCTGCAGGTCTTCGGCCAGGCCGTCGCATTCGATTTGCGTGCTGGCAAACACGATTGCCTGCTCGATGGACGGGTCACGCAGCCAATGGTCGAGCATGGCACGCTTGTGCGCAAAGTTGTCGGCCCAGTACAGGCGCTGCTCGATCAAGGCATGCTTTTCCTGCGGCGAATCGATCTGCACCTTTTGCGGCTCGCGCATGACACGCACCGCCAGTTGCTGGATGCGTGACGCAAACGTGGCGCTGAACATCATGGTCTGGCGACGGTTGGCAGTCAGCGCATGGACTTCTGCCAGATCTTCGGCAAAGCCCAGATCCAGCATGCGGTCGGCTTCGTCCACCACCAGGAACTGCACCTTGTCCAGCTTGATCTGCATGGAGCGTTGCAGGTCCAGCAGACGGCCGGGGGTGGCCACTACCAGATCGGCGTTTTGCAGCTTGGCAATCTGCATGGCGTACGGCATACCGCCTACCACGTGCGCAATGCGCAGGCCCTTGCAATGCTTGACCAGGTCGATGGCATCATGCGCCACCTGCTGCGCCAGTTCGCGCGTGGGGCACAGCACCAGCGCGCCCGGCTCGGCTGCCTTGAAATGGCGGCGATCGGTCGGATTCTTGCGGCGCGGCCGCTTCGGCAGCGGCTCGCCATTGGCAGTCGC
This sequence comes from uncultured Allobrachymonas sp., assembly GCA_964413485.1. GTDB lineage: Bacteria > Pseudomonadota > Gammaproteobacteria > Burkholderiales > Burkholderiaceae_C > Brachymonas. Next base: position 5,913 of record CAYPRU010000028.1, on the reverse strand, counting down.
TTCATCAACCTTGCGTTGCCATTCTTCCTTTTCAGCGGCGATGGCGGCCTGCTGCTGTTGCAGCAAGGTGTGCAACACAGGTAGCAGGAAAGCGGCGGTCTTGCCGCTGCCGGTTTGGCTGGACACCATCAGGTCGATAAAGCCTTCGGCCTGCTCGCTGCCCAGTGCCAGCGGAATGGCGCGCGACTGCACCACGGTGGGCTGCTGGTAACCCAGATCGACACAGGCCTGCACCAGCGGCTCTGCCAGGTTCAGCAGCGCAAAACCGTTGGGCGCAGCATTGTCGACCGCTTCAGGCAAAGCATCGGCGCTCAGCGGCGCATGCAGATGGGGATCGGGAATGTCGTTGCCGAACAGGTCGTTGACAGCAATGGTCAGCTCGGGCAGCACAACAGCTGCCTCATTCATGGAGGTATTTTTCATTGTATAAATGCACCACACCGACGCCTGCTGCTGCAGGCGGCGAATGTCAGGGTTGAAAAAGTGCATCAACCGTCTGACAATCATTCACCACAATGCGGTGGTGACGGCCCTTTGGGCCTAGGGTGCTAGATGGGAGATGTACATCGGATGCCGGCTCAATGCGGCACAGCTAGAATTATGCAGTATCCTTGAAATTACATCAAGGGTTTTCTCTGGGTTCTTTTCTTCCTCTTACCTTTTACCTTTTACCAATCACACCATGCTGTCTTTGACCCGTACCCTCATTGCTGGCGCCGTGCTCGGCTGCTCGGCTTCTGCCATGGCTCAATCCGCTTTCGACATCGGCATCAACGCCGGCTCCCAGGACAAGGGAGACGTGCACAAGGCCGGCGTGATCCTCGGTCTGGAAAACGACAATTCCTCGCTGTGGCAAGGCGAGAACTGGCGCCTGGCCCTGCGCCACGAGGTGGAAGCCGCCTACTGGGATACCAAGGGCCGCGGCGGCATGTACGAAGTCGGCTATTCGCCGGTGTTCCGCCTGTACCGCAATACCCCACTCGAAAGCGGCCAGTTCTTCGGCGAGGCGTCCATCGGCGTGCGCGCCATCAGCCGTGTGCAAATCCACGACGACCTGCGTTTTTCCACCGCATTCCAGTTCTCTGACGTGCTCGGCGTGGGCTACCGCTGGGGCAAGACCAACACGCAAACCGTCGGCCTGCGCGTGCAGCACCTGTCCAACGCCAGCATCAAGGATCCCAACCCCGGCATCAACTTTGCCACGGTGTACTACCAGTACCGCTTCTGATCCTGGCTTCAGCCCCGCTTGCCCCGGCCCACGGGGCTGCCGGTACGAGCGTCCAGCCGCGGACGTGAAGTCTGCTGCTTGACGCCAGCCCGCGGCGGCAGGCCGGTGTGCTGACTCAATACACTGCCCTTGCGCGGCGCATTGGTGGGCACCGGCTTGCCCCCTTTGGCCACCGGGGTCGAATTGGTACGACGCGGACTTTGGTAGCTGCCATCACCCAGTGGCTGCCAGGTCGGGATCAGGTGCTGCTTGCCATTGCCGATCAGGTCCGCCCGGCCCATCTGCTTGAGCGCTTCGCGCAACAAGGGCCAGTTGTTCGGATCGTGGTAACGCAAAAAAGCCTTGTGCAGGCGGCGGCGGCGCTCCCCCTTGACCACATCCACAACTTCGGCGCGGTCTGCGTTGGGACCATCCGGCCGATGCACCCCCTTGAGCGTGTTCATGCGCGAGTGGTACATGGCCGTGGCCGTGGCCATTGGGCTCGGGTAGAAGTTCTGTACCTGGTCCGCACGGAAGCCGTTGCGTTTAAGCCACAAGGCCAGATTCATCATGTCTTCATCGCTGGTGCCGGGATGTGCAGAGATGAAGTACGGAATCAGGAACTGCTTTTTGCCGGCTTCCTCGCTGTACTTCTCGAACATCTCCTTGAAGCGGTCGTAGTTGCCGATGCCCGGCTTCATCATCTTCGACAGCGGCCCCTGCTCCGTGTGCTCGGGGGCAATCTTCAGATACCCGCCCACATGGTGCTGCACCAGCTCTTTCACGTACTCCGGTGAACGCACCGCCAGGTCGTAGCGCAGGCCGGAGCCAATCATCACCCTTTTCACACCGGACAGCTTGCGTACGCGGCGGTAAATCTTGACCAGCGGACTGTGGTCCGTGCGCAGATTCTGGCAAATGTCCGGATACACGCAGCTGGGCTTGCGGCAGGCCGCCTCGATGTCTCGGCTCTTGCAGCCCAGACGGTACATGTTGGCGGTAGGCCCGCCCAGGTCGCTCACGGTGCCGGTAAAGCCGACCACCTTGTCGCGCATGTCCTCGATCTCACGGATGATGGAGTCTTCGCTGCGGCTCTGGATGATGCGGCCTTCGTGCTCGGTAATCGAGCAGAAGGTACAACCGCCAAAGCAGCCACGCATGATATTGACCGAGAAGCGGATCATTTCCCAGGCCGGAATCTTGGTGGCGCCATCGTAGCGGCCGTTTTCATCGGCATAGTCGGGATGCGGATTGCGCGCATACGGAAGGCCGAAAACCCAGTCCATTTCTTCCGTCGTGAGCGGAATCGGCGGCGGGTTGAGCCACACATCGCGCGCAGTATGGCCGGTGCCATGGGCCTGCACCAGGGCGCGGGCATTGCCGGGATTGGTCTCCAAGTGCATCACACGGTTGGCATGTGCATACAGCACCGGATCCGCCTTGACCTGCTCGTAGCTGGGCAGGCGGATGACCGTGCGTTCGCGCGGCGGGCGCTGGACACGCTGCACGGCAGATCCTGCCGCGTCTGCAGTGCCTGCCGCCTCCGAAGCGGCATTGCGCACGATGCGCACCACCTTTTCGACAGCCTGGCCCTCTTCTGCCGCACAGGCCTGCGCCTGCTCGCCGGCAGTCATGTACGGATTGATGTGTTCGTCCACCCGGCCCGGCTGGTCGACATCCGTACTGTCGATCTCGAACCAGCCCTCGGGGGATGTGCGCATCACGAATGCTGTGCCACGCACATCGGTAATCTGCTCCACCGGCTCGCGACGCGCCAGGCGATGCGCCACTTCGACCAGCGCGCGTTCGGCATTGCCAAACAGCAGCAAATCGCACTTGCTGTCGATCACCATGCTGCGGCGCACCTTGTCGCTCCAGTAGTCGTAGTGCGCAATGCGGCGCAGGCTGCCCTCGATGCCGCCCAGCACAATCGGCACATCCTTATAGGCTTCGCGGCAGCGCTGGCTGTACACAATCGCTGCGCGATCCGGACGCTTGCCCGCCACGTCGCCCGGCGTATAGGCATCATCGCTGCGGATCCTGCGCTCGGCCGTGTAGCGGTTGATCATGCTGTCCATGTTGCCGGCGGTAACGCCCCAGAACAAATTGGGCTTGCCCAGCACCTTGAACGGCTCGGCACTTTGCCAGTCAGGCTGGGAAATGATGCCCACCCGAAAGCCCTGCCCCTCCAGCACGCGGCCAATCACCGCCATGCCAAAGCTGGGGTGGTCCACATAGGCATCGCCGGTAATCAGAATCACGTCGCAGCTGTCCCAGCCAAGCTGGTCCATCTCCGCACGGCTCATGGGCAGGAACGGAGCAGGACCGAAGCGCTTGGCCCAATAAGGCTTATAGCTGGTCAAAGGTTTGGCTTGTTGCGTCATGGGGCGAATTTTACGGGCTGGGGCATTTTTGCGCTACCGTCGCCCACGCGCACAGCTACCCACGTCGGGTATTTTTCTGAAAGCTGCCCAGCTCAGCCGGCCAGCCGCTGGCGCAGTGCCTCGTACAGGCACACGCCACTGGCCACCGACACGTTCAGGCTTTCTACTGCACCCTGCATCGGAATATGCACCAGCTCATCACAGGTCTTGCGCGTCAGCTGGCGCATGCCAGGACCTTCCGCGCCCAGCACCAGCGCCGTAGGCACACGCATATCCACCTGGTAGATGGATTTTTCAGCTTCGCCGGCGGTGCCTATCACCCAGATATTGCGTTCCTTCAGCTCGTTGAGCGTGCGCGCCAGATTGGTCACCATGAAATACGGCACGCTGTCGGCAGCACCGCTGGCCACCTTGGCCACAGTGGCGTTGATTCCGGCTGCATGGTCCTTGGGCGCAATCACGGCATGGGCGCCAGAGCCATCAGCTACCCGCAGGCAGGCACCCAGGTTGTGCGGATCGGTGACACCGTCCAGCACCAGCAACAGCGGCGGCACTTCCAGGCTATCGAGCAGTTCATCCAGCGAATGCTGCTGCGGGATGTCGGCCACCCGCGCAACCACGCCCTGGTGGCCGTGGTTGCCGCACAGGCGCGACAGGCGCAGGCCATCGGCCTCGTGCAGGGGTACACCGGCCTCCTTGGCACGCTCGATGAACTGGCGCATGCGGGCATCGCGGCGGCTGGCGTCAAAAAACACCTCCAGCACCGACTTGGGCGCCATTTTCAGGCGAACGCCCACCGCGTGGAATCCGAAAACAATTTTGTGGGAAGAAGACATGTGCAAATTATCGCCGTTGAACCAAAGAAAAACCGCATGCTGCCCAAAGGCAACATGCGGAATGCACATCTGACCGCAAGCGATACAAGGCAGCACCCTGTGCCAACCCCGTATCGCTTGTCTTGATGGCCAGCGTCAAAGGCTGGCTTTTCTGCTCCTCCTTACCACTGGTACAGGGCGCCCACACCGGCACCGACGTCACCGCCCGTGCTGGTAGTCATGTTGCCCTTGAAGATCCACCTGCCGCTGTCGGTCATGCCAGACACACCCACCGACACCGCAGACCGGCCGTGGTAAGTACCGCCACCCATACCCACACCGGTTGCGCCGGGGCGCGTTACCTGCGGAATCGATGCTGTGGCAATGGCACCAGCCACGCCGGAGTAGGCTTTCTTGGCAACATCTGTGATGCGGCTATTCAATGCGCCCATGCCTCCCAGCGCATTGTTCAGCTGGCCCAAGTTGACAGCATCCGTTGCTTTCTCCCCAGGCGCAACATTGCTGATCACCTTGCCGCCTGCATCAATGCCTGCAGTTGTCATGCTCGGACCGCCCGTTACCTGGAAGCCCGTTGCCGACGTTACCGTGCCAGCGAATGTCGGAGCAGCCACCACACCCAACGTCAACTTGTTCGGGTCTCCACCGTCACGCGTCACCGTAATGTTCGAGCCCTGCTGCACCGTCATTGTGCCGCCGGGCGTCACGTTGGTCGCCTTGTCGCCATTGGCACTCAGGTTCCAGCCGGCACCGGCCGTCTGTTGCACCGCATACAGCTGGCTGCCGTTGACGGCTTCCGTGCTGCTGCTGCTGACCTCGCCTGCTGCCAGACCGCTGATCTTGTTGGTAGCGCCATTGGTTACCACACCGCCCACGGTGGTCTTGTCAAACACCACCTCCTTGGCTGTAGCCACTTCATACGTCGTGCTGCCATCCTTGTTGAGGGTCGGCGTCACCACCATGTTGGTGCCCGCACTCACCTTGGTGGTCGCTGCAGTTTGCGCTGCAGCCAGCTGGCCCACGTTGACAGCATCGGTTGTGTTCACCCCTGCCGCAACATTGGTGATCACCTTGCCGCCGGCATCGATGCCCTTCGTGGTCACGCTCGGACCGCCTGCAATCACCAAACCATTGCTGGTAACTGTCGTGCCACCCACCGTCAGCCCACTGCTGTTCAGCAACGTGCCCCCAGCATTGACGCTGTCAACCGTGATGTTCTTGGCCATATTGATCAGAACATCGTTGCCCGTGCGGCTCAGGACAATATTCTTGTCCGTGTTGCTGAAGTCCACCTTGTCGCCAGGTGCCACGTTGGACCCCGTAGCCTCCCCGTTGACCCCCACGTACCAGCCCTTGTTCGCTGTCTGCTGTACCGTGTACAGCTGGCTGCCGTTGATCGCATCCGTGCTGCCGCTGCCGACCGTGCCGGCTGCGACGCCAGTGATCTTGCCGCTGCCGCCATCGTTGACTTTCACCGCACCAAACACCG
>CAYPRU010000027.1:0-27590 GCA_964413485.1 uncultured Allobrachymonas sp. | reverse complement strand
GGGTGCGGGCGATGGCGGGGACGGGGCGGCAGCGGGAGAGGTCACGGCTGACGACAACGAGGGTGCCGTCACGGCCGCCTTGCTGGAGGGTGGCGAGTTTCATGGGGGTATTTCCTGTGTAAATCGAATAAAGCTTGGGCTGATTAATGGGGGACAGGACCTTCGGCCTTGACTGCGTTGGCCACTTGGGTACCAAACAGCAGCAGCGCAAGGATGGCGAGCGAAGGGATCGCCACGACCAGGAATAGTTCTGGCTGCGACCAGTTCAGTGCGATCAGCTGGCCGCCGATCACGGGGCCAATCACAGAGCCAATACGACCTACGCCCAGACTCCAGCCCACGCCGGTGGTGCGCAGTTCGGTCGGGTAGTAGCTGGCAGCCAGGGCATTGATGGCGGGTTGACCGCCAATGACGGCGAAACCCGCAACGAACACCACGGCGAACAGGATGCCGACTGTGGTGGACACTTGACCGATCAGCGCCACCGAAATGGCTGCAGCGACAAAGCACATGAGTAGTACCGGCTTGAAGCCCTTGCGGTCGATCAGGTAGCCCATCAGCAGGGTGCCAATGGTGCCGCCCAACTGAAGCGCAGAACCCAGTAGTACTGCGCTTTCCAGGCTCATGCCGGAGCTTTTTGCCAGGGTGGGTAGCCAGTTGGACAGAAAGTACAGTCCGATCATGTTCAGGAAGCTGATGCACCAGATGGTGATGGTGCCGGCACCACGACCGTCGGCGAACAGCTTGGCCATGGGAGCGCCTTGCGGTTTTTGCGCCGGACGTACGACGCTGGCACCTGCCGGAATGGATTCATGTGGAAGCAGCTTGCGCACTACCGCCAGGATGCGGTCGGCTGGCCGACCGTGCAGTGCCTGGAACTGCACCGATTCAGGCAGCCAGAGCAACATCACAATGCCGATCAGCAGGGGCACGACACCACCAAAATAGAACACCGAATGCCAGCCAAAACGCGGGATCAAGGCGGCAGCCACCAGTCCGCCCAGCATGGCACCTACAGTAAAACCGCAGGAAATCAGCATCATCACGAACACGCGCTTGCGTTGGGGGCTGAATTCGCCACACAGTGCCATGGAGTTGGGCATGATGGCACCCAGCCCCAGACCAGTGATGAAGCGGATGATGACCATTTGCTCCACATTGGTGGCCAGGGGAGTCAGCAGCATGCATATCGCGAAGAAGAAGGTTGCTGTGATAAGCACCGGGCGACGCCCGAGCTTGTCGGACAGCACGCTCAGAACCAGCGAACCCACTAGCAGGCCGAACAAGCCGGCGCCAAACACCGGCCCCAGAGCGGATTTGGCGATGCCCCAGTCCTGCAAGATGGCAGGTGCGACGTAGCCCATGGCTTGTACGTCAAAACCGTCCATGATCATGCAGATGCCGCACAGGGTCAGGATCAGCCATTGCTGGCGACCGATCGGGTTACGGTCGATCAGTGCGGCAACATCCAGGTACAGGCCCGGCTGGGAAGCAGCAGGAAGAGTAGCTGTGGTCAATTCAGCTCTCCTTGGGGCCGCCACTGCCGTCGTGCATCCAGCGTGCGTGCTGGGGTGCCTTCTTGGTTTTGGCCCACTCGTTGAGCATGTCCCACTTGACCTCGTCGAGCATCTTGCTCATTTTTGGGGTGGCGGTATCGGCGGCGAGTTCGAGGCGGTGGCCGTTGGGGTCGAAGAAGTAGATGGACTTGAAGATGGTGTGGTCGGTGGGGCCGACGACCTCGATGCCATCGGCTTCGAGCCTGGCCTTGACCTGGTCGAGCACGTCCAGGGAGTCGACGGAGAGGGCCAGGTGCTGGGTCCAGGTGGGGGTGTTGGGGTCACGGCCCATGGGGGGCCGGGTGGGCAGTTCGAAGAAGGCGAGCACGTTGCCGTTGCCGGCGTCCAGGAAGACGTGCATGTAGGGATCGGGCTCCTTGGTGGAGGGGACTTCGTTCTCGGCGATGGCCAGGATGAAGCGCATGTCCAGGTACTTCTGGTACCACTCGACGGTTTCCTTGGCGTCCTTGCAGCGGTAGGCCACGTGGTGAATCTTCTTGACGATGCTCATGGGTATCTCCTTGGATGGCAACGGTGTTACAGGTCCTGCAGCGCAGCCTGAATGTGCTGCTGCGTGATTTCGGGCTGGCCGAGGGCATTGGCATTAAGCAATGCCAGCTTGACCAGGAACAGCTTGTCCTTGTCCGGGCCTGCCTCGTCGATGGCCTTGGCCAGTAAGTCGTATACGGTTTCGAGGTCGGGGATGCTCAGGGTGTTGGGCACAGTCATGGTGGGTCTCCTGATGATTTATTGGGGCAGTGCGTGGGCAAAGGCGGCCTGTAGGCGATTGTCGTCCAGCGTCAGCCAGCGGGCACAGATGTGCTGATCGGGACGCAGCAGATAGGCGCCACCATTGGCGGTGATGCCATAGCGGTCGCGGAAATGGCCGTCGGCATCGGCAAAGCTCAAATCCGCACCTGCGACCGGGCCATGGGTACCCACGGCAATCACGCGCACCGGCACACCGCGTTGGCGCACGCCAGCCACCACATCCAGCAAGGTGTGCGGGATCGCCGCATCGGTGAAATAGAGCAGGTCGAAGCCACCGCCCAGGTGGTCGAGCAGGAAGTCGTTGGCACCCAGACGGATGTTTTGCGGCGGTGCGCCATGGGCCGGGCCGCTGGTGAACAGTGCGTTGTCGTCGCCGGTGCTGTTGAGCATCGAGTGCGTGTACTCGTGGGGGCGCGAGGTACGCCAGTGGTACAGGGGGCGCACAAAGTTCTGCGTCAGGGACAGCGACAATACGGCATCGCGCAACAGGCGGAACCCGCGCGAAGGCGGTGCCATGAAACGCGTGCTTTTGCCGGCCTCATCGATGATTTCGCGGGCAGCGCCCACGCGCTCGGTGCTGTGGTTGGCCAGCAGTTGTTCGCTGGTCAGGCCCTTGATGACAAAAGCCAGGTGCCAGCCCAGCGACTGTGCGTCCTGGAAGCCGGTGTTGGCGCCGCGCACCCCGAAGATCGGCAGCAGGTGGGCGGCATCGCCGGTAAAAATCACCCGGCCCTGCACGTAGTCGGGCAGCGTCAGGGTGCGCGCGGAGTAGACAGAGCACCAGTCCATTTCCCAGGGCGTGCCGCCAAAGCCGATCATCTCCAGCTGGGCATCGATGCGCTCTTTCAGCGATGCGGGCCTGAGCGCATCTTCGGGTGACTCGCCAGCCGGCAATTGGTAGTCCACGCGCCAGATGCCATGTGGCTCGCGGTGCATCAGGATGGTGTTGCCCGGGTTCCAGTCGGGGTCGAAATAAGCCAGACGTTCGGTCGGGAACGGCAGGTCGATCCGGATGTCGGCAATCACGAAGAAGCCTTCGTAGGAGGCCCCTTCCATGCGCAGGCCCATGTCCTCGCGGATACCGGAGCGGCCGCCGTCGGCGGCCACCAGCCAGCCGGTTTCCAAGGTGTATTCGCCTTCGGGCGTATCCACCGTGACGCGGGCAAAGTCCGTTTCCTGTTCCACCTTGACGACCTTGTTGCCCCATCGAAAATTGATCAGCGGGTTGGCAGCACAGGCGTCGATCAGGTATTCCTCCATGTATTGCTGCTGGATGTTCAGCATCGGGAAGAAACGGTCGTCGCTGCTGTGCGGGGATTCCATGCGGAAGACGGTCTGGCCCTTGTAGATCGAGTTACCGTTGCGCCAGGGCAGGCCGTTGGCGGTCATGCGCTGGTCCACGCCAACCTGCTGCAGGATTTCCATCGAGCGGCGCGTGAACACGATGGCGCGACTGCCTTGCGATACCTGCAGTTCGGCCGTGAGCACCACGCTTGGCACGCCATGTCGTGCCAGTTCCAGGGCGGTCACCATGCCGGCCGGGCCGGAGCCGGCAATGACCACCTGATGGCGTGGCTGTGCCGCATGCTGCGAGGGCAGCCAGGCATCATGGATCTTGTAGTCGTAGTAAATCGATGGACGGGGAGTGGTGGCGGGTTGGTGCATGGTGTCTCCTGTTTAGATTCGAGGTGTTTGTGCAGTGATTAGATCGGAACCATACTTATGATTCAAACGGTATTTTTTGATCGCCCCATCGGTTTTTGTGATAAATATATGTCTCTGCCCGATGGTTCGAAAATCGCCTGTGAGCAGGTGTGCTGCCTGGCCATGTGGGCACGGCATACAGATTTTTTCTGGATACGGAGCTGGGTTGTTCCCATGAACGTCACTCTCAAGCAATTGCGCGCCTTTATTGCCGTGGCGCGTCAGGGCGGCTTCACCACGGCAGCCGAATCGCTGTTCATCACGCAGTCGGCGCTCAGCGGCCTGATCAAGGAACTGGAGCAGGCTCTGGGCTTGCGCCTGTTCGATCGCAGCACACGTCGGCTGCAACTGTCCGACGTCGGGCGCGACCTGTATCCGCAGATCGAAAAAATCCTGCAGGATCTGGACGTGGTGGTGGAAGAGGTGGGCAAGATCAAGCAGTTGCGTCACGGGCTGGTACGCGTGGCAGTGCCGCAGCTGCTGGCATGCACGCTGATGCCCTCGATGATGGTGGAGTTTCGTGAAAAGCATCCACTGGTGCAGCTGCGTCTGGTGGACTCGCCGGTCGAACAGGTCATGTCGCGCGTGTTTGCCAATGAGGTGGATTTCGGCATCGGACCCGAGCGTGAGCCCAACTCGGACATTATTTCCACGCAGTGGTTCAGCCTGCCGTTCATGGCAGTGCTTCCGCCTGGCCACCCGCTGATGGCGCGGGATCAACTCGGGTGGGCCGATCTGGCCCCGTATCCGCTGATTACCTTGCAGGGCGAATTCACCAAACGCCTGTCGCTGGACATGGGCGGCGCCCGCGAAGACGTGACGCTGACACCCGCCAATGAAGTGGCATTCATGTCCACTGCGCTGGCGATGGTCCAGGCCGGCATGGGCCTGACCGTATGCATTCCCTATGCTAGCGATCTGGTGCATCGTTTTGGCTTGACGCTCAAGCCGATTGGCCATCCGGTGGTGCCACGCCGCTTTTTCATATTTACCCGACGCGGTCGCACGCTGACACCTGCCGCACAGGGTTTTCTGGACTTCCTGATGCACGAAATGGACCAGGGCCGACCATTTGCGCCCAAGTACTAGGTCGGCAAGTCTTGACCGGAGCTGAGCCGGCATGCCAAGAGCTCTCTTTCCACGGTGGGTGGATGGCCTTGACCACGGCTTCTGCCAGGGTGTGCAAGATGCCTTGCGCGCCTTGGCCCTTGGCGTTGACGGATCTGTGCAACGCATGGCGCAGGCTTGTCAAGATATTGGCCATGATTGGGTATAATCGCCCGGTCATTGGGGAGTAGCCTCGCCGGCGCAAGGTCGGCGGCACGTGTCAACATACTTGACCAGCAGGTCATGGCGCGTGCGGCAATCTGTTTGGCAAGACCTTTGACCATGCTGCCTTCGGTTCGGCCGGGAAGGTGGTATGGTCAATCGTCCGTATCCGGCCCTGGATCCCTATGGAAACCCTGCTTGTATCTACCAGTATAGTTGCCCTGGCCGAAATTGGCGACAAGACGCAGCTCCTGGCCTTCATTTTGGCTGCCCGCTTCAAGAAACCCCTGCCCATCATTCTGGGCATTTTGGCGGCCACTCTTGTCAACCATGGCCTGGCGGGTGCGGTGGGCGCCTGGATCACGTCCGTGCTCAGTCCCGAGGTGCTGCGCTGGGTCGTTGGACTTTCCTTCCTGGGCATGGCGATCTGGACGCTGATTCCTGACAAGATCGAGGAAGAAGAAACGCAAATTGCCCACCGTCTGGGCGTGTTCGGTGCCACGCTGGTGACCTTCTTCCTGGCAGAGATGGGCGACAAGACCCAGATTGCCACCATTGCCCTGGCCGCGCGCTACCCCGACCCGGTCATGGTGGTGGCCGGCACCACGCTGGGCATGCTGATTGCCGACGTGCCAGCGGTATTCGTTGGCGATAAGTTTGCGCGCAAGATCCCGATGAAACTGGTGCATACCATCGCTGCGGCCATCTTCGCCGTGCTGGGTCTGGCCACGCTGCTGCGCATCGACGCCTGGTTCCGGTAAGCAGGGTCTGCTGTGGTGACGTCTCCCTAGCTCCGCTGTTGCCGCCACTTGGCTTGTACGCCACGGCAGGTGATAGGCGGACACTTGCCACCCCCATCAGCGGAGCACGGCATGGTGCAGTAAAGTGTGAATATCCCATCTGACTTTGCGCCGTGCTTGCCATCTCCCAGAAGGGGGCAGCTCGGCGATCCACACTGCACACAACAAGTTGGCACCATGAACACGACGGATCCAGTCCAGCGGCATGCCGCAAAAATCCCGGCCAGCGTCTGGATGCTCGGCTTTGTTTCCATGCTGATGGACATCTCCTCCGAGATGATCCACAGCCTGCTGCCGCTGTTTCTGGCCACGGCACTGGGCGTGTCGGCGCTGACCATTGGCATCATCGAAGGGTTGGCCGAAGCTACCGCGCTGATCGTCAAGATCTTTTCGGGCGCCCTGAGTGACTGGCTGGGCCGGCGCAAGGGTCTGGCCCTGTTCGGCTACGCGCTGGGCGCCCTTACCAAACCCCTGTTCGCCATGGCCAACGGCGCTGGTCTGGTGGTGGTAGCGCGCCTGACTGACCGGGTGGGCAAGGGCATCCGTGGCGCACCGCGCGATGCGCTGGTTGCCGATGTCACTCCGCCTGAAGTGCGCGGCGCTGCCTTCGGCTTGCGCCAGTCGCTGGATACCGTGGGTGCCTTTACCGGGCCATTGCTGGCGGCCGGTCTGATGCTGCTATGGGCCAATGATTTCCGTGCCGTGTTCTGGGTGGCAGTAATTCCCGGCCTGCTCAGTGTGGCGATTCTGGCCTTTTGGGTGCATGAACCCAAACGGTCCGTGAGCGAGAAGCGCACCAATCCGATCCGGCGCGAAAATATCCGCCGGCTGAGCGGCGCCTTCTGGTGGGTGGTCGGTATCGGCGCAGTGTTCACATTGGCCCGGTTCAGCGAGGCCTTCCTGGTATTGCGGGCACATCAGATGGGCATCCCGCTGGCGCTGGTACCGTTGGTGATGGTGGCCATGAATGTGGTCTATGCGGCCTCTGCCTATCCGTTTGGCAAGATGTCCGACCACACCAGTCATGACAGGCTGCTGGCCTGGGGCCTGCTGGTCCTGATTGCCGCAGATGTCGTACTGGCGAGTGCGCAGCATTGGCTGGCCCTGTTTGCCGGCGTGGCGCTGTGGGGCGTGCACATGGGCATGACGCAAGGGCTGCTGGCCACCATGGTGGCCGATACCGCGCCGTCCGATCTGCGCGGTACTGCTTTTGGCGTGTTCAATCTGGCCAGTGGCATTACGATGCTGGCCGCCAGCGCCATTGCCGGCCTGCTGTGGGACGTTTACGGATCGTCGATGACGTTCTGGGTGGGGGCGGGTTTTTCCGTGCTGTGCCTGCTGGCGCTGGCGACCAGGCCGTACTCTCGGCCGGGGCGGGGACGTTAGTCGCCTTGTCGTGGGGTAGATTCTTGCTAGGTAGTCAATTTGCAACGTCAGGCAATGAAACTTTGGACAAGATTTTCATTGAATTTTTGGAACGCAGTTGACGTAAAGCCTTCCTTGCCTAGACCCCAGGCCCAGCGGACAGTGCCAGCATTGAATACTTTTGCGCCTGCATGACTTGTAAAATAGATCGCTTCGGCGATTCCATGCTTGCCGTCTACATCAATGACATCGCCTCGCATCAATACTTGCATGTTGGATCGCCGCGACTGAGCTTCCTTGAAACCCTTGATGTCAAATAGCATTTTGCCGTCTCCGTCTGGATCACGGTTGTCCCATTCATATCCAATCACCTTGGCGACTGTGTCTCCATTTTTCAACCCGGTACCTTCAAAAAGAAACGATTCGCTTGAAGAAACCTTGTAAGCTGGATGTTGAGAGCTGTCTGGTTTAAACCAGCCTTGGTATGCTCCGCCTGTCAATATGGTTTCAGGGCGACGTGAATTTTCCCTGAATTGGGTGGTCGCAAGCAATTCGGTGCGAATTTTGCTATTCCGGGTTGTGATGGGATCATGCATCCCTTTGTGGCAAACAAGTTGCCTTCCCCAGTCTTCACCATCTGGAGGCCGATTGATGTCGGCATAGCGCACCTGGAAATAGGCTGTATTTGCACCAAAAAATGCCGTATTGCCGCCTTCATTGTATATGCGCTGTTCAAAGGCATCAAATTCTTCACGACTCCAATATTCGTCGTGCGAGCCTGTGATTACGAGTTTGTAGCGTGAAAGGAGTTTGGGGTCGTGATGCACATCGAAATTGCTGGCAAAGTCCAATTTGAATCCATGTTTTTTTGACATGGCTTCGAGCCAGCGAACCATGTATACATCATATTCAAAAAAACTCGGTGCACATGGTCTGTCGAACGAAATGAGCGATCCGCGCTCGGGGCCATGTTCGGAAGGGTAGAAGCTGTGCCCACCCCAGGCGTTATAGGCTTGATAGGTGTTGGTGCCAAGGCGAAGCAGAACGGTGCCTGTGCTTGAGCGATTGCGAAGAATGAATTGGGCCGCTTGCACTTCACGAATTCCAGTTTTTTCATGGACAATATCTATGCTATAGCATCCAGCTGGCCATTCAGATGTGTCCAGATCGGCCAATGCCGGAGTCCAGCTCGCGCCAGAAGCTGCTGCCGAGCGATCAACAGGAAAATGCTCAACGGTTGTCGGATCGCTGCGCAAGACCAGCTCGTCGCCATTGGCTCCAATACGAAAAAATTCAGCTCGAACCGTGTACTGTCTTTCCCCGGGGCCTGCCGACAACATCAAGCTCAGGGGGTCGCCTGCAAGCAGGCTTTCCCTGTTGGTGTAGGCCCAGATTTTTTGATTATCAAAAAAAGGAATCCATATTTTTCCACGAGAGGCTGTCTGTTTGTTCGCAGTCGTCAAACTGGCTGCGCGAGCTACCCCTGGCAGAGAAAAAAGCCCTGTACCGGCAAGCTTGAGTGCGGAACGCCGTGAGAAAAAATTAAATGGATTCATGATGATGCGTTTTATAGATAAGCGGCTTACGGTTGGATAGGGGATGAGATAACTTTCTGGCCTGCTTTTGCAGAATGCCATCCTGCCAACAAATCGGACCAAGCGTTTTGGGCTCCAATGAAAAGGATCAGGCCATACGCGAACGCGCCGGCATGCAGGAATGAGAAAAATGCCTGAACCCATAGCTTATCGATGACATTTAAGATGCCATTTATCAGACATAGCGTGGTGATTGCAAGCAATGCAAAAATGTAGCGTGGGGGCACTCGGGTTCTGCCATCGATCTTTGGTGTACGCAGGAATGGGATTTTTTTCCTGGAAAGTGCCTGATGTATGGAGCGAATGACACCTCCTAGATTGACGGGCAGCAAAAGAAGATTCAGGACATAAATTCGTATGATGTCGCTGGTCTTGCGGTAACCTACACTCCAAAGATCCCTGGTATACAGTGCATAATATGGAACCGCTGTTACTGGTAGCCACCAGCTCTCGAGTTGTTTTGGAAAATAGACTGTTAGCATGACGAGCAGCCCAATATTGACTCCCGCGATCGAAGTCAGATAGTGAATGCGGAAAAAACATTCACGCAGTTTTTTCAGACGCCCTGGTCCGTTCAGCATATACCGAAGTAGCTTGGGCAGGATAATGAGACCACCATTGGCCCATCGTCCACGTTGAATGGTCAAGGCGCCAAAATCTGGGGGGGTGGCGCTGTAGGCCAGCCGTTCTGGATAATTGTAAAGGGCCCAGCCCTTGTCGATCAAATCGACCGTTGACTCTGTGTCTTCGATGACGGTACGATCCTGAATATAGCGCTTGATCGTATATCCGCGTTCCTGGTCTTCCTCAACGATGTCGTGCAAGGCACGGTAGCGCAAGACTGCATTGGCTCCGACCCAGAACGTTGCACGGTGTCCGGTAAATCCTTGATGAATCAGATATTGAATGTCGGTTGTAGCACCTGCCGTCCTTTCCAGATGACTGGTTGGATCAGGGATGGCGCTGTACGGTGTTTGTATCACGGCGATGCGCTCATTGCCAGGAGTTTCCATGTGATGGATGAGGCGCAATGCATAGTCTGGCAGGATCAGGCTGTCTGCATCCAGGGTGATCAGATAGGCAGGCTCTGATATCGCAAGTGTGGCCTCGTTCGGCGGAGTATTGATGAGCAGTTTTTTACCATTTTCCTCGACCTCCAACATGTATTGGCCCAGTAATCCAATATAGGAGTTGAGATTCATGGCCTTGTTTGGCTCATGCGAAAGATTGGCGTATTGCTTGCGCTCAAAGCTGGTGATTTCGGTATTGAAAAGTGCTGCCAGCCGAGAGTATTCTTTGGCAATTTGCACTGCATCCAGGTATTCATCGGAAACAGATACGTCTTTCCAGTGCCGAGAGCTTTCCTTGTGCTGCTCTGCCGGGCCAAGAAGGATTGCTTGGGAGAAAAATTTATCGGTATGGTCGCGTTGTGGCGTGGCTTGCGCAAAAGATTCCAACACATTGGCAGCCTCCTGATAGAGTGCGGAGATATTGGCTGCTTCTTGCCGTTGATCCGTTTCAGTAAATGTTCGTCTTTGGCTGAATGCTTGTTGTGCCGCTATAAATGGTTCGGCAGCTAGCGTTAGTTGCTGATCAAGTGTATGGACGAGGTTGCGCATTGTATCGAGTGCGATTTGCGCCTCGTAATTACCGTTTGGCAAGGGATCATCAATAAGCAGCGTTATTTTTCGGTTGGGATAAGTCTGTAATGCGCCGGAAAGCAATGTTTGTCTTACAATTTCTGGCTCTTCCTTGTAGGAGGGTACGATGATTGATAATGGAGGTGCCATTTGGTCGAAGACCTCGCTCAATTCTGAATCATCGCTTGGGTGATGGTTTGCGAGACGTGCTATATGGGCTAGACGGGTCAATTGGTAGCCAATGTTTCCGTAGATGAGAAACAGAACAAGGCCCGTAAAGAGGATGGTCTGGAACCAGAGTTTTGTGTCAGTCTCGCCGGACAAGGCAAGCCAGATATCTCTGCTGAACAGTACCAGTGCAACGCAAGTTATAATGAGACCGGTGTAAGTTATTATTTGTTCTTTGTGTAAACTCTTGTAATCAGCACTTGGTTCTATTGTAAAAATATCTGATTTATCTGCTGTTAAATCAGATATATTGGAAGGTATGTGCATTTTTGGCCTCGATAATAATTTTTTCTACTATGGGGTGTGCTCAGATCTGCATCTATTTCCCACGTTGGATGCGAGTCTAAAGTCTCGTTTTGTAGGCTTGATGAACATTGTGGTTTTATTGCATCAGATTTTGATAAACTACTCTTTGTAGAGGCAACCACTAGTTACTCATGATGGCCTGTTGGCATTATTGCTGGCGTACTCGGCTAAAACAAGCCTGACGGCTTAGACATGCTGACCACTTGCGACTTCAAGTATTCTTGAGCTTGTAATGTTATACAATGGTAGTCTAGTAATGTTTAAGAATCATTGTTTTGTTGATCTTGGTGTGTGCAGCATGGAGCGCTGGGTACGGCGACTGAAATATCTGGACGGATGGTTCAATCTATTTCTTGATTCGTATAACTGCATCAGTGTTCGCAAGCTTGTGTTGTGCAATATGACATAAAAATGGTTGGTTCTAATGGAAAATTCAGAAAGCATCGTCGCAATGAGCGATCGTCAAAATGAGAGCCCGGCGTTTTCAAAACACACGCCCATGATGCAGCAGTACCTCGCCATGAAAGCAGATTTCCCCGGTACGCTGCTTTTTTACCGCATGGGCGATTTTTACGAGCTGTTCTATGATGATGCCATCAAGGCAGCGCGCCTGCTGGGAATTACGCTCACGCAACGCGGCCAGTCGGCCGGGCAGCCAGTGACCATGGCCGGTGTGCCGGTCCATGCCGTGGACAGCTATCTGGCCAAGCTGATCCAGATGGGGGAGTCGGTCGCAATCGGCGAGCAGGTGGGCGAGGTCGGGGCCGGCAAGGGTCTGGTCGAGCGCAAGGTAGTGCGCGTGGTCACCCCGGGCACGCTGACCGATGCCGAATTGCTGGGCGACAAGGCCGACGCCGTGTTGCTGGCGATTTACTGGCCGGCGCGTGCGCGCGGTCAGGCCGGACTGGCCTGGATGAGCCTGATGCAGGGCTGCATGACGCTGGCCGAATGTGCGCCGGACGAACTGGAACACTGGATCAGCCGCATCCAGCCCGCCGAAGTGCTGTACAGCGCCGACGTGTCGCCGGCACAGCGCACGCAGCTCGAACAGTGGCAGCAGCACGGAGCCATGCAGCGTTTCATCATCACCGAGCGCCCCGGCTTTACCTTTGACAGCGGCCTGGGCCTGCGCAAGCTCACTGAACAGTTGCGCAGCCCCAACCTGAATGCTTGGCAAGCCGATGCGGTTACCCAGGCGCACGCCGCCGCCGCCGCCATGCTGGCCTATGCTGAACACACCCAGGGTCGGGCGATGACGCACCTGCACAGCCTGCAGGTGCAACGCGACGACAGCCTGATCCACCTGCCGCTGACCACGCAGCGCAACCTGGAACTTACGCAAACCCTGCGCGGCGAAAGCAGTCCCACGTTGTTCAGCCTGATCGATACCTGCCAGAGCGGCATGGGCAGCCGTGCCTTGCGCCACTGGCTGCTGCATCCCGAACGTGGGCGCTCTACGGCACAGCAGCGCCTGCATGCCATCGGTGTGCTGCGCAAACGTGGCCTGAAAGACCTGCGCACCGCGCTGCACGGCATCAGTGACGTAGAACGCATCAGCGCGCGCCTGGCGCTGCGCCAGAGCAAGCCGCGTGAACTGGCCGGATTGCTGCGCACCCTGGGCCAGGCAGAAGGCTTGCACACGCGTCTGTCGCAGATTCTGGAGGGTAACGGCGACGGCCTGTTGCCGGGAATTGCTATGCACCTGCAGCCTGCCCGCGAAGTGCTGCACTTGCTGCAGGCCACGCTGCAGCCGGAACCGGCTGTCAACGTGCGTGATGGTGGTGTCATTGCTACCGGATTTGATGCCGAGCTGGACGAACTGCGCAACATCCAGAACCACAGCGCCGATTTCCTGGTGGCGCTGGAACAGCACGAGCGCGAGCGCACCGGCATTGCCAACCTGCGCGTGCAGTTCAACCGTGTGCACGGCTACTACATCGAAGTCACCAGCAGCCAGCTAGACAAGGTGCCGCAGGACTACCAGCGCCGCCAGACCATGAAAAACGCCGAGCGCTTCATCACGCCGGAGCTGAAAGCGTTTGAAGACAAGGCCCTGTCCGCGCAGGACCGTGCCCTGGCGCGCGAAAAATGGCTGTACGAGCAGCTACTGGAAAACCTGCAGCCCGGCGTGCCGACGCTGCAGACGCTGGCCGCTGCGCTGGCCACGCTCGATGCCCTGTGTGCGCTGGCCGAGCGCAGCCTGGCGCTGGACTGGTGCGCGCCCACGTTCGCTATCGAGCCCTGCATCGAGATCACGGCTGGCCGCCACCCGGTGGTGCAGGCGCGCCTTATGGAAACCGTCGGTACCAGCTTCAGCGCCAACGATACCCAGCTGTCGCCGAAGCAGCGCATGCAGGTCATCACCGGCCCCAATATGGGCGGCAAATCCACCTACATGCGCCAGGTGGCGCTGATCGTACTGCTGGCCAGCATCGGCAGTCATGTGCCGGCCACTGCCTGTCGCATCGGCCCGATCGATGCCATCCACACCCGCATCGGCGCGGCGGACGACCTGGCCAATGCCCAGTCCACCTTTATGTTGGAAATGACCGAAGCAGCCCAGATTCTGCACGCTGCCACGCCGCACAGCCTGGTGCTGATGGATGAAATCGGCCGTGGCACCAGCACCTTCGACGGCCTGGCGCTGGCAGGCAGCATTGCCACGCATCTGCATGACAAGACACAGGCACTGACACTGTTTGCCACCCATTACTTCGAATTGACCGAATTTCCGCGCACCCACCATGCGGCCGTCAACGTGCATGTGAGCGTCGCCGAAGCAGGGCAGGACATCGTGTTCCTGTATGCGATCCAGCAGGGCCCGGCCAGCCGCAGCTACGGCATCCAGGTGGCGCGCCTGGCCGGCATGCCGGCGCCGGTGATCCACCATGCGCGCCATGCTCTGCAGCAGCTCGAGGCGCAGCAGCAAAGCAATGACAGCCAGATCGATCTGTTCGCCGCACCGCCGGCTCTGGCTGCGGCAGAAAGTGGCCCCAGTGCGCTGGAGATGGCCTTGCTGCAGATCGATCCAGATCAGCTCACGCCGCGCGAGGCGCTGGAGGCGCTGTACGAGCTGAAGAAGTTGTAACTGTCACTCGGCCAGCGCTTCCGGGCGCACGTGCATGCTGCGGCGCCAGGTTTGCACCAGGGCTGCCAATGCCAGCAGCGGAATCACCAACAAGGCCCAGAACAGCCAGCCCACGCCAAACCAGGCCAAGGACGGGGAGGCGTACATGGCCAGCTTGCACGGGCCGATCAGATCAAGGCCGCCGCAGCGGTTTCCGAGTATGTAGCCTGCGCCCAGCCACAGAAAAGTCGCGGCCAGAGTGGCCAGCCACCAGTATCTGGCGTTGGGCAGGGCGGTAGGGGATTGCAGGGTGGTTGGCATGCGGCTTACTCCATGAATACCGGTAGTTTAGCGGTGTCAGTCAACAGGGGTGCCTGATCCCTGTCAAGCGAATTGGGTGCATGTGGGCGTGTCTGTATGGCACGGTTGCAGCACAATGGTGCCAGTATCGGTGAAAATCAGCATTTACCACCAGATTGGTTCCATGCCATGCACACCCGTTTTATCCTGCTGCACACCAGCCATGCCGGCAATGTCGGCGCCGTCGCCCGCGCCATGAAGGTGATGGGATTTGACGATCTGGTGCTGGTGCAGCCGCGCTGGCAGGACGTGCTCACACGCGACGAGGCCATCGAGCGTGCCAGTGGCGCGGACGATGTGTTGCGCAAGGCGCGCATCGTGCAGCACTGGGAGGAAGCGGTGGAAGGGATGGAGCACCTGTGTGCTACCGCCATGACGCCGCGCGATTTCGGCCCGCCCACGCGTGCGCCACGCGAGCACTTTGCCCGGCTGGCGCTGCAGGCGCGCGGTGACCCACCGCTGCGCAGCGTCGGGCTGGTATTCGGCAGCGAACGCTTCGGCATGCGCAACGAAGATGTGTACCGTTGCCATGCCTGTCTCAGCATCCCCACCAACCCTGCTTATGGCTCTTTGAACCTGGCTTCCGCAGCCCAGGTGCTGGCCTATGAATGGCGCCAGGCATTGGGTGGCTTTGAGCCTCTGCCAGTGCCTGCCACGGCCACGCCGCTGGCCGATGTCGTCGCCGTGGAAGGCATGCTGGCGCATTGGCAGCAGGCGCTGGAGGATGTCGGCTTTCTGGATCCGCTGGCGCCCAAGAAGCTGATGCCGCGCCTGCAGCAGCTGTTCTACCGTGCCGGGCTGCGCGAAGAGGAAATCCACATTCTGCGTGGTATTGCCAAGGCCATGCAAAAATCGGCGCAAGCCGACAAGCACTGACGTACACTGCCATCATGTTTTCCCGAATCCGCTCCGATATCCAGTGCATCCTTGACCGTGACCCTGCGGCGCGCACCAAGTGGGATGTGGTGTTTTCCTACCCCGGTTTTCATGCCCTGCAGCTGCACCGCATCGCCCACAGCTGCTGGAGTAGCGGCTGGACTTGGCTGGCGCGCTGGATTTCGCACTGGAGTCGTTTCCTGACCGGTATTGAGATTCATCCCGGCGCCACCATCGGTGACCGCGTCTTCATCGACCATGGCATGGGCGTGGTGATCGGCGAAACTGCCGAAATCGGCGATGACTGCACCATCTACCACGGTGTCACGCTGGGGGGAACTTCGTTATACAAAGGCACCAAGCGCCATCCCACTTTGGGCAAGGGCGTGGTGATCGGTGCAGGGGCCAAGGTGCTGGGCGGCTTTACCGTCGGCGATATGGCCAAGGTCGGCAGCAATGCGGTGGTCACCAAGCCGGTGCCTGCGGGCGCCACCGCAGTGGGCAACCCGGCACGCATCATCCAGGCACAAGACGATGCCAAGCGCGAAGCCAAGGCGGCGCAGATGGGCTTCTCGGCCTATGGCGTCACTCAGGGCGATGACCCGCTCAACCAGGCCATGCGCGGCCTGATCGACAATGCTGCCAGCCAGGAGCATCAGATTGCACTGCTGTGGCATGCCGTGGAAACGCTGTCCGGGCAGCACCAGGATGAGTATGTACCGGACGATGCCGCCGTGGCCGAATCTTCCGACATCAGCAAACTGGGCGACCTGCTTGGCAAGTAAGCCGCAGCAGGTAGGCGTCTCAGTTGCTGGACGCCGTATCCAGCTCCAGCAACTGGTGGTAGGCCATGTTGTCCATATTGCCCGGAATATGGATGCGATACACCTGCTGCCGGGACGCGGTCAGTGTGGGATGGCTGGCCTCGATCTGCAGCCAGTAGTTGCCCTGTGCCAGCATGGGTAGGGCCAATTGACGGTCCGTTGTGCTGACAGGGGCGCCGATGGTCTGGGTGCGGGCCGCGTCGCGATAGACCGTGGCGCGCACGGTGCTGGGGGTCGGCTCCGACGCCTTGACCAAATTCACGCGATTCCAGCGCAGGAACAACGCCCCGCTCTGGTGATACAGCGAGGCATTTTCCAGCAGGTAGTCGGGTGCACGTACAAGTATGCGGGTGTCGCTATCCTGGCCTTCCAGCCCATGTTCGTCCACGGCGCGCACGCGGATATGCCAGGTGCCGGGTTGCAGCTGGCCCAGGTCCACGTTGGTGCCTGCCAGCTTCTCGCTCAGCACCACACTGTCAAAGGCCGGGTCCTGGGCCACGATGACGCGGTAAATACCGTACCCCGGCAGCGGGTCGAAACTCCACATCGCGTCGGGCAGCGTCAGCTTGCCGCTATCCGCTGGCAGCTTGAGCGCCGGCAGCAGCGGCACCGCCTGGATTTCGGCCGAGTTCGGGTCTACGGCCGCACCATGGCCTGCGGGCAGCAAGATGCCGGACTGCTTCCAGGTGTTGGCGTTGTGCACCGTTCCTTGCAGCACTTCGGCGCGGTCCTGGCGTGCGGTGGAGTCCGCTGCAGCGACGCGGAAGCGGGTGCCGCGTACACCGATCAGCGAGGTGAGGGTTTCCACTTCCAGCGGACGCGCGCGTGGCGCCGCCTTTTCGACGGCGGCTTCCAGCGCACCCTGCAGCAGACGCATCTTGCCGGCAAACCATTGCATGGCCTTGCCCTGGCTGGCCGTTGCCGGGACCTGGTAGTGGCGGGAAATCTCGATGTTGACGACGCTTTGCGGCATCAGCTTGATCTGTGAGCCATCGTCCAGCACCAGCAAGGCCGAGCTGTAGGGCCCCGTGGCAATGCGGCTGCGCTCCGCCAGGCGTACGCCGGCGTTGACCGGCTGGCCATTCACGCTGACGTTGCCGACGGTCTGCAGCAGGCGCGCCTCGCTGGTCTTGTAGCTCAGCAGCGTCAGCGGGGTGCGCAAAACGGTGCCTGCCGGTGGCGCCTGGCGGGCATCAAGCTGGTTGTAATCTGCCACGGCCTGCCACTGGGAACCGCTCAGGCCCATGGCGCGCGTGATGCTGGCCGGGGTATCGCCGCCGCGCACCGTGTAGCCCAGGCCGGTTGATGCCAGGGCCGGAGAGGCCTGCGTTGGCAGCGGAGCATCGGCAGCAAACGCCTGTCCTCCGTGCAGCAGGATGGCCAGGGCACACGCCGCAAACAACGGGACAGGGCGCAGGACCGAAGAGGCGCAATGACTGGACTTCATGTTTCGTCGCCAGGAAAGAGGCTATCGGCGTCTGCCGCTGCCAGCAGTTGCGTCTTGATCAGCTGGAATAGTTCCCGGTAGGCCCGGCTGTGGCGCGGGGCTTCGCCGGCTGGTGCTGCGGCGTTGGCTTGCGCATCCTTGCGTGCCTGGCGCATCAGGGCGCGTAGCTGCTGGGCATCGCTGCCCGGATGCAGTTGCAGCCACTCGGTCAGCGCGGCATCGCTGCCCTCCTCGGACAACAGACGGTCACGCCAATGCTCGGCCTGGTGCAGGGTGGCCGTTTCGCTGGCGCTGCCGTCCTTCTGCACTTGCAGGGCGGCACGGATGGCCGCCACCTGCTCGTCGTCCAGCTTGCGCATCAATTTGCCGATAAACTGCATCTGGCGGCGCTTGCCCTCAAAGTTGGTCAAACGGTTGGCTTCGGTCAGCGCTTCCAGCAGTTTCTCGGGCAAGTCCAGCGGCGCCAGCAGACCGGCACGCAGGGTCAGCAGTTCGCTGCCCAGATCCTGCAGGGCTTCGCTTTCGCGCTTCAGATCGGTCCGGCTGATGTCGGTATCGCCTTTGTTCTGGCGCTTGAGTTCGAGGTCCAGTTCGCTGCCTTCGTGCACGAATTGGCCCTTTACGTAATAACCGCGTTTCGGTTTGCGTGACATAGTTCTGTGGGTATGCTCGGTATTCAATAGCCAAGTATCATACTTGCCTATGAGAAATAAAGAACCCCGTTCTGCGGCTGGCGCCGCCAGCCCCGAGCAGCCGCTGCCCGGATTTGCCTACAGCCGGGCCTATTTCGAAGAGCTGGTCGATACCGCTATCGCCCATGCCAAGAAACTGGGCGCCACCGATGCCGGTGCCGAGGCGTCCGAGGGCTGCGGCCTGTCGGTATCGGTGCGCAAGGGCGAACTGGAAAACGTTGAACGCAACCGCGACAAATCCCTGGGCGTCACCGTGTACATCGGCAACCAGCGCGGCAATGCCAGCACTTCCGATTTTTCGCGCAAGGCCATCGAGCAGACCGTGCAGGCCGCCTACGATGTGGCGCGCTTCACCGCACAGGATCCGGCCGCCGGCCTGCCCGACGAGCAGGATGTGGAAACCACCGAGCGCGACCTCGACCTGTTCCACCCCTGGGCCATTGACAGCGCCAAGGCTACTCGGCTGGCCCTGCAATGCGAGCATGCCGCGCTGCAGCGTGATTCCCGCATCACCAACAGCGAAGGCGCCAGCGTTTCGGCACAGCAAAGCCATTTCTTCAGTGCGCACACGCATGGCTTCCGCGGCGGGTATGCCAGTTCGCGCCATACCATCAGCGTGGCGCCCATCGCCGGCAGTGGCGACGACATGCAGCGTGACTACTGGTACAGCTCCATGCGCAGGCCCGAGGATCTGGCGGATCCTCGCTTTGTCGGCCGCTACGCCGCAGAGCGTGCCCTGAGCCGCTTGCAGGCGCGCAAGATTCCCACCACCGAATGTCCGGTGCTGTTCGAGTCACCGCTGGCTGCCGGCTTGCTGGGGGGCTTTGTGCAGGCCGTCAGCGGCGGGGCGCTGTACCGCAAAAGCACCTTCCTGCTCGACAGTCTGGGCAAGCAGGTGTTCCCCAAGCACATCCAGATCGACGAAGATCCGTTCATCCTGCGCGGCAAGGGCAGCAGCCCGTTCGATGACGAAGGCGTGCGCGAGCAGGCCCGCAAGGTGGTGGACGATGGCAGCGTGCAAGGCTATTTCCTGAGCGCCTACACCGCGCGTAAGCTGGGTATGCGCACGACCGGCAATGCCGGCGGCAGCCACAATCTGTCCATGACCAGCACGCTCACGCAGGCGCAGGAGGATCTGAACGCCATGCTGCGCAAGCTGCATACCGGCCTGTTCGTGATCGAGCTGATGGGGCAGGGCGTCAACTATGTGACGGGGGATTATTCACGCGGTGCGGCCGGCTTCTGGGTCGAGAATGGCGAAATCGCCTTCCCGGTGCATGAAATCACCATTGCCGGCAACATGAAGGACATGTTCCTGGGCATCGAGGCCATTGGCGCCGACGTGTACACCACCGGCTCCAAGAGTGTCGGCTCGGTGCTGGTTAATCGCATGAAGGTGGCCGGGAGTTGAGCATGACGACTGCAAGCATCACCGCCGAAACGGCACAAGGCATGGTCGTGGCCAGCGGTGAGGCACCCGATTGGGCGATTCATCTGGCCAATAACCAGTGGACCTGGTCGCCGCTGCTGTGGGGCTACCTGGTGGGGGCAGTGGTACTGATTGCACTGTGCAGGTGGTTGACGCGGCGCTGGCGCCCGGTGCTGCAGGCGGTGGCGCGTGGCGGCTGGATGGCCTGGCTGCTGTCGCCGGCAGTCTTGGCCTGTGGCGCCATTTCCATCATGCCATTCCCGGTGTTGTTGTGGAATGCATGGCGCAGCACCGATGCGGTCAGCTGCGGCGCACCGCTGGTGGCGCTGCCACCCAATGCCATGACGTTTGCCGGCCTGTGGCTGGTGCTGTTCCTGACGTTCTGGACCTGGGGCTGGTTCCGCAAGTCCACGTCAACCCCGCCAGCGCAATAAGCGCAGGCCATTGGCCACCACCAGCAGGCTGGCGCCCATGTCGGCAAACACCGCCATCCACATGGTGGCGCTGCCGGCAATGGCCAGCACAAAAAATACGGCCTTGATTCCCAGCGCAACTGCAATGTTTTGCCACAATACCCTGTGCGTGTGGTGCGACAGGCGGATGGTCTCTGGCACGCGGCGCAGATCGTCGTTCAACACCACCACATCGGCCGCTTCCATGGCAATGTGGGTGCCTGCGCCCCCCATGGCTACGCCCAGGTTGCTGCTGGCCAGCGCCGGTGCGTCGTTGATGCCGTCGCCCACCATGGCAGTCGGACCATGGCTGCGCTGCAGCCCGGCAATCGCCTGCAGCTTGTCCTCTGGCAACAGGTTGCCGCGCGCCTGATCCAGCCCTGTTTCCTGTGCAATCGCGTCGGCGGTGGTCTGGTGGTCGCCGCTGAGCATCACGGTATGCACGCCCAACTCCTGCAACTCGCGTATGGCGTCTGCGGCCTGGGCGCGCACGCGGTCGGCCACGGCAAACAGCGCCAGCACCTGCTGGCCGTCGGACAGCAGCGACACGGTGCGGCCCAGCGCCTGCTGCCGCGACACGCTGTCTGCCACCTCCGGTGTCAACAGTCCCTGCTGCTGCATCCAGCCGGCATGGCCCAGGCACAAGGCGTGCCCTTCGCTGGCCGTGGCCTGGGTGCCGAATCCCGGCGCGGCACACACGCCATAGACTTCCTGCTGATTCACCTGCAGACTTTGCAGACCGCTGCCGATGGCCGAGGACACCGGATGGTCCGATTGCTGCGCCATCGCCAGCGCCCAGCCGGTGGCCTGGTCGTGGCGGGCAAACACCTCGTGGTGGACCAGAGTGGGCTCACCCCATGTCAGCGTACCCGTCTTGTCAAAGGCGACCGCCTTGATGGTGCGGGCCTGCTCCAGGTGAACACCGCCCTTGAACAGCATGCCGCGTCGGGCTGCTGCCGTCAGGGCGCTGACCAGGGTGACCGGCGTGGCAATCACTAGGGCGCAGGGGCAACCGATCACCAGCAGCACCAGCCCCTTGTAGATGCCATCCAGCCAGTTCCAGCCCAGCAGCAGCGGGCCCAATACCGCTGTTCCTATGGCCAGGGCAAAAATCGTGGGGGTATAAATGGCAGCAAAACGGTCCACAAACGCTTGTGTGGGAGCGCGGCTGGCCTGCGCGTCCTCCACTGCCTGGATGATACGTGCCAGGGTGGTGTTTTGTGCCGTGGCAGTGCTGCGCACCTGCAACACGCCGGTGGTATTGACCGTGCCGGCAAACACGCTGTCACCGACGGATTTGTCTACCGGGATGCTCTCACCCGTCACCGAGGCCTGGTCGATCGCGCTTTGCCCCTGCATCACCACGCCATCCAGCGCCACACGCTCGCCCGCCTTCACGCGCAGTACCGCACCGGGCAGGATGCCGGCCACCGGCTGCATTTTCCAGCTGCCGTCGGGCTGCTGCACTTCGGCGCTGTCCGGCGCCAGCTCGAGCAGGCGCTCAATGGCGTTCCGTGCCCGGTCGGCAGCGCGCCCTTCGATCCATTCGGCGATGGCATACAGCGCCATCACCATGGCGGCTTCCGGCCACTGGCCGATCAGGAAGGCGCCGCTGACGGCCACCGTCATCAGCGCATTGATGCTCAGGCGGCCGTGGCGCAGCGCGCCCAGCCCCTTGCGGTAGGTGGAAAAACCGGACAGTGCGATTGCCAGCACGGCCAGCGCCATGCCGCCGATGCGCCACGGCAGCAGGTCGGGTGCCAGGAAGTGCGCCAGTTCGGCCAGCACCGCCAGCACCAGTGCGCCGGAGATCCGGTACCCGTTGTCGCCAGTTGCGTGGCCGTGGTCGCTGTGTGTGCCGGCCGTCGTGTCGTGGCCACAGACCTGGCAGGTCGCTGCGCCGACCGCAGAGCCGGCAGAAGACGCCTCGGCGGCCGCAATCGGGAAGGCCTCAAAGCCTGCCTTGCGGATGGCGCCGAGCACCAGTGGCAGCGCATCGGCCGGGGCATCGATCAGCAGCAGGCGCTGGCTCAGGCGGAACTGCAGGCTGGCAATGCCGGGTATCTTGCCCAGCGCGTGGCGGATTTCGCTTTCTTCTGCCGCGCAGTCCATGGCTGGAATGTGCAGG
Organism: uncultured Allobrachymonas sp.; assembly: GCA_964413485.1. Taxonomy (GTDB): domain Bacteria; phylum Pseudomonadota; class Gammaproteobacteria; order Burkholderiales; family Burkholderiaceae_C; genus Brachymonas. The sequence continues at coordinate 5,081 of CAYPRU010000027.1, read as the reverse complement.
GTATGGGCACCGGCGCGCGCAGCGTCCGGGGAGGCGTCCGGAGCCAGTGGCTGTGCGCTGAAGCAGCCAGAGCCGCAGCCAGCGGCAGCTTGTGAGGAGCACTTGTTCGATTCCATATGAGTATTGGAAACCCTGTAGCCACTACAGAGTCAAGTGGGCCGTATCAGTCATAATTTCAAGATGGTTGATTCTGTACACATTTCTGCGGATGCAGTTCCGCACCTGCGCATCGGTGCGTTGGGGCGGGCTGCGGGCGTCGATGTGGAAACCATCCGCTATTACGAAAAAATCGGCGTGTTGCCAAATCCCGGACGTGATGAAAACGGCTACCGCAGCTACGGCCAGGCGCATCTGGAGCGGCTGGCCTTCATCCGTCACTGCCGCGCCCTGGACATGTCGCTGGCCGACATCCGCCAGCTGCTGGATTTGATGGCCCACCCCAAGGACGATTGCGCCGACATCACCACCCTGGTCCAGGCGCAGCTCGAGCGGGTGCGCACCCGTCTGCGCAGCCTGCATGCGCTGGAAAAACAACTGGCCACGCTGCAGGGGCTGTGCGTGGCGCAAGACGATGCACAACATCCGATCAGCGAGTGCCCGATACTGCATGAGCTGGTCGAGGCCGCCCGGGGCGAGGCATGTGTCTGTCACGGAACCGCGTGGCGCGGCAGGGCGGGCGGCCATCCCACGGAGTGATGGGGCATTGGTTTGAGGCACGCCACGGCCCGCATTGCTATGATGATTTTCGCAACCGACATTGGCAGGAGCACGGCATGAACAAATCGCTGCGATGGTCAGAAAAATGGTTCCGCATGGCCTTGTGGCTGGTAGCGCTGGTGCTGGCCGGGTTTCTTACCGGGCTGGGCAGCACCATCGTGGGCGATCTGCCCAAGGTCGAAAGCACGCGCACGCCAGAGCAGTTCCTGATGCGGGACGAGGCCGAGCCCTTGCTGCAGGCAGCACAACTGGCGCAGGCCAAGTCCCGCGATGCGCACAGTGCGCTGCAGCAGGCCGAATTGCAGCATGAAAAGGCGCAGGCGGACAGCAGCACCGCCAAGGACCGGTTCGAAGCCTGGCGTGCCACCCGCAGCGCCACGGCCCGCCCTGATCAGGATGCTGAACTCATGCAGCGCACCCGTGCGCTGGAGCAATTGCAGTTGGCCGAGCGCCAGGCGCTGGCCGAGGTGCAGCGCCAGCAGCAGATTGCACTGGATGCCAGCCAGGCAGCAGACCGTGCGGAGGCAGCCTTGGCGCCCCTGAAAAAGCAGGCGCAGCAGGCCTATGAGGCAGAAATGCGCCAGGTCGAGCTGCGCGTGTTCCTGTATCGTCTGGCCTTGACCTTGCCGCTGCTGGTCGTGGCCGGCTGGCTGTTTGCCAGAAAGCGCGGCAGCAGATGGTGGCCCTTTGTCTGGGGCTTCATCCTGTTTGCGCTGGTGGCTTTCTTTGTGGAGCTGGTGCCCTATCTGCCCAGTTATGGCGGCTATGTGCGCTACAGCGTGGGGGTCATCATCACCTTGCTGGTCGGGCGTTATGGCATTCTGGCGCTCAGCCGCTATCTGGAGCGACAGCGTCAGGCCGAAGCCTTGCCGGATATGCAGCGCCGCAATGAGTTGAGCTATGACACGGCCCTGGCCCGACTGGGCAAGGGGGTATGCCCGGGCTGTGAGCGGCCGGTAGATCTGAAGGACGCCGCCATGGATTTTTGTCCTCACTGCGGCATTGGCCTGTTCAACCATTGCAGCCAATGCGGCACGCGCAAAAATGCATTCGCCCGTTTTTGTCATGCCTGTGGGGCGCCAGCGCACGCCGATGCTGCCGCATTCGGGACTGCGGGCTGACGGTGCTCGGCGCGCTGCCAGCCGGGCAGCGCGCGCGGTCCCCGTCTCCTGACCGGTCAGCCGGCCAGCGCCGCCTTCACGGCGGCTGATACCAGGCCCATGTCAGCCTTGCCAGCCAGTTGCTGCTTGGCCGCGCCCATCAGCTTGCCCATGTCGGCGGCAACCGGTTTGCGGCCCTGTTCGGCTTCAAAGACAGTGGCAATCGCTTGCACGGCTGCCTGCACTTCGGCCTCGCTCAGGCGTGCCGGCAGATACACCTGCAGTACCGTCATTTCAGCCTTTTCCTTGTCGGCCAGATCCTGGCGGCCGGCCTGCTCAAATGCCGTGATACTGTCCTTGCGCTGCTTGATCAGCTTGTCCACGACCGCAATCACGGCCGTATCATCCAGTTCGATGCGCTCATCGACTTCGCGTTGCTTGATGGCGGCCTGCAGCAGGCGGATAGTGCCCAGACGCTCCATGTCCTTGGCGCGCATGGCGGTTTTCATGTTTTCGGTAATCTGTTGTTTGAGGGACATGGAATGCTCCGTTTGGGAAGATGAAAAACAAAAAACCCGCTTCGGCGTCCCGAGGCGGGTTGTATCAGGTGCCGAAACTGATCAGTACAGTTTCTTGGGCAGCTGCATGCTGCGCACGCGCTTGTAATGGCGCTTGACAGCAGCGGCTTTCTTGCGCTTGCGCTCTGCAGTGGGCTTCTCGTAGAACTCGCGGGCACGCAGGTCGGTCAGCAGGCCCAGTTTTTCGATGGTGCGCTTGAAGCGGCGCAGTGCAACTTCAAAAGGCTCGTTTTCTTTTACGCGGATAGTGGTCATTAGCTAATGGATTCCAGAATTGCAGGAGTTTGTCGCAGGAAGATCGAGCCTGCGAGACAGCCCGCATAAATTGTCCCCGTCTCAAGTTGATCAGGCCGACGGGGTTTGCCGGCAAGGGGAGCATTATACCCAACTTGCCGGCAAACAGACAAGAACGGTGTGTTACCGCCTTGCAACAGGCGCTGAAAATTACGGCTTGATCGCGATTTTCAGCACGCCATCCCGCTGGTGCGAGAACAGGTCGTAGGCTGCCACGATGTCGTCCAGCTTGCGCTCGTGCGTGACCAGCGCGCCCAGATCCAGGCGGTTGGAGGCAATCACGTTCATCAGGCGGCGCATGCGCTCCTTGCCGCCGGGGCACAGGGCGGTGCGGATGGTGTTGTCGCCCAGGCCGGCGGCAAACTGTGCCATCGGAATCTGCAGGTCCTGGGAATAGACGCCCAGGCTGGACAGCGTGCCACCGGGTTTGAGTACTTTCAGGGCCTGCGCGAAGGTGGCCTGGGTGCCCAGTGCCTCGATCGAGCTGTCGGCGCCCTTGCCGCCGGTCAGCTTCAGCACTTCATCGACCACGTCCACATTGCGGAAGTTGAGGGTGACGTCGGCGCCCAGTTTTTTCGACACGCCCAAGCGGTCATCGTTGCCGTCCACGGCGATGATGGTGGTGGCTCCCAGCAGTCGGGCACCCGCCGTGGCGCACAGTCCGATCGGGCCCTGCGCGAACACCACCACGGTGTCACCGATGCGGATGTTGGCGTTCTCGGCGCCCTTGAAGCCGGTGGACATGATGTCGGGGCACATCAGCACCTGTTCGTCGGTCAGGCCGTCCGGAATCGGCGCCAGGTTGGCCTGGGCATCCGGCACCAGCACGTACTCGGCCTGGGTGCCGTCGATCAGGTTGCCAAAGCGCCAGCCGGCGGTGGCCTTGTAGCCATGGCAGCCGCACAGGCCTTGCGGAATCAGGTAGCTGCCGTCCTGGCTGGGATAGCCGTCCTGCGCGGCATAGCTGTTGAAGTTCGGGCAGATGGCGCCGGCGATGACGCGCTGGCCTTCCTGGTAGCCGACCACGGCGCTGCCGAGCTTCTCGATCACACCCACCGGTTCGTGGCCTACGGTCAGGCCCTTGGCGACCGGATACTCGCCTTTCAGGATGTGCACGTCGGTGCCGCAGATGGTGGTGGTGGTGATGCGGATCAGCGCATCGTTGGGGCCCACATCAGGAATCGGTTTTTCTGTCAACTCGATACGTCCCGGTTCGACAAACACGGCGGCTCTCATCATTTGGCTCATGGCTACTCTCCTGAAGGCTGAGGGGGATTTGGCAGGGGCATACTGCCTGTTGGCATGTTACAAGACGCAGTATTGCAATTCCATGACAATCCACTGCATCGGGTAAACCCTGACATTGAGAATGTAGACGGACAATGCACGCAAGCGCCACGCAAGCGCTCTTTCACTGCTTCCCATCAGGAAAAACACTCAATATGCTGTATGCCCCGGAAAGCGCAGTGATGGCGATGCATTAACCCGTTAAAATCGTTCGTTTAATCAAGGCGCTGTATATCTTGCGGGGGTGCCTGCAACGGCCGCCACCAAAATACCGACCATCAGACCACTGTCGCGCAGAAGGCTGGACGCCCGGCGTCGCGCTGCGCCAAGTCTGCACCAGTTTCACATTACCGGAGTACTTCCATGGCCGCTATCCCCCTCAACATTCCTGACTATGTCAAGCACCCGCGCCTGATCGCCTGGGTGCAGGACATGGCCAATCTGTGCAAGCCCGACCAGGTGGTCTGGTGCGACGGCAGCCAGCAAGAGTACGACCGCCTGTGCCAGCAGCTGGTCGATGCAGGTACTTTCAAGAAGCTCAACCCTGCCAAGCGTCCGGGCAGCTATCTGGCCTGGTCCGATCCGTCCGACGTGGCCCGCGTGGAAGACCGCACCTTCATCTGCTCGCAGGACAAGGCCGATGCCGGCCCCACCAACAACTGGATGGCCCCGGACGAGATGCGTGCGACCCTGCAGCCGCTGTTTGACGGCTGCATGCAGGGCCGCACCATGTATGTGGTGCCTTTCTCCATGGGCCCGCTGGGTTCGCATATTGCCCACATCGGCATCGAGCTGACCGACAGCGCCTACGTGGTCGTGAACCAGAAGCTGATGACCCGCATGGGCAAGGCCGTGTTCGATGTGCTCGGCGCCGACGGCGACTATGTGCCCTGCATGCACACCGTGGGCGCACCGCTGGCCGCCGGCGAAAAGGACCAGACCTCCTGGCCCTGCAACCCGACCACCAAATACATCGTGCACTACCCCGAAACGCGCGAAATCTGGTCCTATGGCTCGGGCTACGGCGGCAACGCGCTGCTGGGCAAGAAATGCCTGGCGCTGCGCATCGCCTCGACCATGGGCCGCGACCAGGGCTGGCTGGCCG
>CAYPRU010000026.1:0-28877 GCA_964413485.1 uncultured Allobrachymonas sp. | reverse complement strand
AGATCAGCATGCTGTTTGGCGGCCGTATTGCCGAAGAAGTGTTCATGCACCAGATGACCACCGGCGCCAGCAACGACTTCGAGCGTGCCACGCAGCTGGCCCGTGACATGGTCATGCGCTACGGCATGAGCGAGGCACTGGGGCCGATGGTCTACGCCGAAAACGAGGGCGAAGTGTTCCTGGGCCGCAGCGTCACCAAGACCACGCACATGAGTGAAGAGACCATGCGCAAGGTCGACGAGGAAGTGCGCCGCATCATCGACGAACAGTACACGCTGGCCCGCAATCTGATCGAAGAGCACAGCGACAAGATGCATGCCATGGCCAAGGCCCTGCTGGAGTGGGAAACCATCGACAGCGAGCAGATCGACGCCATCATGGAAGGCAAGCAACCTCAGCCGGCCAAGGATTGGACGCCCCGCACGCCGGCGTCGCGTGGTGATGGCAACAGCAGCGGCGGTTCTGCTCCTGCGTCGGTGCAGGCGCCGCAGCCACCCGAGGTCAAGCCGACCCCCACCCCGAGCAATCGGGTGTAATAAAAAACGGAGCCTCGGCTCCGTTTTTTATTTACCCGCGCAAGGTGATGACGACCGGCGTATGGTCGCTCGGGCGTTCGTTCTTGCGTGGCAAAGTGTCGATGTCGCAGGCAGTCACGGTAGCCAGCAGCGGCTGGCTGACCAGGATGTGGTCGATGCGCATGCCCCGGTTGCGACGAAAAGCGAAATTGCGATAGTCCCACCAGGTGTAGGCTTTTTCGGGCTGTGGAAACAGGCGCAAGCTGTCGATCAGACCCAGGCCGATCAGCTGCTGCAGATGTTCGCGCTCTTCAGTGGTGCAGTGGATGGTTTCACGCAGCCCGACCGGATCCCAGACATCCAGATCGTCAAAGGTGATGTTGAAATCCCCCATCAGGATCAGTTGAGGCGTTTTGACCAGTTCGGCGCGCAGCCACTCGCGCATCGCCTCCAGCCAGCGCATCTTGTAGGCAAACTTGTCCGTGCCCGGCGCCTGACCGTTCGGGAAGTAGGCGCCTACCACGCGCAGCGGCTGCCCGCCTGGTGTGCGGAAGGTGGCACTGAGCACGCGCGCCATGTCGCAGTCCATGCCCGGAATGTTGCGCACCACATCGCTGCCCGCCTGACGCGACACCAGTGCCACGCCGTTATAGGTTCTTTGACCGAAAAAATCGACATGGTAGCCGGCGTCGGCAAAGGCCTGGGCCGGAAACTTGTCATCGGTCAACTTGGTTTCCTGCAGGGCCAGGACCTCGACTTCCGGGTGTGCGGCCAGCCAGTCAAGCACTTGCGGCAGGCGTACATTGAGGGAGTTGACGTTCCAGGTGGCGAGTTGCATGGGGTCTGAAATTCCTTGGTGGTTGTTCTGTGCAGATTGCGAGCGTGCAGCAGTCTTGGCCGGCCCGCACGATGGGAGCACCGTGTCAGCGCTACGGCGGTGCGGCGCACCATGTTATCAGCATGCGACAGCGTGCAGTGTCACTAGTGGTGCCGGCAAGGCTGCTGGTCCGGATGCAGTCGGCAACTGGATGCACGCCAGCCCAGCTTCCTGCCAATCCCGTCAATCCGTTTTTTCTGCAGCAGTATCGCGCGCGTAAGTCACAAAAGCCAAGGACAGCCCGCTGCCGCTGACGATGCAATCGCGTGTCACCTCATGCCATTCGGGGCCCAGCTCCGGGGCGTAGGCATCGCCTTCGAAATCCGCATCGATCTCGGTCACGACGACGCGAGCGGCCAGCGGCAATGCCTGCGCATAAATTTCCGCACCGCCGATGACCCATGCCATCTCGCCCGGTGTGCACAAGGTGATAGCCTGCTCCAGACCATGAGCGACGTTGGCGCCAGGCGCCTGCCAGTCGATCTGGCGGGTGATGACCACGTTGGTGCGACCGGGCAGGGGGCGAAAGCGCGTGGGCAAACTGTCCCAGGTCTTGCGGCCCATGATGACCGGACATCCCACAGTGGTCTTGCGGAAGTGCGCGAGGTCTTCGGGGAGATGCCATGGCATGACGCCGCCGCGGCCGATGACGCCGTTGCGGGCGCGTGCATAAATAAGGCAAATGGCAGGGAATTGGGGGGACATGGTGGCTGGAACAAGCTGTGATAGAGTGAAAAAATGATAGCGTCTATTTCTACCCCCGAAGCAGAGCTTGCGCTGCAGGATGACGGCGCCGTGCTGCATGTGCGCGGTCCGTGGACGCTTACGCATTTTCGGGAATTGCAGGCGCAGGGGCGTTCCCTGACGCAAGCGTTGCCGCAGCAACTGCAGCTGGATGTCAGCGGACTGGATGCGCTGGACACTGCAGGTGCGCGTCAGCTGTGTGACATGCTGGGCGCTGAACGGGTGCTGGCCTTGGTGGACCATGCCCAGGCGTTGCTGCCGGAACGCAAGGCTTTGCTGGTGGCGGTGGCGCAGGCATTGCAGTCGGTGCAGGAGGTACCGCCACCACCGCGGAGCAACCCCGTGCTGGAACTGCTGGAGCGCATCGGCATCGGCATGCATGCCTTCTGGCGCCATGTGCTGGAACTGGCCGGCTTCATCGGCATGACCTTGCTGGCCCTGGCGCGTCTGCCGCTGCACCCGCAAGGCTGGCGGATGACGGCGCTGGTGGCCAATCTGGAGCAGACGGGTCTCAATGCCGTACCCATCATCGCGCTGCTGACCTTCATGATCGGCGCCGTGGTGGCATTTCTGGGGGCTACCGTGCTGGCCGATTTTGGCGCCACGATCTACACGGTGGATCTGGTGGCGTTTTCCTATCTGCGCGAGTTTGGCGTGCTGCTGACCGCCATCCTGGTGGCGGGGCGCACGGCCAGCGCCTTTACCGCGCAGATCGGCTCCATGAAATCCAACGAAGAGATTGACGCCATCCGTGTACAGGGGCTGGACCTGATGGAGCTGCTGGTGCTGCCGCGCGTGCTGGCGTTGTTGCTGGCCTTGCCGATGCTGACCTTCCTTGCCATGCTGTCGGGCATTCTGGGCGGCATGGTGGTGTGCTTCCTGTCGCTGGACATCTCGGCCGTGCAGTTTCTGGAAATCGTGAAGCAGGACGTGAGCGTGCGTCATTTCTGGGTCGGTATGGCCAAGGCGCCGGTCATGGCGTTCCTGATTGCCGTCATCGGCTGCATGGAGGGATTCAGGGTGCAGGGCAGCGCGCAATCGGTGGGTGAGCACACCACGTCGGCCGTGGTGCAATCGATTTTCGTGGTGATCTTGGTGGACGCCATCGCTGCGCTGTTCTACATGGAGATGGAATGGTGACGCCGGGGCGGCAGCAGACCGCAGAGCATGTCGTCGAAGTGCGGGGCTTGCGCAACCAGTTCGGCGCCCATGTGGTGCACGATCGGCTCGACATGGACCTTCGGCGTGGCGAAATCCTGTGCGTGGTGGGCGGATCGGGCACCGGAAAATCGGTGCTGCTGCGTACCATCGTTGGGCTGAACCGGCCAGCGCAGGGCAGTGTGCAGGTGTTCGGCCAGGATCTGCTATTGCTGCCTGAAGCACAGCGCCGCGTGCAGGAGCGGCGTTTCGGCGTGCTGTTCCAGAAAGGGGCCTTGTTCTCGTCGCTTACCGTGACAGAGAATGTGGCCTTGCCGCTGATCGAGCATGCGGGACTGTCGGCAGCCGAGGCAGCGCACCTGGCTTGCGTCAAGATCGCGCTGGCGGGATTGCCGGCGCAGGCCGCCGGCATGTATCCGGCCGACCTGTCCGGTGGCATGGTCAAGCGCGCGGCGCTGGCGCGTGCATTGGCGCTGGATCCCGCTGTGCTGTTCCTGGACGAGCCTACCGCCGGGCTGGATCCGATCGGTGCTGCCAGCTTTGACCGACTCATTCTGACGCTGCGTGATGCACTGGGACTGAGCGTGTTTCTCGTGACGCACGACTTGGACACCATCTACACTGTTTCTGATCGGGTGGCGGTGCTGGCGCGCAAGCGCGTTCTGGTCAGTGACAGCCTGGAGCGGGTAGCCGCTTTCGATGACCCGTGGATCCAGGACTATTTTCATGGCCCGCGTGGCCGTGCTGCCGCCATGGCGGCAGGCAAAACGGAGGTTCGCTGACATGGAGACCAAGGCACACCACGTACTGGTCGGTTTTTTCACACTGGTGGTCGTGCTGGCCATGATGGGCTTCGCCGTGTGGCTTGGACGGCCGGGCGGCGATGTGCGCCAGAACATGTACGACATCGTGTTTGACGAGGCAGTCACTGGCCTGACCAAGGGCAGTACGGTCGAGTTCAATGGCATCAAGGTGGGCGATATCTATGGGCTGCGCCTGGACACCAAGGACCCGCGCCATGTGATCGCGCGTGTGCGGGTTGATGCCAATGCGCCGGTGCGCACCGATACCCAGGCGCGCCTGGTGCAGACTAGTGTGACCGGCCCGACCGTGATCCGGTTGACCAGCGGCGATGCACCCGACAGCAAGCCCCTGCAGAGTAGCGATAACTCGGTGCCGGTGATCATTGCCAAGCCTTCGCCGCTGAGCAAGCTGCTGACCAGTGGCGAAGACGTTGCCTACAACCTGAATCTGGTAGTGATGCAGATGCGCAATTTGTTCTCTCCCGAGAACATGGCCAATATTCAGCGCACGCTGGACAATGTGGCAAAAACCACCGATACCCTTGCCGCTGAGCGAGAGAACATGGGCAAGACGCTGCGCGAGCTGGCGCAGGCAAGTACGCAGGCCAACAAGGCGCTTGCCGATGCAGCCAGCATCCTGCGCTCCGGCAAGGGCATGATGGACCAGGAAGTGCGCGGCTCGGTGCAAAGCGCCCAGCGCGCCATGGGCCATCTGGAGCAGACCATGCAAACCGTGCAGCAAGTGGTCGACAACAATCGCGGCGCACTGGACAGTGGGCTGCACGGGGTGAGTGAGGTCGGACCCGCGCTGACCGAGCTGCGCGACACGCTGGGATCGCTCAAAACGATTTCCCGCCAACTGGAAGAGCGCCCTGCCGATTTTCTGCTCAAACGCGAACCACCCAGGGAGTTCACGCCATGATGGCTGTCATCTATATCCGTCACCTGACCAGAGTTGTGGCGCTGGGCGCAGCGCTATTATTGGCCGCTTGTTCCGTCCTGCCCGAGCCGGTGCCTATGGATATCTATCTGCTGCCGGCTGGGGGTGCTGCTGTCGGCAGGCAGCAGGCCCGGCCGGCGCTGCAGACGGCACTGCGTGTGCTGCGCCCCGTGGCCGGAGCCCAATTGTCCGGCTCACGCATCGTGGTGCTGCCGCAGGACGGCGTATTGAGTGTGTACAAGGGGGCATCCTGGAGTGATCCGGCCCCTGTGCTGGTGCGCAATCGCCTGGTGGATGCCTTGCGCGCCAGCGGCCATATGGTGGCCATCAGCACGGACGAGCGCACCTTGCACGCCGATTACGAGCTGGACAGCGATTTGCGTGCGTTCCAGAGCGAATACCGGGGCAATCAGCCCGAGGCAGTGGTGGCGCTGGAGGCACGGTTGGTCGAGACCGGCACGCGCCGCATTGTGGCCAGCCAGCGCTTTGAGGTGCACGAACCCGCCGCTGGCAAGGAGGTGCTTCTGGTGGTGCAGGCCATGGGACGCGCCACCGACAGGTTGTCCGAGCAGCTCGTCACCTGGATCACGCAGCGTCTGGAGCGTTGACCCGTTACCTCTTGTTAACACTTGGTGGGAAGCAATGCTGCTTGCTTGCGTTAAGGTGCAGGTTTTGTGCAAACGCACAAATGTGTCACGTTGCAAGACCATTGAACATGAAAAAAGCAAGCAAGCGGTGGGGCAAATGGGTGTTGGCAGCCGGATTGGGCCTGGTCAGCATGGCGGCCTCGGCAGAGTGGCTCCACTTTGACAAGCCGGAGGACGCGGTCGCCTATCGCCAGGGAGCGTTTCAGGTCATGGAGCACCACTTCAGCCGCCTGACCAACATGGCGCTGCGCAAGGTGCCTTACGATGTATCTGCCGCCAGCGAGGATGCCAATGCGGTGATGCTGCTTTCCCGCCTGCCGTTTCTGGCTTTCCCGGAAGGCAGTGGCGCGCCGGCCGCTCATACCCGCGCCAGCGCTCTGGTATGGAAGGCGGCGCCGCGCTTTGCCGATGGCGCGCACCGGCTGCAGGAAAAGACGGACCAGATGCCCGCCGCCGTGGCTGCCGGTGACGTCGAGCGCTTGCGCCAGCTGGTGGTGGATGCGGGCGCCACCTGCCGCAAGTGCCACGACCAGTTCCGCGAGCGCTGATCAGGTGGATGGCCGGCGTACAGGCAGCAGGACCGAGGCAATGGCCAGCATCACGAACACCATGGCGGCATAGTCTTGCCAGTGCGGCCGCTCGCCCACGATGAACGTGGCGCTCAGGGTGCCGATGAGCGGGATCGCCATGACGCTGATGGCGCTGGTGCTTGGCGGCAGTACACGCGCCAGGCTGAACCAGAGGATTTGCGCCACGCCGTAGTTGATTAGCACGCCATACACCAGGCTGATCCAGACCGGCGCGCTGAAATGGTAGGACTGCGCGGGCTCCAGGTTCCAGGCCAGCAAGGCCATGGCCACCGAGCCAATTGCCATCATCCAGACGATCAGGGTTTCGGTGCCGACGCGGTTGCCGGTCTGGCGCGTCCAGATGGTGCCCAGCGCCCAGCAGAAAGCCGCTGCCTGCATCCACAGGATGCCGGAGGGGCTGCCCGCCAGCCTGCCCAGTTCATTGGCCAGCAGCAGGCCGATGGCGGCTAGCACGGCAGCGATGGCCACCAGCAGGCGCGGTGTGAGTTTCTGGCCATAGAACACCACCCCGAGCAGCACGGTCCAGACTGGCATGGTAAATCCCAGGATGGCGGCACGGCCGGAGGGCAGCTGCTGTACGCCGTAAATCGACAGGCCATGCCAGCCCAGCACATTGGGCAGCGCCAGCATGACAATGGCCTGCCATTCCTGTTTGCTGTTGGGCCACAGGCGTGCGCCGCGCCAACGGAAAAAGGCGGCCAGACACACCGTGCCCAAGGACATGGTCAGCGCACGGAAATGCAGCGGCTGCAGCTCGGCGAGCGAGAGTTTCATCATCGGCCAGTTGACGCCCCAGAATAGCGTCAAGAGGACCAGGGCCAGCATTTGCTTGCGGGACAGGGCTTGCATGGAGTGAACAGAGTCGAAGGCAGGCGCGCCACAGGCGCAGGGACTTGCTGCTGTAGCGCACCGTCGCACGGCGGCGAATAGGCGTGTACGTTCCATAGCGCAAGGCAGTGAATGATGCGCCGATCGCGGCCAGCATTCAATCCGTACAAGTGTACAGGGCCGCGTGTGCTGATGCCCTGATCGTTGCATGTGCGGCACTCTGTTTTGCAGCAAAGGGGCTGGCGCCAGCTTGCAAGAAACCATACATTGTGCTGATGATCCTGGTCGGGCGTGTCGATACCTGGCTCAGGCAGGGAAAATAACAAAATCGTCTGAAAACCGCAGGCGAGTGAGCAAACAATGCAGTGGCTTGTCAATTTGATCGAACAACATGGCCTGGGGCTGGTGTTTCTGAATGTGCTGATCGAGCAGCTCGGTGCACCATTGCCCGCCTATCCCACTTTGGTGGTGACCGGTGCGTTGACGCAAAATGGCCGCTTTTCGTTGGCCGGTTTGCTGGCCGTGGCGGTGCTGGGGGCGCTGCTCGCAGATCTGGTCTGGTTTCATGCGGGCCAGCGCTACGGCCGGCGCGTGATGGCCACCATGTGCCGGATTTCCCTGTCGCCGGATTCGTGCGTGCGCCAGACCGAATCGGTCTACTTGCGTTGGGGGGCCCGCTCGCTGTTGCTGGCCAAGTTCATTCCAGGGTTTGCCTCGGTCGCCAGCGCCATGGCGGGGGCACTCGGCACGCGTCCCCAGACCTTCCTCCTGTTTGACATGCTGGGCGCTGCCATCTGGGTCGGCTCCGGGCTGCTGCTGGGCAGTCTGTTCAGTTCGGCGGTCACCGAAATACTGGATACGCTGGAAATTCTGGGACGCTGGGGGCTGATGATGGTGGGAGCGGCCTTGTGCCTGTTTGTGGCGCGCAAGGCCTGGCAGCGCCATGTGTTCATGCGCACCCTGAAACTGGCGCGCATCAGCGCCGATGAGTTGTACCAACTGATTCAGGACGGCGCCGAGCCCCTGATTTTGGATGTGCGCAATGAATTCTATCGGGCCGAAGGGAAAATCCCTGGCGCGCGGGCGCTGGACGAAAAGGAATTGACCGGTCCGGAGTGCCTGTCAGCCCGCAACGGCGATGAAGTGGTGGTGTACTGCTCGTGTCCGAACGATGCGTCTGCGGCGCGTGTGGCGCAACGCCTGAAATCCCTGGGCTACACCTCGGTACGGCCGCTGGCAGGGGGTATCGATGCCTGGGTGGCTGCCGGACATCCGCTGGATACCTCGGATTCCGCCGTTGCGTAATCGCTGCCGGTAGCGTGTTCCGAAGGGTGCATTCCACTCTTCGTGCCAGCAGCCGGCTTTTCGTTAGCATACGATAGCAGCATGCCGCGCATGGCGATCACACTGCCATGGGCGCTGTCAGTGGGGCGTGGTGCTGATATCCCTCCAGCTGGAAATCGCCAGGTTCAACCAGTTCCAGCCATTCCGGTGCGTACTTGCCGGTCTGGGCGTAGTCCGGAATGCGCTCGGACAGCGCCAGCCTGGGCGCAGGATAGGGTTCCCGCTGCAATTGCGCCTGCAGCATGTCCACATGGTTTTCGTAAATGTGGGCATCACCGATGAAGTAGGTAAACCAGCGCGGTGTGTAGCCGGTCAGCCGCCCGACCAGATGCAGCAGGGCGGCGCCTTCGGTCAGATTGAAGGGTGTGCCCAGTCCCACGTCATTGCTGCGGATGTACAGGCACAGCGAAATTTCGCGGCGCGCCTGATTGACCAGGAACTGGTACAGCAGATGACAGGGGGGCAGGGCCATTTCTTCGAGCTGGGCCCAGTTCCAGCCATGAAACAGAATGCGGCGGCTGCCGGGATCCTGCATGATGGTGTCCAGGCATTGGCGTAACTGGTCGATGGCCTTGTACAGCAGCACCCCGCTGGCGCCTGCTTCGCCGAGGGTGCCGATCTGGCGGTAGCCTCGGGCCAATGCATCGGCAATCTGAGCGCTGCCCTGCGGCTGGGCCGGATCGATCAGCTTGTAAGCAGGCCACTGGCGCCATTGCACGCCGTATACCGGGCCCAGATCGTCCTCCTGCAGGCGGTAGGGGTTGGCCAGCCACTGGCTGTTTTCGTTGGCATTCTGGTCCCACACCTTGCAGCCAAGTTCACGAAATTCTGCCGCGTTGCGGCTGCCACGCAGAAACCCGACCAGTTCGCCAATGGCCGACTTGAAGGCCAGCTTCTTGGTGGTGACGGCCGGAAAGCCCTGCTGCAGGTCGAATTTCAACATAGCGCCCGAGATGCTTCGTGTGCGGATACCGGTGCGGTTGTCCTGCCAGGTGCCGTTGTCAAAGATGTCCTGAACGAGTTGCAGATACTGTTGCATGGTGGTCGTCTATGCTGCCTGCGAGGGGTACGGGAAAAGCCATGCCGCAACTTGCTGCAGCGGCAAAAAAGGTCCAACCAATTATCATAGCGCAGCACGCTTGATATCCTGTTGGCGTGACGGTATGGCTGCTAAACCAGGTGCGGCTTCTGACATCTACACCACCTTGCCCGGATTCATCAGCCCTCGTGGATCCAGCGCCTGCTTGATGGAACGCATCATGCCCAGCGCCACCGGCGACTTGTAGCGCGGCAGTGTGTCGCGCTTGAGCATGCCAATGCCGTGCTCGGCGCTGATGCTGCCACCAAAGCGGTGCACCGTATCAAAGACGATGGTATTGATGGAGGGTTCGTGCTCTGCCAGGAAGCGCTTGGGATCCATGCCTTCAGGCGCCTGCACGTTGTAGTGCAGGTTGCCGTCGCCCAGGTGGCCGAAATTGACGATGCGTACGCCGGCAATGGCCGCGGCCAGCTGTGTGTCGGTTTCTGCCACAAACTGCGGAATCGCTGAAATCGGCACCGAGATATCGTGCTTGATGTTCAGGCCTTCTTCGGATTGCGCCAGCGAAATGCTCTCGCGCATGTGCCACAGCGTTTGGGCACGCGCCAGGCTGTCGGCCACGATGGCATCGCTGACGCAGCCTTGCTCCATGGCCGTTTCCAGCAGCGCTTCGAACTGGCCGCGCGCATGGTCCTCCGATTCAAAATCGGACACTTCCAGCAGCACGCAATAGGGGGTATTGCGGTACATGGGCACGTGCAACTGTGGAAAGTGTCTGTCGACCAGGGACAGGGCAAACTGGCTCATCATTTCAAAGCCGGTCAGGCCGGCGTGCAACTGCTGGCGTGCCAGGCCCAGCAGATCGACCGCTGCCTGCACCGACGGCACCGCGGCCCAGGCTGTGAGCTGCGCGCGCGGCTGTGGAAACAACTTCATAGTGGCTGCGGTAATGATGCCCAGGGTGCCTTCGCTGCCAATGAACAGATTGCGCAGGTCGTAACCGGTGTTGTCCTTGCGCAAGCCGCGCAGGCTGCTCCAGATCTCGCCCTGCGGCGTGACCAGCTCCAGCCCCAGGCACAGTTCGCGTGTGTTGCCATAGCGCAGGACCTGTGTGCCGCCGGCATTGGTGCCCAGGTTGCCACCCAGCGTGCAGCTGCCCTCGCTGGCCATGCTCAGCGGAAACAGCCAGCCCGCCTCGGAGGCAGCCTGCTGCACATTGTGCAGAATGCAGCCCGCTTCGGCGGTAATGGTTTGGTTGGCCGCATCGATGGCGCGGATGGCATGCATGCGCTGCAGGCTGATCACGACATTGCGGCCGTCGGCGTTGGGCGTGCCACCGCCCGACAGGCTGGTATGCCCGCCTTGCGGCACCATGGTCACACCGGCTGCGGCACAGACGCGCACCACGGCGGCCACTTCTTCGGTGCTGCCGGGGCATACTACGCACAAGGCCTGCCCGTGATAGCGCTTGCGCCAATCGTTCAGGTAGGGAGCGGCATCGGTGCTGGTACCGTCGAGGACGTGTATAACGCCCACAATTGCGGCCAGCTGTGCAATCAGGTTGGGTAAAGACATGGGGAGTAGGTAAAGTATGCAGGGTGTTCCCTGCTGCGGGCATCCATCGCAATGCAGGATCATTATTATCTACGCCTAGCTAGCCGGAGGGATATGTCATGCATACGCGTCACCAGCACCTGTTCAAGACCGGAATCCACGCATTGCGCCCCACGCAAATGACTGTCGGCATGGCCGAAGTGGCGCAAAAGCGCACTCTGTGGGACACCCTGGGAAAGGACGAGCGCAAGAAATTTCTGGGCAAACACTGGTTTCCGGCAGTCATGGGGCCCGGCCAGCAGTTCTATATTGTCGACCACCACCATCTGGGCCGCGCCTTGCTGGATGAAGGTGTAAGCGATTGCCAGATCGTGCTGCTGCGCGATTTGTCCCATCTGGTGTTGGACGAGTTCTGGGTGGTCATGGACCACCATCAATGGGTGCACCCTTATGACGCGAAGGGCCGGCGCCGCAAGATCGACGAATTGCCGCGCAATCTGGAGGGCCTGCAGGACGATCCCTACCGCAGCCTGGCGGCAGGTGTGCGCAATGCTGGCGGCTATCCCAAGGATGCCACCCCATTTGCAGAGTTTCTGTGGGCCGATTTTTTCCGCCGTCGCATTGGTCAAAAGTTGTTGTTGCAAAAACCCCAGGAAGCGCTGGCGCAGGCATTGCAGCTGTGCCATTCGCCCGAGGCATCTCATTTGCCGGGATGGAGCGGCACCATGCACACGGATGAGGCGCTGACAGTGTGAAAGCTGAGGAGGAACAGTCCATGTCCACCGGTGTCCCGGATGCCCGAAAGAAATTTGGCGCCACACTGCCGGGCGACGTGCTTGCCGGGCTGGCGCTGGCTGGCATGTTGTTGCCCGAGGCAGTGGCTTATGCAGCCATTGCAAGCGTACCGCCGATCCATGCCCTGGTTGCCGCTCTGGTAGGACTTTCGGTATACCCATTGCTGGGCAGCAGCCGCTTTGCCACGGTTTCTGCCACATCGTCGGCAGCCGCGATTTTCGCCTCCATGGTGTCGGCCAACGGTGTGGCCGCGGGATATGCGCTGGTCGGGCTGACAGGGGGACTGTTTCTGTTGGCGGCCCTGTTGCGTGCCGACTTTCTGGCCGCATTCATTTCACGCCCGGTACTGCGCGGATTCGCCTGGGCGCTGGCGTTGACCATCGTCATCAAGCAGCTGCCGCACCTTACGGGTATCCCGGTGCATGCAAGCAAGGTGTGGCAGCTGCTGCCGGAACTGGCGCAGCGCATGGCACAGGTACACACGCCCACATTGACAGCTGGCGCCATTGCGCTGGCGGCCTGGCTGCTGTTGCACCAATTGCGACAAAAACTGCTTTGGCTGCAGCCCTCCCTGGTGGTTCTGGTGCTGGGCGTGGTGGCCTCTGCGCTGTGGTCGCTGCAAGGATTGGGCGTGGCCGTCGTGGGCATTCTCAATCTGCAAGGTGTGCAGCTGCATATTCCCGAGCTGGATTGGGAGTCATGGGTCCGTGCGGTGCAGCTGGCGCCGGCGCTGCTGCTGATCCTGTTTGCCGAATCGTGGGGCGCGGTGCGCACCCTGGCCCTGCAGAACGGGGATACAGTGGATTCACGCCGCGAAATGGTGGCGCTGGGCATGAGCAATGTCGCAAGCGGTCTGTTGCAGGGATTGCCGGTCGGGGCTGGTTTTTCTGCTTCCTCGGCCAATCAGGAAGCCGGTGGGCGCAGCAAGCTGTCGGGTGTATTTGCCGCGCTGGCCATTGCTGGCGTCCTGTTGGGATTGCGTGATTGGCTGGCCTTGTTGCCTGTGCCGGTGCTGGCCGCTGTGGTCATTGGCATTTTGCTGCACCGTCTGACCCCCAAACCATTGTTCATCTCGCTGCGGATGGGCGGGGATGCCTGGCTGGCGCTGGTAGCCGCTGCCGGCGTCCTGCTGTTCGGGGTGCTCTTGGGCATGCTGCTGGCGGTAGGCCTGTCAGCGCTGCTGGCGCTGCGGCGCTTTGCTGAGCCCGTCTGGAGCGAGCTGGGCCAGCTGCCCGACACGCGGGATTATCTGGACACGGCGCACCATCCCGAGGTGGAGCGGGTGCCAGGTGTGGTGGTGGCCCGTCCCGAGGAGCCGGTATTTTTTGCCAATGCCGAAACCATCTTCCGCCAGGTGTTGCAGTTGGCACAGCGCCCTGGGGTGTATGCCCTCATTCTGAGCATGGAGGAGTCCGATGATCTGGATACCACGGCGGTGGAGGCCTTGGATGACCTGCGCTGCCATTTGCAGAGTTGCGGGCAGACCCTGCTGCTGGCGCGTCTCAAGGACCGGCCACGCATCGCGTTGCAGCGTATCAGCCGCGTGGTAATGGCAGGGCAGCAGGCAACTCCCTGGCTCATGTACTGGAGCGTGGACGATGCGGTTCAGGCCGCACTCCAGTTACAAGGGCAAGGGCCTGCCGCACCCTCGGTGCAGTCCTAAGAGCGTATCAGCTGGCCTGCTGCGGCTGCGCCGACTTGAAACGCAGCCGGATATGCATCACGCAGGCCGTGAACAGCAGCAGGCTCAGCAGAATTTCCAGCAGGGCGTAATAGTTGCCGGGCGATCGGTCACTGTAGGCGCGCATGGCGCCTTCGCCCACATACAGCCACAACATCAGGCTGAGCCAGCGATAGGTGTACATGCGGTTCCTGAGCAGGCCCGGCAAGGGCAGCAGCAAGGGAAGCGCCTTGAGTGCCAGCCATGACCCCCCCGTACGCAAGGGCGCCAGCCACAACTCCCAGGCCACGCAGAGCAGTATCAGTGCCACCAGACTGGTGACAGCAGCGGTGCGGGTGGCACGAATGGCAGGAGAAGGAGTGAGAGGCATGGTTTCCTGGTCGGACATGTCGGCGGATTTCCAGAGAGCGATGGTGCATGGCATCATACCGTCATGCCCAGAATTTTCCGACGCCTGCTGGCTGGTTACTTGCACCTGCGCCAATTGCTGCTCGAGTTTCCCTGGCGGGAAACTCTGGCCATGCTACGCCAGCGTTTCAGCGAAGACCATCTGCCGCTCACGGCCAGCAGTCTCACCTTTACCACGCTGACCGCCATGGTGCCATTTTTTGCGGTGGTGCTGTCGGTGTTCACCGCTTTTCCCATGTTCCGCCAACTGCGGGCGGCGCTGGAACAATGGATGGTGCAGAACCTCATTCCCGATGCGATCGCGGATCCGGTGGTGGGCGGTCTCACCATGTTTGCCAGTCACGCACGCGGGCTGGGCACTGCGGGCACGGTGTTTTTCGTGCTGACGGCCTTTACCTTGATGGCCAGCATCAACCAGCATCTCAACGCCATCTGGCGCGTGCGCAAACAGCGTCCGCTGGGGCAGAGACTTTTGATTTACTGGGCTGCTATTACCATCATCCCACTCCTGATGGGCGCCAGCATTGCCGTGACTTCGTATTTATTGTCGCTGTCCAAGGGCTGGATTACCGGCACCCCGGTCGGCACGCCGGGGGGCATCCGTTTTTTGATAGACACCGTAGAGTTGATCTCCATGGTGCTGGGGATGGCTGCGCTATACCATTTTGTGCCCAATACCAGCGTACGCTGGTCGCATGCCCTGACCGGGGGCGTTTTTGCAGCCGCCGGCATTGCGCTGGCGCAGCGACTGCTGGAGCTCTATCTGGAGCGGGTGCCTTCGTATTCGGTCATCTATGGCACTTTTGCCACGCTGCCCATTCTGCTGCTGTGGGTCTATCTAGTTTGGATCATCGTACTGCTGGGCGCTGTTATTGCCGCCTATTTACCCAGTCTGTTGCACGGGCTGAAGCGGGAGGGGCAGGGCATGGCCTGGCAGATGCAGCTGGCCATCGAGCTGTTGCGCCGGCTGCATCAGGTGCAGCAAACCACTGCGCGCTGCGTGACACTGGACCAGCTTGCCATTCTGATGCGGGTTGAAGCGCCGCAGCTCGAGCCCGTGCTGGAAGAACTGGCCGCGTTGCGCTGGGTAGCCCGGCTGGATGAAAAAGATTCACCTTGGGTACTGCTGGCGCATCCCGCCGAAACGCGCATGCAACCCCTGATCGCGCGCTGGTTGCTACCCGAGAGCGAGCAATTGCAGCCCCTGTGGCAGCATCCGCTGAGGAGCATGACACTGGCGGATGCGCTGCAGACGGCAGGCAGTGCCCTGCCGGGTGATGGGCGGGCGCACTCTGGTCAGTGAGTGGTAGCGGTCTGGAGCCGCTACCCATTGCCAGCTGTTGCGGCGCTGCGCCGATGCCAGTCAGCGAATCACGGCGCCCTTGGGCAGCAGAGCCTGTGCCAGTGCGCGCAGCACTCCGTCCGGTGTTTCCGTCATCAGGCTATGGCCTGCCGGCAGAGTGACAACTCGGGCACGGGCACCTGCGGCCGCGATTAGATCCTTGGCAGCCTTGGGCGGCGTCATCTGGTCGGCACTGCCCAGCACAAAGGTCACCGGGCAGGTGGTTTTTGCCATGTCCTCCAGTCCGCTGGCATAGCTGTCGCAGGCCTGGAAGCCAGTTGTGAACACATTGTGCCCGAGGTTGCTGCGTAGTACGCGCTGCATCAGAGCGCGCGCGCCACCGTAGTGCCACAGCCCCTGGTTGGTGCCCTGGCCGGGCACCGGACTGCACAGCGTGGAGTGCGAAAACTGGTTGACCATGTTGATGGCTTGGTCCGGATCGGAGGCGGAAAGTGCCAGCAATGCCGGCGACACCCGCATCGGAAACGCTGTGCCCACCAGCACCAGCTGCGTGACGCGGTCCGGCGCGAGGCTGGCCGTATGCAGCGCAATCAGCGAGCCCCAGCTATGGCCCACCAGCGCGGCTTGCGCTATCTGCAGGGTGTTCAGTAGGGCCAGGATGGAGGATGCTGCCTCGGCCACGTTGGCGGGCGGTACACCCGTACTGCGGCCGTGGCCCGGCAGGTCGATGGCCAGCACGTTGTAGCCATGGTTGGCCAGGTAACGGCTTTGCAGCGCCCACACGCTGTGGTCGTTGAGCACACCGTGGATGAAGACCACCGTGGGCAGTTCGGGGCGCAGCGGCTTGCCGCCGGTATAGGCAAACAGGGTGTGCTGGGGAAGAGGGATGTTCATGCCTGTGCTCCTGCCTTTTCTGCTGCCTTCAGGGCGTGTTTCAGATCCTCGATCAGGTCGCTGGCATCCTCCAGGCCGATCGACAGGCGAATCGTGCCCTGGCCGATGCCGGCGCGCGCCAGATCCTCGTCGCTCATGCGGAAATGGGTGGTGGTGGCCGGGTGAATCACCAGGCTGCGGCAGTCACCCACATTGGCCAGGTGGCTGAACAGCTTCAATGCTTCGATAAAGGCCTTGCCTTGCGCACGTGTGCCGGCTATGTCAAAACTGAACACGCTGCCGGCGCCACGGGTGCCGTGCCGGAACAGGCGGGTCGCCAGCGTATGGCTGGGATGGCTTTCCAGCAGCGGATGGCCTACGCGCTGCACCATCGGATGCTCCGCCAGGAAACGCACCACCTTCTCGGTGTTGTCCATATGGCGCTCCATGCGCAGTGGCAAGGTCTCGATGCCCTGCAGGATCAGCCAGGCGCTGTGCGGACTGAGCACGGCGCCAAAGTCGCGCAGGGCTTCGCGGCGGGCGCGTAGCAGGAAGGCGGCAGTGGTGCTTTCCTCGGAAAACACCATGCCGTGGAAGCCGTCATAGGGTTCGGTCAATTCCGGAAACTTGCCCGACGCTTCCCAGTCGAAGCTGCCGCCATCCACCACCACACCGCCCATGACGGTACCATGTCCGCTCAAGAATTTGGTGGCTGAGTGGTACACCAGATCGGCGCCCAGCTGCAGCGGCCGCACCAGGTAGGGGGAGGTAAGGGTCGAGTCCACCAGCAGCGGTATGCCGTTGGCGCGCGCAATGTCGGCCACGGCCGGAATATCGAGCACTTCCAGGCCGGGATTGCCCACGGTTTCGCCAAAGAACAGTCGGGTGTTCGGGCGCACCGCCGCTTTCCATGCTTCCAGGTCACCCGGGGGCACAAAAGTAGTTTCGATGCCGAAGCGGCGCAGCGTGAAGTGCAGCAGGTTGTGGCTGCCGCCATACAGCGCGGTGCTGGCCACGATGTGGCTGCCAGCCCCCATCAGCGTGCTGATCACCAGATGCAGGGCCGCCTGCCCGCTGGCCACGGCAATCGCACCGACACCGCCTTCGAGTGCAGCCACGCGCTGCTCCAGCACGGCGTTGGTCGGGTTGCTGAGACGGCTGTACACATGGCCGCCGCGTTCCATGTTGAACAGCGCTGCCGCCTGATCGCAATCCTGGAACACATAGGAAGTGGTCAGGTGGATGGGCACGGCACGCGCACCGGTTGCGGGGTCTGGGGCGGCGCCGGCATGCACTGCCAGCGTATCGAATCCTGCATGGACGGCCATGGAAACTCCTGTGGATGGGCGAAGCGCCAAGTTTAGCGTTCTCCCTCGAGAGGAACACCGATGGAAACCCGCCGAATGTGGGATATATTGCAAGGGCACACGCGTGCTTGAAACGGAAAACCTAGGGGACAGCCATGAAAGTTACTGACATTCTTCGTGTCAAGGGCAATACGCTCTACACGATACACCCGGACGATTCGCTGCTCAATGCGCTCAATGTGGTGGTCGAAAAGGACATCGGCGCGCTGGTCGTGATGGAGCACGGTGATCTGGTCGGCATGCTGTCTTTCCGCGAAATCAACAAGCAGCTGGCCAAGAACGGCGGCAGCCTGGGCGTTACGCGGGTACGCACCGCCATGGACGATTGCCCGATCACCTGCACCTTGCTCACGGCGCTGGACGAAGTGCGCCGCATCATGCTGGACCACCATGCACGCTACGTTCCGGTCATGGATGGCCGTACCCTGCACGGCGTGATCAGTTTCTATGACGTGGCCAAGACCGTGGTGGAAAGCCAGAATTTCGAAAACAAGATGCTGAAGGCCTACATCCGCGACTGGCCTGCCAAGGACCCCGAAGACGGCGCTGACGAGTAAGCACCGGCATCCAGAGAGTCCCTCATGCGCATGCAGCAAATCAGGATCGCTGGTGGCGCCGGTGCATTGTCCATGGCCATGCTGCTTGCGGCATGCAGCAGTTCGCCAGCGGTGCCCGTCGCCGCAACTACACCGCCTGCGCCGGAGTCAGCCAGCGGCTGGACCGCCAAGCCAGGCTGGGGGTTCCAGCGCCAGGCCGTGGCGGCTGCCAATCCGATTGCCGCGGCGACGGGGCGCGATATCCTGCGCGCCGGTGGCAGTGCCGTGGATGCCGCCATCGCCATGCAGCTGGTGCTGGGGCTGGTCGAGCCGCAATCCAGCGGTATCGGTGGCGGGGCGTTCCTGCTCTACGACGATGGCCGCACCGTGCGCGCCTACGACGGGCGCGAGACGGCACCTGCGGCAGCAACTCCAGACCTGTTCCTGAAAAATGGTCAGCCCATACCGTTTCGGGACGCCGTAGTGGGCGGTCGCTCGGTGGGCGTTCCGGGTGTGATGAACATGCTGGAACTGGCGCACCGACAACATGGCCGCTTACCCTGGGCACGCCTGTTCCAGCCAGCCATCCGCCTGGCCGAACAAGGCTTTGCAGTCAGTGCGCGTTTGCATGCCTTGCTGGTCAGCGAGGCGTTCCTGGCGCGTAACGACGAGGTGGCCGCCAGCTATTTCTACCAGCCCGATGGTACATCCTGGCCGGTGGGCCATGTCCTGAAAAACCCCGAATATGCCGCTGTGCTGCACCTGCTGGCGCGGGGTGGCGCCCGCACCCTGGCACAGGGTGAGGTGGCACGCGCCATGGTCTCCAAGGTGCGCGGCCATGCCACCAATCCCGGCGTGCTGAGCCTGCGAGACCTAGCTGGCTATCGTGCCGTGGTGCGCCAACCGCTGTGTTTTGATTACCAGGCTGCCGCCCGCATGGTAGAAATCTGCGGCATGCCTCCCCCCAGTTCCGGCACGTTGGCCGTCGGGCAGATCCTGGGTATTCTGCAAAACACCGGCGCAGCGCAGCTACCGCTGCAGCAGGGCCTGCCAGGTGCCGATTGGCTGCATCTATACACCGAGGCAGCGCGGCTCGCCTTTGCCGATCGTGGCCAGTATGTGGCCGATCCCGATTTCGTTGCCGCGCCGGGCGGCAGCTGGCACAAGCTGCTGCGTCCCGCATATCTGGCGCAGCGTACCACCTTGATCAGGCAGGATCCGCACGGACCTTCCATGAAAGTGGCCAAGCCGGGCCAGCCAGCGCCACAGGTTACAGCGTGGGCGCCCATGCCGGCACAACCCGAATACGGTACCACCCATATCAGCATCGTTGACGCGCAAGGCCATGCCCTGTCCATGACCAGTTCGATCGAAGACCAGTTTGGCGCGCGTCTCATGGTTAACCGTGGCAAGGGCCTGCCAGGCGGATTCCTGCTCAACAACCAACTTACGGACTTTAGCTTTGCGCCGACGGATGCCAGTGGCACGCCCGTTGCCAACCGCGTGCAGCCGGGCAAACGCCCACGCTCCAGCATGACTCCCATTCTGGTGTACGAAAAACGTGCCGACGGCAAGCGTGGCCCCTTGCTGATGACTGCCGGCAGCCCGGGTGGCGCCATGATCATCCATTACATGGCCAAGACCCTGTACGGCACGCTGCACTGGGGGCTGAATGCGCAACAGGCCATCAATCTGCCCAATTTCGGGTCTACCAACGGTCCAAGTCTTCTGGAGCAGAAACGTTTTCCGCAGGCTACACTCGACGCGCTGCGCGCCCGTGGCGCCGAAGTGCGCGAAACCGAGCAGACCAGTGGTTTGCAGGCCATCCAGAAAATCCCTGCAGGCTACTTTGGCGCGGCCGATCCGCGCCGCGAAGGCGTGGCGATGGGGGATTGAGCTGCTATATTTGATTATTGGCCGATGTAATCCTTCATTGGCCTGTTCCACATTTTCCCTTGCATGACTGAACAGACTTTCTGGCAGGCCGGCGACTATTTGCTGGATCTGCAACGCCCGCACATCATGGGCATCGTCAACGTGACGCCCGATTCCTTCTCTGACGGCGGCCACCACTCCGATACGCGCAGCGCTTTGCTGCATGCCGAATCCCTGTTGTACCAGGGCGCCACCATTCTCGACATTGGTGGCGAATCCACCCGGCCCGGTTCGCCCGCCGTGCCGCTTGAACAGGAACTGGAGCGTGTGCTGCCGGTGGTCAAGGCAGCTGCCGCCTACAAGGTGCCGATTTCGGTGGATACCTACAAGCCCGAAGTGATGCAGGCCGTGCTGGATGCCGGCGCCGCCATCGTCAACGATATCTGGGCCTTGCGCTGGCGTTCCAGCCCGGATGGGCTGGATGGCGAGCAGGTCGTCGCGCGCCATCCGAGCTGCGGCGTGTGCCTGATGCACATGCACCGCGATCCGCAAAGCATGCAGGTGCAGCCCATGCAGGGCAACACCCGGCAGGTGGTCGAGCAGGTGACTGATTTCCTGTACCAGCGCGCCAGCGTGCTGCGCAGCATGGGCGTGTCCAAGGACCGCATCGTGCTTGATCCGGGCGTGGGCTTCGGCAAGACGGTGCCGCAGAACTTTGCGTTGCTGGCCCTGCAGGCCACGCTGCAGCGTGGCGGTCATGCGGTACTGGCCGGTTGGTCGCGCAAGTCTTCCCTGGGCACCGTGCTGGAAGCCTTGCCGCCAGGCATCACCGATGTGGACCACCGCAGCCCCCTGCTGGCGCATGAGCGCAGTCTGGCAGCTGTGGCTGCTGCGCTGCTGGCCGTCGAGAAGGGCGCCCGCATTGTGCGCGTACACGATGTGGCAGCTACCCGGCAGGCGCTTGCGGTGTGGGAAGCGATGCAAGCATCCATCGCCTGAGCCGACTCGGCACCCAATAACAACAAGCAGACCATGAGCAATTCACGCAAATATTTCGGCACCGACGGCATCCGTGGTGCTGTCGGACAGTTTCCCTTGACCGCTGATTTCGTGCTGCGGTTGGCCAATGCGGTGGGGCGGGTGTTGCGCCGTAGCTCCGGGCAGCAGCGGCCTGCCGTCCTGATCGGCAAGGACACACGCATCTCCGGCTATATGTTCGAAAGCGCGCTCGAATCCGGCTTCAATGCTGCCGGCGTCGACGTGATCCTGCTGGGGCCGGCTCCGACGCCTGCCGTGGCCTACCTGACGCGTGCGCAGCGCGCAGCGCTGGGGGTGGTCATCAGCGCCAGCCACAACCCGTTCGGCGACAACGGCATCAAGTTCTTCAGTGCCGACGGTGCCAAGTTGCCCGACGCCTGGGAGCTGGAGGTGGAAGCCGAGCTGGATCAGCCCATGGTCTGTGTGCCCTCGGAACAGCTGGGCCGCGCCTGGCGCCTGAAAGATGCAGCAGGGCGCTATGTCGAGTTCTGCAAGGGCAGTTTCCCTAACGACCTGAGCCTGCATGGCCTGAAAATCGTGGTGGATGCGGCCCATGGCGCCGCCTACCAGATCGCCCCCATGGTGTTTCACGAATTGGGTGCCGAAGTGGTTTCCATCGGCTGCGCTCCCGATGGCCTGAACATCAACAAGGAGGTCGGGGCCACCCACCCCGAGGCATTGGTCGAGGCGGTCAAGCAGCACCAGGCCGATTATGGCGTGGCGCTGGACGGCGACGCCGATCGCCTGCAAATGGTCGACGCCAGCGGACGCTTGTTCAACGGGGACGAGCTGGTTTACCTGCTGGCCATGGATCGTGTGGCCCAGGGTCAGATGGTGGAGGGCGTGGTCGGCACCCTGATGACCAATATGGCCATCGAGCAGGCGCTGCAGCGCAAAGGCATTGATCTGGTGCGCGCCAAGGTGGGTGACCGCTATGTGCTGGAAGAGCTGAAGAAACGCAACTGGTTGATAGGTGGCGAAAGCTCCGGTCACATCCTGGTGCTCGATGAGCACTCTACCGGCGACGGCTTGGTCAGTGCCCTGGCTGTGCTGCAGGCCGTGGCACGCAGCCGCCGCACCATGGCCGAGCTGCTTGAGGATGCTGCGCTGTTCCCGCAAACCATGATCAATGTGCGCATGGCACCGGGTACACCGTGGCAGGACAATGTCGGCCTGCAGCAGGCCATCCGCCAGGCCGAACAGGCACTGGCCGACCAGGGCCGGGTATTGATCCGGGCCAGTGGCACCGAGCCGGTGTTGCGCGTGATGGTGGAAGCCCGCGATGCTGCGCAAGCCAAAATACTGGCTGAAGGCATTGCAGCGGCAGTGCCGATCGCCGCCTGAAGGCGGCGCGGGCGCTCAGGCCTTGTGCGATGCGGTGTCGGGCAGAAAATCCGATACCGCAAAGTCAAAGCTGTGCACTTCGGTGCGTCCCTCGAGTCGATCCTGGAACCAGGTTTTCAGCGTTTTGCGCACGGTCAGGAAGGCGATTTCGTCCCAGGGGATCTCGTTCTCGGCAAACAGGCGCGCTTCCATGGTTTCGATTCCTGGTGCAAATTGGTCGTTTTGCAGTTCACAGCGATAAAACACGTGAACTTGCCCTACGCGCGGCACGTTCATCAAGGCAAATAGCGGGCCCATCTCAAAACTGGCCCCGGCCTCCTCCACGGTTTCTCGCGCGGCGCCTTCGGCGGTGGTCTCATCCAGCTCCATGAAACCTGCCGGAAGCGTCCACTTGCCGCGGCGCGGCTCGATATTGCGCTTGCACAGCAGCACCTTGTCGCCAAGCACCGGCACCGTGCCTACCACCACCAGCGGGTTGACATAATGAATGGTGCCGCAATCCGGGCACACCGAACGCGGATGCGTATCGCCTTCCGGCACCCTTGTTTCGGTGGCATGGCCGCAATGGCGGCAGTATATGACAGCATGGCGGGGGGGCTGATGGGTAGATGTGAACACGGCCGATCCTGTCACCTCAGAATACCTTCATCGCCAGCGCAGGCAGTCCGTCAATGCGCGCTTCCAGCAAATCTCCTTGCTTGACGGCGCCCACGCCCGCGGGCGTTCCCGTGTAGATCAGGTCGCCCGGCTGCAGCGTCCAGGCACGGCTCAGCTCGGCAATGATTTCGGCAATGTTCCAGATCAGCTGGTTGGTGTTTCCCTGCTGGCGCGTTTCGCCATTGACATCCAGCCGGATGTCGGCCTGCTCGATGGCACCCGCCTGCACGGCAGGCAACAGGGCGCTAATCGGCGCCGACCCCTCGAAAGCCTTGCCGATACACCACGGGCGGCCCTGTTTTTTCATTTCGTTTTGCAGGTCGCGGCGCGTCATGTCCAGGCCCACGGCGTAGCCAAATACGTGCTGCATGGCCTGAGCCACGTCGATATTGCTGCCTCCCTTGTCAAGCGCCACTACCAGTTCGACCTCGTGGTGCAGGCTGGAGGTGAGCGTGGGGTAGGGCAGGGAGGTGGGCGTATCACCCGCGCACACGACCACCGCGTCGGCCGGCTTGGTAAAGAAGAAGGGCGGTTCGCGACCGGTAAAGCCCATTTCTACAGCGTGGTCCGCGTAGTTGCGGCCGACACAATACACACGGTGTACCGGAAACACTTGCGTGGTGCCGGAAACCGGTATCTGGGGCACGGGCGGAATCGGAAACAGGAGAGTGCTGGGCATGGACTTATCTGCTAACAATGATGCCCTAATTTACCACGCGTGCCGGTGTTGTACTGGGTTACATTCACTGAATGAATACCGCCACTTTTTCCTTGTCCGACTGGATCGTGCCGCAATGGCCAGCGCCGCAGTGGGTACGCGCCATTTGTACCACCCGACAGGGGGGCGTATCGCTGCCCCCGTTCGACAGCATGAACCTGGGCGACCATGTACAGGACGACGCGCGTTCGGTTGCCACCAACCGCGAGCTGCTGGCCGAGCGTTGCGACATGGAGCCCGTGTTCCTGCAGCAGGTGCACGGAACGCAGGTGACGGTGCTGCAGGCCGGATCGCCTGATGCCGAGGCTACCAAGGCTGATGCCAGTGTCACCACGGTACCGGGCATCGCCTGTCTGATGATGGTGGCTGATTGCCTGCCGGTGCTGCTCACGCATCGTACCGAGCGCATTGTTGGGGCTGCCCACGCCGGCTGGCGCGGGCTCTCGGCAGGTGTTCTGGAAAGCCTGCTCGCCACCATGCGCAAGCAGCTGCCCGGAGTGCAAGATGACTGGCTGGCCTGGTTGGGCCCCTGCATCGGTCAGCAAGCCTTTGAAGTGGGGGACGAGGTGCGCAAGGCCTTTTGCGACGACGATATACGCGCTTCCCACAGCTTCGTGGCCGGCCAGGCGCCCGGCAAATGGCAGGCCGATCTGGCGGCACTGGCGCGCCTGCGCCTGCAGCGGATGGGAATCACATCCATCCATGGCAATGACGGCAGCCCGGAATGGTGCACCTGGAGCCAGCCGGACCGTTTTTACTCCTACCGCCGTGCATCCCGTACTGGGCGCTTCGGGGCCGCCATCTGGGTCGGGAATTAAGGGGTTGTAATGTGAATGTCAAAGAACTGTCGTAATATGGCTGGTGTAAAGCGCGTGTCGGCATAGTGCACCTGTTTTGGACGATCGTTCGCTACTGCGGTGTCTATTGCATACGTGCTTACCTCATTTTTATCCATGGTCGACAACAGGTTTGGTGCCTGCGACCATGGTGGCGTGCCGGCTAGTGACCTAAAGACAATCGCAGGAGACAAGGAATGACGAATCCGTTCAACAACCCATGGGCGGCCATTGCACAGCCCATGCAGCCCATGCAGCACATGTGGGCCAACGCCATGCAGCAAATGGGCGGACCGGTGCCCGGTGGCATGCAGGGCGCCATGAGCTGGACCGACATGATGAGCACCTTCAGTCGCCTGGCGCCTGTGGTTGCCGGCACGCCGCAAATCAGTTTTGATCCCGCCAAGCTGAAGGCCTTGCAGCAGGATTATGTCAAGGACCTGACCGAGCTCTGGATGCAGGGCATGGTGCCGTCTACCACTATCGCATCTGATCGCCGCTTCGCCGGCGAGGCTTGGCAAAAACAGCCTCTGTCCGGCTTTGCTGCTGCGCTGCATCTGATCAACACGCGCATGCTCATGGGCCTGGTAGATGCCATGCAGGGCGATGCCAAGACCCGCGCGCGTGTGCTGTTCGCGGTCGAGCAGTGGGCCGCCGCCGCGGCTCCCAGCAACTTCCTTGCCTCCAACCCCGATGCGCAGCAGAAAGCCATCGAAACCCGCGGCGAAAGCATTGCCAAGGGCATGCAGAACATGCTGAAGGACCTGCAGCAGGGCCATGTGTCGATGACCGATGAAAGCCAGTTCGAGGTAGGCCGCAATGTGGCCACCACGGAAGGGGCGGTCGTGTTCGAAAACGAACTGTTCCAGTTGATCGAATACAAGCCGCTCACCGACAAGGTCTACGAGCGCCCGTTGCTGCTGATTCCGCCATGCATTAATAAGTATTACATCATGGACCTACAGCCCGACAACTCGCTGGTTCGCTTTGCGATCGAGCAGGGGCATCGCACCTTCATGTTGAGCTGGCGCAATCCCGACGCCAGCATGGCCAAGGTCACCTGGGATGACTACGTCGAAAAAGGCGCCATTACCGCCATCAACGTGGTGCAGGATCTGTCCAGACAACCCGAGATCAACGCGCTGGGCTTTTGCGTCGGTGGCACCGTCCTGGTCAACGCGCTGGCAGTCATGGCCGCGCGCGGCGAACACCGTGTCCACAGCGCCACTTTCCTCACCACGCTGATCGACTTCACCCATACCGGCATTCTCGATGTGTTCATCGACGAAGCGTTCGTGCGCATGCGTGAAATGCAATTCGGTCAGGGCGGCCTGCTGCCGGCCAGCGACCTGTCGACCACATTCAGCTTCCTGCGCCCCAACGATCTGGTCTGGAACTATGTGGTCGGCAACTACCTCAAGGGCGAAACCCCGCCGCCGTTCGACCTGTTGTACTGGAACTGTGACTCCACCAATCTGCCGGGCCCCATGTACGCTTCGTACCTGCGCAACATGTACCTGGAAAACAACCAGATCAAGGGCAAGTCCGTGGTGTGCGGCGAGAAAATCGATTTCAGCAAGATCGACATTCCGGTGTACCTGTATGGTTCGCGCGAAGACCACATCGTTCCGATCGAGGGCGCTTATGGCAGTACACAGGTGCTGCCCGGCCCCAAACGCTTCGTCATGGGGGCCTCCGGCCACATTGCCGGCGTGATCAACCCGCTCAAGAAAAACAAGCGCAACTACTGGACCAACGACAATCTGCCCGCCTCGTACGAGGAATGGGTTGGCGGTGCCGAACAGCACCCCGGCAGTTGGTGGGCAGACTGGCGTGATTGGATGGCCATGCAGGGCGGCGAGCAGATGGCGGCTCCCAAGCGGCAGGGCAGCACGCAGTACAAGGTCATCGAGCCGGCTCCTGGTCGCTATGTCAAGGCCAAGGCCAGCCTGCTTTAAGCGCAAGCGAAGTTTTCCTATATTTTTCATCGAAGAGCGCATGCCCTGAAGGCAGCGTTGCTTCAACATCAACCAACTGGACTCTTTAACTTAGGAGACAAATATGAGTCAAAAAGTGGCATATGTTACGGGTGGCATGGGTGGTATCGGTACCGCTATCTGCCAGCGCCTGCACAAGGAAGGATTCAAGGTGATCGCTGGCTGCGGCCCGACCCGTGACTACCAGAAGTGGCTGGAAGAACAGAAGCAATTGGGTTATACCTTCTATGCGTCTGCCGGCAACGTGGGCGACTGGGACTCCACCGTTGAAGCATTTGCCAAGGCCAAGGCAGAGCACGGCAGCATCGACGTGCTTGTGAACAACGCAGGCATCACCCGTGATCGCATGTTCGTCAAGATGACGCCCGAAGACTGGCGCGCCGTGATCGACACCAACCTGAACTCCATGTTCAACGTGACCAAGCAGGTGGTGGGCGACATGGTGGAAAAGGGCTGGGGCCGCATTATCAACATCTCTTCCGTGAACGGCGCCAAAGGCCAGGCTGGACAGGCCAACTATTCCGCTGCCAAGGCCGGCATGCATGGCTTCTCCATGGCACTGGCTCAGGAAATGGCTGCCAAGGGCGTGACCGTCAACACCGTGAGCCCTGGCTACATCGGTACCGACATGGTGCGTGCCATCCGCGAAGACGTGCTGGAAAAAATCGTCTCCAGCATCCCCGTCAAGCGCCTGGGCACCCCTGAAGAAATCGGCTCCATCGTTGCCTGGCTGGCGGGCGAGGATTCCGGCTTCACCACCGGCGCAGAATTTGCCTGCAACGGCGGCCTGCACATGATGTAATCCATCACGCGCGCCACTCAAAAGTCCTGTCCATGACAGGACTTTTTTTGTTTGATTTCCGGAACACTTATACTTCTCGATCCCCAGCCTCGAGCTCACTAGGATAAAGGGGATAACTAATAAGTAGGAGATTAAGTGTCATGTTGACAGCGGAACAACTCGAGCTGGCCGCAAAGCCAGTAAAAAAACACAAGTGGTATCAAATCCTCTATGTGCAAGTCATCATCGCTATTGCGATCGGTATCGCACTGGGTTACTTTGCGCCGCATATCGGTGAAAGCATGAAACCTCTGGGCGACGCCTTCATCAAGCTGGTGAAGATGATCATCGCACCGGTGATTTTCCTGACGGTGGTAACCGGCATTGCCGGCATGAACAACATGAAGACGGTGGGCCGTGTGGCAGGTAAGGCCATGCTGTATTTCGTTACTTTTTCCACGCTGGCATTGATCATTGGCATGATCGTGGCCAACACCCTGCAACCGGGTGCGGGCATGAACATCGATCCGAAGACGCTGGATGCAGGCAAGGTGGCCACCTACGTCTCCAAGGCGCATGATTCCACCCTGGTCGGATTCCTGATGAACATCATTCCCAATACGCTGGTCAGCCCGTTGGTGGAAGGGGACATCCTGCAGGTGCTGTTCGTCTCCGTGCTGTTTGGCTCTGCACTGGCCCTGGTGGGAGACAAGGGCAAGCCGATCTACGACTTCATGGACAAACTGTCGGTGCCCGTGTTTCGTCTGGTTGCGTTGCTGATGAAGACCGCCCCGATCGGTGCCTTTGGCGCCATGGCCTTCACCATCGGCAAGTACGGTATCAAGTCGATCGGCAACCTGGCTTTCCTGGTCGGCACCTTCTATTTCACCTCGCTGCTCTTTGTGTTGGTGGTGCTGGGATTGGTGGCACGTTACAACGGCTTCTCGATCATCAAGCTGATCCGCTATATCAAGGACGAACTGCTGCTGGTGCTGGGAACCAGCTCGTCGGAATCGGCTCTGCCTAACCTGATGCACAAGCTGGAAAAAGCAGGGTGCGGCAAGTCGGTGGTGGGCCTGGTGGTTCCGACCGGCTATTCCTTCAATCTGGATGGCACCAACATCTACATGACGCTGGCGGCGCTGTTCATCGCGCAGGCATGCAATATCGACCTGTCGCTGCAGCAGCAGATCCTGCTGCTGCTGGTGGCCATGATCAGCTCCAAGGGGGCGGCCGGTGTGACCGGTGCTGGCTTCATCACGCTGGCGGCAACCCTGGCCGTGGTGCCCGAGGTGCCGGTGGCCGGCATGGCTCTGATCCTGGGTATTGATCGTTTCATGTCCGAGTGCCGGGCATTGACAAACTTCGTAGGCAATGCCTGTGCGACAGTGGTGGTGGCGCGTTGGGAAAAACAGCTCGACCAGCAGCAGCTGCACCGGGTTCTGAACACCCCCAGCCTGGTGCACGAAGCCCCCATGGCCGGTCTGGTGGCAGACGATTGATTTTCATGGTTTTGACATGTGCACGTCTCACAGATTGGGCAAAGTGAAAAAACTGATATATAATTTCATCTCTGTTCCTCAATAGCTCAGTTGGTAGAGCGCCGGACTGTTAATCCGTAGGTCCCTG
>CAYPRU010000025.1:0-30337 GCA_964413485.1 uncultured Allobrachymonas sp. | reverse complement strand
TGGTCACCGGATTGGCACCACCTATCGTGATGGTGTTGGCCAAGCTCAGTTGCGCGCCACCAGCCACTGTCGCGCTGAGGATGTTGCTGTCACCCTTCACATTGATCGTGTCGCCCAGCTTGTAGTTGTTGCTGCCACTGGTGCCGCCAAAGTTGATGCCCTTGTCGACATTCGCGTTAGTCATGTACAGCTGGCTGCCGTTGATCGCCTCCGTGCTGGTGCTGTTGACCGCGCCTGCTGCCACGTTGGTAATGGTCTTGCTACCGGCATTGATGCCCAATGTCTTGTCAATGACCACCGGCCCCACCGTCACCTTGTCGAATGCAACCTGCGGATTCGTTGCAACCGTCACCTTCTCTCCCGCCTGCGTGATGGCTATGTTGTCACCAGCAACAAATGTGACGGTGTCGCCAGGACTGACTTTCTGCACGCTGCTACCAGACACCGTGCCCGTCCCGCTCTGGCCAGTAGTCACATTCCAGCCGGAACCGGCCGTCTGTTGCACTGCATACAGCTGGCTGCCATTGACCGCATCCTTGCTGGTGTTGCTGAGCGTGCCGTCTGCCACATTGGTGACCTTCTTGCTCGCCGCATCAATGCCTGTCGTGTTCATGCTCGGACCACCCGTGACCTGGAAGCCCGTTGCCGACGTCACCGTACCGCTGAACACCGGTGCGTTGGCAATCTGCACCTGGATCCGGCCATTGCTCTTGTCTGCAAACGTCTGCACGTTGGCCGACGAGTAGCTTCCGACAGTCGGAGTGTCCGTAGACAGCGCCAGCCCACCCGCCTGCGTGGTTGCCCCAATGATCGGCAGCGTGCCACCCAGATCCACATGTACCTTGTTGGTACCCGCAGCATCCGTGAAGTTCAGACCCGCCTTCGTCAGATCACCACCCAGCGTGTACAGCTGGCTGCCGTTGACCGCTTGCAGGCTGTCGCTTGCCAAGGTTCCTGGCGCCACGTTGTTCAGCGTCACCCCCACGTCGGTGCTTCCTCCCGCGCCAACCAGTGTTACCTGATTGGTCTGGGTAAAGGGGTCCGACAGAGTGTTAGGGCCCTTTGCCACATTGGTAGATGTGTACTGCACCGCCCCAGGCGCTGCAGACACGGTGACCGTCGAATTCTTGGTCAAGCCATTTTGCGTCACGCTGACCTGAGTGCTACTGTTGCCGGGCACAAAATCCACTTGCTTGCCCGATGCCACATTGCCTACCTTTGCGACCGCGCCGCCAAACACCCCACCCGCAGCACCGCCAATATCCCAGCCGCCCCCAGCAACTGTTGCCACCTGCTTTAACTGCGCCAGGTTAACGGCATCGGTATCTAGAGAACCCGCAGCAACATTCGTAATTTGCCGCGTTACCTCTTTGCCCAAGGTATTGTTGCCCACAGAAACAGCGCCGGCAGTCGATTTCCAGGCTGGCAAGATGCTAGTCGATGGTGCGCCGGTAGAAGGATCGTAGCCTGCCACACCCGCTGCAATATTAGCCAGCGAATTCGAGCCCAATGCAACAGAGCCGGCCAGAGTGGCGCTTGCATGATCTCCCAAGGCAACTGCACCAGCGGCAATTGATGCAGTCGAGGCATAGGGACCGATTGCGATGGACTGATCACCCAAGCCCATATCATTTGCATAATTGCTGAGAGCGTCCTTTGCCGTGGAGTTGACACTAAAGTAGTGTCCAGCTTTCGCGGCCTGTCCAAGAGATTGAGCACATTGATCCAACGTAAAGCCGCCAGTAAGATCAGGCTTGATGGTAACAGCACCGCCACCTCCGCCACCCGAAAAAATACAGCCTGTCCCGAAATTATAATCAGTCGCATTTGCTGCCGTGGCACTAAATCCACCCATCACGATGGCAACACCAGCCAACACAACCCCGCTCGAACGCTTGCCCCGTGCACGAGTAATTTCCGAAGCAGCCACCCACGCGCCCAACGCCTCGTTCCAGACACTTTTATAAGCCCTGTTCATACGCTCCTCCAGTTCGGCAAATATAAAAATAAATTTGAATACCCAAGCCAAATAATGGCGACCACTTGTGCTGACTCCACGCCAACAAGCCTTGCAACCATGCCCAAGTGAAGCTCGCCATCTCCATCCGGCTGACCTACATTCGATGATTCGAAAGAAGTAAATGAGAACCAGAAGCAATTCCACAACAAGTGGTCACAACAGCTACTTTAGAATTCACTTCCTTCGCGCAAATTGTAGCAACTTGATAACCACTTTACACAATTTTTATGCTCTAGCAAGAGGGAATGCGACTACACCTGAAAAAACAACAATTACGTAAAATAGTTCACGTTTCATCTTGCTGTTACGTATCGGCTTCCCTTGAAAAGTACCTTCTACGCTCAGCACTTCGCCCGACACATCACCAAGATTTGCAGTGCCTGCAAGCACCATTTCCATTCACCCAGGGCCAGAAGGCCCAAAAAAACCGCGTACTGTCAAGGACAGTAGGCGGAATTGATGCAACGGCTGCCTACGGCAGCCAAATTCCGGAAATTACGGCTGAGCGCCCGAAATCGCTACATCTACACGGCGGTTGGGCTGCAGGCAGTCAATCAAGGCCTGGCGATTGCGGTTGGAACACTGCACCGCCGGCTGGCTCTTGCCAACGCCCATGGCGCTGATGTTGGCAGCAGGCACTCCGCGCCCTACCAGATAATCACGCACGGTTTGTGCACGGCGCTGTGACAGGTTCTGGTTGTAGGCATCACTCCCAAGCCGGTCGGTATGACCCACCACACGCATATGCGCGTTGCTGCCCATGCCCTTGAGCTGTTCAGCCAGGCGGTCCAGTTCGGCGCGGCCTCCCGGCAGCATGTCCGACATGGACGAACCGTTGAAACGGAACAGCGAGTCACCCTTCAGGCTGATGACCTTGGGTGCCACTGGTGCTGAAACAAAACGGGCACAGTCCGCCGGCTTCCAGTGGAAAGACTGGCCTTTCATGTCCTTGTCAAAGATCACCTTGTACTGACAAACACTCACCGGGCCTTGCGGCGTTTCGCGGAACTTCATCACGTAGTCCCACTCGCGCGCACCAAAGGATTCGCGGAAATGAGGGTGGCCAATCAGGTACAGCAGATCATCCTTGCTTACGCCTGGGCCAATCTTGCGCATGTTTTCCACGTTCGGGAATATGCCACCGGGAAGGCCGGACGCCTGGTCAAGCCCCGGGAAAATGATCTCTTTCGCTTGCCCGTGATCGTCGACACCACGGCTTACCGTGGTAGTGCAGGCGGCCAAGCCTGCCAGGGCTGCTGCTGCAAACAAGGTGCGTGCAGCGTGGCGAATTGTTCGCTTATCCATTTGATTTCTCCTCTTGCGATTTCGGTTGATGCAATCAATATGGATGCGCCGACCTGCATGGCAGGCCGGCGCTCCAGCTTTACCACTGATAGCCAGCTGCCACAGTTCCGCCTACGTGTCCACGGCCGCTACCGTTGATGCTGCCCTTGAGCAGCCACTTGCCATCATCCGTCAGCGTAGACAGGCCAACGGCGAAGCCGGTCTGGCCGCGGTAGGTAGAGCCACCCGCTGCAACCATGCTCTTGCCCGGCTGGTACACCTGCGGCAAACCGGCCGTGGCCATGGCCGCAGCGATACCGCCGCGTGCGTTCCTGTCGACGTTGTCGATGCGATTGCTCAATTCGCCGCCTATTCCATCCAAGGCGTTGAACAACTGTCTGCCGTTGATGGCATCCTTGCTGGTACCACTGATTTCACCATCTGCCACATTGGTGACCTTCTTGCCCGCAGCGTCGATCCCGCCTGCCGTAACGCTCGGGCCGCCCGTTACCTGGAAGCCCGTTGCCGATGTCACCGTGCCAGCGAATGTAGGAGCAGCCACCACACCCAGCGTCAACTTGTTCGGGTCTCCACCGTCACGCGTCACCGTAATGTTCGAGCCCTGCTGCACCGTCATTGTGCCGCCGGGCGTCACGTTGGTCGCCTTGTCGCCATTGGCACTCAGGTTCCAGCCGGCACCGGCCGTCTGTTGCACCGCATACAGCTGGCTGCCGTTGACGGCTTCCGTGCTGCTGCTGCTGACCTCGCCTGCTGCCAGACCGCTGATCTTGTTGGTAGCGCCATTGGTTACCACACCGCCCACGGTGGTCTTGTCAAACACCACCTCCTTGGCTGTAGCCACTTCATACGTCGTGCTGCCATCCTTGTTGAGGGTCGGCGTCACCACCATGTTGGTGCCCGCACTCACCTTGGTGGTCGCTGCAGTTTGCGCTGCAGCCAGCTGGCCCACGTTGACAGCATCGGTTGTGTTCACCCCTGCCGCAACATTGGTGATCACCTTGCCGCCGGCATCGATGCCCGTCGTGGTCACGCTCGGGCCGCCTGTAATCACCAAACCTTTGCTGGTAACTGTCGTGCCACCCACCGTCAGCCCACTTTTGTTCAGCAACGTGCCCCCAGCATTGACGCTGTCAACCATGATGTTCTTGGCCAGATCGAAAGTGACCACACCAGTGCCAGAAGGCTTGCTCACCACAATATTGCCATCGCCATTTCGCAAATCCACCGTTGCACCAGGAGCAATATTGCTGCTGTTGGCACCTTGTGCCGTCAGGTTCCAGCCGGCACCGGCCGTCTGCTGCACAGCATACAGCTGGCTGCCATTGATGGCATCCGTACTGGTCTTGGTGACGCTGCCGGCCGTGACGCCCGTGATCTTGCCTGTGCCGCTGTCGTTGACGACCACGCTGCCAAACTTGGGCGAATCAGCCAACTGCAGGTTAATGGCCCCCGTTTCCGGATCAGTCACAGTCTTCAGATTGGCTCCGCTGTACGTACCGCTAGTGCTGGCAACACCCACAATATTCAGGGTCTGGCCCAGATTGCGGTGTACCGGCGAGCCAGAATTTCCCGCGAAGTTCAGACCCGAGTTCGTCAGATCACCACCCAGCGTGTTCAGCTGGCCCACGTTGACAGCATCGGTTGTGCTCACCCCTGCCGCAACATTGGTGATCTTCTTGCTCGCCGCATCAATTCCTGTCGTCGTCATGCTCGGACCACCCGTGACCTGGAAGCCCGTTGCCGACGTCACCGTACCGCTGAACACCGGTGCGTTGGCAATCTGCACCTGGATCCGGCCATTGCTCTTGTCTGCAAACGTCTGCACGTTGGCCGACGAGTAGCTTCCGACAGTCGGAGTGTCCGTAGACAGCGCCAGCCCACCCGCCTGCGTGGTTGCCCCAATGATCGGCAGCGTGCCACCCAGATCCACATGTACCTTGTTGGTACCCGCAGCATCCGTGAAGTTCAGACCCGCGCCCGTCAACTTGCCATCCAGCGTGTACAGCTGGCTGCCGTTGATCGCATCCGTGCTGGTGCTGTTGACCGCGCCTGCTGCTACGTTGGTAATGGTCTTGCTACCGGCATTGATGCCCAATGTCTTGTCAATGACCACCGGCCCCACCGTCACCTTGTCGAATGCAACCTGCGGATTCGTTGCAACCGTCACCGTCTTCCCCGCCTGCGTGATGGCTATGTTGTCACCAGCAACAAATGTGACCGTGTCGCCAGGAGCGACTTTCTGCACGCTGCTACCAGACACCGTGCCCGTCCCGGTCTGGCCAGTAGTCACATTCCAGCCCATTTCGGAGGTAGTTTTTACTGCATACAGCTGGCTGCCGTTGATCGCATCCTTGCTGCCGCTGCTGACTGTGCCATTCCCCACATTGACAATCTTGTTGCCACCGTTGTCCAAGCCACTGCCACTCAAGCTCACCGGATTGCCCAACGTTGGCGTAATGAAGATACCACCGCCATTCACCAGGGTATTGACACCAGTGCCCACAAAAGCTGCGCTGCTCAGTCCCGTCAAATCCTTGGCCAGCTTTATGGTCAGCGTATCGGTGCCATTGGCCACCACGCCAATGTTGTTGTCAGTCAATTTCGTCGGGTCTGTCACCCCGCCTTGCACCTTCAGCGTGGTACCCAGGTTGCGAGCTACTGGAGTACCGCTGTCACCTGCAAACGTCAGCGGCTGAAACGTCCCATTCAACCGGTCCAAGCAGGAATTAAACGTATCCGGAGACGTAGCATCAAGCTTGACTTGCCCGCTCCCTCCCGCTTCCGAAAAAGAGCAAGTAGCCGACGCTGCACCATGCCCAAACAACAATGCAATACCTATCACAATTGGCGTCAAGCTTGCTGCTTTCTTGCCCCTTGCCTTCGTCAGTTCCGAAGCAGCCACCCACGCGCCCAACGCCTCGTTCCAGACGCTTTTATAAGCCCTATTCATATGTACCTCCACTTCAAAAAATACAAAATCGAGTTAAAAGCGCCCACCAAATGATGGCAATCACCAGTGCTGATAGCGTAACAGCAAGCGCCGCGATCAGCTTCATTCGAAGCTTGCCTTCCACCAGGCCAAGCCATCATCCGATGATTCGAAGGAAGTAAACAAGAACCAGAATCAATTGCATTGATACACTCGCAACCAACACTTCTGGATTCACCTTCTTCCCGCTAGATCTCAAGGATCTACATTCCACTTTACCCAATTTTCAATTTTTTACAAGAGGAAATGTGACTAGCTGTACAAAAAACACAAGGCATGGAATTATTTACGATTTGGTCCTCTACGCCAGCGAAAAATTAAGACGTTTGTATTGTAATGGACAGAATCAGCACTCTTACCAGAAATATTCTAACAATTGATTTTGATGACAAATTTACGTCAACCGGTGTTAACCCTCACTTCTTGGCAAAGATCTTACGGTGTAAATCGATGAAAAATGAAACTTAAATCCACCCTCTATATGTCTTGAAATGCACCTGATTATCAATTCCTCGCCGCAATTCAAGCAGCCTTCGAAAGGAATAGCAGAGCCGCTGTCTCGTGTTGTGAAAAAAAGCAGCACTTTGTGCACGAATTCACGGGTTTTCACTCGGCAATTCTTGCGATTTGATCTGAAATCGCGACATGAAAACCGGCAGTAATGCACCTCAAACAACGGCATCCGAAAACACACACCGCCCCTGCACCACTACAATCTGCCGCTCACAGCGCTGCGCAAGCTGGCGGTCATGCGTAACCAGTACCAGCGTGGTGCCCTGCTCGCGGTTGAGAGCGAACATGAGTTCAAGAATGACCTCGCCGGTGGCAAAGTCGAGGCTGCCGGTGGGTTCATCGGCCAGCAGCAGGGCCGGGTTGGTCACAAAGGCACGCGCCAGTGCCACGCGCTGTTGTTCCCCGCCAGACAGTACCCGCGGATAGTGTCTCAGGCGTGCGCCCAGGCCCACGCGCTCCAGCATCGCGGTGGCGGCAGCACGCGCATCTTTCCTGTTGGCCAGTTCCAGCGGCAGCATCACGTTTTCGAGCGCAGTCAGGTTGGACATCAGTTGAAAACTCTGAAACACAAAGCCCATGGAGCGTGCACGCATGGCGGCACGCTCGTCTTCACTGCACGCGAACAGATCTTCGCCATTGATCTTGACGGTGCCGTTGCTGGGCGTATCCAATCCAGCCATGATGGACAACAAGGTGGATTTGCCCGAGCCGGATTCGCCCACGATGGCGGTAGTGCTGCCAGGCTCCAGTTCAAAATTCACATCATGCAGAATGGTGAGCGTGCCACCAGCGTCCGTCACCGTGCGGGAAACTCCGCACACCTGCACAATCGGTTGCACGGAAGCCAAGCGGCTGGCACTTGAATCTGAAACGAGTACAGTCATGAAGGTATCAAAAGGGTTATTGTGACAATGGGGTGGCAATGGGCATACCAGACGCAACGCAAGCTGTAAGCCTATCATTGTCTTACTTGCCTGTCCCGAACCAATGAGACACCGTACCATGCAAGCGCACTTTCCGGATGCCACTTTTTCCACCTCTCGCCGCCGCTGGCTGGCCTTGCCTTTGGCCATTGCGGTAGGGAGCGCAAGTCCTGCTCTACTGGCGCAAACCACTGCAGCCACTCGCCCGGTGGTACTGGTGGTGGGCGATTCCATCAGCGCCGAGTATGGCCTGCTACGCGGTAGCGGCTGGGTGGCGCTGTTGCAGAAAAAACTGGATGCGGAAAAGGTGCCAGCGCAGGTGGTCAATGCCAGCATCAGTGGCGACACGACGGCCGGAGGCCGCGCCCGCCTGCCGCAATTGCTGAAAACACACCATCCACAAGTGGTGGTGCTGGAACTAGGTTCCAATGACGCCCTGCGCGGTCTGCCTCTGGCGCAAAGCCGTGCCAACCTAGCCGCCATGAGCCAGGCCGCACGTAAATCCGGCGCACGCGTGCTGCTGCTGGGCATGCAAGTGCCGCCCAACTACGGCGCCAGCTACACGCGCGACTTTGCGCAGGTGTTTGTGGACGTCAGCAAATCCGAGAAAACCGCGCTGCTGCCCTTTTTGCTAAAAGGCGTGGCCGATGCTCCCAACGCCATGCAGTACTTCCAGGCCGATCGCCTCCACCCCAACGCCAGCGCCCAGCCGCTGCTGATGGCGAATGTATGGCCGGAGGTACGCAAATTACTGAAACGATAGTACCTGGAAAACTGACGGTTGGCCTGGCCCTTATTAACCGGGCAGCACCTGCAGCGCCTGCTGCAAGTCAGCCTCCAGATCACGTGGATCTTCCAGGCCAATGGCAAAGCGCACCACAAAGCCCTGCGCCAGATGCTGCGGCCAGCTTTCGCGCATGTCTTCCAGGTCGTACGGCACCACCAGACTGATGGGCCCGCCCCAGCTATAGCCAATACGGAACAGGCGCAAGCTGTCGCAGAAGGCATCGACTTCATCTTGCGTGTAATGCGGCTCGAAAACCACGCTGACCAGGCTGGCGCCGGCGCCATGTGGCTGCTGCGGCGAAACGCACAACTGCTGCCAATGCACGTGCCCTGGGGAGTCTGCCAGACTCGGGTGCAACACCTGGGCAACCTGAGGCTGCTGCGCAAGCCACTGCGCCAGATGGCGGGCGCTACGGTCTGCGGCCTGGTAGCGCAATGCCAGGCTGGGCAGGCTGCGCAGCACGGCTTCCACGTCATTCATGCCCACGCCAAAACCCAGACGCATATGGCTGAGCAGAATCTTGCGCGACAGCACTTCATCGCGCGTGATGACGCTGCCCATCAGCACATCGCCGCCGCCGCTGGCGTATTTGGTCAAGGCCTGTATGCTGATGTCCACGCCCAGCGCCTCTTCGTCGTCAGGATCGCCGTGGCGCAGCAAATTGAACGGCGCAAAGGCCAGACCGGCGCCCCAGGTGTTGTCCAGCACGGTCGTCACGCCCAAACTGCGGCACAGGCGCACCTGCGCGACCAGATCGGGAAACTCGAGCGTGACCGAGCCAGCCGCTTCCAGCCATACCAGGCGCGTATTGGGACCGATTTTTTCTTCCAGATCGCCCACGTCCATGGGATCGTAATAGCGGTGGCTGATGCCCCAGTGCATCAATTCGCCTTCGGCCAGCGCCTTGCTGGGGCCGTAGGCATTGTCGGGAATCAGCACTTCATCGCCGCTGCTCAACAGCGCCAGATTGACGCAGGCAATGGCCGCCAGGCCGCTGGGCACCAGCACCGCATGCTTGCCACCTTCCAGCGCACACAGGCGCTGCTCGAGCATGTAGCTGGTGGGGGTGCCATGCAGACCATAGGTATAGGCGCTCTTGTCCAACCAGGTGCGCTCACGCATGGCGGCCACATTGGGAAAGAACACTGTGGATGCCTTGCACACCGCAGCTTGCGGCGCCTCGAACTCGGCAGGCGGACGGTAGGGATGGTGAATCAGTTGGGTGGTGTGCGCGTTCATGCGTGCATGATAACGCGGACACCGCTTTCAGATACTCTGCAGCCGCCGCGCAATGTCTGCCGGGCGCAGGGAATCGTAGACTTCAAACGGCTGGTGGATCCAGGGATTGGTGGGCAGATTTTCGACCGAGTAATCGGGCTGGTACACCGATACGCCCTTGGTCCACAACACGGCGCTGCGCAACTCGGTGATGGCCGGATAGGCCTTGCGCAGGCTATCCACCACGGCTACCAGCGTCTTGCCGGAGTCGGCCAGATCGTCCACCAGCAGCACCCGCCCGGCCACCTCGCCTTTGGGCGTGGTGATGTAGCGGGCGATATCAAGGTGGCCCTGCACGGTGCCGGCATTTTCGCGGTACGAGCTGGTGGACATGATGGCCAGCGGCACCTCGAAAATGCGGCTGAGCACGTCGCCAGGGCGTACGCCCCCGCGCGCCAGGCACAGAATGGTGTCAAACTGCCAGCCGGACTCGTGCACCATGAGCGCCAGGCGCTCGATCAGGTGCAGATACTCCTGCTCGCTGACATGCAGATGCTTGCCGTCTTCACTCAGCATGGCATGCTTCCTGGCTGTGATCAGGCCGCAGCAAACGGGTGCTGCATCATGATGGTGTGCGCACGATCCGGGCTGGTGGAAATCACGTGGACGGGTACGCCGGTGGTCTCCTCGATGCGGCGCAGGTAGTTGCGTGCTTCCTGTGGCAGCTTGTCGTATTCGGTCACGCCCACGGTGGAAGTGGTCCAGCCCGGCATGGTTTCGTAGATCGGCGTGCAGTTGGCAATGTCGTCGGCGCCCAGCGGCAGGATGTCGATGCGCTGGCCTTCCAGCTCATAGCCCACGCACAGCTGCAGCTCTTTCAGGCCATCCAGCACGTCGAGCTTGGTGATGCACAGGCCGGTCAAGCCGTTGACCTGGGCACTGCGCTTGAGCAGCGCGGCATCGAACCAGCCGCAACGGCGGCTACGGCCGGTAGTGACGCCTTTTTCGGCGCCCACAGTGGCCATGTGCCAGCCGGGCGTACCTTCGGTTTCC
Organism: uncultured Allobrachymonas sp.; assembly: GCA_964413485.1. GTDB lineage: Bacteria > Pseudomonadota > Gammaproteobacteria > Burkholderiales > Burkholderiaceae_C > Brachymonas. The sequence goes on along the minus strand of CAYPRU010000025.1, from coordinate 19,529 downwards.
CAATCGAGTTCGGTGGGGAATGGACCGCCACCGACGCGGGTGCAGTAAGCCTTGGTGATGCCCAGCACGTAGTGCAGCAGGCTCGGACCCACGCCGGCACCGGCAGCGGCGTTGCCGGCCACGCAGTTGCTGGAGGTAACGAACGGGTAAGTGCCGTGGTCGATGTCGAGCAGCGTGCCTTGCGCGCCTTCGAACAGCAGGTTGGCACCGGCCTTGTGGGCGTCGTTGAGCTCGCGCGAGACGTCGGCAATCATGGACTTGATCTGCTCGGCCTGCTCCATGGCTTCCTTGTAGATCACATCGTAGCTCAGCTCGCCATTTTGCAGATAGGGTTGCAGCGCTGCGCCGAAATCCACCTGGTCGCTGTGCAGCCAGGAAGACAGGATATGGTTATACATCTGCACCAGTTCGCGCAGCTTGGTGGCAAAGCGCTCAGGGTGCTTCAGGTCTTGCACGCGCACGGCACGGCGCGCGATCTTGTCTTCGTAAGCCGGGCCGATACCACGGCCGGTGGTGCCGATTTTCTCGGTGCCGGCACGCGTCTTGGCTGCTTCGCGGGCGATGTCTAGCGCTGCGTGAAACGGCAGGATCAGCGGGCAGGCCTCGCTGATGCGCAGGCGCGAACGCACTTCCACGCCGGCTTTCTCCAGACCGGCCATTTCTTCGAGCAACTTGCCCACGGAAAGCACCACGCCATTGCCGATATAGCATTTGACGCCCGGACGCATGATGCCGCTCGGGATCAGGTGCAAAGCGGTCTTGACGCCGTTGATGACGAGCGTGTGGCCGGCATTGTGGCCACCCTGGAAGCGCACCACACCTTGAGCGCTTTCGGTCAGCCAGTCCACCAGCTTGCCCTTGCCTTCGTCACCCCACTGGGTACCAACCACCACAACATTGCGCCCCTGCGCAGCCGGGACGGCGAGTTTGTTGCTCATTGAGGATTCCTTTATCAAAAATCAAAACGGGCCTGAATGGCGGGCCCTCGCCCGAATCAGCCCTGCGTCGGCACCACGACCCACTGTCCGCCCTTCTCGACCAGCTGGCGGTTACAGGGAATGGCGCTGCTGGTGGCTTGTCCCGGAAAATCAACGATCACGGTTTCGCCATCGGCGCGCAGCTTGCGCACGGTTTGGCGCCACGCCATCGCATCGCGCCATTGCGCGCTGATGGCGCCGGCAACGGCTTGCCAGTCGGAAAGGGCTGCCAATGTTTTTACATCGAGGCTGAAGCCCACTGCCGGACGATTGCGGCCGAAAACGGCGCCCACGGCGTCATAACGGCCGCCACGCACCAACGCGTCACTTACGCCGGGCAGATACACGGCAAAGCGGATGCCGCTGTAGTACGAGTAGCCACGCGCATCCGCCAGATCCAGCTGCAGGCGCACGCTGGCATGGGTACGGCCGATTTGCTCGCACACCCACTGCAGCTGGTCCAGCGCCTGGGTCACTGCAGGCAGTGCCGGCAGCACCGTGCGCGCCTTGTCCAGCACGGACAGATCGCCATACAGATCCAGCAGGGCCAGCAGCTGTGCCTGCACTGCCTCTGGCAGGCTGGCGGTGGCGCTGGCCAGCGCTTCGGCATTCTTGCTGATGAGCGCGGTTTGCACCGCTGCCAGATCGGTGGCATGGTCGGAGGCCTGCTCCAGCAAGGCCGGAACAATGCGTGCATCGGCCAGATCCACCACCAGGCCTTCGGGACGGGGGACGGCGGCGGCATCCAGCGCATCGAGCGCCAAGGCCAGGATTTCGAGTTCGGCCCCGCTGTCGTGCAGGCCGTAGATTTCGGCGCCAAACTGCAGCGGCTCGCGGCTGGCATACGGCTGCTGCGGGCGTGTATGCAATACCGGGCCGCAGTAGCACAGGCGGGTGACGCCTTCGCGATTGAGCAGGTGCGCATCAATGCGCGCCACCTGTTGCGTGGTGTCTGCGCGCACGCCCAAGGTGCGGCCGGACAGCAGGTCTACCAGCTTGAAGGTTTGCAGGTCGAGCGCTTCGCCCGAACCGGACAACAGGGAATCGATGTGCTCGACCAGCGGCGGCATGACCAGCTCATAGCCATAGGTGCGGGCTGTATCGAGCAGGGCGCGCCGGTAGTCTTCGATCTGTCGTGCCTGGGCAGGCAGGACGTCGGCAATGTGATCAGGAAGTACCCAGGCGGACATGGAAAAAATCGGCTCTGTTAAAAACCGCATTCTACTAGGTTTGCAAGGCAAACCTGTGATCAGGCACGGATCAGCCAATAAAGCAGCAGCCCGGCCGCCACACTGAGCAGTCCAAACAGCCGGATCTGGCGCTCCGGCAAACGCACTATTTGCTCGAATGCCTGCCGCCAGCGTGCCGGCAGCAGCAGTGGCAGCAGGCCTTCAAACATCAGCATGAAGGCCAGTGCCAGCCAGAGGACATCACCCCGGCCAGCCATTACTTGCCCACGCTGGCGCCACCCTGGCGCATGGAGCGCAGGAATTCGTTGCTGGACGGATCCAGCACCATCACGTCTCCCTTGTTTTCGAAACTCTTGCGGTAGGCTTCGAGGCTGCGGTAGAAGTTGGCAAATTGCGGGTTCTTGCCAAACGAATCACCATAGATACGAGTGGCTTCAGCGTCGCCTTGGCCTTTCACGCGCTGGGCATCGCGATAGGCTTCGGCCACGGTGATTTCGCGTTGGCGATCCGCTTCGGCACGGATTTTTTCGCCTTCTGCACTACCGGTGGAACGCAATTCGTTGGCCACGCGCTCGCGCTCGGCCTGCATGCGACGATAGACGGATTCTGTAATGGCTTCGGCATAGTCGACACGTGTAATGCGTACGTCAACCACCTCTACACCCCAGGCCTTGCCGCCCTGCACTGCCTTGGTCACCTCGGTCTTGACGTTCTTCATCAGTTCATCGCGCTTGCCACTGAGGATATCGCGTACGGTGTACTTGTTGATTTCTTCCTGGAAAGCGTTGCGCACCACACGGGACAGCTGCATGCTGCCGGCGTTTTCATCCAGGCCGACATTGCGGATGTAGGCTTGCGGATCGCTGATGCGCCAGCGCACGTACCAGTCAATCACCACACGCTGTTTTTCGGCGGTGAGCATGGTTTCGTTTTCCTGGCTATCCAGCGTCAGCAGGCGCTTGTCGACAAAACGCACGTTCTGGAACGGCGGCGGCAGCTTGACGTATAGGCCGGGTTCGGTTACCACGCGCTTGATCTGGCCCAGCGCATACACCACGCCAAACTGGCGCTGGTCCACGACAAACAGAAGGGAACTGGCGGCCAACAAGGCAACGACCAGGGCTATACCGAAAGCAATTACTTTATTCATTAGTCAGGGTCTTTCAGTTGCTGTTACGACTGCGCGCCTTGCTGGGTTCGCGGCTGCGCGCATCGGCGGCCGCGTCGGCGGTGTTGTCAGCCGACGGCTGCGCCGGCTGGCTCGCAGCCGTGGCGGCCGGGCGTTGCGCAGCAGCACCGTCCTGCGCCTTGGCACTGTTCATTTGCATGATCTTGTCCAGCGGCAGATACAGCATGCTACCCTGCTTGGCATCCACCAGCACCTTGGTGACATTACTGTAAACCTGCTGCATGGTGTCGTTGTACATGCGGTCGCGCGTGGCTTGCGGCGCGCGCTGGTATTCGGGCAGGATCGAGTTGAAACGATCGGCATCGCCCTGGGCCTGCGCCACGACCCGTGCCTTGTAGCCTTCGGCCTCTTCGCGCAGGCGCGATGCCGTACCAGTGGCCAGCGGAACCACGCGGTTGGCATAGGCCTGGGCTTCGTTCTTGGCACGCTCGCGCTCCTGGCCAGCCTTGAGCACGTCGTCAAATGCGGCCTGCACCTGCTCGGGCGGACGCACACCGCCCTGCTGCAGGTTCACGCCCACCACGTCCACGCCGATCTTGTAGCGATCCAGAATGGCTTGCATGAGCTGGCGCACGCGCGGCGCGATCTGGTCGCGTTCTTCCGCTAGCGCAGCGTCCATGCGCATGCTGCCGATCACTTCACGCACAGCGGTTTCGGCTGCCTGCACCACGGCCTGATCGGGATTGCGGCTGGCAAACAGGAAGTCGCGGGCATTGCTCAGCCGGTATTGCACGGCAAACTTGATTTCAACGATGTTTTCGTCGGCAGTGAGCATGGCCGAGTCACGCAAGCCAGTGCCCTTGTTGACGGTGTCGCCGCCAATATCGACAGAGCGGATCTGCGTGACATTGACCGTTTCGTGGCGCTCGATCGGGTACGGCAGGTTCCAGTTGATACCCGCACCCACGGTGGATTGGTACTGACCGAAGCGCGTGACCACCGCCTGCTGGCCTTCCTGCACGATGAAGAAGCCGCTGAGCAGCCAGATCACCACGCCGGCAGCCACAATCATGCCTACGCCCAGATTGGAGCCATTGCCGTCGGGCCGGTCACCGCCGCCCAGCGGACGCCAGCCCGGACCTTTGCCATCATTGCCGCCATCGCCAGCCCCGCCGCGGCCGCCAAACAGGCCACCCAGCTTGCGGTTCAGATCTTGCCACAGCTCGTCCAGATCGGGCGGACCCTCTGGCTTGCGCCCCGGGTCAGGACGCTGGTTACGGGAAGAGTCATCGTCGCCGGCTGGCGGACGCGAATCGTTTCCGGCAGACGGACGCTCGTCGGAATCGTCCTCCTTGCGGCCCCAGCGTGGATCGTTCAGGTTGAACATGCGCTGCCAGAACTTTGGCCTGACATGGAGGTTGGCAGTAGTATTGTTGTGGTTCATGGAGTCGGTTGTCGGTGTGGGTCCGCTCGGCAAATGATCCATCGGGCAGAAGGTGCCGGGCACGGTACGCCTCGCTTATATGGGAGCGCATCGCAGTAATCAAAGACTATACCAGCGTATGCATTGGCATTTATGGCGCAGTGCCTTGCCAACTGACCGATTCTTCCCCGCCCGCACGCGTTTCGAGCTTCGCGGTGGCTGCCTGTGCCATGGCGTCGCGCAAGGCATCCAGCCCGATGCCGTCCTTGGCGCTCAGGTACAGACGCGGGATTTGCTGGTGATCGACTTCGTAGTTGTCGGCCGACTGCACAGGGCGGCGCTCGGCAGGAATGGCATCCAGCTTGTTGAAAACCAACAGTTGCGGGATGTCATCGGCGCCGATTTCGGCCAGGACCAGCTGCACCTGCTCGATCTGCTCGACCCAGTCCGGGCTGGAAGCGTCGACCACATGCAGCAGCAGGTCGGCATCGACCGCCTCCTGCAAGGTGGCTTCAAACGCATCCACCAGGCCATGCGGCAAATCACGGATGAACCCGACCGTATCGGACAAAGAAATGCTGCGCCCGATCTGAGGCAGCCAAAGCTGCCGCGTGGTGGTATCCAGCGTGGCAAACAGCTGGTCGGCCGCGTAGGTGCGAGCCTTGACCAGGGCGTTGAACAATGTGGACTTGCCGGCGTTGGTATACCCCACCAGCGACACGGCAAAAGTGTCGGTACGCTGGCGCTGGCGGCGTTGTGTGGCACGCTGGCGCTTGACCTTTTCGAGCCGGTCCCGGGTGCGTTTGATGGCGTCGCCAATCATGCGGCGGTCCAGTTCGATCTGCGTTTCACCCGGGCCACCGCGCATGCCGATACCCCCGGACTGGCGTTCGAGGTGGCTCCAGCGCCGCACCAGACGTGTGCTGAGGTATTGCAGGCGGGCCAGCTCAACCTGCAGCTTGCCCTCGTGGCTGCGCGCACGCTGCGCGAAGATTTCCAGGATCAGCATGGTGCGGTCATTGACCGGCATGCCGAGCGTGCGCTCGAGGTTGCGCTGCTGCGCGGGGCTCAGTGCCTGGTCGAACAGAATCTCGGTAGCACCGTGCTGCTCGGCCAGCAACTTGATTTCGTCGGCCTTGCCGGTGCCTACAAACAGCGCCGGATCGGGCGCCTTGCGCTTGCAGGTGAGGCGCGCCACCGGCTCAATGCCTGCGGTTTGCGACAGCAGGCCGAGTTCTTCGAGTTCCGCATCGAAATGCGGAAAGCCAAAATCGACCCCCACCAGTACGGCGGAGGCCTTCTCCTTGTTTTGTTGCGTCACTCAGGAATTCAGTAATCAGACAGCGCTGGGAGCAGCATCTTCGGAAGCTTCGGTAGCCACCGAGAAGTTGACCGCACGGCCCGGAACGATAGTGGAAATGGCATGCTTGTACACCATTTGGGTAACGGTGTTACGCAGCAGCACGACATATTGATCAAACGATTCGATCTGACCTTGGAGCTTGATGCCGTTGACCAGATAGATGGACACTGGCACGTGCTCACGACGCAGGGTGTTCAAAAAAGGATCCTGCAGCAATTGACCTTTATTACTCACGATATTCTCCGTGTTTGTTTATAGTGGAAGGCGAACGATAACATAGGTAAGGGCAACCATCGGGAATACAAGGGAAATTTGCTGTTGCAGCTTGTTGTCGGGGCTTCTGCGACAATCTTCAGCCATGGCTTTCCTTCCTGAACCCCATCCCCCAGCAGCGCCACCGGGACGCACAGCGGTCGTTCTGTGCAACCTGGGCACCCCTGATGCGCCCACGGCCGGTGCGGTGCGCCGCTATTTGCGCGAATTTCTCTCTGATCCACGCGTGGTCGAGATCCCTGCCCTGGTCTGGAAACCCCTGTTGTACGGGCTGATCCTGCCGACCCGGCCGGCGCAATCCGCTGCCAAGTATGCCAAGGTGTGGACTCCGCAGGGCTCGCCGCTGCTGTTCTGGACCGAAAAGCAGGCCAGCCTGCTGCAAGACTGGATGCTGGCGCATGGGCACGAGATACTAGTACGGCACGCCATGCGCTACGGCACACCGGCCTTGCCCGAGGTGTTGTCTGCGCTCCGGCGTGAAGGAGTGCAGCGCATGCTGGTATTGCCGCTGTATCCACAGTACTCCTGCACCACCACCGCCAGCGTGCTCGATAGCGTGTTTGACTGGAGCCAGCAGGTGCGCCATGTGCCAGAATGGCGCTTCGTCAACCGCTACCACGACCATCCCCTGTACATCGCCGCACTGGCAGACAGCGTGCGCTCTCACTGGCAGAAGCATGGCCGCGGCCAGAAGCTGGTGCTGAGTTTTCATGGGGTTCCGGCACGCACCGCACAGCTGGGAGACCCGTATGCGCAGGAATGCCAGCATACGGCGCAGCGACTGGCACAGGCGCTGGAACTGGCACCGGACCAGCTGCTGGTAAGTTACCAGTCGCGATTCGGTAAAGCCGAGTGGCTGCAACCCTATACCCAGCCCACGCTGGAGCAGCTGGCGCGCGAAGGCTTGCGCGAGGTGGACATGCTTTGCCCCGGCTTTGCCGCAGACTGCCTGGAAACCCTGGAAGAAATCAACATGGAAGTGCGGCACGCCTTCCTGTCTGCTGGCGGACAACGCTTTGAGTACATCCCGTGCCTGAATGACCGCCCGACCTGGATCGAGGCGCTCGGGCAAATTTGCCAGTCACAGCTGGCGGGCTGGCCAACGCGCGAGCAGGCATGAGCCCGCTGGCCGACTGGCTGATGGCACTGGGACCGCTGAAACCGATACTTACTAGCTTGCTGCTGCCCCCGGGCGGCCCCTTGCTGCTGGTGTTTGCCGGGTTGGGCTTGGGCCGTGTGCGGCACCTGCGTACGGCGGGTCGCGCCATGGTGGCACTGGGGCTGATGGCACTCTGGGTCTTGTCCACGCAAAGCGCGGCGGTCTGGCTGTCCCGGCATGCCCTGCCACAAGTGTCTGCTGCCAGTGTGGAGCAGTTGCGGCAACAACAGGTGCAGGCGGTGGTCGTGCTGGGCGGCGGCATCCGCGGTCAGGCGGAAGAATACGGAGCGCCCCAACTCAATCCGGCCTCGATGGAGCGGCTGCGCTATGGCGCCCTGCTCGCGCACGAGCTGCAGGTTCCGCTGGCGTATGCAGGCGGCGTGGGTTGGAGCCAGACCGGCAACACGTCTTCTGAAGCCGACATCGCACAACGAGTGGCAGGACAAGCCTTTGGTGTCTCCATCGCTTTCAGCGATGCACTATCACGCGACACCCGCGAAAACGGCCAGCAAATGCTTGCCCTGCTGCAACAGCGCCAGATCGGCCGCGTGGCGCTGGTCACGCATGCCTGGCATATGCCGCGCTCACTACGCGCTTTTTCCGCTCCGGATATGGAAGTTGTCCCGGCGCCGATGGGATTCATCGGTCCGTACGAACGGCCGTTACTGGACGCACTGCCCAGCGGCCATGGCCTGGCCACAAGTCGTCTTGTATTGCGTGAGTGGCTGGGCCTGCTGCTGAGCTGATCAGGACTCGGCACCGCAAGCCGAAACCTTGTCCGGGTGCAGCAACTGACGCTGAATGCGCTGCCCCCATTGCTGCACCAGCTGCTGCTGCAAGGCCACGGCAGCATTGAGATCCGTCGCGTGCAACGACTGCTGCCAGCTGGCGCGGCACACCGTGGCCCCGGCGCCTGGCGATGCAGGCAGGCGCTGCACGCTCCAACTCACGTCCATGCGCACATACTGGCCCAATGCCACATCCAGCCTGTCCAGCCCCAGATGCAGTCCATAGACCGGCACCGCGCTGGCGATACCCGAAGCCGGCGCCTGTGCGATACGCCCATCTGCCAGCACTGCCGTCATGACGGCAGTTTGCAGCTCTTGCGGCAGGGAACTGCGCCACAGATCGCCAGAAAGTGGCAATACCTGCTGCGCACCACTCAAGACCACCATTTCGCGGCGGTCCAGTGCATCGGGTACACGCACGCCAAGCGGCTGCACCAGCACACTGGCGGCCCGTGGGGGCAGACTGACTGGCGCACCGGAGGGCGCCACCAGACTGTAGAACGCGGGCGCAGACCCCGCACAGGCAGTCAGCCCGAGCACGGCGAGCGCCAATGCACTGGCACATACTTTGCGGGCTGGCTTCATGGTGTCTCCTGCATGGTGGGGATGGCGTTCTGGGGCACCGGTTGTGGCGTACCCGATTTGCCGCGCCCGCTCAGCAGTGCATCCGGATGGCTGCCCAGATAGTCTGTCAGGCCGCGCAGCGACTGGGCGGCCTTGCGCACCTCCTGCAAGGCTTCACCGGCCTGATCTGTCAGCCCCCCCGGTCCCAGCGCGGGCTGTGCAGCCTGCAGTGTGGCGTCTGCAGAGCGCAGCGCCTTTTGCGCGTCAACCAGCAGGGTGCGTGCCTCTGGCGTGAGCTGCGTCAGCGAGCGGTTGGCGGCGTCCAGGGCCTTGGTGGTCGAACGCAGCGTTTTTTGCAGGTCGGCCCCGATTTCGTCAAATCGCACTTTTTCGAGGCGTCCGGCAATGTTCGAGAGCTGTGTCTGCAACTGCTCGATGCCGCCCCCCTGCGCGGTCGGGAACATCAGCGGAACGGCATCCCAGTTGCCATTGAAGGGCTTGGCATTGGGAACGCGCTCGATGTTCACGAACAGCTGCCCGGTCAGCAGATTACCGGTCTTGAGTTTTGCGCGATACCCTTGCTCGGCCAGGTAGCGTACGAACGCTTTGTCTTGGGTAGCCTCATCCTTGGCCGTGACGCCGGTTTCCTGCAGCAGGCTGGCAAAGGCCTGGCTGTTCTGGCGTGGATAGAGCTGTGCATCCACCCAGATGAAGAAATGCTTGTGCGCGCTGTCAAAGTCGAGTGTGGTGTCGACCACCTCGCCAAGCACCTTGCCGCCCAGCTCTACCGGCGCCCCTGCGGCCAAGCCGCGTACCGACTGGTCATAACGCATGCGTACATGGACGGCGCCGCCGTCCCGGCTGCCATACGCCGCCTGCATGTTGCCATACAGCTTGAAGTGCGCCTCCGCCGGGGCACGCGCATAGGCGTCGGGATTGGCGCCAAGGTAGGCCGCTTGAGGCGGGTCGCCAAACGCCACGCCTCCGGCCAGGATCGAAGCCACGGATTCGGTCTGGACACGCAAGCCTTCGGACCCAACAGATACATCAACGCCGGATGCATTCCAGAACCGGCTCTTGCTCAACACATAGGTGTCATAGGGGCGTTCCACAAAAATTTCGACACCAATGCTTTGCCCATTCTCGGCCAGGGCAAATGAGGTGACGCGCCCGACCTGCATGCGCCGGAAATAGACGGGGGACCCGATCTGCAGTGAACCGAGCGAATCGGTGGTCAGGTAGTAGCGCGAACCCTTGCTGCCACGCGTGACCGCCGGTGGCTGCTCCAGGCCAACAAATTCGGTTTGCCGTGGGTTGGCGTAGTCACCGGCATCTGCGCCGATGTACGCGCCGGACATCAGCGTGCCCAGGCCCGAGATACCCCCCGCACCCAGCTGTGGCCGCACCACCCAGAACCGGGTGCCGCTATTGGCCACGCGCGAGGCGTTGCCTTCAAGCTGTACGCGCACCACCACGCCGTTGCCATCGTCGGACAAGGCGATCTTGCGCACGGTACCGATAACCACTTCCTTGTACCGCACCTGGCTCTTGCCCGCGATCAACCCTTCTGCAGTCTGGAAGCGGATGGTGATTTGCGGCCCGGTTTGCAGCCAGTTGTGCACCGCCATCGACAGCGCGATGACAATGGCCACCAGCGGCAACAGCCAGACGAGCGAAAAACGCGGCCGCCGCAGCCGCGCACGGATGATGGGTTGTGGCGGCAAGGTGTTGTCCTGGCCGCTGCTATCTGGTTCCTTGGGATCCATGGGTAAGGCTGTTTGGTGTTTCGGGCATGGCCTGTTTTTGTGCATCCCATAGCAGACGGGGATCAAAATGCTGTGCTGCCAGCATCGTGAAGATTACCATGCTGCCGAACGACCAGGCTGCGGGACCGATCTTGACCAGCATCAGTCCATCGAAATGAACCAGTGCAGCCAGCAAGACTACCACGAACACATCGAGCATCGACCACTGGCCGATCAGCTCCATCAGCCGGAACATCCAGGTATGCCCGTACACGTCATGCAGCCAGCGGAACTGGATGGACAGCAGCAGCCAGCCCAGCACCAGAAACTTGATCACCGGCACTGCCAGGCTGGCAATGAATACGACAATGGCGATACCCACCGACCCATTGCGGTACAGATCCACCACTCCAGACAGGATGGTGTGGTCAGTGGGGGGCACATGCAAGGTGCCGGTGGCCATGATCGGCATGAGGTTGGCAGGTACATAGAACACCAGTGCCGTGAGCAGGAAGGCCCAGCACCGCTTCAGACTATGCCGCTTGCGCCGGCGCAAGGTCACGCCACAGCGTACACAGGCTGGCATGCGGCCATATCCGCCCGTGGCCTGTTGCGGGCGGCTGTGCACCATGCCGCAACGATGGCACACCAGATAGCGCCGCTGCCAGTTTGAAACCCCCTCCAGCATCGAAGGCGTGAGGTGACTGACCGGCACCATGCCCCGCTCTTCGGCCATGCGCCAAAGCGTGTGCGCATCGAGCCGGGATAGCATGCCCAGCAAGACCACCAACACCCCCAGGGAAATCAGGCCCAGGCCGATGCTCAGCCGGCCCACGGTGGCCAGCTTGATCAAAGCCACCAGCACCCCCAGCAGGAACACGGCCAGCATGTTCCAGTTGCGCGCCACCTGCACACCGCGCAGGGCCCAGACAAGTAGCCGAGGGGCAGCCCCCGCCGCAATGCACCACAGCGCGCTGGTGATGACGGCCAATTCGGCCACCGGCAGCAGGACCGCATAGATGAAGGTCATCCAGCCGACCACCATGTTGCCGCTGTCCCAGGCAAACCGCACGCTCTCCCAGATCGAGGAAGTCTGCGCATTGCCCAACACGTCGAGCGTGACCAGTGGATACAGCAGCACATGCACCAGCATGATCCAGGCGGTAGCACAGACAGCCAGCAACTGCCGGGCGCTCCACCCCTGAAACCGGTCCAGGTCATGGCCACAACGGCCGCAATAGGCAGTCTGACCACGCGCCAGCGGTGCTATTGCCACCACGCTGTCGCAATCGGGGCACACCTCCAGCCTGTCGCTATCGGCACAAGGGGAAGCAGGCTGGACGGGTTCGGCGGAAGGACGCATACGGGCAATGGAGTCGGGACAGCCCCTACAATGAAAGGCTCATTACAGGGGACCAATCACCATGTTTACAGGCATTATTACCGGAGTCGGCCAGATCGTGGACGTAAAAGCACAGGGCGACAGCAGTGCGCATGGCAAGCGGCTTGTCATCCAAGCCCCTGCCGGCTACCTGCAGGACGTGTCGCTGGGCGACAGCATCGCACTCAATGGCGCATGCATGACGGTGGTGGAATGTGAGGCGGACAGCAGCCGTTTCCTGATCGATATTTCTGCCGAATCACTGGACAAGACGGCGGGACTCGACCAGGCTGGCATCGTCAATCTGGAAAAGGCCCTGCGCGCCAACGATCGCCTGGGCGGGCATATCGTGAGCGGCCATGTGGATGGCATCGGCACCGTGAAGCATTTTGCGCCCGTTGGCGAAAGCGTGGAATTGCGCATTGAAACGCCTGCAGCGCTGGCGCGCTATCTGGCCTACAAGGGCTCGATCACGGTCAATGGCGTAAGCCTGACCGTGAACCGTGTGTCAGACCACGCCGACCAGACCTGCGAAATCAGCATCAACCTGATCCCGCACACGGTGGAAAACACGGCGCTGAAAGCATTGAAGCCTGGCAGCCGCGTCAATCTGGAAATCGACCTGATTGCACGCTATGTGGAACGCATGCTGGGAGCCACACCGGCGCAGCACTGAGCACGCCCCGGCCCTGCCGGCTATCAGTTGGCGTAGGCCTCGTGGCCATGCCCATGGCATTCACCATGCGGCAGGTGGCCCCACACCAGCATGCGGTCACGGTTGTCGGCCACCAGATCCACCCGGGCGCCCACCGGCAGCAGCACCTTGGTGCGCACATGTCCGTGCGGCAGGCCCGTCAGCACCGGCACCCTGGTGTGCTGACGCAGCCAATGCACCACGGATTTCATGCTGAAACCCTTGTCGTGGGGGGACAGGCGATAGTCGGTAAACTGGCCCAGCACAATGGCATTCTGCTGATCCAGCACGCCCGCGTACAACAGCTGGGTCAGCATGCGTTCGATACGATACGGGTGCTCGGCCACATCTTCCAGAAACAGAATGCCATCGCGGATCTGAGGAAAATACGGCGTGCCCAGCAGGCTGAGCAGTACGCACAGATTGCCGCCCCATAGCGTAGCGCTTTCGATCGGCTCCGCCAGCGTGACCAGCTCGGTGTCCGGCTCCTCCCTCTTGCCCACGTACCAGCCCGCCCCTTCGCTGCTGCCATCAAGCATTTCCTCGAAGCAGGCCTGGGTGATCTCGTCGACGCCCTCTTCGCTGCCCCAGTCGTCTACCAGCAGATTGCCGGCCCAGGTAATCGTGTTGTGTCCCACTTTGGCCAACAGCGCCGTCTGCAATGCAGTGAAATCGCTCAGTCCGACGAAGCGGGTGCCATGCTCGATGGCACGGGCCAGCTTGTCGTAGGGTACGTCAGGCAGGATGCGCGTCAGGCCGTAACCGCCCCGCGTGAGCAGCGCCACATCGGCGCCGCTGTCTGCCGCACGGTGAATGGCCGCCAGCCGCGCTGCGTCATCGCCAGAAAAACGCTGGTGCCGGCCCAATGCGTCGGGATCAATTTCTACCTGGTGACCCAGCGCTTCCAGCCGCTTGACGGCACGGCGAAACGCAACCTTGTCGCGCACGGCGCCGGCCGGGGAATAAATATACAAATGTGCCATGATGGTAATATCAGTGTGACTGGCCGAATGCGGACAACAGCCATGTCCTATTGTGCCGCAGTGCTTGCCGCGCGCCATTGTCATTCTGCGGCCATTGCCGTATCTGCAGCTGTGCCAATGCCGGCACGATCTGTTGCCACCACTGCAGATCCTCCGCGGGTACTACGCCACGCGCCGCCCAGGTGCTCCAACGCATGGCAGCGCGGTGGCCGTTATCTGGATAGCAGGCCTGCCAGTCAGTGGCCGGCTTGCCGTCAAACGCCCAGTGCGCCGCCAAATCAAACGCCGGGCTGCGCATGCAGCGCAGGCGCCAATCTTTGGTATCCACATCTGACGACCAAGCCAGGCCCTCGGGGTTGAGCGCCAGAGCCTGACGCGTGGCATCATGCCGCACCATGCCAGTTGCCAGCATGGCCGCGCTGTCATGCGCCACGATGCAGCAGCTGCGGATGCCGATCTGCTGCAGCCATTGCTCCAGCAGGGCATGGTGCCAGCGCAGGGTATGCTGGCTCACTTTCTTGGGCTTGTCGCTCCAGCCATGGCCGATCAGATCCGGAGACAGTACGCGCCAGCCTTGCTGCGCCAGTTGTTCCGGCCAATCGCCCCAGAACGCGGATTGCGCAGCGTAGCCATGTAGCAGCAATACCGTGCGCGGCCCCTGCCCCGCCTGGTGGTAGTGCATGCGCCAGGGCGCGTGCGCATCTCCCAGCAAAGCCCATTGCCCGGTTGCGGCGCCGGCAGGTGCGGCCACGCGCAAGGCATCTTCGCGCAGGGGGGCCTGCGCGGGCTGCAGACGCTGGTTGCCCAATTCGGCCCTGCGGGCCCGGAAAAAATCCTGCAACACCTGCAGGCAGTGCTGTTGCAGCGCCCTGTCCTCGGCATCTTGCGGCTGGAACTGTTGCACCTGCGTGTGGTGATTGAGTGCCGGCTGCGCAAACAGGTTCAGCACCGATCCGGCCGCGCCGGTTTTTTCGTCCGCCACCGCGTACACCACCCGCGCCAGCCGCGCGTGCAGCATGGCGCCACTGCACATGCTGCAGGGCTCCAGCGTGACGTACAGCGTGCAAGCATCCAGCCGGTGATTGCCCAAGACTTGCGCAGCCTGGCGCAAGGCCTGGATTTCGGCATGAGCGGACGGATCGTGCGCGCCGATGTTGCGGTTGTGGCCACGGCCCAGCACGGTATGGCCATCGGGCGCGATGACCAGCGCGCCCACCGGCACCTCGCCACGGGCGGCGGCCAGGCGCGCCTGTTCCAAGGCCTGTTGCAGGAAGTGCCGGTCGGTTGACGGCCTGGAGGTAGCGGGCATGGCGGGGCGCGTAACAGGCATTCCTGTCAGGTACGGTGCGCAAGATGGACGGGCCTTATCTTAACGTGCTCCGTAGTGCTTTTTTTTTGGCCGAGGTAGCGCGATTCACGCAGATCTGTTTGAATGGCACGGAACACACGCACCGATGGAGGAGACCATGCGCTACCAGGCACCTGCCATTTTCCAATTGCCCGGCGGGCAGACGGGCCAATTGTATTCCCTGCCAGAGCTGGCACAAAAGTACCCGGGGGTCGCGCGGCTACCGGTATCGATCCGCATCATGCTGGAATCGCTGCTGCGCCACCATGACGGCAAGACCGTCACCGATGCGCACATTGAACAGCTGGCCCATTGGCAGCCCCAGGCCGAGCGCGTGCATGAAATTCCGTTTACCGTGGCACGCGTGGTGTTGCAGGATTTTACCGGCGTGCCGCTGCTGGTGGACCTGGCGGCGATGCGTTCTGCCGCCGCACGCCTGGGCCATGACCCCAAGCAGATCGAGCCGTTGGTACCGGTCGATCTGGTGGTGGACCATTCGGTGATGGTGGACTATTTTGGCCGGGACAATGCGCTGGACTTGAACATGCAGCTGGAGTTCAGGCGCAACCACGAGCGTTACGCCTTCCTGAAGTGGGGCATGCAGGCGTTTGAACGCTTTCAGCTGGTACCGCCCGGTTTTGGCATCGTGCACCAGGTCAACCTGGAATACCTGGCACCTGGCGTGCACCATGACGGCAACGCAGCCGACGCGGTGTATTACCCCGACACCTTGGTAGGCACCGACAGCCACACCACCATGATCAACGGCATTGGCGTAGTGGGCTGGGGCGTGGGCGGCATCGAGGCCGAAGCCGCCATGCTGGGCCAGCCGGTGTATTTGCTGACGCCAGACGTGGTGGGTTTTGAGCTGCGCGGCAAGCTGCGCCCCGGCGTGACCGCCACCGACCTGGTGCTGACCGTGACGCAAATCCTGCGCCAGCACAAGGTAGTGGGCAAGTTTGTGGAATTTTTTGGCGAAGGCGTACGCGCCTTGGCCGTGCCGGATCGCGCCACCATTTCCAACATGGCGCCGGAGTATGGCGCCACCATGGGCTTTTTTCCGGTGGATGAGCGTACGGTGGATTATTTGCGCGCCACCGGCCGCAGCGATGCCGAGGTGGATGCCTTGCGCGCCTACTTCCAGGCCCAGCACATGTTTGGCATACCGCTGGCGGGCGAGCTGGACTATTCGGAAACCATCGTGCTGGATCTGGATACCGTGGATGCGAGCATGGCCGGCCCCAAACGCCCGCAAGACCGAGTGGCCCTGAGCGATGTGGCACATGCCTTTACGCAGTTGCTGACCCAATCCACCGACCAGAACGGCTTCAACCTGCCGGCGGACCAGATCGGGCAGCGCCATCCGGTGGCAAGGCAGGTCGACAGCGGCTGCACTGCGCCAGAGGCGCCGTCCGTGCCCGAAGGTTCGCCCCGCATGGTGGTGGAGCTGGGCGCGGCAAGCCCGCAAAAGGCGGCAAATGCCGGTAACCCGGACCAAGTGGTACCCACCGACAGCTATCCGCTACCCGCTGATGTGGGCCATGGCGACGTGCTGATTGCCGCCATTACAAGCTGCACCAATACGTCCAACCCCAGCGTCATGCTGGCCGCCGGTCTGTTGGCACGCAAGGCCGTGTCAGCCGGACTGAAGGTGCAGCCACACATCAAGACCTCGCTGGCACCGGGCTCGCGCCTGGTCACCGAATACCTGCAGTCCACCGGACTGTTGCCCTACCTGGAACAACTGGGGTTTGCTTTGGCAGGGTACGGCTGCACCACCTGTATCGGCAATTCCGGCGACCTGGCGCCGGAAATCAATACCACCATCAACCAGCACCAACTGGTGTGTGCGGCGGTGCTGTCGGGCAACCGCAACTTCGAGGCGCGCATCCATCCCCAGCTCAAGGCCAACTATCTGGCCAGCCCGCCGCTGGTGGTGGCCTACGCCATTGCCGGCAGCCTGCGCCACGACATGCAGCAGCAGCCGCTGGGCCACAATGCCTCCGGACAGGCCATTTTCCTGCGCGACATCTGGCCCTCCGACGAAGAAATCCAGGCGCTGGCGCCACACGCCATGCGCGCCGCCAGGTACCGCGACAACTACCATCGCATACAAACCGAACCTGGCGCCCTGTGGGAACAGGTGGCGGGCAGTACCGGCGTGAGTTACAACTGGGTGCCCAGCACCTATATTGCCGAACCGCCCTTCTTTGACGGATTTTCGCTGCAGGCCCAGGCCGGCAGTGACGACCCGTCGGTACGCAAAGCGCGCATTCTGGCACTGTTTGGCGATTCGATCACCACCGACCACATCTCGCCCGCCGGCAGCATCAAGGTCAAATCTCCGGCAGGTGCATGGTTGCAGGCACAAGGGGTTACACCCGCCGCCTTCAACAGTTATGGTTCACGCCGCGGCCACCACGAGGTGATGATGCGCGGCACCTTTGCCAACGTGCGCATCAAGAACCTGATGCTGCCGCAGCTGGCTGGCGGCTCGCGCGAGGAAGGCGGTATTACGCTGCTGCAGCCGGGCGGCGAGCGCATGTCGATCTACGATGCTGCCATGCGCTACCAGGCCAGCCAAATTCCGACCGTGGTACTGGCCGGAGAGGAATATGGCACCGGTTCCAGCCGCGATTGGGCCGCCAAGGGCACCTACCTGCTGGGCGTGCGGGCCGTGGTGGCGCGCAGCTTTGAGCGCATTCACCGCAGCAACCTGATCGGCATGGGCGTATTGCCGCTGCAGTTCCAGGGCACCGAAAGCTGGCAATCGCTGGGCCTGACCGGCGCGGAAACCGTGGACGTGGTGGTTGACCCTGCGCTGGAACCACGCAGTGCGGCACGCCTGATTGCCACCCGGGCCAATGGCGAAGTGGTAGAAGCCGCCCTGACCCTGCGCATTGACACGCCTATCGAGGCCGATTACTACCGGGCCGGCGGAATCTTGCCGTTTGTTCTGCGCAGCTTGCTGGCTGGGTAGTGCCAGCGCACGGCCTGCGCCGTCAGGCCCGGGCTTCGCGGCGCAACAGTTTGCGCTTGCGCTCCACGCCCAAGCGCTTGATACAGGCGCTGGTGGGCTAGTGCTGCCTGCGGAATTCGCATGCTTCGCCCCATCAAGTACATAACTTTATCTCGAAAGAAAAGCGTTCTGGCGTTGCCCGTGGCTTCGGAAATTCGATCGTCAAGCCGCGCAGGCCGGGTATCTGGATCTTTCTCGTTTGCTGTTCCTGAACAAATTCGTGATGCGAAGTCGCGACCTTACTGGTTGCGCCGTTTATGGGCAACTTCCTCCGAACGGATGCAGTCCCAATAATATGCACTAGCCACGTCACACATGGTGTCGATGCGCTCCTTGTACATCGCGAT
This sequence comes from uncultured Allobrachymonas sp., assembly GCA_964413485.1. Lineage (GTDB taxonomy): Bacteria > Pseudomonadota > Gammaproteobacteria > Burkholderiales > Burkholderiaceae_C > Brachymonas. Next base: position 1,146 of record CAYPRU010000025.1, on the reverse strand, counting down.
CAGGCATCGTTCCGTCTGGCACTGGTCCCTGTCTTTCAACCAATCGCGCTGTCCGGCAACAAGCTTTTTGCGAACCCCTTCATCGTAAATATCGCGCACCACCCTGTAATTCATGCTCAAAGCCATGTCCAGCTGTGAAATGTACGAATTGCCGCAAATGGCGTGTTCCACACCGTTCGTTGCCTTGGCACAATCAAAAGAAGCAGCAGATGCTACAGGAGCCACAAAAAGTGCTGCCAAAGCCAACGAAAATCGAATTTTCATGAAACAACCTGTTTATGCAAAAAAACCCCGTTAAATGTAACATGGTTTTTCGTGAAATATTTCACGCATCTTACAAGAGACAGCTATGCAACCCGATGCCCGGCGCTTCGACTCCATGGCACAGTTGAATATAGCTTATTTGCAACATTTGGAGGACAAACTCATGTCCCGGGAGCGCGCATCAACCGCAGCGCCTGACGAGTGTGCTCAGCACTTTCCTGGACGGGTGCCCATTCACGCTTACGGAAATCGACAGGAGCCGCGCGCTATTCTGCAATCTTTGAAGCGGAAATCGATTGACCTGGTCAGCATCACGTCCACAACGAAAAAGCCCGCATGACGCGGGCTTCTCGAAAACCAACTGCAATGAATGCCTGTCAGTTCAAATCGACTCACTCCCACTCGATGGTCGCAGGCGGCTTCGAACTCACGTCATAAGTCACGCGGTTGATACCCCGCACCTCGTTGATAATTCGGCCGCTCACGCGCTTCAGCAGGCTGTACGGCAGTTCTGCCCAGTCAGCAGTCATGAAATCGCTGGTTTGCACGGCACGCAGTGCCACCACGTAATCGTAGGTGCGGCCATCGCCCATCACGCCCACGCTCTTTACCGGCAGGAACACGGTAAAGGCCTGGCTGGTCAGGTCGTACCAGGTTTTTTCGGAGTTTGGCTCCACGGTGGAGCGCAGCTCTTCGATGAAGATAGCATCGGCACGGCGCAGCAAATCGGCGTACTCGCGCTTCACTTCCCCCAGAATGCGCACACCCAGACCCGGACCCGGGAACGGGTGACGGTACACCATGTCGTGCGCCAGACCCAGTGCCACGCCCAGCTCGCGGACTTCGTCCTTGAACAGGTCACGCAGCGGCTCCAGCAGCTTC
>CAYPRU010000024.1:0-31534 GCA_964413485.1 uncultured Allobrachymonas sp. | reverse complement strand
CCGCGAAGGCGGCCGTACCGTCGGCGCTGGCGTGGTTGCCACCATCATTGAGTAAGGAGATACGGAATGTCCAAGCAGAAAATCCGCATCCGCCTGAAAGCCTTCGACTACAAGCTGATCGACCAGTCCGCTGCCGAAATCGTGGATACCGCCAAGCGCACCGGCGCCATCGTCAAGGGCCCGGTGCCCCTGCCGACGCGCATGAAGCGCTTCGACATCCTGCGTTCGCCGCACGTGAACAAGAGCAGCCGTGACCAGTTCGAGATCCGCACGCACCAGCGCCTGATGGACATTGTCGATCCTACCGACAAGACCGTTGACGCACTGATGAAGCTGGACCTGCCGGCTGGCGTGGACGTCGAGATCAAGCTGCAGTAATGCCCAGGGGCTGCGGCCCCGGCAAGAACCAGCCTGCGGCCGGGGAACAACACCCCGGCCGTTTTCTATGGCGGCAGCATGACAAGGGCTTGCGCAAATTTGCGCAGCCCCCTAAAATGCAAGGCTTCGCACACTTTATGCGCGCGTTTTTTTGCGCGTTCCCAGAGTGTGCGGAGTTTTATTAACAGTCTTTCACGCAACAACGTGGCTGGCCAATTGCAGTTGGTCACGGTGAAAGTTACGGAGAAAACAATGAGTCTGAGCAAACACTTGGGTTTGCTGGGCCGCAAGGTGGGCATGATGCGTGTCTTCACCGACGAGGGAGAAGCGATCCCCGTCACGGTGGTGGATGTGTCTGACAACCGCGTGTCCCAGGTCAAGACCGAAGCCAACGACGGCTATGTGGCCCTGCAGGTCACTTTTGGCAAGCGTCGCGCATCGCGCGTCACCAAGCCGCAGGCAGGCCATCTGGCCAAGGCCGGTGTTGAAGCCGGTGAAATCACCCAGGAATTCCGCGTCAGCGAAGAAACCGCAGGCAAATATGCCGCTGGTGCCGTGCTGCCCGCCGCCGAGGTGTTCACCGTAGGCCAGAAAGTGGACGTGCAAGGCACTTCCATCGGTAAAGGCTATGCCGGTACCATCAAGCGTCACAACTTCGGTTCGCAGCGCGCTTCCCACGGTAACAGCCGTTCCCACAACGTTCCGGGCTCCATCAGTATGGCGCAAGATCCGGGCCGCGTGTTCCCGGGCAAGAAAATGACCGGCCACATGGGTGACGAAACCGTGACCACGCAAAACCTGTCCGTGGTGCGTATCGACGAAGCACGCCAGCTGCTGCTGATCAAGGGTGCCATTCCTGGCGCCAAGGGCGGTTTCGTGTCCGTCCGTCCGGCAGTCAAGGCCACTGTTGCTGCTGAAGGAGCGAAGTGATGCAAATTGAACTCCTGAATGAACAAGGCCAGTCCTCCGCTCAGGTGGATGCCAACGACACTGTGTTCGGCCGTGCCTACAACGAAGACCTGGTGCACCAGATCGTGGTGGCCTATCAGGCCAACGCACGCCAGGGCACCCGCAAGCAGAAAGACCGTGAAGAGGTAAGGCACTCCACCAAGAAGCCTTTCCGTCAAAAAGGTACCGGCAACGCACGTTCCGGTATGACGTCTTCTCCGATCTGGCGTGGGGGCGGTCGCGCTTTCCCGAACACTCCGGAAGAGAACTTCACCCAGAAAATCAACAAGAAGATGTACCGTGTCGGCATGTCCGTCATCCTGTCGCAGCTGGTGCGCGACGGTCGTCTGTCCGTGGTTGATTCCCTGAAAGTGGATAGCCCCAAGACCAAGGGTCTGGCATCCAAGTTCAAGGCCATGAATCTGGAATCCGTACTGGTGATCACCGACGAAGTGGATGAAAACCTGTACCTGGCAAGCCGCAACCTGGGCCACGTGCTGGTTGTGGAGCCGCGTTATGTCGATCCGCTGGCTCTGGTGTACTACAAGAAAGTCCTGGTGACCAAGCCTGCCCTCGACAAACTGCAGGAGATGTTCGCATGAGCGCCAAGAACTTTGACGAAGGCCGTCTGATGGCCGTTCTGGTGGCTCCCGTCGTGTCCGAAAAGGCCACCATGGTTGCCGAGAAGTCCAACGCCGTCACCTTCAAGGTGCTGCAGGACGCCACCAAGCCTGAAATCAAGGCTGCCGTGGAATTGATGTTCAAGGTTGAAGTGACCGGCGTGTCCGTGGTGAACACCAAGGGCAAGGTCAAGCGCTTCGGCCGCAGCGTGGGTCGCCGCAACAACGTGCGCAAAGCTTACGTGATGCTCAAAGAGGGTTCCGAGCTGAACCTGTCCGGGGAGGCTGCTTAATCATGGCTGTTATCCAGATCAAACCGACCTCCGCTGGCCGTCGCCACGTCGTGAAGGTCACCCGTGACCACCTGCACAAGGGTTCCGGCTACGCGCCCCTGCTCGAGCCGCAATTCCAGAAGGCTGGCCGCAACAACAACGGTCACATCACCGTGCGCCACAAGGGCGGCGGTCATCGTCACCACTACCGCGTGGTCGACTTCCTGCGCAACGACAAGGACGGCATCCCCGCCAAGGTCGAACGTATCGAATACGATCCGAACCGCACTGCGCACATCGCGCTGGTGTGCTACGCCGACGGCGAGCGTCGCTACCACATTGCTCCGCGTCACCTCGAAGTGGGCGCCAGCATCGTGAGTGGCTCCGAAGCGCCGATCCGCGTGGGCAACACCCTGCCGATTCGCAACATTCCGGTGGGTTCCACCATCCACTGCATCGAGCTGAAGCCGGGCAAGGGCGCGCAGATCGCACGTTCCGCCGGTACTTCCGCCACGCTGCTGGCCCGTGAAGGCGTGTACGCCCAGGTCCGCATGCGTTCCGGCGAAGTGCGCAAGATCCACATCGAATGCCGCGCCACCATCGGTGAAGTGGCCAACGAAGAACACAGCCTGCGTCAGCTGGGCAAGGCCGGTGTCAAGCGCTGGATGGGCATCCGCCCGACCGTGCGTGGCGTGGCCATGAACCCGGTCGACCACCCGCATGGTGGTGGCGAGGGCCGCACTGGTACCGGTATGGCGCCTGTCGACCCGTGGGGCAACCTGACCAAGGGTTACCGTACTCGTAACAACCGCCGCACGCAATCCATGATTGTGTCGCGTCGCAAGAAATAAGGGGTAGACAATGGCTCGCTCTCTGAAAAAGGGTCCATTTGTTGACCATCACCTGATGGCCAAGGTTGACAAGGCCGTCGCAAACCACGACAAGAAGCCCGTCAAGACCTGGTCGCGTCGCTCCATGATCCTGCCCGAGTTCATCGGTCTGACGATCGCCGTGCACAACGGCAAGCAGCACGTGCCGGTGTATGTGACCGACCAGATGGTCGGCCACAAGCTGGGTGAATTTGCCCTGACCCGTACCTACAAAGGTCACGCGGCAGACAAAAAAGCGAAGAAATAAGGAAAGACCATGGAAACACGTGCAATTGTTCGTGGCGTCCGTCTGTCGGTCGACAAGGGCCGCCTGGTCGCCGATATGATTCGCGGCAAGAAAGTGGATCAAGCCCTGAGCATCCTGACGTTCACGCAGAAAAAAGCTGCTGTGATCATCAAGAAGGCCCTGGAATCCGCCATTGCCAACGCCGAGCACAACGACGGTGCCGATATCGACGAACTGAAGGTGAAAACCATCTACGTCGAGCAAGGCCCGACGCTCAAGCGCTTCACCGCCCGCGCCAAAGGCCGCGGTAACCGCATCAGCAAGCCCACGTGCCACGTGTACGTGACGGTTGGCAACTGAAAGGTGTAAGCAATGGGACAAAAAATCCATCCTACTGGTTTCCGCCTCGCGGTAACCCGCAACTGGAACAGCCGCTGGTACGCCAACAACCGTGACTTCGCCGGCATGCTGGCCGAAGACATCAAGGTGCGCGAGTACCTGGCCAAGAAACTGAAGAACGCTTCCGTTTCCCGCATCCTGATCGAGCGCCCCGCCAAGAGCGCCCGCATCACCATTTACTCGGCACGTCCGGGCGTGGTGATCGGCAAGAAAGGCGAGGACATCGAGAACCTGAAGCGCGAACTGAACACCATGATGGGCGTGCCGGTGGCCGTGAACATCGAAGAAGTGCGCAAGCCTGAAATCGATGCCAAGCTGATCGCCGACAGCATCACCCAGCAGCTCGAAAAGCGCATCATGTTCCGCCGCGCCATGAAGCGCGCCATGCAGAACGCCATGCGCCTGGGTGCCCAGGGCATCAAGATCATGTCGTCGGGCCGCCTGAACGGCATCGAAATCGCCCGTACCGAGTGGTACCGCGAAGGCCGTGTGCCGCTGCACACACTGCGCGCCGACATCGACTACGGTGTGAGCGAAGCCGAAACCACCTACGGCATCATCGGTGTCAAGGTGTGGGTCTACAAGGGCGACTACCTGGGCCGCAACGATGCGCCCGTGGCAGCCGAGCCGCGTGAAGACGAGCGCCGCCCGCGTGGCCGCCGCGATGGCCGTGATGGCCGCGGCAGCGACCGTCCGCGCACCCGTCGCATCGGTGGCAACGTAGCCCCGGCCGATGGCAGCGACAAGCCGGCTGAAGCCTCTGGCGCAGCCAACCCCGCCGTTAAGCGCGTCCGCAAGGAGAGCGCGCCTGCTGCAGCAGCAGACGGTACCGCAGCCGAATAATCCCGTTCGGCTGATTCAGGAGAAATAAAATGCTGCAACCTGCACGCAGAAAATACCGCAAAGAGCAGAAAGGCCGCAACACCGGCCTGGCTACCCGTGGCAACACGGTGGCCTTCGGTGACTTCGGCCTGAAGTCCACCGATCGTGGACGTCTGACTGCCCGCCAGATCGAAGCCGCACGTCGTGCGATTTCCCGTCACGTGAAGCGTGGCGGCCGTATCTGGATCCGTGTGTTCCCCGACAAGCCGATCTCCCAGAAGCCTGCTGAAGTGCGTATGGGTAACGGTAAGGGTAACCCGGAATACTACGTGGCAGAAATCCAGCCCGGCAAGGTCCTCTACGAGATCGTAGGGGTACCGGAAGAGCTGGCCCGTGAAGCGTTCCAGCTGGCTGCTGCCAAGCTGCCGCTGCGCACCACTTTCGTAACGCGCCAGCTGGGCGCCTGATCAGGAGGAAGAAATCATGAAAGCTGCTGATCTGCGCAACAAGGACGTGGCCGGCATTGAGGCCGAAATCAAGGACCTGCAGAAGGCCCATTTCGGTCTGCGCATGCAAAAGGGCACGCAACAGCTGCAAAACAACGCTGCACTGCGCGAAACGCGCCGTGACATCGCGCGTGCCAAAACCATTCTTGCTGAAAAGCAAGCCGCCAAGTAATCAAGGAGTGACCACATGACGGAAGCAAAAACCTCCCTCAAGCGCACCTTGATTGGCAAGGTGGTAAGTGACAAGCGTGCCAAGACGGTAACCGTGATGATCGAGCGTCGCGTGATGCACCCGCTCTACGGCAAGATCATGATCAAGACCAGCAAGTACCATGCCCATGATGAAAATGGCGAGTACAAGCTGGGCGACATCGTCGAGATCACCGAAAGCCGTCCGCTGAGCAAGACCAAGAACTGGGTGGCTACCCGCCTGGTTCAGAAGGCTGCCGTGGTGTAAGCCACGCCTGCCTGCTTCCGGCCTCGGCCGGATCGAAAAAGCGCCTGTCGCAAGACAAGGCGCTTTTTTCATGGGCGGTGTGCTGCCCCACGGTCCTGGGCAGCGCGTCCGCACGGGTGCGTGGGCTGGGAACGCCTGGTATCCGGGGCCGGGACTCAGTCCAGGGTCACCATCAGATAATGGGAGCCGGCAATCGGGTTGAGGTAGTAGGGCGGAATTTCCACAAAGCCCATTTCATCGTACAGCGCGCGTGCGGCTTCCATTTCATCCAGGGTGTCGAGCAATACATGCTGGTAACCCGCCATGCGGGCCGTGTCGAGAATGGCCTCGGTGAGCTGCCGGCCAAGCCCGAAGCCGCGAAACATGGGACGCACATACAGACGCTTCATCTCTGCGGCATTGGCATAGTCGACATCAGGCAAGGGGCGCAGGGCGCAACTGCCAGCCAGCGCACCGTCGACCATTGCCAGCAGCAGCGCGCCGCGCGGCGGGGCATAGTCGCCCGGCAGATTGGCGAGTTCATGGTCAAAATGCTGGAAGCCAAGATCGATGTCCAGGCCGTCGGCGTATTCGGCAAGCAGCGCGCGCGCCTCGTGGATCAGGGTGTCGGAATCGGCAGGCAGCAGCGTAATGGTGGGGGGTAAGTCGAACATGGAGATGGGCTTACAGATAGCCGGCGCTGATGTCGCCGCCCAGGCTACTGATCCAGAACATCAGGGCGCTGCAGGCCAACAGCAGCAGCAGCGCCAGCAGACGGCTGCGCCAATCGTCGCGGCTGATGGGAGTACCGCTTGGCGCCTCTTTGTCTCCATGCAGCATGGCGCCGACAAGTTGGCGGCGTTTGATGGTGACGTAATACAGCACTGCGCTCACGTGCAACAGTGCCAGCGCAATGACGACAGGCTGGAGCTGCCGGTGCCAGCTGGTCAGCGTGCTGGACAGCTCACTCGAGACCTGTGCGGCCAGAGGCCCGCCAAAGGCGATATCGTCATAGGAAAACAGGCCAATCACCCCTTGCGCGCTCAGCACAAGCAGCAGCGTGTACACCGAGAGTGCAGCCGTGGGGCTGTGGCCGATGTCATCGTGCGCATGCGGCTGCCCGCGCAGATAGGCTAGCAGCCGCCCTGGGCCATGGAAAAAGCTGGAAAACCGCGACCAGTGTCCGCCGATCAGGCCCCAGACCACGCGAAACAGCAACAGCGCCAGCACGGCCTGGCCGGCCAGGATGTGCCACTCCATCCATAGGCCGCCGACACTGGCACTGATCAGCATGAACACAATCAGCAGCGCCAGCGCCCAATGAAACAAGCGGGTGGGCAGATCCCAGACCCGTATGGGGGAAGTGGAAGAGGCGGGGGTCATTCTCGAAGCAGGTGCATGAAGCTGTGTCAGAATGACTTTAGCACGTTGTGTTGTCTGGTGTGTCTTCTTGTCCCGTTTCGAGGCAAGGAGGTAGCCATCTTAGTCGTGTCCATTCGTTTCAAGGAGTTGTGCATGAAGAGACTCGCCTGTGCCCTGGGCGGCATCACCCTCTTGCTCACGCTGCCGGTTGCGGCGCAAAGCTTTGCCAAACCGGAAGCCGCCATCGAGTACCGTCAGGGTGCGATGACCGTGATCGGCGCGCACTTCGGCCCGTTGGGGGCCATGGCAACCGGCAAGGCCCCGTTCAACGCCACCACTGCACGCGCCAACGCGGAAGTCGTGGCTTACATGTCCCGTCTGCCGTGGGCGGGCTTTGCCCCTGGCACCGACCAGGGCCGCAAGCACCGTGCCAAGCCGGAAGTCTGGACCAAGAACAGCGAGTTCAAGGCCGATGCCGACAAGTTTCAGGCGGCGGCCGACAAGCTGGCCGTCGCTGCCCGCGGCGGCAACATCGACCAGTTCAAGGCGGCGTTCTCTGATACCGCCAAGACCTGCAAGTCCTGCCACGACGCTTTCCGCAACAAGTAGGCGTCTGCCCGCTGATCACGCAACAATGCCCGCAGCCGCGGGCATTGTGGTTGGGAGCAGAGCCTGAAAATCAGCCTTCTGCCAGCAGTTTTTCGATCAGCGCGTGCAGTTCCTTTTCATCCGGCTGACCCACGTAGCGCTTGACGATTTCGCCCTGCTTGTTGAGCAGGAAAGTGGTGGGGGTGATGTTGATGTTGCCCCAGTCGCGTGCGATCTTGCCAGTATTGTCCAGCGCCACTTCAAATGGCAGCTGGCGCGATTGCACGTAGTTGAGTACATAGGCCGGCGGATCGTACTGCATGGCGATAGCCAGGGTGCGGTAGCCCTTGTCGTGGAATTTCTTGTGCGTGTCGGCCAGCATGGGCATTTCGGCCACGCAGGTCACGCAGCTGGTGGCCCAGAAATTGACCAGCGTCACCTTGCCGTGCCAGTCAGCGATGTTTTTTCGGGAGCCGTCCAGCATCAGCACCTGGGATTGCGGCGCCGGATCAGCACGCAGAGAGAAATAGGTGGCGGCAGCCACACCAAGCACGGCCAGCAGGCCCATGATGGAAAACAGGCGTTTCATGTGCAGCTTCCTGCAATCGTAATCGACGGAAAATTGCTAGTGTAGCCGCATTGGCACATTCCCGCAGTGCGCATCCGCATGACGCCATCCATCGAAGGGCCTGGAAGGGTATCATTCATTAGTAGGTATCCGTTTTGCCGCGGCCACAAACTGCGGCGCGAAGTCAATGAACCATATCCTCATCATTGCCCACCAACCCTTGGCCGACGCCATGCGTCAGTGTGCGCTGCATGTGTTCCCAGATTGCGGCGAGCGGGTGCACGCGCTCGATGTTCCCCCGCAAGAGTTGCGTGAAGAAACCACGATGCGCATGGCGGCGCAGTTGCGCCAGCATGGCGCCCCCACGCTGATCCTGACTGATGTCGTGGGCGCCACACCCTGCAATGTGCTCACGGAAATTCTGGGCCAGGAACACGCCAGCCAGATCGCCGCCATCTCCGGGGCGAACGTGCCGATGCTGTTGCGCGCCGTGTGCTATGCCGGCCTGCCATTGCCGGACATGCAGCAACATGCGCTTGACGGCGGCATCCAGGGCATTCAGGCGCTGACCTGCCAGACAATGGAACACTGTACCGGAACCTCTGCATGATCCAGCAAAACATCACCATCAGCAACAAACTCGGGCTGCATGCCCGCGCCTCGGCCAAGCTGACCAAGCTGGCCGGGTCGTTCCCCTGCGAAGTTTGGGCAGCCCGCGGCGGTCGCCGCGTCAACGCCAAGAGCATCATGGGCGTGATGATGCTGGCGGCTGGAATCGGCACGCAAATCACGCTCGAAACCAATGGTGAGCGTGAGCAGGAAGCTATGCAGGCGCTGCTGGCGCTGATCAACGACAAGTTCGGCGAAGGAGAATAATGCAGGGCAGCAAGCGCAGGGAGAGCACATGACGATCGCATTGCATGGTATTGGCGTGGGGCGTGGCGTGGCCATCGGCCGCGCGGTGGTCATTGAATCCAGTCGGGCCGACGTCGGGCACTATTTCATCGAGGCAGAACAGGTCGAATCGGAAATCGCCCGCGTACATGAGGCGCGCGATTCGGTGGTGCAGGAAATCCAGTTGCTGCTGGCCACCATGCCCAAAGACATGCCGGGTGAACTCGAGGCGCTGCTCGAGGTGCACATGCTGCTGTTGCAGGACGACGAGATTTTCAGCGGTGTGCGTTACTGGATCGCCGATCGGCTCTACAACGCAGGATGGGCGCTGGCCACCCAGTACGAACGGCTGGCGCGCCAGTTCGACGAAATGGAAGATCCCTATTTGCGCGAGCGCAAGGCCGATCTGGAACAGGTGATCGAACGCATCATCAAGCGCATCGACGGACAGAAGTCGCTGCTGCGCGCACAGCCCACGGACGGCATGCGCTGCACAGTGTGCGAGGAAGAGGTGCCGCTGGTGCTGGTGGCGCACGACCTGAGCCCTTCCGACATGCTGCAGTTTCGCCAGAGCGTGTTTGCCGGCTTCGTCACCGATGTGGGGGGCAAGACCTCACACACTGCGATCGTGGCCCGCAGCATGGGCATTCCGGCAGTGGTGGGGGCACGCACCGCCAGCCATTTGGTACAGCAGGACGACTGGGTGGTGATCGACGGCGATGCCGGCGTGATGCTGATCGACCCGTCCCCCATCGTGCTCGACGAATACCATTTCCGCCAGCGCGAGGACGAGCTGGACCGCACCCGGCTGCGCCGCCTGCTGCATACGCCGGCCATCACGCTCGACGGCCAGAAGGTCGAGCTGCTGGCCAATATCGAGTTGCCCGAAGATACCGCAGCTGCCGTGGCGGCGGGCGCAACGGGGGTCGGCCTGTTTCGCAGCGAGTTCCTGTTCATGGGGCGCAAGCAGCATCTGCCCGACGAGGAGGAGCAGTACCAGGCCTACCTGCGCGCGCTGGAGGGCATGCAGGGCCTGTCGCTGACCATCCGCACCATTGACGTGGGTGCGGACAAGCCGCTCAACCCGCTCCCGGTAGGTTACACGGTGCACCTGAATCCGGCACTTGGGCTGCGGGCCATTCGCTGGAGCCTGTCCGAACCGGAGATGTTCCTGACGCAGCTGCGTGCACTGCTGAGGGCGGCTGCCCACGGGCCCCTGCAGATCCTGATTCCGATGCTGGCGCACATCAGTGAAATCCAGCAGACGCTGCAAATGATCGACCATGCGCGTCGCCAGCTCGATGCCAAGGGAGTCCCTTATGGAAAGGTACAGATCGGGGCCATGATCGAGATCCCGGCAGCGGCACTGATGGCACGCAGTTTCCTGCGGTATTTCGATTTCTTGTCCATTGGCACCAACGACCTGATCCAGTACACGCTGGCAATCGATCGCGCCGATGAGCAGGTGGCGCATCTGTACGATCCCCTGCACCCGGCCGTGCTGCAGTTGCTTGCCGCCACCATTGCGGCCGCGCATGAGGCCGGCAAGCCGGTTTCGGTGTGCGGTGAAATGGCCGGCGACGTGGCATTCACGCGCCTGCTGCTGGGTCTGGGATTGCGCTGCTTTTCCATGCATCCAGCCCAGATCCTTGCCGTCAAGCAGGAAATCGTGCGGGCCGATGCCGGCAAGCTCGAAATCTGGGCCCGGCAGGTGCTGGCGTCAGACCATCCGGCAGAACTGCTGCGCGCCGCCGTCTGAGGCGGCGCAGCTGCAGGCGTTCAGCACTCTACCTGGCGTACCGTGATGACGGCGAGACCGCCCAGCGAGGTTTCCTTGTAGCGGCTCTGCATGTCGGCGCCGGTGGTGCGCATGGTTTCGATGGCCTGGTCCAGGCTGACCAGATGCACTCCGCTGCCCAGCATGGCCAGCGAGCAGGCATTGATCGCCTTGACCGCGCCCATGGCATTGCGCTCGATGCAGGGGACCTGCACCAGGCCGGCGATCGGGTCGCAGGTCATGCCCAGGTGGTGTTCCAGGGCAATTTCGGCGGCGTTCTCGATTTGCGCGTCAGTGGCGCCCAGCGCGGCGGCCAGACCGGCGGCGGCCATGGATGCGGCCGAACCGACCTCGCCCTGACAGCCCACTTCGGCGCCGGAGATCGACGCATTGCGCTTGCACAGGCCGCCAACAGCGGCGGCGGCCAGCAGGAAACGTTCCACGCCGGCCATATCGCCTACGTGCCGCTCCAGGTAGTAACGCAGCACCGACGGGATGATGCCGGCAGCCCCATTGGTGGGGGCCGTGACGACGCGGCCGCCGGAAGCGTTTTCCTCGTTGACGGCGATGGCCCAGCAGCTGGCCCAGTTCATGGCCAGTTCGCCGCCGGCCAGCGGCTGGTTGCGCAGACGCTCGGCCATCAGGCGTGCGCGACGTGGCATTTTCAGCACGCCGGGCAGCAAGCCTTCTGCCACCATGCCGCGCTGAATGCAGTTCATCATGGTATCGAGCACGCGGCGAATGAAGGTGCGGGTTTCTTCCAGGCCGTGCAGGGAGGCTTCGTTGTCCAGCAGCAATTCACAGATTGAGCGCTGGTTCTTGCTGGCCAGGTCCAGCAGCTGCTGCATATTGTCAAAGGGATACGGAATCTTCTCGTCGGTGAACTTGGGGCTGCCGACGAAATGTTCTTCTTCGTCTACCACAAAGCCGCCGCCGATCGAATACAGGGTGCGCTCGGCCAGTTTGGCGTCGTTGGCGCCAAAAGCCTCGAACAGCATGCCGTTGCTGTGCAATGGCAGCAGATCCTGGTAGTTGAATATCAGGTCGGTGCTTTCATCGAAAGCCACGGCATGGCTGCCCATCAGGGCCAGCTGGTGGCTGCTGCGGATGTCGGCCAGCATTTCCGGGATGGCGTCGCAATCGACTTCATCCGGCACTTGCCCCATCAGGCCTAGCAACACGGCCGTATCAGTGCCGTGGCCACGCCCGGTATGCGCCAGGGAGCCATATAAAGTGACGCGAACGCGCACCACGTTGGCCAGCGCGCCTTCCGGCAGCTCCAGCAGGAAACGTCGTGCCGCGCGCATCGGGCCCACCGTGTGGGAGCTGCTGGGGCCGATGCCGATCTTGAAGATGTCTTGGAGTCCGGTATACATAATGGGTTAGTCTCTCATAGATTAGCGGAATTTGCGTGTTCCGATCACGGCTGCCCCCACAATCATCAGGGTGGCAAGGGCCAGCAGAAAACTCGGTCGTTGACCGCTGCTCCACAACAGCAGCGCAGTAGACAGCAGCGGCGTCAAAAATGCCAGCAGCCCGACGGTACGCGGGTCGGTGCGTTTGAGCGCGGCATCCCAGACAAAGAAGGCGCCTCCGAGCGGGCCCACGCCCAGCAGTGCGATCAGCGCCATGTCCGCGCTTGTCAATGTGACCGGCGCCTCGAACAGGCAGTGGCAGAGCAGGGACAGCAGGCCGGCTCCCAGGCTGAGACCGCCGATGGCTGCGGTGCGGTACGGCGGAACCCTGCGCCCCAGCAGCGAATAGCTGGCCCAGGTCAAGGCCGCGGCCACCGCCAGCAGGTAACCGGCCAGCGTGCTGGCGTCCATACTGGCATCCAGGCTGGTGCCACTGGCGCGTGCGCCGTCCAGTACTGCCAGCACGGCCCCGCCAAAACCCAGCAGGGCAGCCAGCGCATGTGCCAGCCGCAATTGCATGCCTTTCAGGTACAACGGCGCCAGCACCACGATCAACAGCGGCCACAGGTAGTTGAGCAGGTTGACTTGCACCGGGGGCGCCAGTTGCAGCGCCGCAAACAGCAGCACGTGGTACCCGAACAGGCCGAGCACGCCCACGGCCAAGGTGGCCGGCGCCACTTTCCAATCTCGCCAGCGTCCGCGCGACAGCGGCAACGCCACCAGTGCTCCGGTCAGGAGCCCCAGTCCGGTCAGCAGGAATGGAGGGACATGGTTCAGTCGTACGCCCAGGGCGGCCAGGCTGGCCCACAGCAGCACCGCACCCACCGCGAACCGCATCCCTTGTCGGCTTTCAGGGTATGAGTTCATGGCATCAATGGTTTGGTGCGGGTCATCGTATGTAGTTGAAAAAAGAGAGAGTATATGCTCCTTCTTGCATTCGATCACTCGCCCGATGTCCTCGCTGGGAGGCTGCTTGCTCCTGATCATCTGAAACGGCTCGCGTATCGGATTTACCTGCAGGTCCGGCGGGCAGACACTGCCTTGGATACGCGCCCAGCCCCAGCCGCCACCGGCATCGTGTCCTACGATGCCGGTGGCGGACTATGGGGAGCTGGTCAGATCCGGAACGGTTCAGGAAGAGGCCTTGGCTCCTTCCGGCATGCCGAAGTGCTGATTGGCGTGTCCCAGTGCGTGCGTTGGCGATTCGACCTCTGCAGCCTTGGTCCCGATATTGAACTTTTGCGCAATCAGGCCCATCACGATGATGACGCTGGCCAGCATGGAGGTGTAGACGACTTCTGCGCGGTAAGTGCCCTCAAACACCATGGTGATCAGGGCCACCGGAATGAAGACGATCACCGCATAAGTCAGCCACGGGAACAGCCACATGCGGAACCCCAGCGTGCGGTGCTGGCTTTCCAGTTTGCGGCGCATCTTGAGTTGCGAAAAGGCGATGGTCAGGTAGACGTACAGGGCTACGGTGCCAGTGGCGGACATCAGCACATCGTAGACGTTCATTTTCTCGGTGGCCGTCAGATAGATGGCGATGAAGGCGAACACGCTGGAAATCAGCACGCCCACCCAGGGGCTGCCTGTGCGCGGGTTGACGGTCTGCATGACACGGTGGGCGTCTCCGCGACGGGACAGGGAATAGAGCATGCGCGAGCAGGTATACAGCGCCGAATTGAAGCAGCTGCACACGGATGTCAACACCACGAAATTCATGACGTTGTGCGCCGAGGGGATGCCCAGTTGAGTCAGCGCCACGCTGTAGGTGCCGTAGGCTGCATCTTTCAGCAGCGGATCGTTGTAGGGAACCAGGCACACGACGAGGAAGATGGAACCCACATAGAAGAGGATGATGCGCAACACCACAGACCGGGTGGTTCGGATGATTTCCTTGCTCGGGTTGGGCGCTTCGCTGGCCGCCACCGTCACGATTTCGGCTCCCATGCAGGCGAACATGACCTCTGGCAGCGACACGACAACGGCGCTGAAACCATTGGGCATGAATCCCTGGTTGGTCAGGTGCGCCACTCCCTGTGCGCCGGGCACGCTCCATGGCCACAGGTACATCACTGCCATGCTGCCGATGATCAGGAAGGCAACGATGGCGACCACTTTGGTCAGCGCAAACCAAAATTCGAATTCGCCATAGTTTTTCACGTTCATCAGATTGACCGCAATGAGCGACAAGGTCACGATGAGCATGTAGCCCCAGATCGGGATCATGGGAAACCAGCCATGCAGGATCTTGCCGGCCACGAAGGCTTCCCATCCCATGAGCATGGCCCAGAAGTACCAGTAGAGCCAGCCGATGGTAAAGCCGGCCCAGCGCCCGATGGCGCGGTCGGCATAGGTCGAAAACGATCCGGTATCGGGGTGCGCCACTGCCATCTCGCCCAGCATGCGCATCACCAGCATGACCAGTATGCCGCCGGCGATATAGGCCAGAATGGCGGCCGGCCCGGCATTGGCAATCACCTTGCCTGAGCCGATGAACAGTCCGGCGCCGATGACGCCGGCAATGGAAATCATGGCCAGGTGCCGCGATTTCAGGCCCACCTTCAGGGAACTATCCTGGGCAGCATGACCATGGTACGGATCGGGTGGCGCTCCGGCGCCTTGTGCAAAGGTTGTCATGGTTGTGTCTCCCGGTATTGGATTTATAAAAAAATTGGAAAAATGCTTGCCTTGGTTCGTGCATGCGCCCTGCAGACTGCTGGGGGCGGCCAAGGTGCATGCAAGCTGTCGACTTTCGAAACTGCAGAAGCCAAAGATGGCGACCTATTGGCTGGCCACCGTTGCGCGAAGGAAGCGGCGGATGGTGCCCGGGCGTTCATCTGTACCGCCTCTCCAAGGACGAGGCGGTCCGCGGTTGAGCGTGGAAGGTGGGGAGACTGTCTCCTGTTGCGGTAAATACATGAGACGATCATCCGTATCGGGGAACTGCATTGCCCGGCAATTTGCGTCGAAATGACGGCTGGGTGCGACATCCCCCATGGGGGTCTACCCGCATCGGGCGTGCCTGCTGCAGCCTCAACCGCTTGCTGCCATGGCCCGCACACGACACGCGGTGCGTTGGACAACACTGCTCTGCAGCTGCCGGAAAGCAGTAATGGGATTCAAGCCTGGTCGGTGGTGCTGCCCTTCGTGGTACGTGCGGCGAGGCGCAGCTCACTGGGGCTTTGGCCGGTGAACTTGCGCATGGCACGGGAAAAGCTGCCACTATCCTGAAACCCGCACTCCAGTGCCACGGCGAGGATCTCCAGGTCGCTGCTCTGCAGCAGCCAGGAGGCCCGCTCCAGCCGCAGGCGATGCCGATATTCGGAAGGTCCGAGCCCCACATCGTTGCGGAACCGGCGTTCCAGCTGGCGACGGCCAATGCCGAGCGTCTGGCAGATGGTCTCGACCGGGGTCGGCAAGTGCAGATTCTGTTCCAGCAGCAGCATGGCCTTGCGCACCACGGTATCTGTCGAGCGCACTGACACCACCTGCTCCGGCTGCAGCGTGCGTGGGGGCAGCGGCTGCTTCTCGATCATGATGCGCAGCGCCTTGACAGCGCTGGCACGGCCAATGGCACGTTCAATCAGGTACGCGGCAAGATGCACGACGCTCGTGCCGCCGGCACTGGTGAGGCGGTCCCGGTCCACGACGAACATCTGGTTGGACACGACGCGGCAGCTGGGAAACTCCTGCACAAAATCCTCGCGGTGAAACCAGCTCACGCAGCTCAAATACCCATCCAGCAATCCGGCCCGTGCCAGCACGAAGGAGCCGGTGCAAAGCCCGACGAGCTTGACGTTGGCAGCTGCGGCAGTGCGCAGAAAGGCGGTGCTGCGTGGGGGTACCTGTTGTCCGCCATGCAGCACCCCGCCCACCACGACGATGTAGTCGTAGTTTTCGGGTGTTTCCAGCGGCGCGGTGGGTAAAACACTCACTCCGCAGCTGGAGACGATGGGAATACCGCCCGTGCCCAGCACCGCCCAGCGGCACAGCAGCGGCCTGCTTCGATCTCCTTCATCGGCAGCCAGCCGCAAGGCGTCAGCGAAGCCGGAAAAAGCCGTGAGCGTGAAGCGTGGCGTCAGCATAAAACCCACGCGCAACTGAGGGCCGGTATCGGATTTCAACGGGTTGGTGGTGTGCATGGTGTGGTTACGGGGCATGGTGCGCCACGTTTCTGGCCGGTAGTGCGTGCGCCTTTAACATGGCCCTGCATGAATGCCAGGGGCCGCCGGCAAGGAGGGCGTTTACGGAAAAATTTGGGGTCAGATACATATTGCGGCGCTGCAAGTGTTGCTGGAGGAGCGCCGGTGTCCTGGGGGTATGGTTTGTTTTCCAGCTCGGCATGAAGTTGCGCCAAGTCTGCTACGACTGACCAGCGTGCGCCATCCGGGTAGACCCCCATGGGGTATGTCGTATCAGGCATATATTTCGACGCAAAATGCCGGGCGTCATGCGGCATCCAGGCAGATGATCACTTCCTGTAAACAAGACAACAGGAGGCAGTGGCCATGTTCAGCGACCAGCAACAGACAGCAGATGTCGTCGATCCCGAATTGGGGTTGGTGATCCGGCAGGAGCCTCGCCGGCAGCAGCCGCACATCACACGGATTGCCGGCGGCGCAGGCAGGAAAATCAAATTCAAGAAAACCTCGTGCGGCGGCTTGGCGGCCAACGCGCTTGAGTGCTGAAAGGGGCAATCATGCAGAAATTTTCGATTTGGTCGTTGCTGCGCAATTCGGTGTCCTATCACGAGGGTTGGCAGCGTCAGTGGCGCTCACCGGAACCGAAACGCGAGTATGACGTGGTGGTGGTTGGCGGCGGCGGCCACGGCCTGGCGACTGCCTACTATCTGGCCAAGGAACATGGCTTGCGCAATGTGGCCGTGGTCGAGCGCGGCTGGCTGGGCGGCGGCAACACCGCGCGCAATACCACGATCGTGCGTTCCAACTACCTGTGGGACGAGGCTGCGCAGCTCTACGAGAAAGCGATGAAGCTCTGGGAGGGCCTGTCGCAAGATCTGAACTACAACGTGATGTTCAGCCAGCGCGGCGTGATGAACCTGGGTCACTCGTTGCAGGACATGCGCGATATCGAGCGGCGTGTGAATGCCAACCGGCTCAATGGCGTGGATGCCGAAGTGCTGACGCCGCAGCAGATCAACGAAATGCTGCCCTACATCAACCTGAACACGCGTTATCCCGTGCTGGGCGCGTCGTTCCAGCGACGCGCCGGCGTGGCGCGGCATGATGCGGTGGCCTGGGGCTTTGCCCGTGCAGCTGACGCCTGCGGCGTGGACATTCTGCAAAACTGCGAGGTGACCGGCATTCGCCGCGAGGGTGGTGCTGTGGTTGGCGTGGAAACCACACGCGGGTACATCAAAGCCAAAAAGGTGGCGCTGGTGGGCGCTGGGCATTCGAGCGTGCTGGCCAGCATGGCAGGCCTGCGGCTGCCGCTGGAGAGCCATCCGTTGCAAGCGCTGGTGTCGGAGCCGCTCAAGCCGATTTTCCCGACCGTGGTGATGAGTAACGCGATCCATGCCTACATCAGCCAGACCGACAAGGGGGATCTGGTGATCGGGGCAGGCATTGACCAGTACAGCGGGTATGGGCAACGCGGCAGCTACCAGGTGATCGAAGGCACGATGCAGGCGATTGTCGAACTGTTCCCATTGTTTTCGCGGGTGCGCATGAACCGCCAGTGGGGCGGCATTGTGGACGTGACGCCAGACGCATGCCCAATCATCGGCCTGACCCCGGTCAAGGGCCTGTACATCAATTGCGGCTGGGGTACCGGCGGCTTCAAGGCCACGCCTGGATCCGGATGGGTCATGGCGTATACCGTGGCGCAGGATCGCCCACATCCCCTCAACGAGCCCTTCGCACTCGACCGGTTCTACAACGGCCACCTGATTGATGAACACGGCGCAGCAGGCGTCGCGCACTGATTGACCTCATTCAAGAAGGACACACTCACCATGCTTCTGATCCATTGCCCCTGGTGCGGTCCGCGCGCCGAAACCGAATTCAACTGTGGCGGCGAGGGCGGCATCGTGCGCCCCGCCAACAGTGACACCCTGAACGATGAACAGTGGGGCGACTACGTGTTCATGCGCACCAATACCAAGGGCCTGCACCACGAGCAGTGGCGCCACGGCAGCGGCTGCGGGCGTTGGTTCAACGCGTTGCGTGATACCGTGAGTTACCGCATACACGCTACCTGGCGCATCGGCGAGCCGATGCCGGCACTGCCCGAAACAGAAACCAAAACCGGGGGCAAAGCATGAACCAACGACTTTCTTCTGGCGGCCGCATCGATCGCAATCACAAGCTGCACTTCACGTTCAACGGGCGCAGCTATGCGGGCCACCCTGGCGACACCTTGGCCTCGGCATTGTTGGCCAACGGCGTGTCACTGGTGGCACGCAGCTGGAAATACCATCGTCCGCGTGGCATTCTGAGTGCTGGCGTGGAAGAACCCAACGCGCTGGTGCAACTCTTCGCTGGCGAGCGTACGGTGCCCAATGCGCGCATGACCGAGGTGAGCCTGGTCGACGGCATGACAGCAACGTCTGTCCACGCCTCTCCCAGCGTGGATTTCGATGTCAAGGCGGCTACCGGCTGGTTCTCCAGGCTGATTCCTGCGGGCTTCTATTACAAGACCTTCATGGCGTCGCAGGCAGCGTGGCATTATTTTGAAAAGCACATTCGCGCATCGAGCGGACTGGGTGAATCGGCCACGCTGCCCGACCCGGACCGCTATGACAAGCGCTTCGCCCACTGCGACCTGTTGGTGGTGGGCGGGGGTATCACCGGCTTGTCGGCCGCATTGGCGGCGGGCCGTAGTGGCGCCCGCGTGATCCTGTGCGATGAGCAGGCGGAGACAGGCGGCTGGCTGCTGTCCAGCGACGAAAAGATCGACGGCCTGCCTGCTGGCGAGTGGGTGGAGCGCACCCGCGAGGAGCTGGCAGCGCTACCGGAAGTCACCGTGCTGCCGCGCACCACGGCATTCGGTTACTACGGGCACGACCTGCTGACCCTGGTCGAGCGCCGCGCCGACCACCTGGCTCCCGCCGATGCGCCGGTGTTTCGCGAGCGCCTGTGGAAAGTCCGTCCGCGCAAGATACTGCTGGCCACTGGTGCCCATGAGCGGCCGCTGGTATTCAGCAATAACGATCTTCCGGGCATCATGCTGGCCTCGGCGGTATCCACCTATGTGCGCCGCTACGCCGTGCTGCCTGGGCTGCGTGCGGTGCTGTTCACCAATAACGACGATGCCTACGACGCGGCGCTGGCCCTGCAGAAAGCCGGTGCCGAAGTGGTGGTGGTCGATGCGCGTGGCGTGCCGGACGGCGCCCTGACCGAGCGTGCCCGCGCCCGCAATATCCAGGTGCTGGCCGGACATGTGGTCACGGAGGCGCGGGGAGGCAAGCATGTGAGCGCCGTGATCGTCCAGGCGCTGGATGCGCGCGCCCAACTCACCGGCCCGACGCGCACGCTGCGTTGCGATCTGGTGGCAATGTCGGGCGGCTTCAGCCCCGTGATTCACTTGCAGTGCCAAGCCGGCGGCAAGCCGGTTTGGAATGACCAACTGGCCGCCTTCGTGCCAGGGCCATCCGCGCAAAGCGAGTCTTCTGCTGGCGCCTGCCGTGGCTTGCGCGGCCTGCGCGACTGTGCCGAGGACGGTTTCGCCCAAGGCCTGGCGGCCGCGCGGGCGGCTGGCTGCCAGGCGGATGCTGGCGCTGCACCAAAGGCAGAAAAGATCCGGCCCGGTTCGCTGCGTGCGCTGTGGCTGGTGCCCCATTCCAAGGAAGTGAGCCGGGCGCCCAAGCAATTCGTGGATCTGCAAAACGACGTTGCAGCCTCGGACATTTACCTTGCAGTACGGGAAGGCTTTGAATCCATCGAGCACGTCAAACGCTACACCGCCATGGGATTCGGGACCGATCAAGGCAAGACGGGCAATATCAACGGCATGGGGATTGCCGCAGCGGCGCTCGGCAAATCGATTCCCCAGGTTGGCACGACCACTTTCCGACCAAATTACACGCCGGTGACGTTCGGTGCTGTGGCTGGCGTCGAACTCGGTGATGCCTTCGATCCGGTGCGCACCACCGCCATGCACGACTGGCACGTGCGCCACGGCGCCGAGTTTGAGGATGTCGGGCAATGGAAACGCCCTTGGTATTACCCCAAAAACGGAGAAGACCTGCACGCTGCGGTCCGGCGCGAGGTGCTGGCGGTGCGCAACAGCGTGGGCACACTGGATGCCTCGACGCTGGGCAAGATCGACATTCAGGGCCCGGATGCGGCCAAGCTGCTGAACTGGGTCTACTGCAATGCCTGGAGCAAGCTGGAAGTGGGTAAATGCCGCTATGGCCTGATGCTTGACGAAAACGGTATGGTGTTCGACGATGGCGTCACGGTGCGTCTGGGAGAGAACCATTTCCTCATGCACACTACCACGGGCGGTGCTGCGCGCGTGCTGGCCTGGCTGGAGCGTTGGCTGCAAACCGAATGGCCGCACTTGAAGGTGTATCTGGCTTCCGTCACCGACCACTGGTCCACCACAGCAGTGGTGGGCCCCAAGAGCCGCGACGTGCTGCGCAAATTGTGCACCGATGTGGACTTTGATGACGAGGCCTTCCCCTTCATGTCGTACCGTGAAGGCACGGTGGCGGGAGTCAAGGCGCGCATCATGCGGATCAGCTTTTCGGGCGAGCGCAGCTACGAAGTCAACGTGCCTGCCGCGGATGGACTGCGCGTGTGGGAAGCGATCCAGGCTGCCGGCGCACCGTTCGGCATCACTCCTTATGGCACCGAGACCATGCACGTGCTGCGGGCTGAGAAAGGGTACATCATCGTTGGCCAGGACACGGACGGTTCGCTCACTCCCATGGACCTCGGGATGGGCGGCATGGTTGCCAAAACCAAGGACTGCCTGGGCAAGCGCTCCCTTTCGCGCAGCGATACCAGGCGCACCGACCGCAAGCAGCTTGTCGGTCTGCTTCCCGATGACCCCAGCCTGGTGCTGGACGAAGGTGCGCAAATTGTCGAGCAAGCCGTGCCCAGCATTCCGACGTTCGGCTCAGGCCACGTCACGTCCAGCTATGCCAGTCCCACGCTGGGCCGTTCGATTGCGCTGGCGCTGGTCAAGGGTGGTGCGCAACGCATGGGCCAGCGCGTGCATGTGAGCATGCGCGGCGGCCGCACCGCCACTGCCGTCATCAGTAATCCCGTGTTCTTCGATCCCGATTCGGAGCGTCAAAATGCGTAATGTCCATAATCAAGCAACATCACCCGCCGCCGCATCGTCCCGTCAGGCCCTGGTGGCCGGATGGCGCGAAGGACTGACCATCCTCAATCTGCGCTGCGATGCGCAGGAGCCGGCTGTACGCGATGCCGTCGTCACCTGCCTCGGACTGGCGCTGCCCGAGCAGCCCTGCACCACGTGCGTGGGCGGCAATCTGCGACTGGTCTGGGTCGGTCCGGACGATTGGTTTCTGATCGGTCCCGAAGGCGAAGCGGCAGCGCTGGAGGCCAGACTGCGCTCTGCATTGGCAGGCCAGCACTTCGCGGTAACCGATGTGAGCAGCGGCTACACCGTGCTTACCCTCAGCGGCGCACCGGTGCGTGAGGTACTGGCGCAGGGATGCCCGCTCGACCTGCATCCTCGCGCATTCAGGCCCGGCAGCAGCGCAGGCTCGCACTTTTTCAAGGCATCTGTGTGGCTGTGGCAGACTGAAGAAGCCCCAATATACGAATTGTTGGTGCGGCGCAGCTTCACGGGCTATGTCCGGCTGATGCTCCAGTTGACCACTGCCGAGTGCGGCCTGGTAACACACCAATGCGCTTGAGCAGATAGGGGATAGGTCCCGTCGATCGCCTGCGCGCGGGCGTGTATGCTGATGAAGCTGGCAGACTGCGTTTTCAGGCACGGGCCGCGGGGTGCGGGCGCTGAGGAGCTTCATCGCCAATCGCCGCGCGGGCTGGCGCAGCGCAGGCATCCACCGCGCAAGCAGCCTATGGCGTGCTGCGTCCGAGACGCCATAGCGGCAAGGCCTGCCCCAGCCGCCAGACCAGCCATTCATCACAGGAAACACCATGACCTCCTTACCCACCAAGACCGACCGTTATTGCCTCACGTTCTCCTCACGCAGTGTGCGCGGACAGGCTGCAGCGGTGACTGCGCTGCTGGAGCAGCATGGCGCCTACATCGAAGAGTTTGCAGTCTTCGACGACACATTGAGTGAACGTTTCCATATTCGCACCGTATTCCGCCTGGAGGATGGGTCTGCGGACGACCTGGCGACATTGCAGCGTGATTATGTGAAGGTGCTGACCAAATTTGAGGATGCGCAGGGCGCCATCCATGACATGCGCCGCCCGACGCGGGTCATGATTATGGTCTCCAGGGCCGACCATTGCCTGCTCGATCTGCTGGCACAGCGCCGGCATGGCGAATTGAACATGGAAGTGGTGGCCATTGTCTCCAACCACCCCGACCTTGCCGGCATTGCCCAGTCCGAGGGAATTCCCTACCACCATCTGCCCATCACTGCCGACACCAAGGCGCAGCAGGAGGCAGCATTGTTGGGCCTGATCCGCGAGTACGACGTGGAGCTGGTCATTCTGGCGCGCTACATGCAGGTGCTGTCGGAAAACATGTGCCAATTGCTGGCCGGACGTATGGTCAACATCCACCATTCGTTTCTTCCTGGCTTCAAGGGGGCGCGGCCTTATACGCAGGCGCATGCGCGGGGTGTCAAGCTCATCGGCGCAACAGCCCATTTCGCCACCACCGATCTCGACGAAGGACCGATCATCGAACAATCGGTGGAGCGCGTAGACCATGCTTTCAGTCCCGAGCAATTGCTGAACGCCGGTCGCCATGTGGAAAGCCTGGTGCTCGGCCGTGCGATCCGTTATGTGCTCGAACACCGCGTTTTCATGAACGGCTTGCGTACCGTGGTGTTGCGGTAAGCAGGGCAATGCCCAGCAGGTGCAGGAGAGGTCTTCCGCACCTGGGAATGCCTGCGCTCTCATGGCAGCGGGTGCCGCCACATCAGGCGCGGCCTACAAACTCCCGCTCGCATGATCCGGCTGCTCCTGCGGGCCGGATCATGGCGTGCGTCGGAGCGTCAGACTCCGGCAGCCTGTGCTTGCCGGTCGGCGTGGTAGGACGAGCGCACCAGGGCACCGACGGCGGCGTGGCTGAAGCCCATTTCCTTGGCCTTCTGTTCGAACATCTTGAAGGTGTCGGGATGCACGTAGCGCTTCACCGGCAGGTGGCTGGTGCTGGGCGCCAGGTACTGGCCGATGGTCAGCATCTCGATGTTGTGTGCACGCATGTCGCGCATCACTTCCAGGATTTCTTCGTCGGTTTCGCCCAGACCGACCATCAGGCCGCTCTTGGTGGGAATGTGCGGGAACTGTTCCTTGAACTTCTTGAGCAGGTTCAGGCTGAACTGGTAGTCGGCGCCGGGGCGGGCCTGCTTGTACAGGCGCGGCACGGTTTCGAGGTTGTGGTTCAACACATCCGGCGGTGCGGCTTTGAAAATCTCGAGCGCCTTGTCGTCGCGGCCGCGGAAATCGGGCACCAGCACTTCGATCTGCGTGTTGGGAGACAGTTCGCGGATGCGGCTGATGCAGTCCACATAGTGCTGGGCGCCGCCATCGCGCAGGTCGTCGCGGTCCACGCTGGTGATGACCACGTACTTCAGTTTCATCTGGGCAATCGTCTTGGCCAGGTTCTCGGGCTCGTTCACATCCAGCGGGTCGGGACGGCCGTGGCCGACGTCACAGAACGGGCAGCGGCGCGTGCACTTGTCGCCCATGATCATGAAGGTAGCCGTGCCGTGGCCGAAGCATTCGCCGATGTTGGGGCAGGACGCTTCTTCGCACACCGTGACCAGCTTGTTCTGGCGCAGGATGTCCTTGATTTCGTAAAAGCGCGTGCTGGGGCTGCCGGCCTTGACGCGAATCCATTCCGGCTTGCGCAGCATTTCGTGCTGCTCGACCTTGACCGGAATACGGCTGAGTTTGGCTGCTGCCTTTTGCTTGGCCGACGCGTTGTAGTTTTCGACAGACTGCGCTTCGCGCACGACCGGGCTGCTGCCGGCGGAATGGTTGGAGTTGCTCATGAGTGGTGACTTTCCGGATGCAGCCGGCAGTGTAAACTGTGCCGCCGATTTGTGGGGTTATTTAACTGTGTCGCCAAGGGGAATTCAGGGTGCCAGCCGGGCAGCCAGTGAGGCCCCCAGGCGCTGCGCCACTTCTTCCCAGGAGGCCTGTACGCCACAGAAGGCCAGATCGACGGTGCGCAAACCGGCATAGCCGCATGGGTTGATGCGCTCGTAGGGCTCCAGGTCCATGTCCACATTCAGCGCCACGCCATGGTAGCTGCAATGCCGGTGGATCTTGATGCCCAGTGCAGCAATCTTGCCCAGGCCGGCAAATTCCTGGCTGGGCGGCCGCGGCCAGGTCAGTGCGCTATGGTCATGGGGATCGTCCAGGCGCACGTAGATACCTGGCGCGCCGGGCACGCGGTGGCCGGTGACCTGGTAGCTGGCCAGCACGCGCAGCACCGCTTCTTCGATGCGGTACACCAGTTCTTTGACAAAGTAGCCGGTGTGTTGTAGATCGATCAGCGGATAGGCCACCACCTGGCCCGGTCCGTGGTAGGTGACCTGGCCGCCACGGTTGGTCTGCACCACCGGGATATCGCCAGCGCCCAGCACGTGTTCGGGCTTGCCGGCCAGGCCTTGCGTGAATACCGGAGGATGCTGGCACAGCCAGATCTGGTCCGGGGTGTCGGGCGTGCGCGCAGCGGTGAAGGCGCGCATTTCGTCGAAGGCGGTGGCATAGTTCAGCACACCGCGCTGGATCACGGGAATGTCCATTTATAGCACCACCTTCACCATCGGGTGACTGGTCAGCGCTCGGTACAGGTTGTCAAGCTGTTCGCGGCTGGTGGCGCGCACCGTGATGGTCACGCCCAGGTATTTGCCGCCGCTGCTTTCGCGCAGCTCTACAGTGCTGGCGTCAAACTCGGGATCGTGCTCCCTGGCCAGCTGGGTGACGGCGTGCACGAAGCCATTCACGTGCGCACCCATTACCTTGATGGGAAAGTACGAGGGATACTCAATCAGGGACGGGCGATCTTGTGGGAGGCAGGAGTCTTCGGTCATGGCATGCATTGTGTGTGCAGAATAGAGGCTTTATGTGGGGACGATGCATCACATTGCAAGTAGGTGTGGCGTTGCCGGAGGGTGCGTGCCAGCCTGACAGAGGCAGGGATTCCCTGTTTTTGCAGGCACTTGCGTACACTTTCTCCATGCGTACTTTCAAAAAAACTACAGATTTACCCGAACATAGCAGCGGTCTGCGTATAATGCCCTGCGACGGTATGTGCCCAACTGTGTGCAGGGTAGCGGTTTGTAAACATGCAAAATACCCATAACAAGTTTCCGGCCATTGAAGACGAACAGGAGCAGGACGATTTCGTGCCCTGGACCGCCGAGCAGGCCGAAGCCTGGCGCGCAGCCAACCCCACGCCCTCCTTGTGGCGTTACTGGTGGGTGCAGCTGGCGGTAGGTGTCCTGGTGGTCGTTCTTGCAAGCCTGCTGCAGCAGTTGGTGGGCTGGAAGTTCGCAGTGGTGCCGTCTGCAATCTATGGTGTGCTGGCGGTGTTGCTGCCATCCGCGCTGTCGGTTGCCGGAGTCTCGCGCAGCTTTCACCGGCTGGTGCAAGCAAGGCGAAAGGTTGGTAGTGCAGGATTGGGTTTTGCCACAGTCATGCTGTGGGAAGGATGCAAGGTGCTGGCAACCATATGCCTGCTGGCACTCGCGCCGGTGCTGCTGAAGGACTGGATGAGCTGGCCGGCCATGCTGATTGGCTTCATCGTGACGCTGAAGGCATACTGGTGGGCGTGGTTGCGCAACAACATGCGCGCGCGCTGAATGGTTTTTGGTATTTGACGGATTGAACACTATGTCTGGAAACGTTGAACAAGCAGCGAGCCACGGGCCCACGGCCAGTGAGTACATCGTCCACCATTTGCAGCATCTGCAAATGAACTTCAATCTGGAAGCTGCCAAGCAGGCCAAGATTGTCGATTTCAGCGTGTTCAACGCCGACTCCTTGTTCTGGTCGGTGGTGCTGGGAGCGCTGGGTTGCTTCCTGCTGTGGAGTGCTGCACGCAAGGCCACTTCCGGCGTGCCGGGCCGCTTCCAGGCCGCCGTGGAAATCCTGGCCGAGATGGTGGAAAACCAGGCCAAGGGCGTGATCCACAATGCCAAGAGCCGCAAGGTCATTTCGCCGCTGGCACTCACCGTGTTTGTCTGGATTTTCCTGATGAACGCCATGGACATGCTGCCGGTCGACCTGCTGCCTGCACTGTGGGGTCAGGCCTATGCCGCCACCGGACATGATCCGCATCACGCCTATCTGCGCGTCGTGCCTACCGCCGACTTGTCCACCACGCTGGGCCTGTCCGGAAGCGTGCTGCTGGTCTGCCTGTTCTACAACATCAAGATCAAAGGCCTGGGTGGCTGGGCGCATGAACTGATTGCTGCGCCGTTCGGCGACCATTGGGCGCTGTATCCGGTCAACTTCCTGATGCAGCTTATCGAATACGTGGCCAAGACCGTGTCTCACGGCATGCGACTGTTCGGCAACATGTTTGCCGGCGAGCTGGTGTTCATGCTGATTGCCCTGATGGGAGGCGCCTGGGCGCTGACCGGCACGGGTATTGGTCTGGCCATCGGTCACGTGGTGGCGGGTACTGTCTGGGCCCTGTTCCACATCCTGGTGATCACGCTGCAGGCATTCATCTTCATGATGCTGACCCTGATTTATACAGGCCAGTCGCACGAAGCGCATTGATCGTCTCTTTCCTTTCCTGTTTTCGTTTTTAACTTTTCCACCAACCTTTAGGAGCATCTCATGGAAAACATTCTCGGCCTCGTCGCACTGGCTTGTGGTCTGATCGTCGGTCTGGGCGCTATCGGCGCATCGATCGGTATTGCGCTGATGGGCGGCAAATTCCTGGAGTCTTCCGCACGCCAGCCCGAGCTGATCAACGAACTGCAAACCAAGATGTTCATTCTGGCTGGTCTGATCGACGCTGCATTCCTGATCGGTGTGGCTATTGCACTGCTGTTCGCATTCGCCAACCCGTTCGTGTTGAAGTAATTCTGTTCACCTTTCATGACCGAAAGGGGCTAACATGAATATCAATGCAACTTTGTTCCTGCAAGCCATCGTTTTTGCGATTCTGGTGTGGTTTACCATGACGTATGTCTGGCCCCCCATCATGAAGGCGCTGGACGCGCGGGCACAGAAAATCGCTGATGGTCTGGCTGCTGCCGACAAGGCAAAGGCTGACCTGGCAGCGATGAACAAGAAGGTTGAGCAGGAACTGGCCGGTTCACGCAATGATGCCGCCGTGCGTATGGCTGATGCCGAGCGCCGCGCACAGGGCATCATCGAAGAGGCCAAGCTCAAGGCTGACGAAGAAGGCAAGAAAATCATTGCAGCTGCCCAGGCGGAAGCCCAGCAGCAGGTGTCCCGTGCACGCGAAGCGCTGCGCGAAGAGGTGGCCAGCCTGGCCGTCAAGGGTGCCGAGCAGATTCTGCGCAAAGAAGTCAATGCCAGCGTGCATGCCGAAATGCTCAACCGCCTGAAGGCTGAACTCTAAGAAGGGACGATCATGGCTGAACTTGCAACCATTGCTCGTCCATATGCGCAGGCGCTGTTTGACGCCAGCCAGGGCAAGCTCGAAGAGACTTCCCTGTGGCTGGGTCAGCTGGCCACGGTGGTCGGCAGCGCTGAACTGCAACAGGTGGCCGCCAGCCCCAAGCTGCGCAGCAACCAGCTGTTCGAGCTGATTGCAGGTGTCATGCCGGCGACATTGTCTGCGGAAGGCAACAACTTCCTGCGTATGGTGCTGCAGAACGGCCGTCTGGCTGCGCTGCCCGAAATCGCACGCCAGTACGAGTCGCTCAAGAACGCCGCCAGCGGTGCCTCCGACGCGGTCATTTACAGTGCTTTCCCGCTGGAAGGCGCCGAGCTGGCCGACCTGTCTGCCCGTCTGGAACAGCGCTTCAAGACCCGCCTCAATGTGCGTGTGGTACAGGACAGCAGCCTGATTGGCGGCGTGCGCGTAGTCGTGGGTGACGAAGTGCTCGACACCACGGTCAAGGCACGTATTGAACAAATGAAACAGGCACTGACTGCGTAAGCGGGCCGAGTCTGAGGCTATAAAGGAAAAGGAAAGAGTCATGCAGCTCAATCCCGCAGAGATCTCTGAACAAATCAAGAGCCGCATCCAAGGTCTGGTAGGTTCGACCGATGTGCGCAATGAAGGGACCGTCATCTCCGTGACCGACGGTATCTGTCGCATCTACGGCCTGTCCGACGCGATGCAGGGCGAAATGCTGGAATTCCCGGCTACCAAGGATGGCACGCCCACGTTCGGCCTGGCGCTGAACCTCGAGCGCGACTCCGTTGGCTCGGTGATTCTGGGCGAGTACGAACACATCTCCGAAGGCGACACTGTCAAGTGCACGGGCCGCATTCTGGAAGTGCCGGTCGGCCCCGAGCTGATCGGCCGCGTGGTGAACGCGCTGGGCCAGCCGATCGACGGCAAGGGCCCGATCGACGCCAAGCTGACCGACGTGATCGAAAAGGTTGCTCCGGGCGTGATCGCACGTAAATCGGTGGACCAGCCGGTGCAGACCGGTCTGAAGTCGATCGACTCCATGGTGCCAATCGGCCGTGGCCAGCGCGAGCTGATCATTGGCGACCGCCAAACCGGCAAGACCGCCGTGGCAGTGGACGCCATCATCAACCAGAAGGGTCAAAACATGACCTGTATCTACGTCGCCATCGGCCAGAAGGCGTCGTCGATCAAGAACGTGGTGCGCTCCCTGGAGCAGGCCGGTGCCATGGACTACACCATCGTGGTGGCTGCTTCCGCATCCGAATCTGCAGCCATGCAGTACGTCAGCGCCTACTCCGGCTGCACCATGGGTGAGTACTTCCGCGACCGCGGCCAGGATGCCCTGATCATTTATGACGATCTGTCCAAGCAGGCCGTGGCTTATCGCCAGGTTTCGCTGCTGCTGCGCCGTCCGCCGGGACGCGAAGCTTTCCCTGGCGACGTGTTCTATCTCCACAGCCGCCTGCTGGAACGTGCTGCCCGCGTGAACGCCGACTACGTCGAAGCCTTTACCAAGGGCGAAGTCAAGGGCAAGACCGGCTCGCTGACTGCGCTGCCGATCATTGAAACACAGGCCGGTGACGTGTCCGCATTCGTGCCGACCAACGTGATCTCCATCACCGATGGCCAGATCTTCCTGGAAACCAGCCTGTTCAACGCCGGTATCCGCCCCGCCATCAACGCCGGTATCTCCGTGTCGCGCGTGGGTGGCTCCGCCCAGACCAAGCTGATCAAGGGGTTGTCCGGTGGTATCCGTACCGACCTGGCACAGTACCGTGAACTGGCTGCGTTTGCCCAGTTTGCTTCCGACCTGGACGAAACGACCCGCAAGCAGCTGGACCGCGGTGCCCGCGTGACCGAACTGCTCAAGCAGACCCAGTACAGCCCGCTGCCGATCAGCCTGATGGCCGCCACGCTGTTTGCGGTGAACAAGGGTTTCGTGGACGACGTGGAAGTGAAGAAGGTTCTGTCCTTCGAAGCCGGCATGCATGCCCACCTGAAGGACAAGCACGCCGATCTGCTGCAGCGTCTGGAAAGCAACAAGGCGTTCGACAAGGAAGGCAAGGACGAGGCCGCACTGGCCGAAGCCATTGCTGCCTTCAAGAAGAACTTCGCTTGATGTCGGGAGAGCAACGTGGCAGCAGGTAAGGAAATTCGCGGCAAGATCAAATCGGTGGAAAACACCAAGAAGATCACGAAGGCCATGGAGATGGTTGCCGCCTCCAAGATGCGCAAGGCGCAGGATCGCATGCACGCGGCTCGTCCGTACAGCGAGAAGGTGCGCGACATTGCTGTCCACCTCGGCTCGGCCAATCCGGAATACGTGCATCCGTTCATGCAGAAGCACGATGCCAAGGCTGTCGGCCTGATCGTGGTTTCCACGGACAAGGGACTGTGCGGGGGCTTGAACACCAACGTCCTGCGTCTGGTGACCAACAAGATCCGCGACTTGCAGGACCAGGGCATGGGCGTGCGCGCTGTGGCCGTCGGCAACAAGGGCTTCGGTTTTCTGAACCGCATGGGCGCCACCGTGGTGGCCAACACTGTCCAGCTCGGCGATACGCCGCACCTGGAAAAGCTGATCGGCCCGGTCAAGGTGCTGCTGGATGCCTACCAGCGTGGCGAGCTGAGCGCGGTGTACGTGTGCTACACCAAGTTCCTCAACACGATGAAGCAGGAACCCATGCTGGAACAGCTGCTGCCATTGTCGCAGTCCAACATGGAGGCAGAGACCAAGGCACAGGGCAAGGCCCACTCCTGGGACTACATCTACGAGCCGGACGCCCAGACCGTCATCGACGATCTGCTGGTGCGCTACGTGGAAGCATTGGTCTACCAGGCTGTCGCCGAGAACATGGCATCCGAGCAGTCGGCCCGCATGGTGGCGATGAAGGCCGCTACCGACAACGCCGGTAACGTGATCGGCGAGCTGAAGCTGGTTTACAACAAGACCCGCCAGGCCGCGATCACCACGGAACTGTCCGAAATTGTGGCCGGTGCCGCCGCGGTGTAACCATTAAATTATTGGAGCAAAACATGGCTCAAGACAAACAAGTACAAGGCAAGATCGTGCAGTGTATCGGCGCCGTGGTGGACGTCGAGTTCCCGCGCGAGCACATGCCCAAGATCAATGACGCGCTGAAGATGGAAGGTTCCGACCTGACGCTGGAAGTGCAGCAGCAGCTGGGCGACGGCGTGGTGCGTACCATTGCGCTGGGTTCTTCCGACGGTCTGCGTCGCGGCACCCTGGTGTACAACACCAAGGCAGCCATTACCGTTCCGGTGGGTCAGGCTACGCTGGGCCGCATCATGAACGTGCTGGGCCAGCCGATCGACGAGCGTGGCCCGGTTGACATGACGCACAGCGCGTCCATTCACCGCAAGGCCCCCGCTTACGACGAGCTGTCTCCCTCGCAGGAACTGCTGGAAACCGGCATCAAGGTGATCGACCTGATCAGCCCCTTCGCCAAGGGCGGCAAGGTGGGCCTGTTCGGCGGTGCCGGCGTGGGCAAGACCGTGAACATGATGGAACTCATCAACAACATCGCCAAGGGGCACGGCGGTTTGTCCGTGTTCGCAGGTGTCGGTGAGCGTACCCGTGAGGGCAATGACTTCTATCACGAGATGTCCGAAGCTGGTGTGGTGAATCAGGAAAATCTGGGCGCATCCAAGGTGGCCATGGTTTACGGCCAGATGAACGAACCCCC
>CAYPRU010000023.1:0-36742 GCA_964413485.1 uncultured Allobrachymonas sp. | reverse complement strand
CGGCGCAGCGCCGGGAACAGGATCACGTCGCGGATGCTGGGGCTGTCGGTCAGCAGCATCATCAGGCGGTCGATGCCTACGCCGCAGCCGCCGGTGGGCGGCATGCCATATTCGAGCGCGCGGATGAAGTCGGCGTCATAGAACATGGCTTCGTCATCGCCGCTGTCCTTGGCACTGGCCTGCGCCTGAAAGCGTGCCGCCTGGTCTTCGGCGTCGTTCAGCTCGCTGAAGCCGTTGGCCATTTCGCGGCCGGTGATGTACAGCTCGAAACGTTCGGTGACCTCGGGGCGGGCGTCGTTGGCGCGTGCCAGCGGGCTGATCTCGGTCGGGTGCTCCATGATGAAAGTGGGCTGCCACAGCTGCTCTTCCACGGCTTCCTCGAAGTACAGCACCTGCAGCGAGGGCAGGCTGCGCTGGCTCAAGCGGTCTTTTTCTTCGGTCAGGCCCAGGCGCTTGAGCGCGCTGATCAGCCAGTTGGCGTCGTCCACATGGGCGCCGGCCTCGGTGTGGGCGTGGATCGCCTCGCGGATCGTCATGCGGCGGAACGGTTGCGACAGGTCGATGTCGCCGCCCTGGTAGCTGATTTGCAGCGTGCCCAGTGCGCGCATGGCCACATGGCGGATCAACGCTTCGGTGTAGTTCATCAGGTCCTGGTAGTGCCAGAACGCCGCATAGAACTCCATCATGGTGAACTCGGGATTGTGGCGGACGCTGATGCCCTCGTTGCGGAAGCTGCGGTTGATTTCGAACACGCGCTCAAAGCCGCCCACGATCAGGCGCTTGAGGTACAGCTCGGGTGCGATGCGCAGAAACATCTGCTGGTCCAGCGCGTTGTGGTGCGTGATGAAGGGCTTGGCGTTGGCCCCACCCGGAATCGGGTGCAGCATGGGCGTTTCGACTTCCAGGAAGTCGTTCTGCACCATGAAGTCGCGCATGCTGCTGATGGCCTTGCTGCGCGCGGTAAAGCGCTTGCGTGCCTCTTCGTCGGTGATCAGGTCGACGTAGCGCTGGCGATACTTGATTTCCTGGTCGCTCACGCCGTGGAACTTGTCGGGCAGCGGACGCAGGCTCTTGGTCAGCAGGCGGATGCCGGTGACGTGCAACGAGGGTTCGCCAGTGCGGGTCTTGAACAGGTGGCCCTTGGCGGCCACGATGTCGCCCAGGTCCCAGTGCTTGAAGGCGGCGTAGGCTTCTTCGCCGACGGCATCACGGGTGACGTAGATCTGGAAGCGTCCGGTGGCGTCCTGCAAGGTGGCAAAACTGGCCTTGCCCATGACGCGCTTGAGCATCATGCGGCCGGCGATGCTGGCTTCGATGGTGTTGCCAGCGGCGATGTCCGCATCCAGCTCTTCCTTGCTTTTGCTGTCGACAGCAGCGATCAGGGCATCGGAGCGGTGCGAAGGCTTGACATCATTCGGAAATGCCACGCCCTTGCCCTCGGCTTGCGCCGTGCGCAAAGCCTTCAGCTTTTCGCGGCGCTCGGCGATCAGCTGGTTTTCGTCAATGGTCAGGGTATCGGGGTTCGGGGTGTTGGCGAGTTGTTCGGACATGGGAGCAGGTGCTGCTTTTGTTTTGTGCAAACGCGTATTTTACGGCGCGCGCGTGGCGTGTGGATAGACCTTGTGCCACACCCGCAACTTGCCGCAGGAAGCCGGTATCGCGGCGCCATGCCATATGCAAACTACAAAACATTCTAACAAGTAATATAAAAACAAAATAATATTTCCAAATCAAATAATCAAGGACTGCACATGGCCTCCACAACTCTGAATTCCGGGCAACGCCCTCTGCTTCGCCTCGCTCGCATTGTCACTCTGGGTGCCGTGCTCGGAGGTGTCTTACTGGCCTGCACCCCCAAGCCTGGCAAGGTGCAGTTGATGAACGTCAGCTATGACCCCACGCGCGAGCTGTACCAAGCCATCAACCGTTCGTTTGCCGAAAGCTACCGCAAGAGCCATCAGGTCGAGGTCGAGATCAGCCAGTCGCACGGCGGCTCCGGCAAGCAGGCGCTGTCAGTGATCAACGGCCTGAAGGCCGATGTGGTGACCCTGGCGCTGGCGGGCGATATCGACCAAATCGCCAACAAGTCCAAACTGTTGCCCGCTGACTGGCAGCAGCGCCTGCCGCAGAACAGCACGCCGTACCACAGCACCATCGTGTTTCTGGTGCGCAAGGGCAACCCCAAGGGCATCCACGACTGGGACGACTTGGTCAAACCAGGGGTGTCGGTGATCACGCCCAATCCCAAGACCTCGGGCGGTGCACGCTGGAACTATCTGGCGGCCTGGGGCTATGCGCAGATGAAATATGGCAGCGCGGAGCAGGCGCGCCAGTTCGTCAGCCAGTTGTACGGCCAGGTGCCGGTGCTGGATTCGGGGGCACGCGGCGCGCTGATCACCTTCACCGAGCGCCAGCTCGGCGACGTGCTGTTGTCCTGGGAGAACGAGGCCTACCTGGCACAAAAAGAGATGGGCGCCGGCAAATTCGACATCGTGACGCCATCGGTCAGCATCCTGGCCGAGCCGCCGGTAGCCGTGCTGGACAAGAACGTGGATGCGCGGGGCACGCGCAAGGTGGCCGAGGACTATCTGAACTACCTGTACACGCCCGAGGCGCAGCGCATCGTCGGCAGGAACTACTTCCGTCCGTCCGATGCCAAGGTGGCGGCAGAGTTTCCGGAACAGTTCGCCAAGGTGAAGCTGTTCACCATCGAGGAACTGTTTGGCGGTTGGGCCAAGGCGCAGAAGGAGCACTTCGCGGATGGCGGCATCTATGACCAGATCTTTGCCGCGCGCCGCAAGTAAATATACCTGTTGGCATATAAACAAACAAAAATATATTCGTTTTCATAGAAAGCCGTCAGACCTATGATGATCCATTGTTGTTTGAATGGCTGAAGGAACCTCCTCATGAGCACTACATCCAAGACCCTGAACCGCCGTACCGCCCTGCAAGGCTTTGCCGCTGCGGCCGTGCTGGCCAGTGCCGGCGCTGCCACCCTGTTTGCCACCCCGGCCCACGCCTACGAGGCACGCCTGCTGAATGCCAGCTATGACGTGTCGCGCGAGTTCTACAAGGACATTAACGCCAGCTATGGCGCTGTCGCGACCAAGGCCGGCAACAAGGTCACGATCCAGCAATCGCACGGTGGCAGCAGCCGCCAGGTGCGCAGCGTGTCGGAAGGTCTGCAGGCGGACGTGGTGACCATGAACCAGGCCAGCGATATCGACTTCCTGGCCGGCAAGGGCATGGTGGACCGTGACTGGGCCAAGAAGTTCCCCAACAACGCCGCCCCCAACTCCTCGATTTCCGTGATCCTGGTGCGCAAGGGCAACCCCAAGCTGATTCGCGACTGGCAGGATCTGGGCAAGCCCGGCGTGCAGGTGATCATCCCCAACCCGAAACTCACCGGCAATGGCCGCTACACCTGGCTGGCCATCTGGGGCGCTGCGCTCAAGGGCGGTGCCAAGCCTGACGTGGCGCAGGCGCTGACCTCGCGCGTGTTTGCCAACGTGCCGGTGCTGGACGGCGGCGGCCGCGCTGCCACCACCACCTTTGCACAGCGCGGCATGGGCGATGCTCTGGTCACCTTTGAAAGCGAAGTGCCGCTGATCCAGCGTGAATTCGGTGACAAGTTCCAGGTCGTGTACCCCACCTGGACCGTGCTGGCAGAAAACCCGGTCGCCATCGTCAACCCGGTTGTAGACAAGAAGGGCACGCGTCAGGCCGCCACCGATTACCTGAACTACCTGTGGTCGCCTGCCGGCCAGGAAATTGCGGCCAAGCACCATCTGCGTCCGCGCAACGCCACGGTGATGGCCAAGTACGCCAAGGATTTCCCCAAGCAGAAAACCTTTACCG
This sequence comes from uncultured Allobrachymonas sp., assembly GCA_964413485.1. Taxonomy (GTDB): domain Bacteria; phylum Pseudomonadota; class Gammaproteobacteria; order Burkholderiales; family Burkholderiaceae_C; genus Brachymonas. The sequence goes on along the minus strand of CAYPRU010000023.1, from coordinate 32,881 downwards.
TGGATGAGCTGTTCGGCGGATGGAGCAATGCCCTGAAGGTGCACTTCAGTGATGGCGGCACCTACGACAAGGCCATCGCACAGCGTCGCAAGTAATCCGCGCTTCCGGCGTCCACCCGCTCCAGCTACTTTCCACCCATGTCGTCCGCAAGTTCCGTTGTGAATTCTCCGTCTGTCATTTCCGCCCCGTCCAGTCAGTCCGCCAGGCCCTGGCGCAACCCGCTGCTGCGCAGCCACAGTGTGCTGCCAGGCTTCAACATGGCGCTGGGTGTGTCTGTGCTGTACTTGAGTTTGCTGGTGCTGATTCCGCTGGCGGCAGTGCTGCTGACAGCTGGCACGCTGGGCTGGAGCGAGTTTTTGGCGATTGCCACCGACCCGCAGGTGGTGGCTTCGTACAAGCTCACTTTCGGCACCTCGCTGGCGGCTGCCGTCATCAACGCGATGTTCGGCCTGCTGGTGGCCTGGGTGCTGGTGCGCTATGATTTTGCCGGCCGCCGTCTGTTGGATGCCATGGTCGATTTGCCGTTTGCCTTGCCCACGGCGGTGGCGGGCATTGCGCTCACCGGTCTGTATGCCGGAAACGGTTTGATCGGCAGCCTGCTGCCGTTCAAAGTCAGTTTCACGCCGCTGGGCGTGCTGGTGGCGCTTACCTTCATCGGCCTGCCGTTCGTGGTGCGCACCGTGCAGCCCGTACTGCAGGACCTGCACCGTGAGCAGGAAGAGGCCGCCGCCATGCTGGGCGCCAGTCGCTGGCAAACCTTTCGCTACGTGTTGCTGCCTACGCTGACACCGGCGCTACTGACCGGCTTCTCGCTGGCGCTGGCCCGTGCACTGGGCGAGTTCGGCTCGGTCATCTTCATTGCCGGCAACATTCCGTTTGAAACCGAAATCACTTCCGTGCTAATCATTGCCAAGATCGAGCAGCAGGATGCTGCCGGGGCGTCGGTGATTGCCGTCGTCATGCTGGCTGCCGCTTTCGTGATGCTGCTGGCCATCAATCTGTTGCAGGCCTGGAAACAGCGTCAGCAGTCTGTCTGAGCGAGGTCGCGCATGTCGTCGTCATCCCAATATGTGTCCGTAACGCGAGAGCCGGCCTGGCTGCGCGTCACGCTGATTGTCGTAGCGCTGCTGTTCATGGGGCTGTTTTTGCTGGTGCCGCTGGTCAGCATCTTTTACGAAGCCTTCCGTCAGGGGCTGCAGGTATATTGGGCCGCCATTACCGAGCCGGATGCCGTGTCGGCCATCAAGCTGACGCTGCTGGCAGCCGCTATTTCGCTGCCGCTGAATGCGCTGTTCGGCATTGCTGCCGCCTGGGCCGTCACCAAGTTCGATTTCCGCGGCAAGAGCCTGCTGCTGACACTGATCGACCTGCCGTTTTCCGTGTCGCCGGTGATTGCCGGCCTGGCGCTGGTGCTGGTCTACGGTGCCAATGGCTGGTTCGGCACATGGCTGGAGGCACATGGCCTGCAGGTGATTTTTGCCGTGCCGGGAATTGTGCTGGCCACCGTGTTCATCACTTTTCCATTCGTGGCGCGTGAGCTGATCCCGCTGATGCAGCAGCAAGGCACGGGCGAGGAAGAGGCTGCCCGCATGCTGGGTGCCAGCGGCTGGCAATTGTTCAGGCGCGTGACGCTGCCCAATGTCAAGTGGGCGCTGCTGTATGGCCTAATCCTGAGCAACGCACGTGCCATGGGTGAATTCGGTGGGGTTTCCGTGGTCTCCGGCCATATCCGCGGTGCCACCAACACCATGCCGCTGCATATCGAAGTGGTCTACAACGAATACCAGTTCGCTGCCGCCTTTGCCATGTCGTCGCTGCTGGCACTGCTGGCGCTGGTGACACTGGTGCTCAAGTATCTGGTGGAGCGTCGCCACGAGTACCAACAGCAACAGGCCATGTCTGCCTGATCCCGGCAAGAGGAATTACCATGCAAGTTTCCATCCAGAATCTGAATAAATCCTTTGGCCGCACCGTGGTGTGCGACCACCTCAACCTGCAGATTGCCAGTGGTGAACTGGTGGCGCTGCTGGGTCCGTCCGGCTCGGGCAAGACTTCGCTGCTGCGTATCATTGCCGGCCTGGAACTGGCCGATAGCGGCGCCGTGCACTTTGATGGCCAGGATGTGACCTGGGCCGACGCACGGCAGCGCAACATCGGCTTCGTGTTCCAGCACTATGCGCTGTTTGGCCACATGTCGGTGGCCGACAACGTGGCCTTCGGCCTGAGCGTGCTGCCGGCCAGCAAACGTCCGCCGCGCAAGGAAATCGACGCCCGTGTGCAGTACCTGCTGGACAAGGTGCAGCTGGGCAATCTGGGCAAGCGTTACCCGCACCAGCTGTCCGGCGGCCAGCGCCAGCGCGTGGCCTTGGCACGCGCCCTGGCCACGCAGCCACGCCTGCTGCTGCTGGACGAGCCCTTTGGTGCGCTGGATGCCAAGGTGCGCAAGGAACTGCGCCGTTGGCTGCGCCAGATCCACCACGACATGGGCGTGACCAGCATCTTCGTCACGCACGATCAGGACGAGGCCATGGAAGTGGCCGACCGCGTGGTGGTGATGAATGCCGGCCGCATCGAGCAGGTGGGCAGCCCGACCGAAGTCTATGAGCGTCCGGCCACGCCGTTCGTGATGGAATTCCTAGGCGATGTCAACCATCTGCATCCCAAGGGCGGCAGCACACCCAGCTACGTGCGTCCGCACCAAATCGAGGTGCTGCCAGCTGGCGATGCGGCGGGCAAACCGGCCAATGCCATTGCTGCCACCTGGCGCCAGACCCATGTGGTGGGGCCCTACACCTACATGGAGTTCGAGCGCAACGACGATCGCCGTCTGGTGGATGTGCAGCTCACGCACAAGGAGCAGGAAGCGCTGGCCGATGTGATCCGCTTTGCCCCGGATACCCAGGTGTGGCTGCGTCCGACCCGGGTGACTGAATTCGTCGATGCGGGTGCCGGGATCTGATCGGTACGCGTGGTACACGCACAGCAAAACGGCCAGCAAACATGCTGGCCGTTTTGTTTTGACATTGCGCGTGGCGTCAGTCGGTCGTGACCGTATCGGCCGGCATGCGCTGCAGCATGGCCAGTGAACGCGCAATCGTGCTGCGCAGTTCGCGACGGTCGCAGATCAGGTCGACGGCGCCTTTTTGCAGCAGGAACTCGGAACGCTGGAAGCCCTCCGGCAGCTTCACGCGCACCGTGTTTTCAATCACGCGCGGGCCAGCAAAGCCGATCAGGGCCTTGGGTTCGGCCAGCACCAGATCGCCGACAAAGGCAAAACCGGCACTGACGCCACCCATGGTGGGATCGGTCAGCACGCTGATGTAGGGCAGGCCCTTCTTGGCCAGGCGCGTGAGCGCCGCATTGGTCTTGGCCATCTGCATCAGCGACAGCAGGCCTTCCTGCATGCGCGCACCGCCGGTGGCGGTAAAGCAGATGAAGGGCACCTTCTGTTCGATCGCATGTTCGACGCCGCGCACGAAGCGCTCGCCCACCACGCTGCCCATGCTACCGCCCATGAAATCGAACTCGAAGCAAGCCGCCACCACATTGATGCTGTGCACGCTGCCGCCCATGACCACCAGGGCATCGGTTTCATTGGTCGATTCGAGCGCTTCCTTCAGGCGTTCCGGGTACTTGCGGCTGTCCTTGAACTTGAGGGCATCCACGGGTAGCACTTCCTGGCCGAGTTCGTAGCGGCCTTCGGCATCCAGGAACAGGTTCAGGCGCGTGCGGGAATCCACGCGGTGGTGGTGGTCGCATTTCGGGCAGACATTCTGGTTCTGTTCCAGATCGGCCTTGTACAGCACGGCGTCGCAACTCGGGCACTTGATCCACAGCCCCTCGGGCACATTGGTGCGGCGTTCAGTAGACGAATGGGGTACCTTGGTTGCCTTGGCAGGCAGCAGTTTTTCCAGCCAGCTCATAGATTGTGGTGTTATTTCGGTGGGTGGATTATGCATCCAATGCGCTGCGGATACCTTGCAGAAAGCTGGCAGCCGCGTTGGCAATACCGTCACCCTGCTCGGATTCGATCAGCTGGATGATCTTGCTGCCGATCACTACGGCGTCGGCGTGTTGCGCCACGGCGCGCGCCGATGCGGCATCGCGGATGCCGAAACCGACCCCGACCGGAATCTTCACGTGCTGGCGAATGCGTGGGATGGCCTCGGCCACCGCCGAGGTGTCGAGTGCGCCGGAACCGGTCACGCCCTTCAGCGACACGTAATACACATAGCCACTGGCCACTTGTGCCACCTGCTCCATGCGCTCGGCGGTGGAGGTGGGGGCCAGCAGGAAGATCAGGTCGATATCGTGCGCGCGCAGATCAGCCGCAAACTGGGCGCATTCTTCGGGCGGGTAGTCCACCACCAGCACGCCATCCACGCCAGCGGCAGCCGCATGGCGCACAAAGGCCGAACCGGTCTGTGCGGCATCCGCGTGATGCAGGTCGTAGGCCTCGATCGAGTTGGCATATCCCATTAGCACCACTGGGGTACTGGTGTCGTTCTGGCGGAAGCGGCTGACGGTTTCCAGCACCTGTGCCATGCCGATGCCGTTGGCGATGGCTTTCTCACCGGCAGCCTGGATCACCGGGCCATCGGCCATCGGGTCGGAAAACGGTACGCCAAGCTCGATCACGTTGGCGCCGGCCTGCACCATGGCATGCATCAGGGCAGGGGTGCAGTCACGCTCGGGAAAACCGGTGGTGACGTAGGGAATCAGCGCCTTGCGGCCCTGGGCCTTGAGAGCGTCGAGAGTGGTCTGGATGCGGCTCATGCGGCGGCTCCTTTCACAGTGTGGCCGCGCATCGAGGGGCGGTCGTAATAATCCACGCCGGACAGGTCGGCCACGGTGCCGATGTCCTTGTCGCCACGGCCAGACAGGTTCACCAGGATGCTTTGTGCGGGTGACATGGTCTTGGCCAGTTTCATGGCATACGCCACGGCGTGGCTGGATTCGAGTGCTGGAATGATGCCTTCGGCGCGGCACAGGTAATGGAAGGCGTCCAGCGCTTCCTTGTCGGTGATGCCGACGTATTCGGCGCGGCCGCTGTCACGCAGCCAGGCGTGTTCCGGGCCTACGCCGGGGTAGTCCAGACCGGCGCTGATGCTGTGTGTTTCGGTGATCTGGCCGTCGGCATTCTGCAGGATGTAGGTGCGGTTGCCATGCAGTACACCCGGCTCGCCGCGTTGCAGGCTGGCTGCGTGCTTGCCGCTGTCCAGGCCTTCGCCGGCAGCTTCCACGCCGATCAGGCGCGTGCCCTCGTGGGGAATGTAGGGATAGAAAATGCCCATGGCATTGCTGCCGCCGCCTACGCAGGCGACCACCGCATCGGGTTGCTTGCCGGCGTTCTGCTGCGGCATCTGCGTCAGGCATTCCTCGCCGATCACGCTCTGGAAATCGCGCACCATCATCGGATAGGGATGCGGGCCGGCCACGGTGCCGATGATGTAGAAGGTGTTGTCCACATTGGTCACCCAGTCGCGCATGGCTTCGTTCAATGCGTCCTTGAGCGTGCGGCTGCCGGATTCGACCGGCACCACCTGCGCGCCCAGCAGCTTCATGCGGTAGACGTTGGGCGACTGGCGCTTCACGTCTTCGGAGCCCATGTACACCACGCATTCCATGCCGTAGCGCGCGCAGATGGTGGCGGTGGCCACGCCGTGCTGGCCGGCACCGGTTTCGGCGATCACGCGCGGCTTGCCCATGCGCTTGGCCAGCAGCGCCTGACCGATGGTGTTGTTGATCTTGTGCGCACCGGTGTGGTTCAGGTCTTCGCGCTTCAGGTAGATCTGTGCGCCGCCCACTTCACGGCTCATGCGGGTGGCGTGGTAGATGGGCGAAGGGCGACCTACATAGTGCGCCAGCTCGTGCCGGAATTCGGCGAGGAACTCGGGATCGTTGCGGTACTTTTCGTAAGCCGCTTTCAGCTCGTCGATCGCATGGGTGAGCGTTTCGGAAATGAAGGCGCCACCGTATTTGCCAAAGTGTCCGTTGGCATCGGGGTACTGGTATGCAGACATGGAAAATCTCACTCAGGAAGTGCATCGGCGGCACGTACCGCCGCCACGAAGTCACGGATCTTGTCGGCGTCCTTGATGCCCTTGGCCGACTCCACGCCGGAACTGACATCCACCGACAGCGATTTACAGCGCGGGGCAAGCAGACGCACGCCATCGCCCACATTTGCAGGCGTCAATCCACCACTCAAGACGAGGGGAACGCTGACGTTTGTTGAGAGACGTGACCAATTGAATGTTTTGCCGCCGCCACCATAGCCTTCGACGTGAGCGTCTACCAGAATGGCTTGGGCGTGAGAGTATTGTTGACTGAATTCTAGCAAGTTGAAAGGGGGAGCGGCATCATCCAGCGAAATGCGTGCTGCACGCAGGAAGGCGCGTTGCCCGTTGCGGGTGACCGCATGGCAGCGTTCGGGCGTTTCGTCACCATGAAATTGCCAGATCGCGTGCGGCACGGCCTCGGCGGCTGCGGCCAGCAGGGCGTCGCTGGCGTTGACGAACAGCAGCACCGGCGTGACGAAGGGCGGCAGCGTGCGGGCCAGTTCGCCGGCACGCTGCGGCGTGATGGCGCGCGGACTTTTTTCATACAGCACGAAGCCGACCGCGTCCACGCCGGCGGCTGCGGCTGCGGCCAGATCCTGTTCGCGGGTAAAGCCGCACACCTTGATACGGGTGCGGCGCAGGGAAGAAGGCATGGTCATGGTGGGCAAGAAGGTTAGCCGGGCAGCCAGTCGAAAGCAGCGGTGCGTGTGGGCAGGCCCCAATGGTCGGCATAGACCGGACCAGCAAAATACAAGCCGTCTGGCGCGAAGGTGGGAGCGGCGGCATCCCGGCTGCGCGCGGCGATGACGGTATCGATCCACTCTGGCGGGCGGTGGCCGTGGCCGACGGCAATCAGGCAGCCCATGATGTTGCGGATCATGTGGTGCAAAAAGGCATTGGCCTGAAACTCGAAGCGCCAGTAGGCGCCATGTTGCGTGATGGCGATGCGCTGCAGGGTTTTGACCGGGCTGATCGCCTGGCAGGCCGCGGCGCGGAAGCTGGAAAAGTCATGTTCACCCAGCATGCGTCGCGCGGCATCCTGCATGGCGCTGCCGTCCAGCGGGCGGAACACCCAACCGGCACGGTGTGTTTCCAGGCTGGGCCGTACCGGCGATTGCAGCAGCACATACACATAGCGGCGTGCAATGGCCGCCGCCCGTGCATGAAAAGTGTCGGGAACCTCTGCGGCCCACTGCACGGCAATATCGTGCGGCAGATAGGTATTGGTGCCGCGTACCCAGGATTGGGTTTCGCGCCGGATGTCGGTATCGAAATGCACCACCTGCATCAGGCCGTGCACGCCGGCATCGGTGCGTCCGGCACACAGTGTGTTGATCAGCGCACCTGCGGTAAAGGTTTGCAGGGCATGTTCCAGCCGGTCCTGCACGGTACGGCCATCCGGCTGGCTTTGCCAGCCGTTGTAGGCCGTTCCCAGATAACTGACGCCCAGGGCAATGCGCATGTCAGGCCTGTCCTTTGGCGTCCATGCGCTGCAGCAGGGCGGTTGCTTCGGCCTGCTGCGCGGCGCTGCCGTGCCGTGCAACTTCCTGCGCCAGCACCCGCGCACCGTCCAGATCCTCGATCGCCAGAAACTCGCGGGCCAGCGCCAGCTTGGTTTGCAGCGCGGCCTCGGTCGGAATGGCCGGAGCGTCCGGATCCACCACGTCGAGCGAAATACCGCTGAAATCGAAGGCCTTGGGTTTGTGCACAGGCGCTTCGTCGCTGGCACCGCTGGTGAAATCGTCCAGGTCGATGCGCAGGCTGGACAGGTCTTCTGTCGCAGCATCGTCGCTGACGGCGATAGATGGTGGCTGGGTGGTTGCTGCCGCCGTGACTGCCACCGCCGCCGCAGAGGGCACTGCGCTGGGTGCTTCATCCGGCGTGTGCATCGCCGCGGGATCCAGGTCGCCAGGTGGAATCTCCACGCTGTCTTCCATGGCGCGGGCCAGTGCTTCCGCGGCGGGGCGAATACGCGGCCCCGCCTCTGATTCCGCCTGCAGGCGCTCCAGTTCTTCTTCCCGCTTGCGCCGTGCACGCAGGAATCCCCACAACAGCAGGCCCAGAATGACGGCGATACTGCCGATCAAGGAAAGGGAGCTGCGCATGCTGTCGGTATCGGGTTGAGCCTGGCTGGTTGTGCTGTCGGCGCTGGAGGCACTGGCTACAGGCTGGGTGGCAGAGGAAGTCGGATTGACTTCAGGTACTGCGGTAGCAGATGCCGCCACTGTTGCCTTAGTCGCCACGGTAGCGCTGGCCGCTGCCTCGGGCGCACCTATGACCGTTGCCAGCGCGCTGCCGGCCTGTGTGCCCGGATCTGCCACCCCTGCGACGCCAGCCACAGAGGCCGGCGTGACGGCAGCGACTGCGGACGTGGACGTGGACGTGGACGCCGGCACGGCCTTGCGTGTCAGCGCCTGCCCATGGCGGGCGAAGTCGGCATGTTGCTGCTGAATGGTACGGCGAGCCTCCTCGGCCGGAATGGCCTGTATGTCTGCCGCAGTGGGAATGGTCAGGTTGGTGCCCTGAACCAGCAGATTGATGTTGCCCCCCATGAAGGCATGGGGATTGGCGCGCAAAATGGCCAGCAAGGTCTGTTCCAGGCTGACACCGGCAGGGCGATGGGCCGCCGCGATACGGCTGACCATGGCGCCGGGAAGGGTCTGCACCACCACAGGCGCGGCGTCGGGGGCGGAGGCAGGCTGCGCCTGCAGGGCGCTGCCGGTGCACAGGGCCGCCAGCATCAGCAGGCGAAAAGGGGTGGAAACGTTCATGGCGTTAGTCTAAGGCACCCATGCACCGGTTTGGATCGGCACACATATCAAAACAGTTGGCGGCATTTGTGCATACAAAAAAGGGCGCAACCCGCAGGTTGCGCCCAATTATGCGCGGCAGGGCCGACAATCAGGCTTCCAGCAGGATGCGTAGCATGCGGCGCAGCGGCTCGGCAGCACCCCACAGCAGCTGGTCGCCGACAGTGAAGGCGCCCACGTACTCGGGGCCCATGGCCAGCTTGCGCACGCGGCCGACCGGAATCGTCATGGTGCCGGTCACGGCCACCGGCGTCAGGTCCTGCATCGTGGCTTCCTTGTTGTTGGGCACCACTTTCACCCATTCGTTGTCAGCGGCGATCATGGCCTCGATGTCAGCCACCGGCACGTCTTTCTTCAGCTTGAAGGTCAGGGCCTGGCTGTGGCAGCGCATGGCGCCCACGCGCACGCAGAAGCCGTCCACCGGCACGGCATCCGAGCCGAAGCCTTCGCCCATGCCCAGGATCTTGTTGGTTTCGGCCATGCCTTTCCACTCTTCGCGGCTGACGCCGTTGCCCAGGTCCTTGTCGATCCAGGGAATCAGCGAACCACCCAGCGGCACGCCAAAGTTGGCCACTTCGGCAGGACTCAGGGCGCGCTGCTTGGCGATCACCTTGCGGTCGATTTCGAGGATGGCGCTCTTGGGGTCATCCAGCAGGGCACGCACTTCGGCGTTGAGGGTGCCGTATTGGGTGAGCAGCTCGCGCATGTGCTGGGCGCCGCCGCCGCTGGCAGCCTGGTAGGTTTGCGTGCTCATCCACTCGACCAGGCCGGCCTTGTAGAGTGCGCCTACGCCCATCAGCATGCAGCTGACGGTGCAGTTGCCACCGATCCAGTTGTTGCCGCCCTTGGCTAGTGCGTCCTTGATCACCGGCATGTTGACCGGGTCCAGCACGATCACGGCGCCCTTGTCCATGCGCAGGGTAGAAGCAGCATCGATCCAGTGGCCGTTCCAGCCGGCCGCGCGCAGCTTGGGGAACACTTCGGTGGTGTAGTCACCGCCCTGGGCCGTGAGAATGATGTCGCATTGCTTGAGCGCCTCGAGGTCGTAGGCGTCCTTCAGGGTTTTTTCGTTCTTGGCCATGGCCGGGGCTGCACCACCGGCATTGGAGGTGGAGAAGAACACCGGCTCGATCAGGGCAAAGTCGTTCTCGGCTTGCATGCGCTCCATGAGCACCGAACCGACCATGCCGCGCCAGCCCACCAGGCCTACCGTATTTCCAATTTTCATCGTGCTTGCCTTTCTGCAATATTCAAAGTCAAAGACCGGAACAGACCGCCACACCGCCAGCGCAGAAGACGCCCGGCATACGGCAACACGGAAAAGGAAACTGGAGGGGCCCGGCTCGTCTGGCCGGAGTTTGGCGCACGACGAACCCGGACTGGTCAGCCCTTAATGGTTGTCGTTTTGGTGGTGGAGAACAGTAATGCCGCCGCGCCGAAGGCGGATACACCAATCAAGGAGTGGGCATTACAGATCATGCACACATTATAGGCAGTGTGCGCCAAACAGGTGCAGGCAATTTGGAGAATCCGTTGTTGTCGTGCCAATTTGGTGGGACAGACGTGGCACGCGCGCAAAAGGGCGGGCGGACACATGCCCAACCCTTTGCATGCCTATGCATCGCAAGCGCCTGGAGACTACCGAAGCGGATTGCATCCAGCGGATGCACTTGCCCGAACAGGACGGCAGCAACGTGGGGCTTGTGTTTCCTGTCATCCTGAAATATACTGGGGGATAGTATATTTCAGGTATTTTGCAACACTCTTTGCAGTGTATGAAGTGCCGGCACATCGCAACGGGAACTCGTCATGCCGCATTCCGAATCAGACCGCAAGCGCGTTGTCTCGCGTCTGCGCCGCATCCGCGGCCAGGCCGAGGCGCTCGAGCGTGCCGTCACCGAGGGCACCAGCTGTGGCGCGGTATTGCAGCAGCTGGCCGCCATGCGTGGCGCCATCAACGGCCTGATGGCCACGGTGCTCGATGACCACTTGCGCGAGCGCTTTGGCCACGCAGACTGCAAGGAAGAAGACGTGGCGGCAGATCCCGTTCATGCCGATATGCATGCCGCCATCGATGAGACCGTGGCCTTGGTCCGTTCCTATCTGAAATAGTTGTTTGATTCCTTCCACCGGAGATCTGTATGAAATCACGTGCTGCCGTCGCCTTTGAAGCTGGCAAACCCCTGCAAATCGTCGAAATCGACGTCGCGCCGCCGCAAAAAGGCGAGGTGCTGGTCAAAATCACCCATACCGGTGTCTGTCACACCGATGCCTTCACCCTCAGTGGCGATGATCCCGAGGGCGTGTTCCCTGCCGTGCTCGGCCACGAAGGTGCCGGCGTGGTGGTCGAGGTGGGGGAAGGCGTCACCTCGCTCAAGCCGGGCGACCACGTCATTCCGCTGTACACCGCCGAATGCGGCGAGTGCCTGTTCTGCAAGAGCGGCAAGACCAACCTGTGCGTGGCGGTGCGCGCCACCCAGGGCAAGGGCCTGATGCCCGATGGCACCACGCGCTTCAGCTACAACGGCCAGCCCATCTTCCATTACATGGGTTGCTCCACTTTCAGCGAGTACACGGTGGTGGCCGAAGTGTCGCTGGCCAAGATCAACCCCGCTGCCAACCCCGAGCAGGTCTGCCTGCTGGGCTGCGGTGTCACCACCGGCCTGGGCGCGGTCAAGAACACCGCCAAGGTGCAGGAAGGTGACAGCGTGGCCGTGTTCGGTCTGGGCGGCATCGGTCTGGCCGCCATCCAGGGCGCCAAGCTGGCCAAGGCCGGCCGCATCATCGCGATTGACACCAACCCCGCCAAATTCGAGCTGGCGCGCACTTTTGGTGCCACCGACTGCATCAACCCCAAGGATTACGACAAGCCGATCCAGCAGGTCATCATCGACATGACGGGCTGGGGCGTGGACCATAGCTTCGAGTGCATTGGCAACGTGGGCGTGATGCGTGCCGCGCTCGAATGCGCGCACCGTGGCTGGGGCCAGTCGGTCATCATCGGCGTGGCCGGGGCCGGCCAGGAAATCTCCACCCGTCCGTTCCAGCTGGTGACCGGTCGCCGCTGGTTGGGCACCGCCTTCGGTGGCGTCAAGGGCCGCACCGAGCTGCCGGGCATGGTCGAGCAGGCCATGCAGGGCGAGATCCAGCTCGCACCGTTCGTCACCCACACCATGCCGCTGGAAGACATCAACCAGGCTTTCGACCTGATGCACGAAGGCAAGTCGATCCGCAGCGTGATCCATTACGAGTAAGGAGCAGGCATGCAGCGCATCGAGCAACATGCCAGCTTTGGCGGACGCCAGGAAGTCTGGCAGCACGCCAGCCGCAGCACTGGTACAAGTATGAGCGTGGGTGTGTACCTGCCGCCGGCAGCGCTGGCGGGCGAAATCTGTCCGGTGCTGTACTGGCTGTCCGGCCTGACCTGTACCGAGCAGAACTTCATCACCAAGGCCGGCGCGCAGCAGTTTGCCGCCCAGCACGGCATCATCGTGGTGGCGCCCGATACCAGCCCGCGCGGCGAGGGTGTGGCCGACGATGCAGCCTACGATCTGGGGCAGGGAGCGGGCTTTTACCTCAACGCCACCCAGGCGCCTTGGGCGCCGCATTTCCGCATGGAAGACTATGTGGTGCACGAGCTGCCGGAGCTGGTACAGCAGCACTTTCCAGCCAGCGATGTGCGCGGCATCAGCGGGCACAGCATGGGTGGGCATGGTGCGCTGACGCTGGCCTTGCGCCATCCCGGGCACTACCGCAGCGTCTCGGCGTTTGCGCCGATCGTGGCGCCCAGCCAGGTGCCGTGGGGGCAAAAGGCCCTGCGCGCCTATCTGGGCGATGACGAAGCTGCCTGGTTGCAGCACGACGCGGTCGCGCTTATCGCCATGGCCCAGGAGCGCCTGCCGCTGCTGGTGGACCAGGGTGATGCCGACGAGTTCCTGGCAGGCCAGCTGCGTCCGGAACTGCTGCAGGCCGCCTGCGCCAAGGCTGGTCACCCACTTACGCTGCGCCTGCAGCCGGGCTATGACCACAGCTACTACTTCATTGCCAGTTTCATGGGCGACCATTTTGCGCACCATGCGCGGGCGCTGCGCGGCTGAAGCCTTCCCGGCCAGAAGCAACGGGGGTACCGTCTGATTGGCGGTACCCCGTCGTTTTGGCAAACAGTGATCAGCGGCCGGCTTCGTGGGCCAGCGCGGCCTGCACCGCCGGGCGTGCCGCCACGCGCTCGCGCAGGGCCAGGATGTTGGGCAGGCCCGACAGGTCGATGCCACAGAATCCAGCCCAGTTGGTTACCACGAACAGGTAGATATCGGCCACGCTGTAATCGTCGCCCAGCAGGTAGGACTTGCCTTGCAGGTGCTTCTCTGCGTGGCCCAGGCGCTGCAGCACGCGTGCGCTGGCGGCGGCCTTGGCCTCTTCGCTGGCGCCGGAGAACAGCGGCACATAGCTTTTGTGCACTTCGGTGGCGATGAAGTTCAGCCAGGCCTGCAGCTGGTAGCGTTCCCAGCTGCCGTTGGGCGGCGCCAGTTTCTTCTCGGGCACCTGGTCGGCAATGTATTGCACGATGGCCGGGCCTTCGGTCAGGGTGCGGCCGTCATCCAGCTGCAGCAGCGGCACATAGCCCAGGGGATTGATGGCCAGATAGCTGGAGCCGTCCGGCAGGATCTTGGTCTTGGTGGGGGCCGCAATGGCCTCATGCGGCAGGCCGGATTCGTGCAGGGTAATGTGAGGGGACAGCGAGCAGGCGCCCGGCGAATAATAGAGTTTCATGAAAAGTCCTTGAAATACGGTGGCCGGGTTCCTACCCGGCCACCCTTTACATGACGATTGCGGGCTTATTTGCAAGATGTCAAGAATTTGTGGTCTGCGCCTTGGAACCCAGGAGGATTTTCGGCAGAATGCCATAGAGATAAACACAAAGTATCGGCCATGGACCTGCATTACCTGACCCCGCTGTACGCCCCTTCCGCCATCGCCATTTTTGCCGGTAACGCCGAACAGCGTGAAAACGATCCCGAATACGCGGATGCGCGGCAGTTGTATCGGGCGCTCACTGCACAGCGCTTTTCCGGCAGGTTTCTGTTCCTGGACGTGGAATCCAGCGAAGGCCGCCTGGCGGATTTTCTGCGTACCGGGGCAGATCTGGCCATTCTGGCACTGCCGTCCGCCAAGATCGAGGCCGCACTGGAGGTGGCAGGGCGCTTCAAGTGCAAGGCGGCCCTGATCATTTCGCGGGGCATTTCGGCGCAGCAGGCACAGCATCTGGAAAACATCGCGCGCCACCACGACATGTACCTGATGGGGCCGAACAGCCGTGGTTTCCAGCGCACGCATCTGGGGCTGAACGCCAGCATCGTCGGACCGCTGGCAGAGAAAGGTCCGCTGGCGCTGCTGTCCCAGTCGGGGGCGGTCACTTCGGCGCTGCTCGATTGGGCCTTGCCCAACCGGGTCGGTTTTTCCACGGTCATTTCCATGGGGCCGCACAGCTCGGTCGACATGGCGCAGGCGCTTGACTTCCTGGCCTCGGATCCGCAAACGCACAGCATCGTGGTGTACGTGGAAGGCATCAACAATGCGCGGGCCTTCATGAGTGCGCTGCGCGCTGCCGCCATTGCCAAGCCCGTGGTGGTGCTCAAGGCCGGCCGCAAAAGGTCGGGCAACTCGGTGGCGCATACCCACTCTGCCGCCATTGTCGGCAGCGATGAGGTGTTCGACGCCGCCTTGCGCCGTGGCGGCGCGGTACGGGTGCGTTCGTTCACCGAGCTGTTCTCGGCGGTGCAATGCCTGGCCTCGCGCTACCGCCCGGTGGGTAAGCGGCTGGCCATCATCACCAATGGCGGCGGCCCGGGTGTGCTGGCTGTAGACCGCGCCAATGACATCGGCCTGGAGCTGGGCCGGCTTTCCACCGAAAGCATCAATGCCCTCAAACCCAGGCTGCATCCGAGCGCCTCGCTGGTGGATCTGATCGATGTGTCGGAAGACGCCACGCCCGAACACTATGTCGAGGCGTTGCGCATAGCTGGCAAGGATCCCGGCATCGATGGCATCCTCACCCTGCACGCGCCCAAGGACGGCGTCGAGATGGAAGCGGTAGCGCACGCCATCGCCGCGGAGCGGCCGAATCTGGCCAAGCCGCTGCTGTGTTGCACCATGGGGGCGTTGTCCATCCACGAATCCCGCAATATTCTCAACGAAGCCGGCATCCCCACCTTCCGCAGCCCGGAAGCCGCGGTGGGGGCATTTGGCAATATCGCCACCTATTACCACAACCAGAAACTGCTGCAGCAAACACCGCCGCCGCTGACGCACCTGGCCAAGCCCGATGTGGAAGGCGCGCGCCTGCTGCTGGAAGGTATTCTGGCCGATCGCCGCACGGTGCTTACCGAAATAGAGTCCAAGACCCTGCTGTCGGCGTTCCACATTCCGGTCACGCAGACCATCCTGGCGCGCACTGCCACCGAAGCCATGATGATTGCTTCGCAGCTGGGCTTTCCGGTGGCGCTCAAGATCGATTCGCCCGATATCCCGCACAAGTCCGATGTCGATGGCGTGGCGCTCAATGTAATGCATGCGGTGGGAGTGCGCGACGTCTATGAGGAAATGATGCAGTGCGTCAAGCGCAGGCTGCCGCACGCGCGCATCAATGGCATTTCGGTACAGCGCATGGCGCGCCACAACCGTGGCCGCGAGCTCTACATCGGCGTGGTCACTGAAAAACCGTTCGGTCCGGTCATCGCCTTCGGCGCCGGCGGCACCATGATCGAACTGTACCGGGATCGCTCCATGGAGCTGCCGCCGCTCAACCAGTACCTGGCACGGCAGCTGATCGAGCGTTCGCATGCGTCGCAGACGCTGGGCGAGTGGCGGGGGGCGCCGGCAGTCAATACCGAGGTGCTGGAGCAGATTCTGCTGCGCGTTTCCGAAATGGTATGCGAACTGCCGCAATTGCGCGAAATGGACATCAACCCCATCATCGTGGACGACACCGGAGCCGTGGCGGTGGATGCGCGTGTGGTGGTGGGCAGTGCTGGCCTCACGCGTCCGTACCAGCACTTGTCCATTCTTCCGTATCCGGCGCGTTTCGAACAGACCTGGCCGCTGCCCGGCGGCAGCCATTACACGGTGCGGCCGATTCATCCGGACGATGGCGAAATGCTGCAGGAGCTGGTGCGCAACCTGACCCCAGAAAGCCGCTACAACCGCTTTGTGTCGGCGCTGACCGAATTGTCCCCGGTCATGCTGTCCAGATTCTCGCTGATCGACTACGAGCGCGAAATGGCGCTGGTGGCCATCATGACCGACCGCCATGTGAATCAGGATGGCAGCATCACCGAAACCGACCGTATCACCGGCGTGTCGCGCTATGTGACCAATCCCGACAGCAGCACCTGTGAGTTCTCGTTGCTGGTGGCGGACGACATGGCCGGCAAGGGCATCGGCTCGCGCTTGATGCGCAGCATCATGGACGTGGCGCGCGAAAAGGGCCTGAGTGAGATCATTGGCTTGGTGTTGACCAACAACACCAACATGCTCAAGCTGATGCGCTCGCTGGGCTACAAGATCGAGGCTTATCCGGAGGACCCGGATTTCCGCCTGGTCACGCACAAGCTGTAAGCGGGCCCAACCTCAAAGTTGTCCACGCAAGCTGTGGATAACTTTGGGGACAAGCTGGAGAAAAGGTCGCCAAGTCCGCAAAATCCGCCCGGCGTGACACATTGATTACAAAATGGGCAAATAAAAATCCCTGTATAAACAATAACTTATGATAAAAATTGAGCCTTTTGAAGGGGTTTTTGGGTTTTTTGTAACACTTGTCTGGCATGTGGATGACGCAGATTGCCGGACAACAGGGCAACGGGTGCAGCATGGTGTTTGAGCCGCGCCCGCGTTCCATGGCGCAACAGTCCTTCCGGCAGGATGGGGGGCAGTCAGGTGCCCGCCCTGCGGCGGCTGCCGCTCCGGTCTGGCGGGTGGGGGCGCTGTGCCGCGCTGTCGCCGATGCGCTGGATGCCCGCTTTGGCGCCGTCACCGTAATCGGCGAGATTTCCGGATTTACCCGCGCCAGCAGCGGCCACTGCTATTTCAGCCTCAAGGATGACAGCGGACAACTGCGCTGTGCCATGTTTCGCCGTGCGGCCGGTCTGCTGCAGACGCTGCCGCGGGAAGGGGATCAGGTCGAGGTGCGCGGGCGTTTGGCGGTGTACGAGCAGCGTGGCGATCTGCAGCTGATTGTCGAGAGCTTGCGGCGTGCTGGCCAGGGGGCGTTGTACGAGGATTTCCTGCGCCGCAAGGCCGCGCTGGAGCGCCAAGGTCTGTTCGATCCGGCGCGCAAGCGTCAGCCGGGGCGGTTTCCGCGTGGCATTGCCGTGGTGACGTCCTCCGGCGCGGCAGCACTGCACGATGTATTGACGGCGCTGCGCCGTCGCGCGCCGCATGTGCCGGTGCTGCTGGCGCCGGCACTGGTGCAGGGCGCAGAGGCTCCGGGCCAGCTGGTGCAGGCGCTGCAGCGGCTGTATGCCCTGGTGCAACGTCAGCAATCCGGCGCTGACACCGGCTTGCCGCAGATTGACACCATTTTGCTGGTGCGTGGCGGCGGTTCGCTCGAAGACCTGTGGGCCTTCAATGACGAACAGCTGGCCCATGCCATCGTGCAGAGCCCGGTCCCTTTGATCAGCGGCGTCGGCCACGAAACCGATTTCACCATCGCCGATTTCTGCGCTGACGTGCGTGCACCCACCCCCACCTCGGCCGCCGAATTGGCGGCCATGCCGGCACAGGACGCCGAGCTGCAGGCCAGTGGCCGCTTCCAGCGCGTGCAGCAGCTGGTGCTGCGCCAGCTCGATCTGCAGGCGCAGCGGCTGGACCGCTTGGGCTGGGGCATGGTCCGCAGCGCCCGCCGCTTGCCGACCGAGCGGCTGCATCTGCAGGAGTTGGGCGCACGGCTGCGTCAACAGCAGCGCCACGGGCTGGACAATCAGCGGTTGCAATTACAGCGCCTGCAGGCGCGGCTGCAGCAGGCCTTGTCGCGCCAGGTGGTGCAGGGCGGCCAGCGCACGCGGCTGCAAGGGATGCAGCATCGGCTGGCGCTGGCCCGGGAGGCGCAATTGCGCGGACAGCACCAGCGCCTGGAACGGGCGCAACAGGTGCTGCAGCAGCAGGCCAGCCAGCAATGCCGGCAGGCACGGCACCGGCTGCAAGTGGCCGAGCGTGCGCTGCACCTGTTGGGGCCATTGCAACCGCTGCAGCGCGGCTATGCGCTTCTGCAGGACAGCGAAGGCAGGTTATTGCGCAGGCGCGCCGATTTCCTGCCTGGCCAGCGCGTGACGGCCATCGTGGCAGATGGCCGGGTGCCGCTGCAGACGCTGCCTGACGATGGCACATAGCGCCGGCTTTTGGGGCTTATTCCTGCTGACACACGCTCTGCGCGTGCCTGTGCGACAATGAATGCGCGCTCCGGTTGTTACAACTGGCGGCGGCCGTTGCCTGTGCGGCAACCTGATCAACCCAACAAGGACACAGTCATGGAACACAAACTGCCGGAACTGCCTTTTGCCATCGATGCCCTCGGTGCTGACTACAGCAAGGAAACCCTCGAGTACCACCACGGCAAGCACCACAAGGCTTACGTGGACAACCTGAACAACCTGCAAAAGGGTACCGAGTTTGAAAACATGGATCTGGAAGATATCGTCAGGAAATCTTCCGGCGGCATCTTCAACAACGCTGCCCAGATCTGGAACCACAGCTTCTTCTGGAACTGCCTGAAGCCCAATGGCGGCGGTCAGCCCTCCGGCGCCCTGGCCGAGGCCATCAACGCCAAGTGGGGCAGTTTTGACGCTTTCAAGGAAGCCTTCGTGAAGTCTGCCGTGGGCAACTTCGGCTCCGGCTGGACCTGGCTGGTCAAGAAAGCTGACGGCAGCGTCGATATCGTCAATACCGGCAATGCCGCTACTCCGCTGACCACCGCCGACCAGGCGCTGCTGACCGTGGACGTGTGGGAGCATGCCTACTACATCGACTACCGCAATGCCCGTGCCAAGTTCCTGGAAACCTTCCTGAACAAGCTGGCCAACTGGGAATTTGCCGAAAAGAACTTTGCCTGATCCACAGGCACGGTTGCCGGCGGTTCATTGACCGCCGGTGCTGCAAGAACGCCACCTTCGGGTGGCGTTCTTCATGGGGCGGCTTTTTGCGCAGGGGCCGGCGCCCGGCTGATGCGATCGCCGGGGCGGATATTGCGCTGCGTGAACCAGCCCTGGTTCATTTCCAGCACATAACGCACCGGCTGCGCGGAGCAATGCTGCTGCTCGCTCAGGGGCTGCATGTCAGCCAGGTTGACGATGGTGCCGTCGTCCGCCAGGAAGGCAGCGGTGAGCGGCAGGCGGGTATTTTTCATCCAGAAACATTGCACGCCCGGCTGCTCGAACACGAACAGCATGCCCTCGTCGCGCGGCAGGTGCTTGCGGTGCATCAGGCCGATCTGGCGCTGTTCGGCAGTTTGCGCCAGTTGCACGGTCATTGGATGCTTTCCTGCTTGCAATCTGGCAGTGGGCAGGTGGGTTTGTGGCTGGCCGGGAGCAGCCAGCGCCGGCAGGCACGCTGCGTACGCCACCAGGAGCAAAAAGGTACGGGTTTTCATGACAGGCAGCATAACAAAAAACCCGTCCGGAAGGTGCCTTCCGGACGGGTCTTGTAAGCGGTTGCTTGCAGCCGATTACTTGCTGGCAGCTTGAGCAGCAGGCTTGGCAGCAGAAGCGGCCTTGGCTGCGGGAGCAGCTTTCTTGGCGGATTTCTTGGCGTGCTTCTTGGTAGCTTTCTTGGCAGCCTTCTTGTGAGCGGAAGCAGGAGCCTTGGTAGCGGAAGCAGCGGGGGTAGCCGGGGTAGCTTTCACGGCAGGAGTAGCCGGGGTAGTTTTGGCACCAGCGGAAGCGGGAGCAGCCTTGACTGCAGGAGTAGCAGCAGAAGCTTTCACTGCGGGAGCAGCGGGAGTAGCGGCGAAAGCGCCAGCAGCAACGAAAGCGGAGATCAGGGCGACAACAGATTTTTTCATGGCAGTAGGGTCCATTTGTGAATCCCCCAGACATTGGGGTGAAGCGAAGTTTACGCCCAAAATTCAGCTTGTCGTCAGGTTTTGCGCAAATGAAACAGTGAATTTGTAACTGAACCTCGAATCCGGTGCGCTGGAGCCGGCTGAAGGGCAGGAAGCATGGTGTCACAATTCAAGTAGAATTCTTCGTTGACCGTAGATGGCAGCGCATGACGAATGCCATCCAAGTTCCTATTGCCTAGACATCACATCGGAGCGACTATGTACCAGCATATCAAGGTGCCCGCCGAGGGCCAGAAAATCACCGTCAACGCCGACATGTCGTTGAACGTACCCGACCAGCCCATCATTCCTTACATCGAAGGCGACGGTACCGGTTTCGATATCACTCCCGTGATGCTGAAGGTGGTGGACGCAGCTGTGGCCAAGGCTTACGCTGGCAAGCGCAAGATCCATTGGATGGAAGTGTACGCCGGTGAGAAATCCACCAAGGTGTATGGCCCCGACGTGTGGCTGCCGGAAGAAACCCTGGAGGCCGTCAGGGACTACGTGGTGTCCATCAAGGGCCCGCTGACCACCCCCGTGGGCGGTGGCATCCGTTCCCTGAACGTGGCCCTGCGCCAGCAACTCGACCTGTACGTCTGCCTGCGTCCGATCCAGTACTTCGAAGGCGTGCCGTCTCCTGTCAAGGAGCCGCAAAAGACCAACATGGTGATCTTCCGTGAAAACAGCGAAGACATCTATGCCGGTATCGAATTCGAAGCCCAGTCCGACAAGGCCAAGAAGCTGATCAAGATTCTGCAGGAAGAATTTGGTGTCACCAAGATCCGCTTCCCCGAAACCTCTGGCATTGGTATCAAGCCCGTGTCCAAGGAAGGCACCCAGCGCCTGGTGCGCAAGGCGATCCAGTACGCCATCGACAATGACAAGCCCAGCGTGACCATCGTGCACAAGGGCAACATCATGAAGTTCACCGAAGGCGGCTTCCGTGACTGGGCCTACGAGCTGGCCCAGACCGAGTTCGGCGCCGAGATGATCGATGGCGGCCCGTGGTGCAAGTTCAAGAACCCGAAGACCGGCAAGGAAATCGTGGTCAAGGACAGTATCGCCGACGCATTCCTGCAGCAGATCCTGCTGCGCCCGGCCGAGTACAGCGTGATCGCTACCCTGAACCTGAACGGCGACTACGTCTCCGACGCGCTGGCTGCACAAGTCGGCGGCATCGGCATTGCTCCGGGCGCCAACCTGTCCGACAGCGTTGCCATGTTCGAAGCCACCCACGGCACGGCGCCCAAGTACGCTGGCAAGGACTACGTGAACCCCGGTTCCGAAATCCTGTCCGCAGAAATGATGCTGCGTCACATGGGCTGGACCGAAGCCGCTGACCTGATCATCAGCAGCATGAAGAAATCCATCGCCAGCAAGAAAGTCACCTATGACTTCGCCCGCCTGATGGAAGGCGCTACCCAGGTGAGCTGCTCCGGCTTTGGCCAGGTCATGATCGAACATATGTAAGATAGTCCGGCACAGTCCGGCAAAGCCCGAAAACAGACCCCAGTGCCTTGAAAACACTGGGGTTTTTCTATGGTTTAGTCCAACGTAGTCCGGTACCCTCGGATCAAAGTGGAGCCAAAATTGGGGGCGCTTTGGCTCCAACAGAGGGGGCATGGCTCCAACGCTACGCGCCATCAATTACAAAGTGAACGACGTCAAATTGCGGGGCACGAAGCCAAAGACCAGTACACACAAGCGGACGGGCGGCGGCGCGTTGTAGCGTTCTGCACCAAAACGGCTGTTCAGTATGAAGTGGGACCACGGGAACATGGGTATTGGGCTAGATCAGTCAAGGTTGCTCTACACTACCAAGACTTGGAATGAGGGATGCAAGTGCTTGTAGATTTGAATCAAAAATATGGGTTGAGCTCCGCGCATAGCGAAGTCGTTGCGGCCTGTCAGGTCGTCAGTCCCGGCGATGTTCTGGATATGGGGTGCTCCAACGGACGTAATGCGCTATATCTTGGTCAGCGTGGTTTCGCGGTCACTGCGGTGGACGTCAACCCGGCTGCGCTTGGGCAGTTGCAGTCCATCATCAGCCAGGAAGGCATCGATACCATCAAGCCCCGCCTGTATGACATGAATGACGCAAATCTGGATGCGGATTACGATTTCATTGTTTGCACGGTGACTCTGATGTTCATCGATCCATCCAGGGTCGATGCGGCGCTGGCGGACATGCAGCGGCACACTCGGGTGGGTGGGTATAACCTGATCGTCTGCGCCATGGATAGCGCCGATTATCCCTGCCCCATGAATTTCCCGTTTACTTTTGGACCGGGTCAGCTCAGCGCCGCTTACAAGGACTGGGAACTGGTCAAGTACAACGAAGACTTGGGTACCATGCACAGTGGCGCCCGATTGCAATTTGCGACCATGCTGGCGCGCAAGTCCGCTTGATTATTGCAGAATCCCTGGCCTAAGGCCAAGCCAGCTCAAGCCGCCGCAGCTGTGCAGTGGGTCCCCCCATTCGTGCCTTGGCCTTGGCTGCAAGAACTGCTTCTGGTGTGCAGCGAAAGCTGATTATGTAATTCGGTCTGACTCTGTTAGTTTCTGACAATGGGCCCCCGCTGCCGCAAGGTAGCGGGGGCTTTTGCCTGGATGCTCCCTGCCGTCAGCGCTTGCTGTCTGATGGTGAGTGGTTCAGGGGCTGCTGTGACATGCAAGCAACATCTGCTTGTGGATGAGGTTGTATAGTAATGCGCTTTGCCGATAAAGTTGCGTTTTGAAACTAAATTTGCCAGCAGGGTGCCGTGCCAACAGGCGGTTCGGCAGATTCCAGGTAATCGCTAACAAAAACATCCAACTAGAGGGAATATCACATGTCGTCAATCAGTCTTGAAGGGCTGCCGTCAGTGGAGCGGGAGCGACCCACCAAACGGGTGGTCATGGCTACCGTTGCGGGCAATGCGCTGGAGTTTTATGACTTCACCACCTATGCCTTTTTTGCCATGTATATTGGCAGGGCCTTTTTCCCGGCCACCGACCCCCTGATGAGCCTGCTACTGTCCGTGGCGGTGTTTGGTGTCGGGTTTGTCACGCGGCCCATCGGCGGCGTCCTGATCGGCGCCTTTGCCGATCGTCTGGGACGCAAGCCGGCCATGCTGCTCACGATCACGCTGGTCACCGTCGGCACACTGGGCCTGGCGCTTACGCCGTCCTATGCCAGTATTGGCATCGCCGCTCCCATCATTGTGGTGATCTGCCGCCTGATCCAGGGTCTGGCGCTGGGTGGAGAGGTAGGACCATCGACCTCCTTCCTGATCGAAATTGCCCCAGAGGGCCAGCGTGGCCTGTACGGCAGTTGGCAATTGGCCAGCCAGGGCATTTCTTCTTTGGTGGCAGGGATCATCGGTATCGCACTGACCGTGTCGCTGCCGGCAGAGGACATGCAGGCCTGGGGCTGGCGCATGCCATTCCTGCTGGCGCTGCTGCTGATCCCGATTGCGATCTACTTGCGCCGCAGCATGCCGGAAACCCTGACCGAAGGGGACGCCAGCCAGAACGCGGAGGTGGAGCGTCCGTCCCTGAAACGTTATGCGGGCGTGATTGCCATCGCAACCCTGGTGATGTCGGGCACCACGGTGTCCACCTATGTGGCGATTTACATGACCACCTACGCCACCATGACGCTCAAGCTGTCGCCAACGGTAGGCATGGTGTCCACCATCGTATTTGGCATCACCACCATGCTTGGTTCGCTGGCCGGTGGCTGGCTCAGCGACCGCTACGGCCGCAAGAAGGTCATGCTGATCCCGCGCTTGCTGGTTCTGCTGCTGGCCTATCCGGCGTTTGCGTTCCTGGTCAAACACACCGGTGTTCCGGCGCTGCTGGCCACGACGATGCTGCTGGCCGGCTTGACGGCCATCAGCGGGGCTCCTTCCCTGATCGCGGTACCCGAGTCGTTCCCGCGCCTGTTGCGTGCCACCGGCATGTCGATCGCCTATGCCCTTGGCGTGACGGTCTTTGGCGGTACCACCCAGGCCATCATTACCTGGCTCATCAGGGCCACCAATGACCCGGCCTCTCCGGCCTGGTACGTGACGGCCACCAGCGTTGTCACCCTGTTGGCCATCATGGCCCTGCGCGAAACCGGCGGCGACAAGGCGCTGCGCGATTGATGCGTGCCGGGAGCGTATAGCTGCGGATGAAATCCGCTCTGACGCAGTTTCCCTTTTGACTGCCCCGCAGCCGGCCAGGTTGCGGGGTTTTTTGTTGGGACGAAGCATTCCGCATCGCACTTTCCCGGCGGCCAGCCTGCACTACACCATGTATCATCAGACTTGAAGCGGGCAGTACCAAACGGAGCAGCACCGCAGTATTCTGGAGGACTTTTTGCATGACCAAGGCTGCCGCAGCAACCCATCAGGCCGGTATTCTCGAACCGATTCCCGTCACCGGGCACTACCTCACCTTCACGCTGGACGCGAAGCCGGCGCAATTGGCCGAGGTATTGAAACAGCTGGCTGCCGAGGCCGACGGTGAGTGCATGGTGGTAGGCGTTGGCCTGTCCACCGTGCTGGCGCTGGGGCGCAGGATCGATGGCCTGCGCACTTTTCCGCAACTGGCTGCGCCCGGTATCGATGCCCCGGCCACGCCGGCGGCGTTGTGGTGTTGGCTGCGTGGCAGCGACTGCGGCGATCTGCTGCTGCGGGCGCATGCCATCGAGCGCTTGCTGGCGCCTGCGTTCGAGCTGCAGAGTTCGGTCTCTTCCTTCATGCATGGCGCAGACACCGCGCGCGACTTGTCCGGCTATGAAGATGGTACCGAAAACCCGAAGGGTGACGATGCCACGGACGCGGCCATCGTTCAGGCGCAAGGTGCGGGCCTGGATGGCAGCAGCTTTGTAGCGGTGCAGCAGTGGCTGCATGATTTCGACAAGTTGCAGGTGCTGCGCAGCCAGGGCGTCATGGACGATGTAATCGGGCGCCACCACGCCGACAACAGCGAGTGCGAGGACGCGCCGGCTTCATCCCATGTACACCGTACCGAGCAGGAAAGCTTCAGCCCCGAAGCCCATGTGGTGCGACGCTCCATGCCGTGGTCGGACGGCCAGCGCGGCGGCCTGATGTTCGTGGCTTTCGGTCGTACACTCGACGTGTTCGAGGCGCAGTGGGGGCGCATGATGGGACAGGAAGACGGTATTACCGATGCCTTGTTCGGCTTTACCCGCCCGATCAGCGGTGCTTATTACTGGTGCCCGCCGGTGCGCAATGGTCAGTTGGACGTTTCGGCGCTGACAGACTGAAACACCGGATCGCCGGCAGCATCAGGCAGCGCACTGATATCCAGTGCATGTACGCCCTTGGGGCCATCGTGCAGTTCGTAGGTAACGCGCAATCCGGGGCGCAGGCTCTTGTAGCCGTTCATCACGATGGCTGAAAAATGGGCAAATACTTCATTGCCTGGTTCATCCGGCGCAATGAAACCGTACCCTTTGGCATTGCTGAACCATTTCACCGTTCCGGTAGCCATGCTGAACTTTCCTTTGGCATTCACAAATCAATCTATGTGGCGGAAATGCTAGCAGCTTGGATATGGTTTGCATATCAGGGTAAAGGGGCGCCAAATTGACCCATGTCAAGGGATTTGACGGTAACGTCTGCGAACCGGATGCGCACATTGCCATGTGCACGGCATTGACACCTATGCGCGAACCGGTTGCAGTGGCGTACAGTGTCCTCATATAAAGTAAATGGTGCCGGTATATGACCGGCCGAAAGATCAGATTTTCACCATGGCAACCACACCTCCCGAGAAACCCCCAGTCCCCTCGACCGAACCCGCGCGCGAAACCGGGGTGAGCTTGGCCACGCGGCCGCAGCGGCTGGCGACCAAGCTGCCGTCCATGTACCAGGTGGTGCTGCTCAATGACGACTTCACGCCGATGGAGTTCGTGGTGCTGGTGTTGCAGGAGTTTTTCAACAAGGACCGCGAAACCGCCACCAGCATCATGCTCAAGGTGCACATGGAAGGGCGTGGCGTGTGCGGCGTATATACGCATGACGTGGCGCATACCAAAGCCGAGCAGGTGCTGGAGGCGGCCCGCTCATCCGGGCACCCGTTGCAATGTGTATGCGAGCCGGTTGAATAGTCCGCGGGATATCCCCATATGCAGCCCAGTGCGAAACGGCAAAAGATGGTACTACCATGAAGATACTTGTCATGCCGGGACGCGAAAGGAACAGAAATGATTGCACAAGAGCTTGAAGTTACCCTGCACATGGCATTCGTCGAGGCGCGTGAGCAAAGGCACGAATTCCTCACCGTCGAGCACCTGCTGCTGGCGTTGCTCGACAATCCCAGTGCTTCCGAGGTGCTGCACGCCTGCGCCGCCAACCTGGACGACTTGCGCACGCAGCTCACCAATTTCATCAAGGACCACAGTCCGCAAATGCCGGGCACCGATGAGGTCGACACGCAGCCGACCCTGGGTTTCCAGCGGGTGATCCAACGCGCCATCATGCACGTGCAAAGCACGGGCAATGGCAAGAAGGAAGTCACCGGCGCCAACGTACTGGTGGCCATCTTCGGCGAAAAGGATTCCCATGCCGTGTACTATCTGCACCAGCAGGGGGTGACGCGGCTGGATGTGGTCAACTACATCGCACACGGCATCCGCAAGACAGGCGAAGCCGAAGAGCCGTCCAAGCCGGAGGAAGGCAGCCATGGAGAAGGCGGCAACGAGGAGGCCTCTGCCGAGCGCGGGGACAAGGGCTCTGCGCTCGACCAGTTCACCAACAACCTGAACCAGGCCGCCAAGGAAGGCAAGATCGATCCGCTGATCGGCCGCGACTTCGAGGTCGAGCGCGTGATCCAGATCCTGTGCCGCCGCCGCAAGAACAACCCGCTGCTGGTGGGCGAAGCTGGCGTGGGCAAGACGGCTATTGCCGAAGGGCTGGCCTGGCGCATCACCCAGGGCACGGTGCCCGAGGTGCTGGCCGGTGCCGAGGTCTTTGCGCTCGATATGGGAGCATTGCTGGCCGGCACCAAATACCGTGGCGATTTCGAGCAGCGCCTCAAGGCCGTGCTCAAGGCGTTGCGCGACAAACCCAATGCAGTGCTGTTCATCGACGAAATCCACACGCTGATTGGCGCCGGCGCCGCCTCCGGCGGCACCATGGATGCCAGCAACCTGCTCAAGCCGGCGCTGTCCAGCGGCCATCTCAAGTGCATCGGCGCCACCACGTTCACCGAATACCGGGGCATCTTCGAAAAGGATGCCGCGCTGTCTCGCCGCTTCCAGAAGGTGGAGGTGGTCGAGCCCACCGTCGAACAGACGGTAGAGATCCTCAAGGGCCTCAAGTCTCGCTTCGAGGAACACCACAACGTGAAGTACGCGCAGGCTGCGCTGCAGGCTGCGGCTGAATTGAGTGCCAAGTACATCAACGACCGCCAGTTGCCCGACAAGGCCATTGATGTGATTGACGAAGCCGGTGCAGCGCAGCGCGTGGCAGTGGCCAGCAAGCGCAAGAAGATCATCGGCAAGGCCGAGATCGAGGACATGGTCGCCAAGATTGCCCGCATCCCGCCGGCCAGCGTCAGCAGTGATGACCGCAGCAAGCTGGCCACGCTCGAGCGCGACCTCAAGAGCGTGGTGTTCGGCCAGGACAAGGCCCTCGAGGTGCTGGCCAGCAGTGTCAAGATGGCGCGTTCCGGCCTGGGCAAACAGGACAAGCCGATCGGCGCCTTCCTGTTCAGTGGCCCCACCGGTGTCGGCAAGACCGAAGCCGCCCGCCAGCTCGCCTACATCATGGGCGTGGATCTGGTGCGTTTCGACATGTCCGAGTACATGGAGCGCCATGCAGTGAGCCGCCTGATCGGCGCGCCGCCCGGCTATGTGGGCTTCGACCAGGGCGGCCTGCTGACCGAACAGATCAGCAAGAAGCCGCATTGCGTGCTGCTGCTGGACGAAATCGAGAAGGCGCATCCGGACATCTTCAACGTGCTGCTGCAGGTGATGGACCATGGCACATTGACGGACAACAATGGGCGCAAAGCCGACTTCCGTAACGTGGTGATCGTCATGACCACCAACGCTGGCGCCGAAACCATGAACAAGTCCACCATCGGCTTTACCAGCAAGCGTGAAACCGGTGACGAAATGGCCGACATCAAGCGCCTGTTCACGCCCGAGTTCCGCAACCGCCTGGATGCCATTGTGAGCTTCAAGGCGCTGGACGAGCTGGTCATCCTGCGCGTGGTGGACAAGTTCCTGCTGCAGCTGGAACAACAGCTGATGGAGAAGAAGGTCGAAGCCACCTTTACCGACGTGTTGCGCAAGCATCTGGCCAAGAAGGGCTTCGATCCGCTGATGGGTGCGCGCCCGATGCAGCGCCTGATCCAGGACACCATCCGCAAGGCGCTGGCCGACGAGCTGCTGTTCGGACGCCTGACCGAAGGCGGACGCGTGACCGTGGATTACGATGCAGCACGCGAAGAAAACAACGGCATTGTGCTGGATATCCAGCCGCTGCCGAAGAAGGAGCACAAGGCGGGCAACGCCGAGCCGGAGGAAAAGGCGGCACCGGCCAGCTGAAATCATAGGCAGTGCCTACCCCAGCAAGCCAGCCTGTGACGGCTGGCTTTTTTTCGGCTGGGCAGATATGGCAGGGGCGGACGGGGGCTGTTGTCGCACGCCCCCGTATTCCATCCTCAGCGTATCTGGTCGCCATGTTCTCGGCGGTGTGCGCTTGTGAGGCTCCGTGAATCTATCTCCAGTCGCAGTGCTCTGGATGCGGAATCTGTGCAATCCAGGAGGGTCCTGGTGTATTTCACGAAATTCTTAAGTAACATCGGGGACGACGAACTTGCTTTTCTTTTCAAAGGGAAATTGCCATGAAACGATCTGCCCTGATGCTGGCCGCCGCTTGCGTGCCCTTTCTGACTGCCTGCAACACCAGCAAGCCTGCCGTAACGGCCCAGACCAATGTACCGCCAGCCGATGTTGCCTGGGTGTCCGATGCACGCGCCGCAGCCGGCTCCGTGCCGCCGAAGCTGTTGGCCGTCCTTCAATCTGCTATCCAGGCATCCGGACCGGTAAGTGCCATCGGCGTGTGCCAGGTAGAGGCTCCCAAGCTGGCCAAGGCTGCGTCCGAACAGACCGGCTGGCAGGTCCGGCGGGTCAGCCTGAAAAACCGTAACCCCAAGGCGGTTCCGGATGCGTGGGAGCGGGCCACGCTGGAAGCCTTTGACAAGGCACAGGCCGCCGGGGCGGATCCTGCCACGCTCGAGCGCGCCGAGGTGGTGGTCGAGAACGGACAGCAAGTGCGCCGTTACATGCGCGCGCTGGCGGTGCAGCCACAGTGCCTGCAGTGCCATGGCACGGCCGACAAGCTGGGCCCGGGCGTAGCGCAAAAGCTGGCCCAGCTTTACCCGAATGACAAGGGCACCGGCTATACCTTGGGCCAGGTCCGTGGGGCCATGACCCTGCGCCAGCCGGTGACACGCTGAATTGCAGGGGCTGCGTCAGGCGGTGCCGAAAATGCGGTCCCCGGCATCGCCCAGTCCGGGCACGATGTAGCCTTTTTCGTTCAGACCGCGGTCAATGGCCGCGGTGTAAATCGGTACCTCGGGGTGTGCCTTGTGCAACGTGGCGATGCCTTCGGGGCAGGTGAGCAGGCAGACGAACTTGATGCTGCGCGGCTTGAGCGTGCGGATCTTGTTCAGCGCGGCCACGGCCGAGTTGCCAGTGGCCAGCATCGGATCGACCACGATCACGTCGCGATCTTCCATCTGGCCCGGCATCTTGAAATAATACTCGATGGCTTCCAGCGTCTTGGGGTCGCGGTACAGACCGATATGCCCCACGCGGGCGCCGGGCACCACGCTGAGCATGCCGTCCAGCAGGCCATTGCCGGCGCGCAGGATGCTGATCAGTGCCAGTTTCTTGCCATCGATGACGTGACCGGTGGTGGTTTCCAGCGGCGTTTCCACGGTGACTTCCTGGAGCGGCATGTCACGTGTGATTTCGTAGGCCATCAGCGTGCTCAGTTCATTGAGTAGGCGGCGAAACGAGTTGGTGCTGGCGTCCTTGTTGCGCATCAGCGTGAGTTTGTGCTGGACCAGGGGGTGGGAAATCAGGTGAACGTTGTCCATGAAGCAGTGACAAATGACAGTCAGGAGAGGGGACGCAGACAAGCGACCGGAATATAGGCCCGCCAGCCGATCTGCAATGGTTGAAGTTTACGCGCAGCGAAGGGCCAGGGCACCGTCCAGCGGCCCTGATGTATTGAAATGTTGGGGTTGTTGTCGAGCACGGCCAACAGACCCGGTGCGGCGGGCTGCTCGCCGTCGGTGATATGCCACAGCCACAAGGCGCCGTGTTGCTGCAGGCGCTCTGCGTCCACCCACGGCGAGTATCTCGGGTCGCCCTCTATCAGCACCGAAGGGGCGGGATGGGTGCGGTGGGCCACCAGGCCGGCAGTCCAGTAGTCTCCGGCAACCACATCCAGCGGGCACACGGACCGGCTGTTCCAGCTGTATTGCGCCTGGCTGGCAATGGCCGCAGCCGGCCAGTCCATGCGCGATGCTTTGCCGCGCAGTTGCGCGCCAAAGCCCAGGTAGCCTGCCATCAGCAGAGTGGCCAGCAGCAGCCACATCAGCGTGCCGCGCACCACGCCAGCTGTGTGTTTCGGCAGCCAGTTGGCCGGCAGCAGCGCCACTGCCAACAGGCCGGAAAAATTCCACATGGGGGAGGCCCACATCTGGCGCAGATCCTTGCCCGTGACCAGGCTGAGCACAGAAATGAAAGCGATGGGCGCCAGCGCAATCGTCCAGAGGTAGCTGGCATGCGGGGTGAGCAAACGATAGGAGCGCAGCTCGGGGCTGGCTGTTGCGCGCCACGGCCGGGCGGCGGCGATCACCACCAGCATGGGCAGATGCGCCAGCGCCTGCGCGCCCAGGAGCTCGAGCACATATACCACTACCATGGCGCCGCCATCGTGTGCACGTTCGGAAGCGTACTGCAGTGGCAGCCAGTCGTGCCGCGTCAGCCAATACAGATGCGGCGCAAACAGCAGCAGGCCGACAGCCGTTGCGATCCACGGGCCGGGGCTACGCAGCAGGCGGCGAAAGGGCGACAGCAGCAAATACAGCAGCAACACCATGATCATCACGGCCACCGAATATTTGGTCAGCATGCCGATGCCGAACCACAGGCCCAGGGTGATCCACTGGCGCAGGCGGTTATCCTGCAGGGCGGCAAAGGCGTGGTACCCCAGCGCCGCCCAGATCGGCAGCTGCGCCAGGTTGTGGTTGAACTCGAGCGTGGGCCAGCCGTAGTAATAGACGCCCAGCAGCAGCAAGGTGCCCACGGCCGCGCGCGCCGGCGGCATCAGCCGGCAACCCAGCTTGTACACATAGGCCAGGGTGAGCAGGATACAGAGCTGGCTCAGCAAGAAGGGGCCATAGCGCCCCAGGGAAGAGTAGAACAGGTACAGCAGCCAGGCTGGCAGCGGCGGGTGCTTGTAGTAACCCCATTGCCATTCGCGCCCCCAGTTGATGCTCTCGACCACGTCCAGCGGCAGACTATGGATCAGCAGCGGCGGCAGGATCACCCAGGCCGTGAAATAGGCCAGCAGCAGTGCAGTTTGAAGCGGGGTCAGCGTCAGTGTGCGCAGCCAGCTGTCAATGGCGGAGCCGCGCGCGGAAGCGGTGCGGGGAGGCATCAGACTCCCATCAGCGGCGCTTGCCGCCCATCAGGCCGCCCAGTACGCCGCGCAGTATCTCGCGGCCCAGGCTGGTGCCCACCGTGCGCACGGTGGACTTGACCATGGTCTGCACCAGGCCGTCGCGTCGGCCGCCGCGCGGGCCGGTGGAGCCGAACAGCAGGTCCTTGGCAGCACCCATCAGGCCGCTGTCCTGTTCGGCAGCCTGCGCCGCGCCCGCTGTGCCGGCTGTGTCACCGCGGGCATCGATGGCCTCGGCGCGCCCCCGCAACACTTCATAGGCCGATTCGCGATCTACCGCCTGTTCGTAGGTGCCTGCCACCAGTGAGCTGGCAAGCAGCGCCTGGCGCTGTTCGGCGGTGATCGGGCCGAGCTGGCTGCCGGGCGGGATCATGTACACGCGCTGGGTGATGCCGGGGCGGCCTTTTTCGTCGAGCAGGCTGACCAGGGCTTCGCCGGTACCCAGTTCGGTGATGGCGCTTTCAAGGTCCAGTTCGGGGTTGGCGCGCATGGTCTGCGCCGTGGCCTTGACGGCTTTCTGGTCGCGTGGCGTGAAGGCGCGCAATGCATGCTGGATGCGGTTGCCCAGCTGGGCCAGCACACTATCGGGAACATCGATCGGATTCTGCGTGACAAAGTACACCCCCACGCCCTTGGAGCGCACCAGGCGCACCACCAGCTCGATGCGCTCCAGCAGCACCTTGGGGGCATCGTTGAACAGCAGGTGGGCTTCGTCAAAGAAGAAGGCGAACTTGGGCTTGTCGGGATCGCCTACTTCGGGCAGGCGTTCGTACAGCTCGCTCAGCAGCCACAACAGGAAAGTGGCATACAGGCGCGGCGCATTCAGCAGCTTGTCGGCCGCCAGCACGTTGACCACACCACGGCCTTGTACGGTCTGCATCATGTCATCCAGGTTGAGCATCGGCTCACCGAAGAACTTGTCGCCCCCCTGGCCCTCAATGGCGAGCAGGCCGCGCTGGATGGCCCCCACGCTGGCCGCGCTGATGTTGCCGTATTCGGTGGTGAATTCCTTGGCGTTGTCGCCCACGTACTGCAGCATGGCGCGCAGGTCTTTCAGGTCCAGCAGCAGCAGGCCGTTGTCGTCGGCAATCTTGAACACCAGATTGAGCACGCCGCTTTGCGTGTCGTTCAGGTCGAGCATGCGCGCCAGCAGCAGCGGGCCCATGTCGGACACGGTGGCACGCACCGGGTGACCCTGCTCACCGAATACGTCCCACA
>CAYPRU010000022.1:0-37492 GCA_964413485.1 uncultured Allobrachymonas sp. | reverse complement strand
TCATCGCTGAAGAAGTAGGCCTGAGCCTCGAGAAAGTCACCCTGGCCGATCTGGGCCAGGCCAAGACCATCGAAGTGGGCAAGGAAAACACCACCATCATCGATGGCGCCGGTGCTCCTGTCGACATCGAAGCGCGCGTCAAGCAAATCCGCATCCAGATCGAGGAAGCCACTTCCGACTACGACCGCGAGAAGCTGCAGGAACGCGTGGCCAAGCTGGCCGGCGGCGTGGCCGTGATCAAGGTCGGTGCTGCCACCGAAGTCGAAATGAAAGAGAAGAAGGCACGCGTGGAAGACGCGCTGCACGCTACCCGCGCTGCCGTGGAAGAAGGCATCGTGGCCGGCGGTGGCGTGGCCCTGCTGCGCGCCCGTGCTGCCATCGGCAACCTGACCAGCGACAACGCCGAGCAAAACGCCGGCATCAAGCTGGTGCTGAAAGCCATCGAGGCTCCGCTGCGCGAGATCGTCTCCAACGCCGGTGACGAGCCGAGCGTGGTGGTCAACAAGGTGCTGGAAGGCCAGGGCAACTTCGGCTTCAACGCTGCCAACCACACCTATGGCGACATGATCGAAATGGGCATCCTGGATCCGACCAAGGTCACCCGCACGGCTCTGCAAAACGCCGCTTCCGTGGCCAGCCTGATGCTGACCACCGAGTGCATGGTGGCCGAACTGCCGAAGGAAGATGCTCCGGCCATGCCTGACATGGGCGGCATGGGTGGCATGGGCGGCATGATGTAATCGGTCGCACAGGCCCCGGACAAGGCCTTGCGCCTTGTCTTCCCTGTCAAGAAACCGCAGCGCGCAAGTGCTGCGGTTTTTTTGTGCCCAGACCTCAGGCGGCAGTGACCATCTTGCGCGCCGCCCGCATCAGGCGCGCGCCCTGCTCGGCAATCATGATGGTGGGTGAACTGGTATTGCCCGAGGTGATGGTCGGCATGATGGACGCATCCACCACGCGCAGGCCCTGCATGCCGCGCACGCACAGCTGGCTGTCGGTAACCGCGCTGGCGTCATCGGCGCGGCCCATCTTGCAGGTCCCGACCGGATGGAAGATGGTGGTGCCGACATTGCCCGCAGCATGGATCAGCTGCTCATCGGTATCGACGCCGGGGCCGGGTAAATGCTCGGCCGGCCGGTAAGGTGCCAGCGCCGGCTGCGACGCAATGTGCCGTGTCAGGCGCAGCGCACGCACCGCCTTGGCGCGATCCGCAGGGTGACTCAGGTAGCACGGCGCAATGCGCGGCGTACTGGCCGGATCGCGGTCGCGGATGGTGATGTGGCCGCGCGATTGCGGGCGCAGGTCGCACACGCTGGCGGTAAAGGCCGGAAAGTCGTGCAAGGGCTCGCCAAACTTGTCAAGCGATAGCGGCTGCACATGGTATTCGAGGTCGGGGCTACCCACATCCAGGCTGGAGCAGGCAAACATGCCCAATTGGCTGGGCGCCATGGTCAGCGGCCCGCGCCGCAACAAGGCATATTCCAGCCCCATGGCGGCCTTGCCCCACAGGCTGTTGACCTGCTGGTTGAGCGTGCGTATGCCCTGCACCTTGTACACGCTGCGCAGCTGCAGATGGTCCTGCAGATTGCGCCCCACGCCGGGCAGGGCATGCACCACATCAATGCCCAGGCCCTGCAGGAGCTGCGGGTCGCCAATGCCGGAACGCTGCAAAATGGCGGGCGAACCGATGGAGCCAGCCGCCAGTACGGTCTCGATGCGACTGCGCGCCACATGCGGCACGCCCTCACGCTGAAACACGATGCCGCGCACGTTGCGGCCTTCGCACAGCAGGCGGTCGGACAGCGCCCCCGTGACGATGGTCAGGTTGCTGCGCCCGCGTACCGGATCCAGAAAACCGCGTGCGCTGCTCCAGCGCGTGCCCTGCTTCTGGTTGACCTCGAACTGGCAGACGCCCAGATTGTCGCCGCCGTTGAACTCGCGCGTGGCCGGAATGCCAGCCTGTTGCGCCGCTTCGGCAAAACGGTCCAGGATCTGCCAGGACAGGCGCTGCTGCTCCACACGCCATTCGCCACCCGCGCCGTGCAGCGTGCTGGCGCCCTGCCAGTGGTCTTCCACCTGTCGGAACAGCGGCAGCACGTTGTCCCAGCGCCAGACACTGTCGCCCGTAAGCTGTGCCCATTCGTCGTAATCGCGCATCTGCCCGCGCAAGTACAGCATGCCATTGATCAGCGTACTGCCGCCCAGGCCGCGCCCGCGCGCATACACGATGGAGCGGCCATTGAGGCCCGGTTCGGGTTCGGTGCGATAGCACCAGTCGGTGCGCGGATTGTTGATGCAGTACAGATAGCCGGCCGGGATCTTCGTCCAGATCCAACGCTCGTCATTGCCCGCTTCGAGCAGCAGCACACGCACGTCCGGGTCGGCAGACAGACGATTGGCCAGCACGCATCCGGCTGCGCCACCGCCCACGATCACATAGTCAAAGGTACCAAGATCTTGCATCCTGCCATCTTGGAGCATGGCCGGCCCCCGCAACCCGGGCAAAAACCCGAATTGTGCAATTGTGCATACTCCGGCGCATTGCCTCAGGGCATCATCACCGCGATGGTGCCCAGCGCCAGCAGTACGCCAAACAGGTTGAGCTTGCTCAGCGGCTCGCGAAACACCGCCGCCCCCACCAGCGTGCCCAGCACGATCACGCCCATGTTCATGGACGAGAATACCAGCGCCGGATTGCCCGGTAGGCTCTGGTGGGCACGGATGTAGGTGTAGATATTGGCAAAGTTGAGCGCGCCCAGCAACACGCCGGCCAGCAGATGGCCCCAGCCCCAGCGTGTCTTGCTGGCCACCAGGTACAGCAGCAGCAGCACGCCAGCCAGCACGAACGTGGCAAACAGCACGCCGGGAAAGGCAGCGCCGACCTTGGACATCTGCTTGAAGAACACATCGATCACGCCGTAGCCGAACAGCACCACCAGCGGCCACAGCCAGGTATTGCCCTTGCCGGCGCTGCCTTTAGAGGGCTTCCACAACAGGAAAAGCAAGGCGCAAAAGGCCAGCAGCACGCCCAGCAGCTTGCGTTCGGTCAGCAGCTCACCAAAAATCAGGAAGGCAGACAGCAGCGGAATGATCAGCGACAGCCGCTGCGCCGCATCGGTACGCACGATGCCGGCGCCCTGCACCGACTTGGCCAGCGCCAGGAAAATGCTGGGCAGCAGCACGCCCAGCGCCAGGAAGATGCCCACCGGCTGTCCCGGACTGAGCAGCTTGCCCAGATCCGGTCGCAGCAGCAGCAAGCACAACGCAGAGGCCACCACGTAGTTCATGAAAATGGCCTGGCGAGCATCCAGCCCCTTGGCGCGCCCGGCCTTGAGCAAGGCGCCCACGGACACACTGCACGCCACGCTGGTGCCCAGAAACATCAATCCTGTTGTCAATGACATCTTGCTTTTCCTGTCTCATCGTCATGGTCACGGCCTGCGCCATGCGGGCCGCTGCCTGCGCATTATGTAAAGAAAGAGCGGAAAAACAGCGGTTTTCGGCAAAAAATCGCAAAACCGCGAACTTTTCAGTTTAACGACAATAACCAACACTAGGCCGACAATGTGACAAAAATAAAGGCAGATGCACACAACGTGCAGCATCTGCCTGGCATTTTTCAGGCATTCCCAAGAGGAATGCGTTGTGGCCGGATGACGTTTACAACAGCTTCATCTTCTTCGCTTCTTCGGTCAGCTCATCGCGGAACTTGGGATGCGCGATGGCAATCAGCGCCTTCACCCGCGCGCGCGCGGACTGGCCACGCAGCTGCGCCACGCCGTACTCGGTCACCACGTAGTTGACGTCGTTCTTGCTGGTGGTCACCTGGGTGCCGGCCGACAGTGTGGGCACGATGCGCGATATGGTGTCGCCCTTGGCGGTGGACGGCGTCACGATAAAGGATTTGCCGCCGTGCGATCGGTTGGCGGCGCGCACGAAGTCGGCCTGGCCGCCGGTGCCGGAATACGGGCGCCAACCCTGCGATTCGGAACCGCATTGGCCCACGAAGTCGACCTGCATGGTGCCGTTGATCGAGATCAGGTTGTCATTCTGGCCGGCCAGGAACGGATCGTTGGTGAAGTCGCAGGGGTGCATTTCCATGGCCGGGTTGCGGTCCATGAACTGGTACAGCTTTTTCGAGCCCAGCGCAAAGGTGGCAAACATCTTGCCGGGGTTGTAGTTCTTGCGGCGGTTGGTCACCACGCCGGCCTCTACCAGGGTCATGATGCCGTCGCCGATCATTTCAGTGTGGATGCCCAGATCCTGCTTGTGCGTGAGCTGCATCACCACCGCGTCGGGAATCGCGCCATAGCCAATCTGCAGCGTGGCGCCATCGGGAATCATCTCGGCCACATGGCCGGCAATGGCCTGCTGCACCTCGCCGATATTCGGCAGTCCCACTTCGGCCACCGGGGTTTCGTCTTCCACCACCGCCGACACATCGGAAATATGCACATGACAATTGCCGTAGGCAAACGGCACGTGCGGGTTGACTTCAAGGATCACAGCGCGCGCCTTGCGCATGGCCGCCATGGTGTAGTCGGTGCCCAGGCTGAGCGAGAAATAGCCATGCGCGTCTATCGGCGACGCCAGCGCAAACACCACATCGGCGGGTAGCTGGTCCTTGGCGTACATCAGGGGCATTTCGGAGAAGTAGCAGGGGATGTAATTGCCCCAGCCGGCGTCGGTGGACTCGCGCGACACGCCGCTCAGGAAATACATCTCCGGACGCACATGGTGCGCCGTTTCGGGATCAAAGAAACCGTATTTGCGCACCGACAAGATTTGCGACACCTTCACGTCCAGAAACTCGCGGCGCTGTTCGGACAGTGCGTTCAGCAGCGCAGGTGGTTCGCCCACCCCAGTGGGCACCACGATGGTGTCGCCGTTGCGCACCAGATGCAGTGCGTCAGCGGCAGAGCATCGTTTTTCCTGATAGGCAGTTGCAAATGCCATGATGGATCGTCTCCTTGTCAAAAAATCGGGGGAGCAAATGTCGGTTTCGCAGGCTTGCGGCGACATCCCTTTTCTCCATATACATACTACTATGACCTGCCCCTCCCTCAGGCGGATTTGGCATAATCTTTGACAACGCATGCAGGCGGATCGATCCCCGCCCCCGAACCAGGCAGACGCCCCCACGCCCGCCGCAGGATGGTGTCCGTCTGTGCGCTGCATCCATTATTTGTACAAGGAATTTCCATGCCCGCCTACCGCTCCAAAACGTCCACGCATGGCCGCAACATGGCCGGTGCCCGCGCCCTGTGGCGCGCCACCGGCATGACCGACGCCGACTTCGGCAAGCCGATCATCGCCATTGCCAACTCGTTCACCCAGTTCGTGCCCGGCCACGTGCACCTGCACAACATGGGCCAGCTGGTGGCGCGCGAAATCGAGGCCGCCGGCGGCATTGCCAAGGAATTCAACACCATCGCCATCGACGACGGCATTGCCATGGGCCACAACGGCATGCTGTACAGTCTGCCCAGCCGCGACCTGATCGCCGACAGCGTCGAATACATGGTCAACGCACACTGCGCCGACGCACTGGTCTGCATCAGCAACTGCGACAAGATCACCCCCGGCATGCTGATGGCCGCCATGCGCCTGAACATTCCCACCGTGTTCGTCAGCGGAGGCCCGATGGAAGCCGGCAAGGTCATCGCCATCGCCAACGGCAACCAGGTCGAGCGCAAGCTGGACCTGATCGACGCCATGATCGAAGCCGGTGACAGCAGCGTGTCCGACGAGACCGTGGCACAGGTCGAGCGCAGCGCCTGCCCCACCTGCGGTTCGTGCTCCGGCATGTTCACCGCCAACTCCATGAACTGCCTGACCGAAGCGCTGGGCCTGTCGCTGCCGGGCAACGGCTCACTGGTGGCCACGCATGCGCAGCGCAAGGAGCTGTTCCTGGAAGCCGGCCGCCTGATCGTCGATCTGGCACGCCGCTATTACGAACAGGACGATGCCAGCGTGCTGCCGCGCAGCATCGCCACCAAGCAGGCCTTCGAGAACGCCATGAGCCTGGATATTGCCATGGGCGGCTCCACCAACACCATCCTGCACCTGCTGGCGGCTGCCAGCGAGGCCGGCGTCGACTTCAAGATGGCGGACGTGGACCACCTGAGCCGCCGCGTGCCCTGCCTGTGCAAGGTGGCGCCGGCCACGCAAAAGTACCACATGGAAGACGTGCA
The DNA here is from genome assembly GCA_964413485.1 of uncultured Allobrachymonas sp. Taxonomy (GTDB): domain Bacteria; phylum Pseudomonadota; class Gammaproteobacteria; order Burkholderiales; family Burkholderiaceae_C; genus Brachymonas. The sequence goes on along the minus strand of CAYPRU010000022.1, from coordinate 31,298 downwards.
CCGCGCCGGCGGCGTGATGGCCATCCTGGCCGAACTGGATCGCGCCGGCCTGCTGCACACCGACCTCTCCACCGTGCATTCGCCCACGCTGAAGGACGCCCTGCAGCAATGGGACGTCATGGGTGCCGCCGAAGGCAGTGCCGCGCAGCAGCGCTTCCTGGCCGCGCCCGGCGGCGTGCGCACCACGCAGGCCTTCAGCCAGAGCCGCACCTACCCCCGACTGGACACCGACCGTGCCGACGGCTGCATCCGCGACAAGGCACACGCCTACTCCGAAGAGGGCGGCCTGGCCGTGCTGTTCGGCAACATTGCCGAGCGCGGCTGCGTGGTCAAAACCGCTGGCGTCGATGAAAGCATCTGGAAATTCAGCGGCCGTGCGCGCGTGTTCGAAAGCCAGGAGGCCGCAGTCGAAGGCATTTTGGGCGACCAGATCGTGGCCGGCGACGTGGTGGTGATCCGCTACGAGGGACCCAAGGGCGGCCCCGGCATGCAGGAAATGCTGTACCCCACTTCCTACCTCAAGTCCAAGGGCCTGGGCGCACAGTGCGCTCTGCTTACCGACGGTCGCTTCTCGGGCGGCACCTCCGGCCTGAGCATCGGCCACGCTTCGCCCGAAGCGGCCGAGGGCGGCGCCATCGGCCTGGTGGAAGAAGGCGACACCATCGAGATCGACATTCCCAAGCGCACCATCCACCTGGCGGTGTCCGACGACGTACTGGCCGAGCGCCGCGCCAAGATGGAAGCCAAAGGCAAGGCTGCCGCCTGGAAGCCGGTACAGCGCGAACGCGTGGTGTCTGCCGCGCTGCGTGCCTACGCCGCCATGACCACCAGCGCCGACACTGGCGCCGTGCGCGACGTGAGCCAGGTCGAACACTGATCGCTGCTGGCGCCCTGTAGCGCAACCGCACAACGGGAGCCGGCTGGCTCCCGTTGCCGTTTCTGGCGCTGCCAACGGCTACCAGATGCAGCAGGCAGCACGGCCCCCTATTCTTTTTGCACACTGATCTGCCGCGTGTGCTCCCAGGCCTGCACACAGGCCTCCAGCTTCGCCAGCGGCACCGCCAGCGTCAGGCGGCAATCCTGCTCCAGCACCTGTTCCAGCACGTCGGCATGGTGCTGCCGCGCAATGCGCAGGGCTTCGCTCAGATGGGGATAGCCGCATTGCAGGTGCACGGTCTGGCGCACCTCCTGCTCCAGCGTGCGGGCGCCCGCCAGCGCTTGCCCGGCCACCGTCTTGTAAGCGTGGATCAGACCGGGCACCCCCAGCAGCGTGCCGCCAAAGTAGCGCACCACTACCACCAGCACCTGCGTCAGGCCGGCCGAATCGATCTGGCCCAGGATTGGGCGTCCGGCGCTGCCGGAAGGTTCACCATCGTCGTTGGCACGGTAACGCGCGCTGTCCGCCCCCAGCCGCCAGGCGTAGCACCAGTGCACCGCTTTGGGGTGCTCCTGGCGCAAGTCCTCCAGCAAGGGGCGCACGTCCGCCTCGCTCTGCAGCGGATAGGCATACGCCAGAAAACGGCTGCCCTTGTCCTTGAACTCGGCCCGGGCGGGTTCAGCCAGGGTGCGGTAATGCGTAATGGCGCTCATGCCGCCATTATCGCCAGCGGCGCATCAGGCGGAAAAACGCTCGGTATCGATTTCCGGCATGGTGGCGGCGTTGTAGCGCTCTCCGGCCACCGTGTGCTGGTTGATCATGGCATCCAGGCGCGCAATGGTGTCGCCAGTCAGCAGCACATGCTGCGCCGCCAGGTCTTCCAGCAGGTGCGCCACCGAGCGTGTGCCCGGAATCGGTAGAACGTCGGGATGCTTGCACAGCAGCCAGGCCAGCGCCAGCTGTGCCGGGCTGCAGCTCAGCTCGGCCGCCACCATGCGCAGCTGCCGCATCAGCTCCAGGTTGTGCGGGTAGTGCTGCGCCTCGAAGCGCGGCATGGCCAGGCGGATGTCGCCCTCCTGCAATTGCATGGCCGGATCCTCCAGGCATCCGCCCAGGAAACCGCGCCCCAGCGGCGAAAAGGCCACCAGCGTCACGCCCAGCGCGCGGCAGGTATCCAGCACCGCAATCTCCACCTCGCGCGTCCACAACGAGTATTCGCTTTGCAGCGCCGCGATCGGATGCACCGCATGCGCCTTGCGCAAGGTCTCTGCCGACACCTCGGACAGGCCGATGGCGCGGATCTTGCCCTCCCGTACCAGCTCGGCCATGGCCCCTACGCTGTCCTCGATGGGCACCTGCTTGTCCCAGCGGTGCAAGTAGTACAGGTCGATGACATCGGTTTTCAGGCGCTTCAGCGAGCCCTCGCAGGTGGCGCGGATGTTTTCGGGCGAACCATCGATCACGCGGCCCTGGCGCACCACGCCATCACCCAGCTCAACCGTCAGGCCGCACTTGCTGGCCAGCGTGATCTGGTTGCGGTGCCTGCCCAGCACATCGCCTACCAGGTTTTCATTGGCGCCAAAGCCGTACAGCGCGGCGGTGTCGAAATGCGTCACGCCGGCGTCCAGCGCGGTCAGCAGCACGCGTTCAGCCTCTGCCCGCTGCGGCAATGGCATATACGCATGACTCAGGTTCATGCACCCCAGACCCATCGCCCCTACCGTAAAGGGGCCCAACGCACGTTGCTGCATGTTTGCTGCCTTTCGCTCTCTTGACCAGGCCGAAGCATACCATTCAAATTTTCAGGCCAGATGACGCCGCAGCCAGGCGCTGCCGGCATCCACCAGCACCGACAGCAGCAGCATGGCCAGGATCACGGTGCCGGCCTGTGCCTGGTGAAACAGCGATAACTCTACGTACAACAGCTGGCCCAGGCCTCCGGCGCCGACAAAGCCCAGCACGGCGGCCATGCGGATGTTCATTTCCCAACGGTACAACGTGTAAGCGGTAAATTGCCCCAGCACCCCCGGCAAGGTACCGTAGGCAAATGCCGCCAGCCGCGATGCACCGCTCTGGCGCAAGGCCAACGCCGGCTGCGGCGGTGCATTCTGCAGCGCTTCGGCATACAGGCGGCCCAGCACCCCGGCCGTGTGCAGCGCCAGCGCCAGCGTGCCGGCAAAGGCGCCCAGCCCGGCCGCCAGCACGGTCAGCGTGGCCCACACCACCTCGGGCACCGAGCGCAGGATATTGCACAGCAGACTCCACAGGCCTCTGCGCTGCGGCAAGGCCAGCAGCAGACCCAGCAGCGCGGCCAGCAAGGTACCCATCACCGACATGGCCAGGGTTTCCCAGCTGGCCAGCAGCACGGTGCGCAGCCAATCACGGCTGTGCTCTGGCGGCAAGAAGCCATGTATGAACTCGCCCATGGACTGCAACGCCGCCGGCTCGAACAGCGGCGCCAATTCCAGCTCCAGGTAGCGGTAACTGCCGCTGACCGCCAGCCCCAGCAGCAGCAAGCCGGCGATGCTGCGCCAGCCCCAGACCGAAGCACGCGCGGCGGGCACCGCATCCACCCAGCGCCGCAACAGGCCGGACAACAGGTCGGCCAATACCACCAGCAGCACGAACGCCAGCAAGATCATCGCGGCTTCGCCACCATTGAGCATTTTCATGGCCTGATCCATCAGCTGGCCCAGACCGCCGGCACCGACGAAGCCCATCACCACCGAGGCGCGGATCGCGCATTCCCAACGGTACACCGTGTACGACACCAGTTCGCGTGCGGCCTGTGGCAGCAGCCCGTACAGCAGCGCCTGGCTGCGCGGCGCACCGGAAAGCAGCAGGGCCCGTGCCGGCTGCTGTGGCACCGATTCCAGAATTTCGGCATACACCTTGGCCAGCATGCCGCCGTAACCCAGGCCCAGCGCCAGTACGCCGGCCGTGGGTCCCAGCCCGAAAATCCGCACGAACAGCAGGGCCCAGACCAGATCGGGCACCCCGCGCAGCACCATCAGCACCAGACGCGTGCCCGGATTGAAGCGAAAGCGCATCCGCGCCCCGCTGCCGGCCAGATAGGACAGTGGCAGCGCCAGCAGCAAGGCCAGCACCATGCCGATAGTGGCAATGGCCAGCGTTTCCAGCGTGGCCTTCAGCAGGCTATTCAGAAAAAATGCATCGGTGGATGGCGGCAGAAAGCCGGCCAAAAACTGCCCGATCAGTCGCAGGTTGCCGGCTTCGAACAGGCTGGCCGGCCGCATCTGCGCGCCCTGCCACAGCGGCCACAGTACCACCATTGCTGCCACCAGCCAGGACAGACGCCGCAGCGCCGCCGGATCGCGCAGTGCGGGGTGATCACGTTGCAATGGCATGGCAATTACTCCGTGTCCGGCCCCGGGGCCGCAGTCCGGATCGCGCGGGCCCCGGTGGTCAGTTCCAGGCTGCGCTGCTGTGCCACCGCATTGATGTGCTGGTCCACGGCCGAGTACATTGCAAACTGCTCGCTGCTGATCTGCCCCTTGCCTGCCTTGTTCAGCGCTTCGGACAGCAGTTCGTCGGCCTGGCGCAGGATATCCCGCAACGCCGCCTCGCTTTCTGCCAGCCGGGCTTCGCGCAACAGCTTGTCGGCAAGTTGCAGGAACTCGGCGGCAGCTGCCTGCCGCCGCCGTGACAGGTAGCCGATCAGGGCACCCACCCCGGAAGCCACGCCGGTAAAGAGATAGATGCCCAAATAGGCAAAATCGCTGTAACGCTCCATGAAGCTGGTCTGCTCGCCGGCATACCAGGCTCGCGCGCCCGGGTGCAGGTCAAGTTTGGCCGCCTGATCCGGATCGAGCGCTTCCAGGGAATTGGCATCGGGTACCTGCACCGCCAGCGCCGGGCGCATGGTAAACAACAGGCGCGTCAGGTCAGCCACGACATCCGCATCCAGCCTGCCCTGTGCCACCAGCCGGTGCGTATACGACAGCGTGGTGATATCGTCGCGCGGCTGGCGCGGATTGCCGCCAAATGCACCCACCACGATGTCGTAGCTGTCGAACACCGGAAAACGCTGGGCAATCGCTTCTGCGTCCTGCACACCAAATATCACCGGCTCGACATGCATCGCCTGGCGCACCGCCATGATGACGTGCTGCAGCGCCGGGCCCTGCAGCGGCATGGTCAGCATGTAGGCATCAATCTGCCCGGTCTGCAAGGCGTGTCCGATCTGTTCACGGGGAACCAGTACCGTATGCACCGCATCCGGCATCAGGTTTTGCTGTGCCAGAATCTTGGCCAGCATGTCGTGTTTGGCTTCGACTTGCGCGGGCACGCCCAGGCGCCGGCCCTTCAGGTCGGCAATTTTGCTGATCCGCCGGCGGCCCGAGGCGATGAACAACACCGCATCGCGTTCGATGACTGCCACTGTCTGCGCCGAAGCCGGCATTTCCAGGCTGCGCACCACTGCCAGGTCGGTTTTGCGGCCGGCAAAAATGGCGCTGGCATCGCTCAGACCATCGGCATACACCATGCTGAGCCGGATGGGGGCACGCTCTACTTCCAGCCGCCTGGCAAACGCGGCGATCACGCGCGCATGCACGCTGTCGCCGCGATCCACCGCCACAGTCAGGACAGTCGGGTGCATGAACAGAAACGCTGCCGCGGCCAGCGCTGCCAGCACGGCCACGGTCAGTATGGCAAGCAGCAGGTGCGTGCCCCAATGGGGGCGCAAGCGTCGCATGGCTGCGCCATCAGCCCGCTGCGGCTGCAGCGACGTACCGGTATCCGACAATGCGGAACGGCCGTCGCTCAACGGCATGGTGGCAGCTCCACTATCGGCTCGTCCATGGAGACGGCGGCGGGGGACGCCGGCGTGCACCAGTCCTCGCTGCCGTACAGCGCGCGCAAATCGGCCTCGGTCACCTGCGCCGCGGGCTGGTCGAACAAAATATGCCCTCCCTGGATGCCGATGACCCGGTCAAAGGCGTCCAGCGCCAGCCCCACCGAATGCAGGCTGGCCACCAGCGTGGCGCCGCGGCGGCGGGTGTCGTCCACCAGCAGGCGCACGGTGGCTTGCGCCAGTGCCGGATCGAGCGCGGACACCGGCTCATCCGCCAGCACCAGATCGGGCTGCTGGTACAGCACGCGCGCAATGCCCACGCGCTGCAATTGCCCGCCGGACAACTGGCTGCAACGCACGAACAGCTTGTCGGCCAGCTCGACGCGCTCCAGCACGGCCTGTGCACCGGCGGCATCCACCGGATAGCACAGCGAAGCCAGCCCTCGCCACCATGGCCATTGGCCGAGACGGCCCGCCAGCACCGCAGTGACCACACGCTGGCGCAGTGGCAGCGGCGGCGCCTGGTACACCGTGCCGATGCGTTTGCGCAAGGACCGCAGCGCACGCTCGCCGCTGGCCGCCACCACGCTCTGCCCCAGCAGCTGCACGTGGCCGCTGCTGGCCATGGCCGCCGTGCCCAGCAGCGACAGCAGGCTGGTCTTGCCGGCGCCGGACGGCCCGATCAGCGCCACGCACTCGCCCTGCTGGATCTGCAGCTGCAACCCGGACAGGGCCTGGTAGCCACTGCCGTAGCGCAAGGCCACATCCTGCAGCTGCACTGCCAGCTGCTGCGCCGGGGCCATGGGCATGGTGCTTACTTCAGCAGGCCGGCACTACGCGCAGCCTGCTCGATGCTGTCGTAGTTGGACGATTGGGTCGGGATGAACTTGCTAGCACGCTGCAGGTCTAGGATCGCCTTGTCGGCCGGTTTGGCCGGATTCAGCTGCAAGAAGGCAGTGGTGAGCTTTTTCACCAGGGCCGGGTCCAGGTTGCCGCGCACAGTCCAGTTGTAATCGAAATAAGTCGGCGTGGTGGCAAACACGCGCACCTTGGCCGGATCGACTTTCTTCTGTTCCACCAGCTTGTCCCACACCGAGGCGTTGAGCACGCCGGCGTCGGCACGGCCGGCCGCCACGAATGCCGCAGTGGCATCGTGCGCGCCCGAATAAGCCACGCGGCTGAAATCACGCTCGGGCTGGATGCCTGCCTGTTGCAGGTAATAGCGCGGCATCAAACTGCCCGAGGTAGACGACGGCGAGCCAAAGACAAAGGTCTTGCCCTTCAGGTCCTGCAGGTTCTTGATGGCCGGATTGGTGGTAATGAAGCGCGAGGTAAAGCGCGCATCTTCGGCACGCTGCACGATCGGGGTGGCGGTGCCCTTGGTACGGATGCGTGCCTGCACGTAGGTAAAGCCGCCCAGCCAGGCCATGTCGATCTTGCCGCTGGCCAGCGCCTCGACCACGGCAGCGTAGTCGGATACCGGCACAAAGCTGACCTTCATGCCGGTTTGCGCTTCCAGGTATTTGCCCAGCGGCGCAAACTTGCGCTGCAGCTCGGTGGGCGCTTCGTCGGGAATGGCCGATACGCGCAAGGTGCCTTGTGCAGCCTGTGCCGGCAATGCCTGCAAACCAGCCAACGCTGCGGACGCAGCAACTACGCCTTGCCATGCAAGGCGGCGCGAAATGGTGTTCACCATGGAAGACTCCGTTTTTCAGAACCGCCACCGGCGGACATCCGGTGGCTTGAAACAATCATAAAAGCGGCACGCGCACAGACGCAAGATGCCGCAGGGGTGCATTGTAAGTCTCTGCCATGGCCCCGGTGGCCGCAGGGACTGTTTAGCCGGCCTGCTGGCCCTCCAGGCATGCAGGCGGTTGCGGATGATCATCGACCAGCGGGGCCGGGCGCATATAGCGTACATGGCGCGCATCGAGGGCCTGCCGCAGGGCGGCTACCGCATCGTCCAGCTGGCCGCCATTGTCGATGCAGATGGCATTGGCGGGCAGCACCAGCGGCACCTGACGCGCCAAGCGCGCAGCCACGGCATCGGCTGTTTCGCGGCCTCGGGCTACCAGGCGGCGCGCCAGCACCTCGTGCGATGCCCCGATGTGCACCACCGTGGCGTGCGGCCACTGCTGCAGAAACTGCGGCAGATAAGCACGCGAACCGTTCACGAACACCCACAGCCCCGCCTGCAACGGACGCAGCTCGCTGTGCCGCACGCCGTAGGACAGGCCGTTGGCCGTCCAGTGCATGGCCAGGGTCTGGCTTTGGCGCAGCTGCTGCATGGCGATGGCATCCACGGCCTCATGCTGCTCACCGCCTGCCTGCAGCGGACGCGTGATGGTGCGGCGTGCCCAGTGCGCCGCAGCCGCTTGCGGCCAGCTGTGGCGCAGCCCCTGCAGCACGCTGTCCTTGCCGGCGCCGGAGGGGCCGATCACGTACACCAGGCGATGGCTCATGGCTGGAATCCGATTTGATCCAGCAGCCGGAAATCGGCGCCGGGGGTGGGTTCGATGAAGATGGACAGCCGGTCGATGCGGCAAGCCGGCAGCTCGCCAAATTGCCGGGCCGCAGCCGCCAGCAATGCGGCGGTTGCGCTATCCGGCACTTCCTGCAATGGGCCCGTCAGCGACAGGTGAAAGCGGAAATGCTGCAGCACATATGGATACCCCCAGGCCCGCAGCAGCGCGTCCTGCTCGGGCGTCAGGCCGGCACGGCGCCGGCGCGCCAGTGCATCCTCCGACAAGGGCGCCGCCAGCGTCTGCAATTGCTGCACGCAATCGGCGGCGAGCTGTGCCAGCGCCGGCTCGGGCTGGCTGGGCTGCAGGGCCAGAAAATTGCCCAGACGCGCGGCCTGCAGCGGCGCCAGCCCGAACGGCGCGCGCCCCTGGCACAGGCGATGCAGCGCCACCCACAGCGTGTCCAGATCCTGCCCGGGCGCCAACCGGAAGGGCGCCTTCAGCGTGGCATGCCAGCCATAGCGGCGCGGATCGGCCGTCAGGCGGGCAAATGTTTGCGGCGCCACGCCGTCGATGGCCGGCTGGGGCAGCGGCTGGCCGGTCAGCGCGCAACGGCCAATCCATGTGCTGCCAGCCTGCCACCAATCCGATTCGGGCGATGGTGCATAGTAAATCGCCACGCGATGGGGAGACACGGCTTTATTGCTCATGATCATGGTCCACGATCAGGGTGACACGGTCGCCGGCAAACCAGGTGCGCGCATATTCAATGGCGATGCCTTTGGCATCGATGTTGACGCTGGTGACCTGCAAGGCAGGGCGCGTCACCGGCTGGCGCAGGTGCGCGGCCACCTCGCTGTTGGGCATACGCGCCGAAATACGGCTTTGCTGGCGCGTGTAGTCGGCCACGCCCAGGCGCGCAAACGCCTGCGTGATGGAGCCGGTTTCCTGCAAATGGGCGTCCAGCCCGGCAAAGCGCGGCAACGGAAAGTAGCGATCGCTCACATGCAGCGGCTGCCCCCCGCCATCGCCCAGCACCACCAGATGCAGCACCGGGCTGCCGGCAGGCAACCCCAGCGCCTGGGCCACCCCGGCGTCGGCCTGCTCGCTGTCGGCGGCCAGCACCTGCATGCCGCCCTTGAGGCCGGCCTGGGTCAGGTTCTGCCGGTGGCGGGTGCGCTTGCCCAGCATCAGATCGACGGCAAATTCCTCGACATAGGTGCCGCTGCCCTGCGTGGAACGTACCAGCCCCAGTTGCCCCAGCGTGGCCAGAGAGCGGCGGATGGTGTGCCGATTGACCCCATATTGCTCTGCCAGGACATGCTCGGACGGCAGGCGCTCTCCCGGAGCGTAGGTGCCGCTGCCGATGGCGGCTGCGATTTCGTGGGCGATGCGCGCCCAGAAGCTGTGCTGCGGGTCTGGCAGCACCTGTGCGGGAATGTCGAAAGGGATGGCTTTTGTCATGGAAGCTACACAAGTGGAACGTAAACTGCAGGCATTGCAAAGTTGTCTACACAAATTACAGGATAACGCAGATATGTTCCAGGTATTTGACAATTCGGGGTCCGGGCGCGGCACCACCTCGCGGGCAGAGTGGATGGCTCTGCTGGCGCGGGCGCCCTTGCCGCTGCTCGAGCAGGTGCTTGCGCCCCTGCAGGCCCAGCGCCACACCGAATGGCTGCGTCGGCCGGAAACCGGTCTGTACATGGTACAGGGGCGTGCCGGCGGTACCGGAGAACGCTTCAACCTGGGCGAAATCACCGTCACGCGCTGTGCGCTGCGCAGCGCGGCGGCAGACGCGGCGTCCACGCCGGTGGGCGTGGCCTACGTGCTGGGTCGCCACCACCGCCAGGCCGAGCTGGCGGCCCTGGCCGATGCCTTGCTGCAGGATCCCACCCACCACCGCGATCTGGCGCACAACCTGCTACAGCCGGTGCGCCAGCATCTGGCGCTGCAACAAGCCAGCAAACAGGCCCAGGCGCAATCTACCAAGGTGGACTTCTTTACCGTGGCGCGCGAAGCCGGCGGCGACAACGAGGAGGATGACGCATGAAGCAGGAAGAACTGCAACAGGTACGCCCGGGCTTCGAACAGCCCACGCTGGGCAGTCAGGCGGTGTTTCGCCGGGCGCTGCAGGCCCTGTCCATGCCGGGCCGCGCGGTCACGCTGCCGGCGCTGGCCCAGTTGCCCACGCGCGGCCATGGCGCGGCCGCCATGTTGATGCTGGCGCTGCTGGACAGCGACTGCAGCTTGTGGCTGTCCCCCACTCTGGCCGGCTCGGATGCCGAAGCCTGGCTGCGCTTCCATACTGGCTGCCGCTGCGTGCAAGACCCGGCGCAGGCGCGCTTTCTGTGGCTGGCCGCTGGCGACACCTGGCTGGCGCTGAGCAGCATGCACGCCGGCAGCGACACCTACCCGGACCAATCGGCCACCTGCGTGATGGAGGTGGGCGCCCTGGCCCCGCATGGCGCAGAGGGCGTGGCCTGGACCCTGCAAGGCCCCGGCATCCAAGGCAGCGTGGCACTGGCGGTGCAAGGCCTGCCGCACGATTTTGCTGCCCAATGGGCCGCCAACAACGCCATGTTCCCGCGCGGTGTGGATGTATTCCTGGCCACGCACGACCAGATCGCCGGTCTGCCCCGCACCACCCGGCTGTGCCAACCCGAACCGGCGGAGGCCTGATCATGTACGTTGCCGTCAAGGGCGGAGAAACCGCCATCCTCAACAGCTACCACCTGCTGGCCCGGCAGCGCCGGGGCGATACCTCGGTGCCCGAGCTCAGCGTCGCGCAAATCCGCCAGCAGATGAAACTGGCGGTGGACCGCGTCATGACCGAAGGCTCGGTCTACGACCCGGATCTGGCCGCACTGGCCATCAAGCAGGCCTGCGGCGATCCGGTCGAAGCCATTTTCCTGCTGCGCGCCTACCGCGCCACCCTGCCCCGCCTGGGCGACACCTGCCCGCTGCGCACGGAAAACATGGAGCTCTCGCGCCGCATCTCTGCCACTTTCAAGGACTTGCCGGGCGGGCAAATTCTGGGCCCCACTTACGACTACACCCAGCGCCTGCTGGACTTCTCGCTGATGGCGGATGCCCAGCCCGAAACGCCCACGCAGCTCGCCCCCGGCACAGCGTCGATGGCGGCAGCCCCACGCGTGGTTGATCTGCTCAACCAGGAAGGCCTGATCGAGACCCATCCCACACCTGCAGGCGACCCGGCCCCCAAGGATCTGACGCGCGAACCGCTGCGCTTTCCGGCCGACCGCGCCACGCGCCTGCAAAACCTGGCGCGCGGCGATGAGGGCTTTCTGCTGGCCATGGCCTATTCCACCCAGCGCGGCTATGCGCACACGCACCCCTTTGTCGGCGAAATCCGGCTGGGCACGGTAGCGGTGGAACTGGCGCCGGAAGAACTGGATTTCAGCATCTCCATCGGCGATATCGAACTGACCGAGTGCGAAATGGTCAACCAGTTTGCCGGCAGCAAAACCGAGCCGCCGCAATTCACGCGCGGCTACGGTCTGGCCTTTGGCCACAGCGAGCGCAAGGCCATGGCCATGAGCCTGGTAGACCGCGCCCTGCGTGCGCCCGAGCTGGGCGAGCCGATCGAATCGCCCGCACAGCAGCAGGAATTCGTGCTGTCGCACAGCGACAGCCTGGAAACCTCGGGCTTTGTGCAGCACCTCAAGCTGCCGCATTACGTGGATTTCCAGTCAGAACTGGAGTTGGTGCGACGTATGCGTGCGCAAACTGCCAAACAGTCACAAGATACTGATCAGGAACAAATAGCATGAATGCTCAAGTCAAACAGAGTCTTATGCTACCCTCTGCACCCGCCACGGCAGCGCACGCCGCGCCGGACATCAACTTCGCCTACCTGGACGAGCGCACCAAGCGCATGATCCGCCGCGCCATCCTCAAGGCGGTGGCCATTCCCGGCTACCAGGTGCCGTTCGGCTCGCGCGAAATGCCCTTGCCCTATGGCTGGGGCACCGGCGGCATCCAGGTCACGGCCGCCGTGATCGGGCCGGACGATACGCTCAAGGTCATCGACCAGGGCTCGGACGACACCGTCAACGCGGTCAATATCCGTCGCTTTTTCCAGCGCACCACCGGCGTGCCGGTCACCACCCGCACCACCGAAGCCAGCATCATCCAGACGCGCCACCGCATCCCGGAAACGCCGCTGCGCGAAGGGCAGGTGATCGTCTACCAGGTGCCGGTGCCCGAACCCATGCAGCGCCTGGAACCGCGCGAAACCGAAACCCGCACGTTGCATGCGCTGGCCGAATACGGGCTGATGCACGTCAAGCTGTACGAAGACATCGCGCGCTTCGGCCACATTGCCACCACCTACGACTATCCGGTCATGGTCAACGACCGTTACCTGATGGCGCCCTCCCCCATCCCCAAGTTTGACAATCCCAAGATGCACCTGAACCCGGCGCTGCAGCTGTTCGGCGCCGGCCGCGAAAAACGCATCTACGCGGTGCCGCCATACACACGGGTGGAAAGCCTGGGCTTTGAAGACCATCCGTTCGGAGTGCAACAGTGGGACGCCGCCTGCGCCCTGTGCGGCGCCACCGACAGCTTCCTGGATGAGGTCATCACCGATGACCAGGGCAGCCGCATGCACGTCTGCTCGGATTCCGACTACTGCCAGGAACGGCAGGCCGCACAGGCCACACAGGCCCAACCCCCCAGCACCAGGAGCCAGCCATGACCCTCCATATCCGCGCAGCCACCGACAACGATCTGCCCGGTGTACTGGCCCTGTACGCGCAACTGGGCCTGGACGACGGCGAAGTGCTGACGCTGGAGCAGGCCCGAGCCATCCACGCGCAATTTGCCTGCTACCCCAACTACCACCTGTTCGTGGCCTGCGCCGAGGCTGCGCCGCAGCAGGTGCTGGGCACCTACGCCCTGCTGGTCATGCACAACCTGGCGCACAGGGGCCTGCCCTCCGCCATCGTCGAAGACGTGGTGGTGGACAGCCACTGCCGCAGCCAGGGCCTCGGCCGCCAGATGATGGAGCACGCCGTGGCACAGGCCCGCGCTGCCGGCTGCTACAAGCTGGCGCTGTCGTCCAATGGCCGGCGCGTGCGCGCCCATGCCTTTTACGAGTCCCTGGGCTTCCAGCGCCACGGGCTCAGCTTTGTGATCGACCCGCAGACACCATAATGCGCCAAGAAACTTCCTCCCCCCTGCTGCGCGTGCGCGGTGTGGCCAAACGCTACGGCGCCTTCACCGCGCTGCACGAAACCTCGTTTGACCTGTGGCCCGGCGAGGTGCTGGCCGTGGTCGGCGAATCCGGATCAGGCAAAAGCACGCTGCTCAATGCCATCGCCGCACGCGTGCAGCCCGATGGCGGTTCGGTGCACTACCGCATGCGCGATGGCTCGCTGCAGGACGTGCACGGCATGAGCCAGGCCCAGCAGCGCCTGCTGGCGCGCACCGACTGGGGCTTCGTGCACCAGAACCCGGCCGACGGCCTGCGCATGGACGTATCCGCCGGCGCCAACGTGGGCGAGCGCCTGATGGGCCTGGGCCAGCGCCACTACGGCCAGTTGCGCGCCAGCGCCGAGGACTGGCTGCGCCGGGTCGAAATCGACGCCATCCGTATCGACGACGCCCCGCGCACCTTCTCGGGGGGCATGCGCCAGCGCCTGCAAATTGCCCGCAATCTGGTCACCAAGCCGCGCCTGGTGTTCATGGACGAGCCCACCTCGGGCCTGGACGTGTCGGTGCAGGCTCGCCTGCTCGACCTGCTGCGCCAGCTCACCCAGCAGTTGCAGCTGGCCGTGGTCATCGTCACGCACGATCTGGCGGTGGCACGGCTGCTGGCGCACCGCATGGTGGTGATGCAGCGCGGCCGCATCGTCGAATCCGGCCTGACCGACCAGGTGCTGGACGACCCGCAGCACACCTACACCCAACTCCTTGTTTCTTCGGTACTGCAGCCATGACATCCGCCGTGCTTTCCATGACCGGGGTGGCCAAGCGCTTCACCCTGCACCACCAGAACGGGGCCGAACTGCCGGTGCTCGACAACGTCAACCTGCAGGCCTATCCGGGCGAATGCCTGGTGCTGGACGGGCCCTCCGGCATGGGCAAGAGCACCCTGCTCAAGCTGGTCTACGCCAACTACCGCGCCAGCGCCGGCAGCATCCAGGTGCGCGCCGCCTCGGGCGACACCATTGACGTGACCGAAGCCAGCGCACGCGATCTGGTACGCATGCGCCGCGACACCGTGGGCTACGTCAGCCAGTTCCTGCGCGTGATTCCGCGCGTGCCGGCCCTGGACGTGGTGGCCGAACCGCTCACCGAAGGCCGCACCGCCAACCCCGCTGCCGTGGCCGCCGCACGCGAGCAGGCCGCCACGCTGCTGCAGCGGTTGCGCATTCCCCAGCGCCTGTGGTCGCTGCCACCGGCCACCTTCTCGGGCGGCGAACAGCAGCGCATCAATATCGCGCGCAGCCTGATCAAGCCGCGCCCGCTGCTGCTGCTGGACGAACCCACCGCCTCGCTCGACCCGGCCAACACCCACACCGTGGTCGAACTCATTCAGGACGCGGTGGCCCAGGGCGCCACCGTCCTGGGCATTTTTCACGACCCCGAGGTAGGCGCCCAGGTGGCCACCCGCCACATCGACATGTCCCGTTTCCGGAGCCCCGCATGACAACGAACACCACTTTCCGCAATAGCCGCCTGGTACTAGGCGACGAAGTCGTGCACGGCAGCCTGCATGTGCAGGAGGGCCGCATCGCCGCCATCAGCAGCGGGCCGGAACTCGGCCATGCCGGCCACGATCTGGAAGGCGACTACCTGATGCCCGGTCTGGTAGAGATCCACACCGACAACTTCGAGCGCCACCTGATGCCCCGGCCCAAGGTGCAGTGGGCCGAGCTGCCGGCACTGCTGGCGCACGACGCAGAAATCGCCGCCGCCGGCATCACCACCGTGTTCGATGCCCTGGGCGTAGGTGATACCGACCCCGAAAGCCTGCGCGGCAGCGCCTGGCACAGCGTGGTCGAAACCATCGACACCTGCGCGCAGCAAGACATGCTGCGTGCCGACCACCACCTGCACGTGCGCTGCGAACTGCCGGCGCCCAACACCATCGACCTGTTTGCGCCGTTTCACGGGCACGACCGTCTGTCACTGATTTCACTGATGGACCACACCCCCGGCCAGCGCCAGTGGGAAGACATCGAGCACGCCCGCGTGTATTACACCGGCAAGAAGGGCTGGAGCCTGGAAAAATTCCTGCACCAGGTGGAACGCGCGGCCGAGCTGCAGGCGCGCTATGCCCAGCCCCATCGCCAGTACTTCGTGGACTACTGCCGCACGCATGGCATCGCCCTGGCCAGCCATGACGACACCACCGAAGACCATGTGCTGCAGGCCCACGCCGAAGGCGTCACGGTATCGGAGTTTCCCACCACGGTAGTGGCGGCGCGCACGGCCCACCAGCGCGGCATGTCCACGGTCATGGGCGGCCCCAACGTGGTACGCGGCGGCTCGCACTCGGGCAATGTGGCCGCGGCCGAACTGGCGCGGCAGGGCCTGCTGGACATTCTCTCGTCCGACTACGTGCCGGGCAGCCTGCTCAGCGCCGTCATGCGCCTGGTGGATGACGACATCCTGAGCCTGCCACAAGCGGTGGCCTCCGTCACCCGCAATCCGGCCCGCTCCTGCGGCATGTCTGATCGCGGCGAAATCCGCACGGGCCTGCGCGCCGACCTGATCCAGGTGCGCATGGTGGATTTGCCCAAAGGCGGCCACCAGGCCGTGGTGCGTGCCGCCTGGCGCGAAGGCCGGCGCGTGATCTGACATCCCCATCCTGGCAGTCGTCATCAAATCTTCCACAAGCTGTCAAATCATCTTCACACAGTCTCTCTAGACTACGCGACATGTCTAGACAGCTTTCACGGAACACCGACATGGCCCTGCGCATCCAAAACCTCAGCAAACGCTTCGCCGGCGGCAAGCTGGCCCTCGACAACATCCACCTGGACATCCACCAGGGCGAGATGGTGGCGCTGATTGGTGCCTCCGGCTCCGGCAAGTCCACCCTGCTGCGCCACATTGCCGGCCTGATGGCAGGCGATGCGGTGTCCGGCTCGGTCATCGAGGTGTCCGGCCACTGCGTACAGCACGAAGGCCGCATCCAGCGCGATGTGCGCCGCATCCGCGCGCAAATCGGCTTCGTGTTCCAGCAGTTCAACCTGGTGGACCGCCTGTCGGTACTGCTCAACGTGCTGGTGGGCCGGCTGCACGGCATGCCCTGGTGGCGCAGCTGGACGCGCTGGTTCACCCCGCAAGAGCGGGCCCTGGCACTGGAAGCGCTGGCCCGCGTGGGCATTGCCGAATGCCATGCCCAGCGCGCCTCTACCCTGTCCGGCGGCCAGCAGCAGCGCGCCGCCATTGCGCGTACGCTGGTACAGGGCGCCAGGGTGGTGCTGGCCGACGAGCCCATCGCCTCGCTCGATCCCGAATCCTCCCGCAACGTGATGGAGATCCTGGCCCGCATCAACCGCGAAGACGGCTGCACCGTGGTGGTCTCGCTGCACCAGGTGGACATGGCCATGCGCTACTGCCCGCGCGTGGTGGCGCTGCACCAGGGCCGCGTGGTGTACGACGGCCCCACCAGCGCCCTTACCCCCGAGCTGCTGCGCCGCCTGTACGGCATGCAGGCCGACGAAATCCTCAACGGCAGCAGCGCGCTGCACCATCCCGTGCAAACGCCTGCTGCCCCCGCCGCGGCAAGCTGGCCGACCCCCCTGGTCCAGGCTGCCTGATTCCTGTCCTTTCCTTTTCACCCCCTCCAGGATCTCCCATGATCAAGAAAACCCTTGCGGCCGTTACCCTCGGCCTGGTCTGCGCCACCTCCTGGTCGCAGGAAATCAACTTCGGCATCATCTCCACCGAATCCACCCAGAACCTGAAGTCCGACTGGCAGCCGCTGATCGATGACATGTCCAAAAAGACCGGCCTGAAGGTCAAGGCCTTCTTCGCGCCCGACTACGCCGGCATCATCGAAGGCATGCGCTTCAACAAGGTGCAACTGGCCTGGATGGGCAACAAATCGGCCATGGAAGCGGTAGACCGCGCCAACGGCGTGGTGTTTGCCCAGATGGTCAACGCCGATGGCACCAAGGGCTACTACTCGCACCTGATCGTCAACAAGGACAGCCAGATCAAGAACCTGAACGACGTGCTGCAACACGGCAAGTCCCTGTCCTTCGGCAACGGCGACCCGAACTCCACCTCCGGCTTCCTGGTGCCGGGCTACTACGTTTTTGCCAAGAACAAGGTCGACCCCAAGACCCTGTTCAAGGTGGTGCGCAACGCCAACCACGAAACCAACGCCCTGGCCGTGGCCAACAAGCAGGTCGACGTGGCCACCAACAACAGCGAAAACCTGGACAAGCTCAAGGAACGCAACCCCGAGAAGTTCAAGGACATCCGCGTGGTGTGGACCTCACCGTTGATCCCGCTCGATCCGCTGGTCATGAACAAGAACGTGCCTGCTGCCACCCAAGCCAAGATCAAGAACTTCTTCTACAACTACGCCAAGACCGACCCGCGCGAAAAAGCGATCGTCATGAAGCTCTCCAAGCTGTCCGGCTTCAAGCCGTCCAGCAACGCGCAGCTGATCCCCATCCGTGAGCTGGACCTGTTCGGCAAGCGCAACAAGATCGAAGCCGACACCTCCCTGGCCGCTGCCGACAAGACCGCCAAGCTGGCCGACATCGACAAACAACTGGCTGCCCTGAAGCAGAAGTAAGCCCCGGCCCCGTGACGCCAGGCCCGCCCGTCACACGGCGGGCCTGGTCACAAGCAGAGATAGCACATGAATCCGACCACCACCATACATCCCCCGCTGGCCAGCCTGACCCAGGCCGCTGCCCAGCGCCACAGCCTGGGCTGGTACCTGGGCTGGGCCGCCATTGTCCTGGTCCTGGCCGCTTCCTGGAACGGCGCAGACATGCGCCCGCTGGAACTGCTGCGCGATTCAGGCAACATGGCCGCCTACGCCAGCGAATTCTTCCCGCCCAACTTTGCCAGTTGGAAGATGTACGTAGAAGAGATGGTGGTCACACTGCAGATCGCCGTCTGGGGCACGGCACTGGCGGTGCTGACGGCCGTGCCGCTGGGCCTGCTAGCCGCGTCCAATATCGCGCCGTGGTGGGTGTACCAGCCGGTGCGTCGCCTGCTCGATGCCTTCCGCGCCATCAACGAAATGGTGTTTGCCATGCTGTTCGTGGTGGCCGTGGGCCTGGGGCCCTTCGCTGGCGTGCTGGCGCTGTGGATTCACACCGCGGGCACCCTGGCCAAGCTGTTCTCCGAGGCGGTCGAAGCCATCGACCCGCAGCCGGTCGAAGGCATCCGCTCCACTGGCGCTTCGGCCCTGCACGAAATCGTGTACGGCGTGCTGCCGCAAGTCATGCCGCTGTGGATTTCGTTCACGCTCTACCGTTTCGAGGCCAATGTGCGCTCGGCCTCGGTAGTGGGCATGGTCGGCGCCGGCGGTATCGGCGTGGTGCTGTGGGAAATCATCCGCGGCTTCCAGTACGCCGAAACCGCCGCGGTCATGCTCATCATCATCGTCACGGTCAGCCTGATCGACCTGATCTCCGCCCGCATCCGCAAGTTCGTACTGTAAGGCCGGCACGGCACACGTGCCGTGCACCACCATCCGCAGCCAGATCAACAGCCGGCTGGCCACGACGGCAATTGGCCCTGTTCCGGCTACATCTGCAGCCAGATCGTCACCGGCCCGTCGTTCACCAGCGCCACCTGCATCTCGGCGCCAAACGAGCCGGTGGCCAACTGCGGGTGCAGCTGGCGCGCCTGCCGCACGGTGTAGTCGTACAGCTCCCGCCCCAGCGCGGGCGGCGCGGCATTGGTAAAGCTGGGCCGGTTGCCACTGCTGCAATCCGCCGCCAGCGTAAACTGGCTGACCAGCAGCAGGCCACCCTGCACGTCCTGCACGCTGCGGTTCATCTTGCCGGCCTCGTCGCTAAAAATGCGCAGCTTCAGGATCTTGGCCAGCAGCTTGTCGGCCACGGCAGGGGTATCCTGCGGCTCAGCGCACAGCAGCACCAGCAGGCCCTGGTCGATACGGCCGATTTCGTCGCCCATTACGGTGACGCTGGCTTGGCGCACGCGTTGCAGCAGCGCCCTCATGCGGCTGCCCCCGGCTGCTGCGCCGCCACCGCATCGCGCAGCATCGGCAGGCTGTCCAGACCCCAGAACAGCTGCGCCTGGGCATTTTCCTGCCCTGCCGGTGGCATCAGCACAAAAGTAGGCGCGCCAAACACGCCATGCTGCAAGGCGGCATCCCCATTGGCAAACAGTTCGGCCTTGACGGCGGCATCGGCCGGATCGCGCACCTGCGGCAGATCCCGCACCAGTTCCTGCCACACCTGCTGCTGGTAGTCGGCATCGTTGGCATCGCGCCCGCCCTGCCACACCGCATTGAACAGGGTTTCGCACACCTGGCGCCCCGGCAAGCCCTGCGGGCTGGCGGCCAGCGCCATGCGCAGCCAATGCACCGACTGGAATGGATGCACCGCCGGCATCTCGAACGGCACGCCCTGCTGCTGCGCCAGCCAGGTGGTGTGGCGGTAGATCCAGTCGCGCTTGGGCGCCAGCATTGCCGGCGACACAGTGCCATGCGCCTTGAACAGCGCGCCCAGCAGCATGGGCCGGTGCACCACCTGGTAAGCCAGCCCATCCAGCGCACGCGGCAGCTGGTGAAACGCCAAATAGGCGTAGTTGGAGTTGAAATCAAGAAAAAAATGGATTTCTGGCATGGTGGTCTCAGGGGTTCAGGATCAGGCGCTGCGTCGCGCAGTGAAGACGCGCACCTCTGCAGCACTTGTTGGCATTGGCATTCAGGCTCATCGGGCGCTGCGCTGCACCAGCTGCCGCCACAGTGCACGCTGCTGCGCGTCATCGGCATCGCCCCAGCAAGCAATCTCGTCCAGCGTGCGCCAGCAACCCTGGCAAAAACCGGTGTCGATGTCGATCTGGCACACGTTGATGCAGGGCGAAGGCACAGCACCCAGCGGCGCGGCCAACGCCTCGTCGGCGGCTGCCTGCATATCGGCCAAAGAGGTAAATTCCAGCGAGGTCATGGCAGCATTATCCATGCCCGCCCCGCATGCTCGCTTTCAGCCGGCGCACTTGGCAATCATGGCACGCGCCGCGCGCGAGCCGTTGGGCCGCCCCAGGTGCTGGCTGATCATCTCGCCAGCCTCTACCAGCTGGTCCAGGTCGATGCCGGTTTCGATGCCCATGCCGTGCAGCATGTACACCACGTCCTCGGTGGCCACGTTGCCGGTGGCGCCCTTGGCGTACGGGCAGCCGCCCAGCCCCGCCACTGAGGTGTCAAACTTCCACACCCCCAGCTGCAGCGCCGCCAGCGTATTGGCCAGCGCCTGGCCATACGTGTCATGAAAATGCCCGCTCACCTGGTCGATGTCATAATGCCGCAGCGTGGCCTCGAAGGCGCGCTGCACCTTCAGCGGCGTGCCCACGCCGATGGTGTCGGCCACGCCCACTTCCTGCACGCCAATCTCCTTCATCAGCTGTGCCAGGTAGCCCACGCGCCCTGGCTCGATCTCGCCTTCGTAGGGGCAGCCCACGGTGCAGCTCATGGCACCACGCACGCGCATGCCGGCCTTGAGCGCAGCCTCCACCACCGGCGCAAAGCGCGCGATGCTCTCGGCAATCGAACAGTTGATGTTGCGCTGGCTGAAGGCTTCGCTGGCGGCGCCAAACACCACCACCTCGTCGGGCTGGTGGGGCAGCGCGGCCTCGAAGCCCTTCATGTTGGGCACCAGCACGCTGTAGCACACGGCCGGGTCGCGCTCGATGCGCTGCATCACCTCGGCGTTGTCGCCCATTTGCGGCACCCACTTGGGCGACACAAAGCTGGTCGCCTCGAGCTTGCGCACACCGGCAACCACCAGGCGCTGGATCAGCTCCACCTTGATCGCCGTGGGCACCTGGTGTTTTTCATTCTGCAGGCCGTCGCGCGGACCCACATCGACAATCTGAACGCGGCTTGGATAGTGCATGAGGGTTCTCCTTGCAGGTGGTGCCATTCAGTCCATTCAGGCGGTCTTGAGCGTAAGCAGCTCGTCGCCGTCCGCCACCTGGTCGCCCGGCGCAAACAGCAGCTCCACCACTTCGCCATCGGCCGGTGCAGAGATGGTGTGCTCCATTTTCATGGCCTCCATCACCGCCAGCGGCTGGCCCTTGCTCACCTTGTCGCCGGGTTGCACGGCAAACGAGACCACCTTGCCCGGCATGGGGGCCGTCAGTCGCCCGCCTTCGGCGGCACTCTCACCCGCATGGTACAGCGCATCCACCATGGTAATGCTGCTGGCACCGCGCTGGCTGAACACGCTCAGCTCCTCTCCGTCCAGCCAGGCCTGCAGCAGCTGGCGGTCATCGCCGTAGCGCACATCCATGCGCCCATCCTCGCGCTCTTCCACGATCAGCCGGCCCTCGGTCAGCACCGGCGGATGCAGCGTGCCGTCGGGCTGGCGGATGGTGATGTAATAAGTGCCATCGTGCTCGTAGCGCAGGTCGGCCTGCAGCGGCTCGGCCTGGTACAGCAGCTGGAACTGGCGGCTGAAGCCCCCATACGCACGCCAGCCATCGCGCTGGCTGAACGGGTCATTGCCCTGCAGACGCTGCCGTTCGCTGAAAATCCGGTGCCCAATGGCCGCAGCCACCGTCATCGGCATGCCCAACTTGTCCTGGCCAAACAGCAGGTCGGATTCGCGCGGTATCAGTGCGGTATCCAGCTTGGCCTGGCTGAACGACGGCGTAGCCAGCACATGGCGCAAGAACTGCACGTTGGTGGTCAGGCCCACGATACGCATGTGCGCCAGCGCGCCATCCAGCCGTGCCAGTGCCTGCGCGCGGTCTTCGCCCCAAACGATCAGCTTGGCGATCATGGAATCGTAAAACGGGCTGATGGCATCGCCTTCGCGCACTCCAGAATCCACACGCACATCACCGCGCTCGAACATCACGCTCCACTCGGGTGTGCGGTACACCTTGAGCGTGCCGGTGGCCGGCAAGAAGTTGTTGTCCGGGTTTTCGGCGTTGATGCGCGCCTCGATCGCATGGCCACGCAGCTGCAGCTCGTGCTGCTGCAGGGGCAGCGGCTCGCCGCTGGCCACGCGCAGCTGCCACTCCACCAGATCCTGGCCGGAAATCGCCTCAGTCACCGGGTGCTCCACCTGCAGGCGCGTGTTCATCTCCATGAAGTAAAAGCGCATCTCTTCGGGCTTGTCGTAGCCGCCCGGCTGCTCCACGATGAATTCCACCGTACCGGCGCCTACGTAGTTCACCGCACGCGCGGCCGCCACGGCGGCATCGCCCATGCGCTGGCGCAGTTCGGGCGTCATGCCGGGTGCTGGTGCCTCTTCCAGCACCTTCTGGTGGCGGCGCTGCACCGAGCAATCGCGCTCGAACAGGTACACATAGTTGCCGTGCGTGTCGCCAAACACCTGGATCTCGATATGGCGCGGGCGCTGCACGTACTTTTCCACCAGCACGGCGTCATCGCCAAAGCTGTTGATGGCCTCGCGCTTGCAGGATTCCAGCGCGGCCATGAAGTCTTCGGCCTTTTCCACTGCGCGCATGCCCTTGCCGCCGCCGCCGGCGCTGGCCTTGATCAGCACCGGATAGCCAATGCGGTCGGCTTCGCGCTGCAGCAGCTCCGGGTCCTGGTCCTCGCCATGGTAGCCCGGCACCAGCGGCACGCCGGCCTGCTCCATCAGGCGCTTGGACTCGGCCTTCAGGCCCATGGCCTGGATCGCGCTGGCCGGCGGGCCGATAAACACCAGACCGGCATCGGCACAGGCCTGGGCAAATTCCTCGTTCTCGCTCAAAAAGCCATAGCCCGGATGGATCGCCTGCGCGCCCTTGGCCCTGGCGGCATCGATGATGCGCTGCCACTGCAGGTAACTTTCCTTGGGCGTGTTGCCGCCCACATGCACCGCCTCGTTGCACAGTTGCACGTGCTTGGCGCGCGCATCGGCGTCGGAATACACGGCCACCGTCTGCACGCCCAGGCGGCGCGCGGTACTGGCCACCCTGCATGCGATCTCGCCACGGTTGGCGATAAGGATCTTCTTGAACATCATCAGTCTCCTATTCTTTTGAACTGCAGCCTTATTGCCCCAGCCAGCCCGGCTTGCGCTTTTGCAGAAAGCTTTGCACGCCTTCGCGCCCTTCGGCGCTGGCGCGAATGTCGGCAATGCCTTCCACCGTGTGCGCAATCAGCTGCGCCGAGATCTCGCGTTCGGCCACATCCTGCACCAGCCGCTTGCAGGCCTGCACGGCGGCCGGGCTGGCGTTGCACAGCGCCTCGGCCAGTGCCGCCACGCGCGCATCCAGCGCATTGGCGGGCACCACCTCGTGAACCAGGCCAATGCGGTACGCCTCGGCCGCATCAAAGCGCTCGGCGGTCAGAAACCAGCGGTGCGCCGCACGCGGGCCCATGGCGCGGATCACATAGGGCGCAATCGTGGCCGGAATCAGGCCCAGCTTGACTTCGCTCAGGCAGTAGTTGGCGCTGTCCACCGACACCACCATGTCGCAGGCCGACACCAGGCCCATGCCACCGGCGTACACATCACCCTGCACACGCGCAATCACCGGCTTGGGGCAGGTGTAGATCACGCGCAGCATTTCGGCCAGCTTGCTGGCATCCTGCAGGTTTTCGGCGCGGGTGTAGTCCGCCATGCGGCGCATCCAGTTCAGATCGGCGCCGGCACAAAAGGCCGGCCCTTCTGCCGCCAGCACCACGCAGCGCACCTCGGCCTGCTGGCCTACCTCGGCAAAGGCTTGCGTCAGTTCTGCAATCACCGCGTCATTGAAGGCATTGCGCACCTCCGGGCGGCTCAGGGTAATGGTGGCCACATGGCGGCCATAGTCGCCGTGGCGGGTCAGGGTCAGGGCACTCATGCGGGTCCTTGCGTCGGGCTGTAGGGGCTACGGGGCTATAAGGGTTATGGCAATTACATGCGGAAAATGCCAAACCGTGGCTCTTCGATCGGTGCGTTGTACGCGGCACTCAGGCCCAGCGCCAGCACGCGGCGCGTGTCGGCCGGGTCGATCACGCCGTCGTCCCACAGGCGGGCGGTGGCGTAATACGGGTGGCCCTGCTCTTCGTACTGCTGGCGGATCGGCGCTTTGAAGGCTTCCTCCTCGTCGGCGCTCCACTGGCCGCCCTTGCCCTCGATGCCATCGCGCCGCACGGTGGCCAGCACGCTGGCGGCCTGCTCACCGCCCATCACGCTGATGCGCGCATTGGGCCACATCCACAGAAAGCGCGGGCTGTAGGCACGGCCGCACATGCCGTAGTTGCCGGCGCCAAAGCTGCCGCCAATGATCACGGTGAACTTGGGTACATTGGCGGTGGCCACCGCCGTCACCATCTTGGCGCCGTGGCGCGCAATGCCCTCGTTTTCGTACTTGCGCCCCACCATGAAGCCGGTAATGTTCTGCAAAAACACCAGCGGAATCTTGCGGTGGCAGCATAGCTCGATAAAGTGCGCGCCCTTTTGCGCGCTTTCGCTGAACAAGATGCCATTGTTGGCAATAATGCCCACCTTCATGCCCTCGATACGGGCAAAGCCGCACACCAGCGTGGTGCCGTAGCGCGCCTTGAACTCGTCCAGCGCGCTGTCATCCACGATGCGGGCGATGATCTCGCGCACGTCAAACGGCTTGCGCGTGTCGGTGGGGATAATGCCGTACAGCTCGCTGGCATCGTAGCGCGGCGGCTGCGGCTCGGCATGCTGCGGCAGCGGCGCCTTGGTGTGGTTCAGGTTGTCCACCACGCCACGCGCCAGCGCCAGCGCATGCATGTCGTTCTGCGCCAGGTGGTCGGCCACGCCCGACAGGCGCGTGTGCACATCGCCCCCACCCAGGTCTTCGGCTGTTACCACCTCGCCGGTAGCCGCCTTCACCAGCGGCGGCCCGCCCAGGAAGATGGTGCCCTGGTTCTTCACGATGATGGTCTCGTCGCTCATGGCCGGCACATAGGCGCCCCCGGCGGTGCAGCTACCCATCACCACCGCGATCTGGGCAATGCCCAGCGCGCTCAGGTTGGCCTGGTTGTAAAAGATGCGGCCAAAATGCTCCCGGTCCGGAAACACATCGTCCTGGTTGGGCAGGTTGGCGCCGCCGCTGTCCACCAGGTAAATGCAGGGCAGATGGTTTTGCAGCGCAATCTCCTGTGCGCGCAGGTGCTTTTTCACCGTAATCGGGTAATAGGTGCCGCCCTTTACAGTGGCGTCGTTGCACACGATCATGCAATCCACCCCCGCCACGCGGCCAATGCCGGTAATCACGCCACCGCCCGGCGCAGAATCACTGCCGTCCCGGTCGGGGTACATGCGCAAGCCCGCCAGCGGCGACAGCTCCAGAAACGGCGTGCCCGGGTCCAGCAGCATTTCCACGCGCTGGCGCGGCAGCAGCTTGCCACGCGCCACATGCTTGGCGCGGGCCGCCTCGGGCCCGCCCAGCGCCACCCGCTCCACATGCTGGCGCAAATCCTGCACCATGGCCCGCATGGCTGCGGCATTTCCCTGAAAATCTGCCGAACGCGCATTCAGCTTCGAAACAATCACTGGCATCTCTCTCTCCTGGCTGTGCTGGCGTCTCAGGCCGTTTTCTGTTCCTGCAGATGAAGCTCTTCCTTCATCAGCTCACGGATTTTGAATTTCTGGATCTTGCCCGTCACCGTCATCGGAAACTCGGCCACAAAGCGGATATAGCGCGGCACCTTGTAGTGCGCAATCTGCCCCTTGCAAAATTCGCGGATCTCGTCTTCGGTGCACACCTGCCCCGGCTTGACGATGATCCAGGCGCACAGCTCCTCGCCAAAGCGCTGGTCGGGCAGGCCCACCACCTGCACATCCTGCACCTTGGGGTGGCGGTACAAAAATTCCTCGATCTCGCGCGGGTATACGTTTTCGCCGCCGCGAATCACCATGTCCTTGATGCGGCCCACGATCTTCACGTAGCCTTCCTCGTCCATGGTGGCCAGGTCGCCGGTGTGCATCCAGCCGTCGGCGTCAATGGCCTCGCTGGTCTTGTCCGCATCGCCCCAGTAGCCATGCATCACCGAATAGCCCTTGGTGCAGAACTCGCCGGTTTCGCCGCACGGCAGGGTTTCGCCGGTTTCCGGGTTGACGATCTTGATTTCCAGGTGCGGCTGCACCTGGCCCACGGTGGCCACGCGACGCTCCAGCGGCGTGTCCATGCCGCTTTGGCAGCTTACCGGGCTGGTTTCGGTCATGCCGTAGGCAATCGTCACCTGGCCCATGTGCATTTCGCCCACCACGCGCTTCATCACCTCGATTGGGCAGGGCGAGCCGGCCATGATGCCGGTGCGCAGCGTGGACAGGTCAAACTCGGCAAAGCGCGGGTGGTCCAACTCGGCAATGAACATGGTGGGCACGCCCTGCAGCGCGGTGCAGCGCTCTTCCTGCACCGCCTGCAGCACCAGCAGCGGGTCAAAGGCATCGTTCGGGTACACCACGCAGGCGCCATGCGACAGGCAGGCCAGGTTGCTCATCACCATGCCAAAGCAGTGGTACAGCGGCACCGGACAGCACAGGCGGTCCTGGTCGGTCAGGCCGATGCACTCGCCCACCAGGTAGCCGTTGTTCAGGATGTTGCGGTGCGTGAGCGTAGCCCCCTTGGGAAAGCCGGTGGTGCCGCTGGTGAACTGGATGTTGATCGGGTCGCTGTTCTTCAGCGTTTTTTGCACAACCTCCACCTCGGCATCGTCCACATCGCCGCGCTCGATCCACTCGCTGAAGCGGCGCATGCCCGCAATCTCTTCGCCCTGGCCGGGCTGGTCGATCCAGACAATGGCGCGCAGATGCGGCAGCCTGGACAGCGCCAGCATGCCCGGGTGGCAGCGCGGCAGCTCGGGCGCCAGCTCCTGCAGCATGCCCACGTAGTTGCTGGTCTTGAAGCTGGGCATGGTGATCAGCGCCTTGCACGCCACCTTGTTCAGCGCGTACTCCACCTCGGCCACTCGGTAGGCCGGGTTGATGTTGACCAGCACCACGCCCACCTTGGCCGTGGCCACCTGGCTGATCAGCCATTCGGCATTGTTGTGCGACCACAGGCCCACGCGATCGCCTTTTTTCAGGCCGCTGCGCAGCATGGCGCTGGCCAGCTGGGTGGCCTTTTCCTGCAGTTCGCGGTAGGTCAGGCGGATGCCCTGGTGACGGCTGACCAGCGCCTCGTGTTCGGGAAAGCACGCCACCATCTGGTCAAAATGGTCGCCAATGGTCACTTCCAGCAAGGGCGGCGTGCTGGCGCCCCGGTCGTGGCTGAGCGTGAGCGGCTTGGCAGGGGATGGCACGGCAGCAGCCTGCGTGTCGGCGGTCATGGCTTGTCTCCTTGGTGGTCGTTATGCACAGGGAGCCTACCCTGTCTTGCTGACGCCAATATTACGTTTACGTAAACGTCAACAAGACCATTCTACCGACAAGCCAATCTACCACCCAGCCAAAAACCGCGATTCCGGGTTATCCCTAGGCGTCTTCGGGTGCCATCACGCCCACAACGCCGGCACCTGCTCCAGGTGCGTCACCACATGCGTGGCCCCGGCCGCGCGCAAGCTGGCGGGCGTCACTACCGGATTCTCGGGGCTGCCAAAGCCCACCACCGTGGCGCCGGCGGCGGCACCAGCCTGCACGCCGCTCAGGCTGTCCTCGATCACCAGGCAGCGTGCCGGCTCTACCCGCAGGGCCTGCATGGCGGCCAGGTACACATCGGGGTGCGGCTTGCTGCGCGGCATGTCGTGCCCGCTGTACACATGCGCGCCAAACCACTTCGTCAGCCCGGCCATGCCCAAGGCCAGCGCCAGCTTGTCGCGGTCGGCGCCCGACACACAGGCAATCTGCCCCTGCGCATAGGCATGCGCCTGCTGCACCAGCGCCGGCGCCCCGGCCACCGGCTGCAGCCGCTCGCGCAACGCCACATCGCGCCGGGCCCAAAAGCTGTGCAGCCACTCGGTGGTAAAAGGCTGGCCGGTTTCGCGCTCGATGCGCGCGGCCTCGTCCTTGGTCTGCTTGCCCACAAACAGCTGCATGCATTCACGCAGGCTCATGCGCCAGCCGCGCTCTTCCAGCATGTCGCGCAGCACGCCCATGGTCAGCGGCTCGCTGTCTACCAGCACGCCGTCACAGTCAAACAAAACCGCCTGGTAGCGCCGCATTACCGTGTATCTCCATCCACATACAGCCAGCGCGACATGGCGCCGTCGACCAGCCGCACAAAACGGCTGCGCTCGTGCAGTCGCTGGGCGCTGCCCTGCTGGCGCGAACGCGCCACAAACTCCACCTCGGCATGGTCGGCATCGGTCTGCTGGTGATCGCGCACCTCCAGCCCCAGCCACTGCACGTCCGGCTCCAGCTCCAGCGTGTCGGGGCGCGTGTCGGGCTGCCAGGTGGCCAGCAAATAGGCCGGCCGCCCCAGCACAAAGGCGGTATAGCGCGAACGCATCAGGCTTTCGGCATCGGGCGCCGGCACGTCCATGAAGTGCTCCAGATAGCGCCCGCAGCAATCGGCCCCGCTCAGGGCCTTGCCCTGCGGGGAGTGGCGGCCACAGGGGCACGGCGCCTGCAGCCAATCGGTGTTTCGTTTCTTGCTCACAGGGTGCAAGTTTACGGTTTTTGGCACCCGCTGCCACTGTTTACACATTTGTCATTGAAGCTGCCCAAAATAGTGGCACATACAGCAGATGCACACTGCAGGAGGACACACCATGGAACAAGACAAGCCGGACCAGGACCAGGAACTGCAAGCACTGCGCGACAAGGTACGCGCACTGGAGGCCGAGCTGGCCGCTGAAAAGGCCGCCCAAAAAACCGCACAGGACGATGCCCAAGCAGCCGCCAAGGAAGACGCCGCCCGCCGCGAGCTGGCCGCCTCGGCACAGCAACAGCAGGAGCAAAGCGAATTTGTACGCCGATTTGTCGCCAGCCTGTCCGCCCCCGAAAAACTGGCCCTGCGCGAATGGGCCGCCCAGATGCTGGCGCTGCGCCACTCTGCCGAAAACAGCTGGAGCAAGGCCACCCAGGCGCTGAGCCTGACCATAAGCAACCATGCCGCCATGCCCAGCCTGAAGCTGCTGGCACGCGAAGCCAAACGCCGCGCCTGGGACCGGCAAGGCACCGGCGGTCGCACGGCGGTGGCGGCAGGGGTGATTGCCGCGCTGATGCTAGGGCCCGGGGCGGTGGCGCTGACGGCTGCCGGACTGGCCATCGGTTTTCCGCTATGGGTGGTGTTTGGCAACGGGGCGTATCTGGCGGCGGCAGTGCATGATGCGTGTGCGCAGTAAGTACGCTGCTGTGCCTGTGGCTGCGGGCAGACTGTTCAGCAGCAGCGATGCCGTGGTCATTACAGCGACCCGTTTGCCGGCATCGAGGCCATCTACCAGACTGCCGATGCCGAGCAACGTGCATTGATCTTGCTGGACGTTCCGCACAAGCCGGTGCAGTTGCAGATTAATGCAGCTGGTTTGCGTAAGGCAGGGTAAGCTACGGTCCGCAAGCTGAATCCATCAACCTCTACAGCTTCGGTACAGCGTAAAACGCACCGCAATAGAAGCAAGCTCAAACAACAAAAGCCCTGCTTCTACCTTATGCCTACGTGGGCCAAGGGCAAAGCGGGGGCTGTTTGCGCATGTTTGGCTGGTCAACTCTGCTAATCGTCCTGGTTCATCGACTGCCAGCACGATGTATTTTGCTTCCTAGACTCCAAAGAAGGAACCATCTGTCAATGTATGCCCTTGCGCGCATTGATTTCCACGGAGGTCAGCAGCCCATCTGAAAGCGTCATGGCCATTTCTGGCGGCAGTAACAGGTCGCGCTCACTACCGTTGCGTGTGGTCAGGCGCACAAATACCAGCGGCGATCCCTTTACTGTGGCTGTCTTTACACCAATCACGAAATCGGCCTGAGCCGGGCTGATATTTTCATGTGACACTACGTACTTCTTTTGCTTAGCAAAAGAATTATACACAATTATTTTTAACTTAAATTTATTAGATTTTACTTTTCGCCACGATATCGTACCAATTCAAAACTAACGCATATGATCCTACCTATCTATGCGCGATCTTGCCCAACAGGAGCCAAGGGTACAGAAGACATCTTCTTCGCCTGCGCCGATGAGCGCCAGGATGCCCTGAAAGCTATCGGAGCAGTGTCTTAACCAAGACCATGATGCAGCCGCGCATCGCGCACATGTGCGTCATAGCACGAACTATGTCTCGTAGAAAACGGTGCAAGGAAGTAGTGGCCGACCTGCGCTCTATCTAACAAATCCACCCTGACTAATATTGGCGGCCAGCGTCTTGATAAGCACCGGCATCGGCAGCCCGAAGCGGGCGAAATAAAGCCGCAGCGCGGCCAGGATCAGTAGCAAGTTGTGCCCGGCGCCGCACATCACCGCATGCAGCGCATCGCCCAGCGCCCCCTTAAGCGGATTGCGGCCCAGGCAGCCATCCATCTTCATGTGCCCGTTGTCCTTGGCTGCCTTGACCAGGTGCTGGCGGCTTTTGTTCAGCAGCCGGCTGTCCGTCGGGTGGGCGATGGCTTTGGGCATAACGGTGGTGTCCACGATCACACGCTGCGCGTTGACCTTCTGAACGACGCCACCACACCACGCCGCCTCAATGCTGGCAACCAGCAGCGTCTCCACGCCTTCTTCTCCAATGCGCTTTCTCCAGCGTGTCAGGCTGGACGGGTCAATGGGCAGTTCGGTCTGCAGATAGTTCTCGCTGCAGAAGAGCTGCCAATACGGGTTCTCCATCCAAGTGTTCACACCGCCTCGTCCGAGGCATCGAACGTGTGCTGCAGGTACAACTGCGCGGCCAGCCGCACCAGCGGTTGCTGCCATTTGAGCAGCTCGTGCAGCCGTGGGCGAAACGGCTCGACCGTCTGCGGCTGTGAAGGCTTTGGACCCATGGGACTTCTTGGAGGAATTCGCAAAAAAACAGGCTCTGGCAAAACTATACCTAGCTGTCGCATCCCGGACGATCATATGGACGCTTATTGAACAGTTCAGGCTGCATCTG
>CAYPRU010000021.1:0-37645 GCA_964413485.1 uncultured Allobrachymonas sp. | reverse complement strand
ATGGCGGATGGCGGATGGCGGATGGCGGATGGCGGATGGCGGATGGCGGATGGCGCCCCCTCTTCTGACACCTCGTCGCAGCGCTGATTCAATACAGGGCGGTCACACGCCATAATGCGCCATGGCTATCTTGACCTTATTGAACGCCCATTTGGCATTTGGACATGTGGCACTGCTGGACGGTGCTGATTTTTCGCTGGAAACCAGCGAGCGCGTAGGGCTGATTGGCCGCAATGGCGCGGGCAAGTCTTCGCTGCTGCGGATTCTGGGTGGACTGGAACACCCCGATGATGGAACGCTGCAGGTGCAAACTGGCGCGCGCGTAACTTATGTGGCGCAAGAGCCTGTGCTGGATGCACAGGCCACCGTCTTTGAAGTAGTCAGTGCCGGGCTCGACGAAGTCAAGGCGCTACGGGAGCAATATCTACACACATCCGACAGCCAGGCGCTGGACCTGTTGCAGGGACGCATCGAGGCGCTGGATGGCTGGAACTGGGAACAGCGCGTGGAGGAGACCCTGCAGCGCCTGCATCTGCCCGCCGATGTTCAGGTGGGAACGCTGTCAGGCGGGGTACGCAAGCGCGTGGCATTGGCGCAGGCATTGGTGACGCGTCCGGATGTCTTGTTGCTGGATGAGCCGACCAACCACCTGGATATGGATTCGATCCTTTGGCTGGAAGAGTTGCTCAAGGGGTTCCGGGGAAGTGTGGTCACGATCAGTCATGACCGTGCCTTTCTGGACGCCGTCTGCACGCGCATCGTGGAACTGGATCGCGGGCATTTGAGCAGCTATCCGGGCAATTTTGCACAGTATCAGCAGCTCAAGGAAGAGCAGCTGGCGCAGGAAGCGGTGATCAATGCCCGCGCCGACAAGCTGCTGGCACAAGAAGAAGTGTGGATCCGCAAGGGGGTGGAGGCGCGCCGCACACGCAGCCAAAGTCGCGTGCAGCGCCTGTACCAGCTGCGCGATGCCCGGAGCAAGCGGCGGGATGCTGTAGGCAGCGTGCGCTTGGATATCGCCGGCGGCGTACCAAGCGGCAAGATCGTGGCCGAATTGAGCAACGTGAGCAAGAGCTATGCAGATCGGGTGATCGTGCGCGACTTCAGCGCGCTGATTCTGCGTGGTGACAAGGTGGGACTGATTGGCCCGAATGGCGCCGGCAAGACAACCCTGCTGAAAATGATTCTGGGCGAAATTGCGCCAGACAGCGGCACCGTGCGCCAAGGCGCAAATCTGCAAGTGGCCTATTTTGACCAAATGCGCGCGGCGCTGGATCTGGATGCCACGCTGGAAGACTTCATCAGTCCCGGCAGCGAGTGGATCGAGATTGGCAACCGCAAGCAGCATGTCAAAAGCT
The DNA here is from genome assembly GCA_964413485.1 of uncultured Allobrachymonas sp. Classification (GTDB taxonomy): domain Bacteria; phylum Pseudomonadota; class Gammaproteobacteria; order Burkholderiales; family Burkholderiaceae_C; genus Brachymonas. The sequence goes on along the minus strand of CAYPRU010000021.1, from coordinate 36,287 downwards.
ATCTGGGAGATTTTCTGTTCAGCCCGGCGCGGGCGGCATCTCCGGTGCGTTCCTTGAGCGGTGGCGAACGCAACCGCCTGCTGCTGGCGCGGCTGTTTGCACGGCCGGCCAATGTGCTGGTGCTGGACGAGCCGACCAACGATCTCGATATCGACACGCTCGAATTGCTGGAGGAGTTGCTGCAGAACTATGAAGGCACGGTGTTCCTGGTAAGCCACGACCGCGCGTTTCTGGACAATGTGGTGACGAGCACCATCGTCAGCGAAGGCGAGGGTCGCTGGCGCGAATACGAAGGCAGTGTGCAAGACTGGTTGACACAATCGCAACGCGCCCAGGAACTGCAGCGAGGGGCAGAAAAACCGGCCAAGCCTGCACGTGAAGAAGTGCGCACTACGGCTGAAGCAGCCGCCCCGGCGGCCAGGCGCAAGCTGAGCTACAAGGAGCAACGCGAGCTAGAGGCCTTGCCGGGACAGATTGAAGCGCTGGAGAAAGAGCAGGCAGATATTCACGCCCAGCTGGCGGACGGCTCGCTATATTCGTCGGACTTGCAGCAGGCCATTGCATTGCAGCAACGGGATACCGAGATCGAAGAGGCGCTAATGGCGGCGTTGGAGCGCTGGGAAGAGTTGGGGAATGTGGGGGCGTAGGGGTGAGGGTGAAGTTGCATGCGCCCCTGGAGGCATTCAACCTGAGTGGACTCTTTAGTCCACACCTCTCCGGGCGATACCATACGCCCCCCCGGGGAACCAGAAGTTGGAGGTGCACATGGATGGCAGGAAAGGGCGTCGCCACGGCGGTCGGGCGGCTATAGCTGCTTACCAGAACTGGTACCAAGGCTTCTCCATATACACACCATAATCAAAGCCGGAGCAATAGGCATTTGCTCCAACCGTCGCTTCACGAGGGTTGTAATAACAAACACCTTTTCCGAATTTTTCATTACAACCTACCAGCGCCTTTTTGATTGCAACATTTGGATTCTTGTCTGTAGCTACAAAAATATTTTCTATTTTTTTATTGCCGTCCGGTTGCGAAAACATGGCACAGGTGTTTGCAAAGCTGGCAATCACCGCACATGAAGAAGACGCGCACCCTTCCAAGGCATCTTTTCGAGCTTCAGCCTCATCGGCATAGCCTCCTGCCCAACTGGCATTACCTTTGCCCGTTGTGGGGTCGGTAGCCACAGCACCGTAAAATGATTTGGATCGTAGCCTCTTTTCCTCTTCACCGTGCCAACGTATTAACCGTGCCTGTTCAGCAGCTGCAAACCGGGAAGCCGCCTGCTCTCTTGCTTGGTCCACCTGCTCCTGAATGCGAATTGCATCAATCGTGTTCCTGATCGCCGCTTCCTGAGGATTAATTTGAGAGAAAACAGGCGTGGAAATAAACAAAATTCCAAAAAGAATTTTTTTATACATAATTATCCATCGAGGCTTTTAACTTTAACATCAGAATTTTCGACACGTCTTACCCCATTAGATTGATGCTTATAATCTTGAGCGCTTGCGATCGGTGCACTTGCAGAATCTTTGCTAAAGCTACCTATTGCATTGAACGAATGGAAAGCCGCACTCACCTGCCCACTAAAGAAATTGGCCACGAGCGGCGGGCCTGCAAGCAGCAGCGTGGTGAGCAGCATGCCGACACCGCCGGAAATCGTGGCAACTTCACGCAGTTGCAGTGCAGCGCCGCCTTGCAAACCTTGCACCTCATGTAAGGCCGATACACCCAAGTCCATTGTAAGCAGTGTGACCGACATTGCTATCATAGCGCGTAATGCGATCACGCTGACAACGGTGATGACGACCATGGAAAACAGGGTGGTGACCGTGAATTTGCACCACGCGACAAACATGAAGCGGGTAGGAACGAAGGTGTACGCCAGCAAGCACAGAGGCGCGAAAGCCAGGCACAGGTGCAGTGCCATTTCATTGAGCAGCATGAGTCCGCCAGCAATCAGGGCCGGCAGTGCCTGTCCAGCCCCGGTGATGAAGTTCAGGGTATTGGCCATACTGAGGCTGCTTTGTCCGGTGGCGCCGGAGGCCTGAAAGGTATCCAGCGCCAGCTGCAACATGAGCATGTAGCCCAGCACCGTACCAACCATTTCGCTGGCATCCTGGAAAGTCTCGCCGGTGAGGAGGCCGGCAATGCTGTTGCGCATGTCTTCGGTGAGCCACTGCGCCATGGACTGTCCGAATACGCTCATGCCTTGCGCCAGCGCCATCACCGTCACAACCATGACAGCACGCAGCAGGAACTGCAGCATGCTGTCGCGATGCAGCCCAGTGGCAATGCGATACCCCTGCACCATGAACCAGACCGTGAGCAAGGTCGCCCCCACCGTGAGGGCGAACAGCGTCATGCGCCCCATGGCGGCATAGCCGAACATCTGGATCATTTCGAGCACATAGGCGCGCAACTCGGAAAACAACCGGGCTGAAATGAAGGACGAAACATCCAAACCATTCATGGTGTTGGCCTTTGCAGCTCAAACAACCGGCCATGGGTGCCTCCGGCTGCAAGGCGTCCGGCCTTGATGGCTGCTGCAGTCATGGCATTGCCCGTCAGCCTGCCCAGCAAAGTGCCGGCCTTGCCAGTGACCCGCTGCTGCACCGCGGTCTGGTATTTTTCCTGGTAGAGCTGGCGCATGCCCTGGTACGCCGCCAGCGAGGCCTGCAACCGCAGGTTGTCATTGGCAATGATGGCCTGCAGCGTGCTCATCATGTATTGCTTTTGCTGCAGCTCCGCCAGCGTGCTGTAGCTGTGGTCCTGCAGCATCCGGCGCAGGGCATTGTTGCGTGCATCCAGCTCGGCGGCAATGGCCTGGATTTCCTGCAATTGGGAGGCCAGGATATTGCGGGCCGACTGACACTGGCTGAGCAAATCGGGAGATGCGTTGGCCGGGCAGTTGGCCGCACCCTCTGCGCCGTAGAAGGCAGCGACATCCCGCGTGAAATCATGGCGGCCGGCCAGCACGTCACGCGAAGTGGTTGGCATTTGGCCAAAGGCCTGACCGCCCCACTGCCCCGGCTGCTGGTTGACGTGCTGCATCATGCCGGTCACGGCCTGCGCTTGCGCAGGATGGGCCTGAATGCTGAGCTGCCCGAGCATGGGTTGCAGCAACTGCCGCCCCAGATAGTCCCGCAATACGCCATCTGCCAGATGCCGCTTGATGGCATCCTGCGCCAGCACGTCCTGCCCCATGCGCTGGGTCAGCTCCTGCAGCGACTTGGCCATGAGGTTGGCATTGGCATCATAGACCGGGATACCGGCTGCCATGCCACTGATGGCACTCGCTGCCAGCCCCAGCCCCGTCAGCCAACGGCAGATGCCGCGCCACCCGAATTTCCGTGCATGCATCGTGTCACTCCTAGCGCTGCAGGGGTGAGGCCTGCCGCTGGCTTGCGGCCTCAGGCAACTGCGCTGCGGCGAGTCGCAATCCCAGATTGGCCATGACCTGTTCGACCGGCTCCTGAATGGCTGTGGCCACATCCACGGAGGCGATCTTGTCGCGCGTCCTGCTGACAGCGTGGAGCAACTCCTTGCCGCCAAACTTTTCCATGACCAGTTCGCCGATCTCGCGCAAGGGCAGCTGCGCCTTGCTGGCCTTGTCGGCAATGTGCGTGGCAAGGTGGCATTGCTGCTTGCCATCCAGTTGCGGACAACTGGCCTGAACCTGACGCAACAGGCCGGTGAGCAGAGGATTGTCGGCAAACGGGTCAGGCGAGGCACGTGCTGCCAAGGCCTGTAGCGTGGGCGCTGGCATGGCCGGCTGGTGCGCAGCCCTGGCCTGGGCCACTACAGACGGCTCGAAATTGTCCAGCTTGGGACGCAGCACACCTACAATTTCCTGGCTTGCTCCATCCCAGTAACGGCCGGGATGAATCGTCACGCTGGCGGGTCCGGTGCTGACCTGGGAGCCAAAAAACTGGATGTGGCCCTGCTTGTCATATCCCTGGAAGATGCCGACGTGCTGGGACTGCCCCTTCCTGGCGCGGAACATGAGGATGTCCCCTGGCTGCAAGGATTTGTCTTCGCCGTCCGGCCTGGGCAGCACCTCGAAGCGTTCACGCGCATAGGCTTTGACCTGGTTGCCGTGGAACAGGGTATGGGTGGTGAAATCTTCCACCCGCCGATCGAGCTTGAAGCCTGCTCCCTGCAGCGCGTAATACACCAGCGAGGAACAATCCACCCCGCGCCGCTGATCTCCATCCACATCCCGGTTGAAACGCGACGCATCGATACGGTTGCCGCTATGACCTGCACGCTGCCCGGCCTGGTCTCCCCGGCCATATTCATGGGTGGCCGAGGAAAAATTGGCGTGGGCGAATTGCAGCACACCTGACGACACTTCCCTGGACACTTCCCTGGACACTTCCCTGGACACATCCCTGGACACATCCCTGGATACATCCTTGCGCGCAGTGCCGGCGTTTTGTGGCAGGGAAACCTTCGGATCGGCTGTCGCCGTATGCGACGACTGGCTGGCAGTTTGCCGGCGCGCCTGAAACGGCAGATCGAAACCCGCCATGGCATCGATGTAGTGGCTGATTGCCATCTTGTTGCCGTCCCGGGGCACGGTTTTGCCATCTGAATGCAAATACTTCTGCAGATTGCCCACGCCGACCAAATGCGCTCCGGCAAGCAGGCCGCTAGCGGTCAGTGTCTGCCCGTTGGACAGCGTGGTTCCCACAAACTCATCCAATCCGTAATGGCGGATGTAGCCCCACTGCTTGCGGTTGTAGGCGCGAATGGCGTTTTCCTGCGCCTGCGGACTGTTCAGGAAATCTTCCTTGCTATGGATATCATCCTTGCCGGTCCATTTGCCGTGGTAATCGTTCCTGGAAGTGCCATCCCTCCGGTAATAACCGGCATCGATCAGGGCCAACTCTCCCATCTGGTACTTACCCAGATAACCGGCCTGGTTCTGGGCACGGTAAGGATCTGCCAATCCACCACTTTCCTTGCGGGCCAGCGCATGCAAATAGTCGTCATAGATCTTGTCGGACATCAGGAGCTCCTTGCCTCAGTGCATCAGGATGGGAATTCGGAAGCGGGAAGATTGCGGGCGCCATGTCGCCCTGCATAGAAACGCTGCAGCCACAGTTCGGGGCGCAGTGGGGCTTCTGGCCCCGCATCGTTGTCGGCAACCTGCTGCAGCACCGTGTGCAACCAGGCCACGTTGTCGGTACTGGCAGACAGTACCGAGAGCGCATCCTCCATGTCGCTCAGATCGAGCCGGCACACGGCACTGGCATGACCCTGCTTGATCAGGAAGCTGCGGCTGCGCTCTTCCAGCGCAGTGACCACCTGGAACTCGCTGTCCGTGAGCTTGAGGCCCTCTACATAATCCCGGCGATCGGCATTGGGGTTGGGCAGCAGGATGAGCGTCGCCGTCTGTTCGATGAGCGCCGCTGCAATATCGCTGCGCAAGGCATCCTCGGGTGACTGCGTGGCAAAAATGCCCAGCCCGTTTTGCTTGCGGATGGTTTTCTGCTTGTTGCGGGCAAAGTCCTTGAGTCCGCTGTCCCCGTCCAGGATCTTCCAGAACTCATCCATCACATAGATCAGGGGACGCCCGTCGATCAGGCTTTCCAGCCGATGCAGCAGGTAGCGGAGGACGGGAGTGCGCACCTCGGCGTTGTCCAGCACGTCCGTATAGTCGAACCCGATGATGCTGGCGGCGGAGAAGTCGATCGTGTCCTGCGGGTTGTCGAACACCCAGCCAAGCGCTCCGGCCTGCGTCCATTTGCGCAGGCGCGCATACACACTGTCTTCCCCCAGATTGGGCAATGACTTGTGCAGGTTGCTCATGGTGCGCAGGGCCAGCGGTGTATCCAGCATGGCACGCACGGCACGCTGGATATCCTCTTCCTCGCCGGCGGTGTAGTGCGGCTTGGCCGCCAGCAATTTGACCAGCTCGAGCAGGAACTGGACGTTGGCCTCGCTGTTGTCGCACTGCAGCGGATTGAAACCGGTGGGCTGCCCGTTGGCCAGCGCCATGTAGTTGCCACCACAGGCGCGCACGAATATTTCGGCACCCCGATCCTTGTCAAAAAAGAAGATGGTCGGCTTGGGCCGCAGCTTCTGCACCTGTGACAACAGGAAGTTGATCAGTGCCGTTTTGCCGGTGCCCGACTTGCCGATGACCATGGTATTGCCGATGGCCTTTTCGCCCAGGCTGTTTTCACCGGGATGGGTAGCATGGAAGTTGAAGTGATAGGGCTGGCCGTTGGTGGTCTGCAGTACCGTCACGCAATCGCCCCAGGGGTTATTGGCCGCCTTGCCACCGGCAAAGTTATGCAACGGACTCAGCCCCAGAAAATTGAGTGAGGACACGTTGGCGAGACGCGTGCGATAGCGCCAGTTGCCAGGCAATTGCGCATAGAAGGCGCCGGTGACGGCCAGATCCTCCTTGACCGACACGAAGCCGGCCTGGGACAGTTCGGCCCGTGCGGCTGCAATGTGACGATGCAAAGCCTCCTGACTGTCGGCATACAGCGCCATCGTGAAGTGGTATTCACCCAGCACGAAATTGCCGCTGGCCAGCGCATCCATGGCCTGGTCAAGTTCTATGATCTGGCTGACACCGCGATCACCGGCCGACACCATCATCCCCTTGGTGCGCTCCAGCACTTGCAGTCCCTCCTGCCGTGAATGGGGCGTGAAGGAGTGCGTGATCACGTACTCGGCATTCAGATATTTCAGGCTGTTGAGCATGCCTGGCCAGGTCTGGTCAGGATATTCCTTGATGTTCAGGATGGCGCCGAACTGGTTGTGTCCATCGGGCGTACGGATCACGAAATCACCATCACGGGCACTGAACAGGTGGCGCGAGACCGGCAAATAGCCGTGCACCGGTGCATTCAGCACCGGCACCGGCTCATCGACACGGTTGAGCAAATAGCCGTGAAACTCCAGCAGTTCGGAGAACACGGTGCCATCCGCGTTTTCGTACATGCCCAGCCGGGAAGGCGAGTAGTCGTGCAGGACGGCTTCGATGTTTCCGGCCAGTTCCATCAGGCGCGCCAGGCATTGCTCCTGCTCGGCCCGGAGGACGGACACATCGGCGGACCTTGCGACAAACTGCCGCCCCGCCACCAGCGGCCGGTACAGCAGCGTGAAATACAGGGTGTTTTGCATCAGCTTGCGCGAGGACAGACTGGCAAAGTAGGCATCCGACAACTGCTGGTTGAAGGTCTCCTCGAACACGGCCTGCGAATCAATGCTGCCGCGCCGGCGCACATCGTGCACCCAGAACGCCACATTCACATAATCGGGCGCGCGCAGGCTTTGCAGCAAACGGTTGAAGGTGGCGTGCCGATGCTCGAGCTCCCACTCCTCCCGCCCCACGAAGGGCAAGCCCTGCAGCTGCCAGGTCATGAGGAAATCGCCGCCAGTGGTCTTCAGCACTTGCGGCGCCACGTGGCTGGACAGCGGCACAAAGGCGCTGATGCTGGTATCGGGCATACGCATGAGTTTTAGTCCGCCGCAGGAATGTGCCAGCCCTGTGCGGGCTCACGATAGGCATTGGGCGTGCACACCCACATGCCCTGATGGAGATGCCGGTTGCGCACACGCAAGCCGATGTTCCAGCGGATGCCAAGCAGGCGAAACACCATTTCGTCATGCCTGGCAACCAGTCGCAGCGACAAAATCACTGGCGGTATGGCCAGCAGCCACAACAGGTTGAACCAAGCCGCGAACAGCAGGCAACTGCCGGTGGCCAGAAAGAACGGGACATATGGCACGCCCATCAGCATGGCCGGGCGGGTACAGCCGCGAAACAGGGTATCTTTGCGCATGGGCATCAGGCTCCATAGCCGCCGATGAACCAGTTGGCCAGTTGCGCCGCCGCACCGATGATGACAGCGCCTACCAGCACCGGCGCCACATCGGTGATGCGCTTGTGCGCGAAGGCGATCTGGTAGCCGGAAAAAATGAAGGCGATCGTGACCACCGTGATGGAGACATAGACCAGGGCATCCCGGATCTGGATGAGGAACTGGTTGACCTTGCCGCCATCGGTAATCTCTCCGGCGGCAATGGCTTCAGGCACCACCGTGGTCAGGGACAAGAGCAGCAACAAGCCGATGCGCGCGGCAGGCCAGCATGCTTGCAAACGGGAGGGGTGATTCATGGAAATCTCCTGGAGGTAGGGGTCAGAACACAAAAGAAGCATCTGCAGGACGTGCCTGCACTGACGACAGGGGTGCGGCAGACGCGGGGGAAACCGCAACGGCGGCGGCAGCAGAGGCCGGCCCGGCACTGCGCCGCACACGGGGCACCGGCGCCAGCGGAATGGGCGCCACACTGGCCTGTGCAGTGGCCTGTGTAGTGGCCGGTACGGTGCGCAAGGCCGGTTGCAGCGTAGCCATCACCTTTTGCACATAGCCATGGCGAAAACCGGTCACGAAATTGCCTGAGTAATAGCAACTGAGTGCCCGCCCCCAGTCGCCTGCGCGCTGGTGGCACTCCTGCAGGATGCGGCTGCCGGCACGCAGGTTGTCACACCGGGAAAACGCTTTTTCAAGGCTGTGCAGTCCATAGCGGGCCAGGTTGTAACGGTTGACCTGCGCCAGCCCCACGGAAAAGTTGACGCCCTGCTGCTCCAGCATGCGCGCGGTAGCCACCGCTTCGGGCAGGGAGCGTGGCTGGCGCTGCAGCCGGCCCTGGACGACACCGATGGCATACGGGTTGAAGCCGGACTCGACCCGCACGACATGCTGCATGACGTGCGCAGGAACAGCCAGATCTGGGCAATCCATCACGGCGACCATGTTGACACCAATGTTTTAATAATTTCTGCATTCATGGCGCACATAGTAGCACATTTGTTATTATTTTTGCATTACACTTGACGACCATGAGTGCATCCAACATCTACACCTCCCGTCGCCACTACCACCCATGGCCCAGGGTTCTGCTGCTGAGCGCACTGCTTTCTGCCTGCAGCAGCACGCCTCCCTCGGCACCCTCGTTTGGAGGCAGCTGGCAGCCCGTCCACACACCTGACCCGCACCACCCCGCCGGCCACCAGGCTGGCCTGACCACCCTGCCGTGACTGCCATGCTGTTCAAGAAAAAAATCGGTGCCACCGCCACACCGCCCCAGATCCGCGCCGCCCGCGACTACGAAACCAGCCTCGCGGACCTGGCGCGCTGCAGCGAACGCAATGCCTGGCGCGTAGCGACAGCTGCCGGCGTGCTGTCTCTGCTGCTGGCAGCAGGCTATCTGCTCGTCATGCCTCTGAAAGAACAGGTGCCCTATCTGGTGCTGGCCGACCCCTATCGCGGCACCAGCTCGGTAGCGCGGCTGGACAAGGCCGACAGCACACTCTCTGCAAGCGAGGCCCTGGCCAAGAGCAATGTGGCGCACTTTGTCATCGCGCGCGAATCGTACGACTGGGAACTGCTGAACCGCACCGACGGCCGCGTGGTGCACTCCATGGCCAGTGGCAGCGCGCTCAAGGAATACCAGGCCTTGTATGCGCCCGGCAATCCCGACAACCCGGATGTCGTATATGGACGCCATACGTCCGTGCGCATCAAGATATTGAGCACCGTGCTGAGCTGGAACGAAGGTGCCGGCGGAACGGCAGGCCCGCGCGCGCCGGTGGCAGCCAGTGTGCGCTTTGAACGCTGGCTGTTCGACAAGGGCAATGGACAGGCCCGACAGCTGGACACTCGGCTGGCCACCTTGAAAGTAGGCTATGACCCGAACCTGCAAATGAACGACGATGGCCGCATTGCCAACCCGCTGGGCTTCCGCGTGTACAACTACCGGGTCGATCCCGATGCCATGAGCAGCGGACCGGCCGTGCCAGGAGGTGCAAATGCGGCAGCGCTCTAAACTGGTGCTGCTGCTGGCCCTGGCCGGCACCAGCGGCAGCGCAGCTGCCAGTGCCGTGCAGGAATATCGCTACGCGCCGGATGCCATCTACCCGGTGCGCGCTGCCTTGGGCATTGCCACACAAATCGAGCTGGCGCCCGACGAACAGATCAAGGACTTTGGCACTGGCTTCAGCGCCGCCTGGGATCTGGTACGGCGTGACAACGTGTTTTACCTCAAGCCCAAACAAGCGCAGGCCGACACCAACATGCATATCCGCACGGCTCAGCGCAGCTACCTGTTCGATCTGACCGTGCAGCGGCAGCACTGGCGCAATCTGCGTCTGGCGCGACAGGCCGGCGTGCATTACAAGATCCGGTTCCAGTATCCCGGTGCGGTAGCCGCCACCGACACCTTCATCACTACCCCCCAGAAAGCGCCAGAGCACCAGGACTATGACTTTGCCGCCGATACGGCTTCGCTGTGGTTGCGTCCCGCACGTGTGCATGATGACCGTCGTTTCACCTACCTGCAGCTCGGACCAAAAGCCGTGCAACGGGGCGGTACACCCGCCGTATTTGCCCGCAAGACCATCGATGGCGAAGAATTCCTGGTCAATTCGCACTACCAGGATGACCGGCTGACCGTACATGGGGTGTATCCATTCCTGGTGCTGCGCCATGGCGAGCATGTGCTGGGCCTGCGGAGAAATTGAGCATGCACACCGTTGACACGACCGGGCAGCCTGCCGCCGCCGACACCATGCCCTTCTTGCAGGAGGGACCCGTGCTGCACACCGGCCCGCGCCGAAAGCTGAACCACAAGGGCCTGTTGTTTATCGGCGGCATCGGTGCGATTGGTGCGGCCATGGCGGCCTGGGGCGCCAGCCAGCTCGGCGCAGCCAGCCCTGCGCGTGCACCCTCCGCCAAGGTGTCCGAAGTGGTGCAGCTGCCGCCAGAGCAATACCGGATCAGCCAGGCCCCTGCTGCGTCCGAACCGGAACCAGCGGCGCTGCCACCCCTGCCCCCTCTGCCGGAAACTGCCATCCCGGCACCTCCCGTGCCGGCGGTGCCACTCGTTCCAAACGCGCCTGTGGCTACCAACAGCACCTCCGCCGCACAGGAGCGCAGCATGCTCGCCCAGCAGCGCGGCAGCGGCAGTCCGGTCGCCGGGAACGAAACGCCCGCTGCTGCGCCCATCGTCAACGTGGCCCGCGGCAGCGTGATACGACTGCCGTCCACCACCCGCTTGCTGGTGCGCGGCACGCAGATCCGCTGTGTGCTGGAAACGCGCATTGTCAGCGCACTGCCCGGCTTTGCCTCCTGCATCGTGACCGAGCCAGTGTATTCGGTACGCGGTGATCGTCTGCTGATTCCTGCCGGATCGCGTATCTCGGGGCAGTACAACACGGACAGTGCGGAGTCTGGCCGGGTAGCCGTCATCTGGGAGCGCGTGCTGGCACCTGATGGTCTGGACGTGCACCTGTCGAGCCCTGGCACTGACGGGCTGGGCGGCGCCGGGCATCCTGGCCACGTGGATCGGCACTGGAGCTCGCGCGTCGGCGCCGCCGTCCTGGTCAGCCTCCTGGGCGACACGGTACAAATCGCCGCCGCCCAGCACGCCCCACGCCAGGCGAGCAACCGCACCACCAGCATCTCGGTGGATACCGGAGCGGTCACCGAGCAAACCAATCCCTACAAGAGCCAGACTGCCGAGACACTGCAGAGCGCTGCCAACGGCGTGCTACGCGAAGCGGCCAATCGCCCAGCCACCATCACGCTGCAGCAGGGAACGCTGGTGCACATCCATGTCTCCCGCGATATCGACTTTGGCGAGGTATTGCCGCCATGAAGCCCGTTTCCCAGGAGCTGCTGGCCCAGGTATCCGACAGCTTTCTGCATTACCAGTACCAGGTGCTGGGCATTGCCGAGCATCTGGCACGCACGGACGTGAGCGAAATCTGCATCAATCGCCCCGGCGAGCTGTACCTGGAGCACCAGGGCGGCTGGCAGCGGCTGGACGTACCCGGCCTGAGCTACGAGCGGGCACGGCAATTCTGTACCACCGTGGTCAACGAAAGCCAGACCGGCCAGCGCATTACCGCCACGGACCCCATGGTGTCCCTGACCTTTCCCTCGGGCCAGCGTGCGCAGTTCGTGATTCCCCCGGCTGTGGAAGCGGGCCAGGTGTCGATCACCATCCGCTTGCCGGCACGTCGCACACGCAGTCTGCAACAGTATGCCAGCGAAGGCTTTTTCACCGGCATGCCTGCCGCAGGCCATACCCTGTCAACCCAGGATCAGGAGTTGCTACAGCTGCAGCAACATGGCGATTACGCCGAGTTCTTTCGCAAGGCCGTGCAATACCGCAAGAACATCGTCGTGGCAGGGGCCACTGGCAGCGGAAAAACCACCTTCATGAAATCGCTGGTGCAACACATTCCGCCCAGTGAGCGCCTGATCACCATCGAGGATGCGCGTGAGTTGTTTCTCACACAGCCCAATGTCGTGCACCTGCTGTATGCCAAGGGGGCGACCACCAGCCACCTGACGGCCAAACACTGCATGGAAGCTTGTCTGCGCATGAAGCCGGACCGCATCCTGCTTGCGGAACTGCGCGGCGACGAGGCGTTTTACTTCATCCGCAACTGTGCTTCGGGCCATCCGGGTTCCATCACCAGCTGCCACGCCGGTAGTGTGCAGCAGACCTGGGACCAGCTGGCCCTGATGGTCAAGGCTTCACCAGAAGGCGCCGGTCTGCCGTTTGAGGTCATTCAGCGTCTGCTGTACCAGACCATCGATCTGGTGGTCCACATCCGCAACCACGCCGGCCAGCGCCAGCTCAGCGGCATCGATTTCCGGCCGGCCGGCAGGTTTGCCCTGCAGACAGAGGATGTGGCGTGAGGGTTCTCACCTACACCTCGCTGCTGTGCACGCTGGTCGCCGCCACTGCCGCTGGCAGCTGGACTGCAGGCAAATTGCTGCTGCAATGGCTGCAGCTCGAGCACCATCCAGCCAGCGTGCGGCTGTGGTTTGACTATGTGCATTACATGGCAGACCCCCGTTATGCCCTCTATGCCCAGCATATCCGCTGGTCGGGCGTGGCCGGACTGACGCCGCCCCTATTGCTGTGGCTGTGTGCTGCCGTCTGGCTGCTACGGCCACGCCCGCGCAGCCTCCATGGAAATGCCCGGTTTGCCAGCCGGCGCGAACTTGCCCGTGCCGGCCTGTTCCAGCGCAGCAGCACCGGCGTTCTGATCGGCCGCTACGGCAGGCACTACCTGCGCGACAATGGCCAGCGCTTCATTCTGCTGTCCGCACCCACACGTTCCGGTAAAGGGGTGGGAGTGGTGATTCCTACCCTGCTCGACTATGGCGACAGCGTGGTCGTGCTGGACATCAAGCAGGAAAACTTTGACCTGACCAGCGGCTATCGCCAGCACATTGGCCAGCAGGTGTACCGTTTCAGCCCGTTTGCCGGGGACGAACGCAGCCATCGCTGGAATCCGCTGCACTACATTTCGGACCATCCCTCCAGGCGCACCGGGGATATACGCAGCCTGGCCCAGATGCTGTACCCGGATGGTGATGGCAGCGGCAACCAGTCTTTCTTTACCGAGCATGCCCGCAATGCCTTTTTGGCCCTGTGCCTATACCTGTTCGAAATCCACGACTGCCATCGGCGGCTGCAACTGCCTGCCGATCCTCCTACACTGGGCCGGATATACCGTACCGCGGTCAGTGACAAGGGAGACCTGAAGGCACACCTGCAGGAGCTGTCAGCGACACCCTATCTTTCGGACGCATGTCGCAGCGCCTTCGCCAGCCTGCTGGCGCAAGCACCGGAAACCTTCGCCGGCATCATGGGCACTTTTCAGGCGCCGCTGTCCCTCTGGGCGGATCCGGCACTCGATGTCGCCACCAGCGGCAACGATTTCCTGCTCACCGACGTGCGGCGCCAGCGTATGAGCCTTTACCTGTGCGTTCCGCCCAACCGGCTGCAGCAGGCCGCGATGGTATTCAACCTGTTTTTCGCGCAGCTGATCCACGAAAACACACGCACTTTGCCGCAGCAGGATGCCAGCCTGCGCATGCAGTGCCTGCTGCTGATGGATGAGTTCACCAGCATCGGCCCGGTGTCCATCATTGCCCATGCAGTGAGCTACATGGCAGGCTACAACCTGCGCCTGCTCCCCATCATTCAAAGTCTGTCACAACTCGATGCCACCTACGGTGCCGAGTCCGCCCGCACCTTGCTGGCCAACCACGCAACGCACATCCTGTTCACGCCGCGCGAACAGCGCGATGCCAACGACTACTCCGAAACGCTGGGCTACACCACCGTGCGCCGGCGTCAACGCACCACCGGCCGTGACACCACCTACAGCGAAGTGGAGGAGCGCCGCGCACTGCTATTGCCCCAGGAGCTCAAGGCGCTGGATGCCGAGCGCGAGATCCTGTTGGTCAGCGGCATGCCGCACCCGGCGCTGGTGCACAAAATCCGCTACTACCGCGACCGCAAGTTTCGGCAACGGCTGCTGCCTCCAGTTGCCGTGCCCCCATTGTTTTCTGACTCATGAGGTCCAAGACCATGCCTTCTGTCCTGCGCATCCTGCTGCTTGCCGTCGGCCTGCTGGCCAACTCTGGCACGTACGCAACCACACTGGCAGGTACCCTGCTTACCGGCGACACCCGTTTGGCGTGCGAAGCGCTGTTGTGTCTTTCCTCCGGCGTACGGCCGACAGAGTGCACTCCCAGTCTGCAGCGCTATTTCGGCATCACACACCGCCGCCTGCATGAGCAGATCAGCGCCCGTTTCCATTTCCTCAACCTGTGCCCCAGCGCAAGGCAGGATACCCAGATGCAGTCGTTGGCGGATGTCTTGTCGCGTGGTGCCGACCGCTGTGACGCGGCCACGCTCAACCGTACCTTGCGCGGGGAGGAACGCGAAGTGAAAATCTGTACGGCAACGCGTTTTGGCAGCTCCCGCTGCACCTGGCACACCATCCGGCCCATCAGCAACCGCATGCCCGCACATTGCACCGCCTACTACCGGCATCCCTACACACAGCTGGACATGCCCCGTTACCATGGCGATCCGGAGCAAGGCGGCGAATGGCGCTAGGCGAAGATCACAGCGTCGTCAGGGGCGTGTCACCAGCAACCGGAGCCGAATCGGTCCCCTGTTGCTGCAGCAAATCCGGATGGAACAGCAGTGTGACGCGCAGGCCGCAATCCGCATCGTCCTCATGGCGGATGCCATCGCTCAGAATCAGCTCACTCTGGTGACGATGCGCAATTTCACGGGCAATGGCCAGTCCCAGGCCGGTCCCTTCCCCCTTGGTGCCAGGCATGCGATAAAAACGCTCGAACACATGGTCGCGTTCAGCCATCGGGATGCCAGGGCCATTATCTTCCACCTCGACAAAGGCGCGGTGGTCGGGCTTTTCCTGCGCACCAATGCCGCTCCAGCGTGGAGCGCTGCGTCCTGCTACCGTCTGGATGCCGCAGCGCAGCGTAACCACGCCCCCTTCGGGCGTGTAGTGCAAGGCATTGACCAGCAGATTCGACAGCAGTTCGCGCAGCCACAGCCCATGCGCCCTGACCCAAACCGGCACCACATCCAGCCCCAGGTCGATATTCTTGTTGGCAGCAGTGTCCAGGTGCTGCTCGAGCAGCGCCTCGCACAACTCCTTCAGGTCCACCACCTGCATGTGCTGCATCTCCAGCACATCAGCATCGGCACGCGACAGCGACAACAGCTGGTGCACCAGCTGCGAAGTGCGGCGCGTGGCCGCACGCAACCGGTTGAGTTCTTCCAGTGGCAACTGCACCATTTCCTTGTGCTGGGATTCGCTCCAGACCAGTTGCACATCATTGCCCAGTGCCGGCGTAGCTGCCTGTCCGGCACGCACAGCTGCCTTCTGGCACCGGATGGATTCGCTCCAGGCCTCGATCTGCGCCTGCAGTCCGGCCAGGGGCGTACGCAGCTGGTGGGCCGCATCGGCAATGAAGCGTCGCTGCGTTTCAGCCTGCGCATTGACCTTACCAAACAGCCGGTTCAACGCCGTCACCAGCGGACGGATTTCTTCCGGCGTGTTGCGTTCGTCAATGCTGCTCAGATCACGGGGGGAACGCTTCTGCACGGCACGGATCAGGTCGCGCAGGGGGCGTAGCGCCCGTTGCACCGCCCAGCTGATGGCCAAGGCGCCACCCAGCATCAGTACCAGATTGGGCAACAACACCTTGAGCAGCACCTGCTGTATCCAGCGCTTGCGCGGATCGGTCGCATCGGCCACGACCACGATCACATCGCCGGCCACACTGGGCACACGCTGCGCCACCATGCGGTAATGCCTGTCCTTCACATCCTTGTAGAAAAACTCCGGCTCTTGCGTCAGGGGCACCACCGACGGCAGGTCCGGGTCGCCGTGCAACACCTTGCGCCGGGGCGTGTACACCTTGTACGACACCAGCCCCTTGCGTTCCTTCAGGAACTCTTCCACGGGCGGCGCCAGCAGCAGCACGGGCGGATCATCGGAATGTGCCCCGACGGCGATGATGGAGTCGGCCAGCAGCGGCACCAGCCGCAGCAACTGTTGATCCTGACGGCTTGCTGAGCTATCGGCTGAACGGTAGTCCATCCAGGCATTGAGCAGGCCCAGCAACAACAGCGGAACAATCAGCATCATCAGCAGCCGGCGCTGGAGGCGTACCGGACTGACACGATCTGGCAGGCTGGGAGCGCCATGCTCCCGCGAGGAATCTGTAGACATCCGGCCCGGCTTCAGTGTGGCCGCTGCTCGATACGGTAGCCAAAGCCACGGATGGAGCGCAGCGCAATGCCGTGCGGTTCCAGCTTGGCGCGCAGGCGCGAAATATACACTTCCACCGCGTTGAGCGTGATTTCCTTGTCCCATCCCGTGAGCGTTTGCAGCAGTTTTTCCTTGCTGACGGGCTTGGGCGCATGCAGCATCAGGTATTGCAGCACGGTCCATTCGCGTGGACCGACATCCAGCGGCTGCCCATCGGCCAGCACCTGGTGCACGGCGGTGTCCAGCGAAATCGGCCCCAAGGTCAGCACGGAACTGGTGGCCGCCTGAGAGCGGCGTAGCAAGGCGCGCAGACGCGCCAGCAGTTCGGGCAGCTCGAAGGGCTTGACCATGTAATCATCGGCTCCGGCGTCCAGCCCCTGCACCCGATCCTGCAAGGCGTCGCGTGCGGTCAGCATCAGTACCGGGATGGCCAAGCCGCGCTCGCGCATACGCTCGGTCAGCGCCATGCCATCCATTCCAGGCAGGCCGACGTCAATAATGGCCGCATCGAACATGTCGGAGGTAAGGGCATCCAGCGCCGATTCGGCACTACCTACCACATCCACCACGTAGCTGCCTGCCGAAGCCAGCCCCTGCTTGATGCCATCGGCCAGCATTTGATCGTCTTCTACCAGCAGCAGGCGCATACCCTCTCCTTTATCCGTGTGCCAATTCAGCCTTATTGTGCATCCACCGCAATCATGGTGCCAAACGGCTGGTCGGTCAGTACCTCCAGCAGCATGCTGTGCGGCACACGGCCGTCGATGATGTGCACGGCCTTGACGCCACGTTTGGCGGCATCCAGCGCACCGGCAATCTTGGGAATCATGCCGCCGGAGATGGTGCCGTCGGCGCACAGCGCGTCGATGCGCGCGGGGGACAGCTGCGGCAGCAGCTGGCCCTGCTTGTCGAGCACACCGGCAATGTTGGTCAGCATCAGCAGCTTTTCGGCCTGCAGCTGGGTGGCCAGCGCGGCAGCCACCACATCGGCGTTGATGTTGTAGCTTTCGTTGTTGGCGCCAAAGCCGATCGGGCTGACCACCGGAATGAATTGGTCATCCTGCAGCGCCTTAACCACGCTGGGGTCGATCTGTTCGATATCGCCTACCTGGCCCACATCGTGCTCGATCTCGGGGTTGGCCATGTCTTTCAGGCGCAGCTTGCGCGCGCGGATCATGGCGCCGTCGCGGCCGGTCAGGCCCACGGCCTTGCCCCCGGCCTGGTTGATCAGGCCCACGATGTCCTGCTGCACCTCGCCGGCCAGCACCCACTCCACCACCTCCATGGTTTCGGCATCGGTCACGCGCATGCCCTGGATGAAATGGCCCTGCTTGCCCAGCCGCTTGAGCGCCGCCTCGATCTGCGGGCCGCCACCGTGCACCACCACCGGGTTGATGCCCACCAGCTTGAGCAGCACGATGTCTTCGGCAAAGGCCTTTTGCAGCGCCGGATCAGTCATGGCATTGCCGCCGTACTTGACCACCATGGTCTTGCCATGAAACTGGCGGATGTAGGGCAGCGCCTGGGCCAGGATGTCGGCCTTGGCGTGTGGGGAAAGCGTCGCGGTGTCGGTCATGTGCGGGCGTGAAATTGTGAAAAGAATAGTTAGAAATTTAGCACACAGGCAGATGCACCCACGGACCTGCGTCACAATCAATCCAGTCTTTAACTTTTATTGCTGTACCGATGACTGCATACGAATCAAACCCACATGCTACCGCCATTGCCCAGCCGCCTTACGACGATGAGATCGACCTGCTGGAGCTACTGGCCAAGATACTGAAAAAGTGGCGCTGGTGGGTGAGCGGCACAGTACTGGGCGGCCTGATCGGATTGATGCTGGCCTTTACGCTGCCGCCAAAATACGAAGCGTACGGGGTGGTGCGCCTGTCCAAGGTAGGCAAGGTAGATACTGTTTCCGGAGGCGAATCGCTAACCGCCACCCCCGTAGAAAGTGTTACTGAAGCCGCAGCACGCATGCAATCTCTGGCTTTCAGAGAGGCCGTTGTCGATCAGCTGGTTGCCAACAAGCTGGCGCAAAGCTCAGAACGCGCCGCCTAGCTTGCCCAGATGGAGTCTGGTGCCTTCAAGGCGGTCAAGGACACGGGCTTTCTCAGCATCACGCTTCGCGCCAGCAGCCCCGAAGCAGCCCGAGGCGCGGTTGAAACAGTCACCCAAGTGCTGAAACAGCGCCAAAAACCCTTGATGGACGAGCGCATTGCCGCCACCCAAAAAGTGATCGCACACACCAAGAGCGCAGTGAACTCCATCCAGACCCGTTATGCCAGTGCAGCCCACTCCTTGCAAGCAGCTGGCACACACAATGCCGGCAACTACCTGGAACTGTCACGCCTGAGCGAAGCCGGTACTTACGCCACCCTGCAAGACAAGCTGGTTAACCTGGAAAACTCTTTGCAAGCGCCCAGCACCAAAGCGGCAGAACTGGTAGAGCCGGCCACGGTTGCCGACAAACCGGTCAGCCCCAAGAAGCCCCTGTTGCTGGCCCTGGGCATGGTGCTGGGCCTGCTGGCAGGTCTTGGTCTGGGCTTTGCCAGGCCGGCCATCAGCAGCCTGCGTGCCAAGATGCAATAAGCTTGCTTATGTCACACTGATTGCCAGCGCTGTCACGGCATCTTCTCCTCCTGCAGCAGCCGCAGCAGGTACTGGCCATAGCCGTTGTTGCGCAGCGGCTGCGCCAGCTGCTGCAGCTGCGCACTGTCGATCCAGCCCTGGCGCCAGGCAATTTCTTCCAGGCAGGCAATTTTCAGGCCCTGGCGCCGCTCCAGCGTGGCAATGAACTGGCCGGCTTCCAGCAGGGTGTCGTGTGTGCCGGTATCCAGCCAGGCATAGCCGCGCTGCATGATGCGCACCTCCAGCTGGCCCTGCTGCAGGTAGGCCTGGTTTACAGCGGTAATTTCCAGCTCGCCACGCGCGCTGGGGCGCACCGCGCGCGCAATGTCCACCACCTGCTGGTCATAAAAGTACAGCCCCGTCACGGCATAGCTGGACTGCGGCTGCACCGGTTTTTCCTCGATGCGGGTGGCCCGGCCCTGCGCATCAAAACTGACCACGCCGTAGCGCTGCGGGTCCTGCACATGGTAGGCAAACACGCTGGCGCCCCGGGTGCGGGCATTGGCCTGGTGCAGCAAACCGGCCAGATCGTGGCCGTAAAAGATGTTGTCCCCCAACACCAGCGCACACGGCTGGCCCGCCAGAAACTGCTCCGCAATCAGCAAGGCCTGGGCAATGCCTTCCGGACGCGGCTGCACCGCATACTGCAGGTTCAGGCCCCACTGCGCGCCGTCGCCCAGCAGCTGCTGAAAGCGCGGCGTGTCCTGCGGGGTGGAAATCAGCAGCACATCGCGTATGCCGGCCAGCATCAGCGTACTCAGCGGGTAATACACCATGGGCTTGTCGTACACCGGCAGCAGCTGCTTGCTGATGGCCAGCGTGGCCGGATGCAGCCGGGTGCCGGTGCCACCGGCCAGAATAATGCCTTTGCGTGCACTGCTCATGCGCCTCCCCCGTGCGCTTGCGTGGGCCACCACTCGGCCAGCATGCGCTGCACGCCAGCCTGCCAAGGCGGCAAATGCAGCCCAAAGGTGCGCTGCAACTTGCCGGTATCCAGCCGCGTATTGTGCGGCCGGCAGGCACGCGCCGGCCAGGCACTGGACGCTACCGGCTCGATGGCATCCTGCGGCACCCGCAACGGCACACCGGCCTGGCGTGCCTGCTCCAGCAGGTAGCAGGCATAGCCATGCCAGCTGGTTGTGCCCGCTGCCGCCACATGGTACACCCCGCTCAGCGCCGGGCGCTGCCACCACTGGCGAATGGCATGCGCCGCCACATCGGCCAGCAGCTCGGCGCTGGTGGGCGCGCCATACTGGTCGGCCACCACTTGCAGATGCTCGCGCTCTTGCCCCAGCCGCAGCATGGTGCAGGCAAAATTGTGGCCTCGCGGCGCGTACAGCCAGCCGGCCCGCAGAATCAGATGGCGCGGCTGGTGTTGCTGCAGCAGGCGCTCGCCCTGCAGCTTGGTCTGTCCATACACATTGCAGGGCGCGGGCAGATCGGCCTCGGTCCAGGGGCGCGACCCGCTGCCATCAAACACATAATCGGTCGAAAAATGCACCATAGCAGCGTCCTGCCGGGCGGTCTGTGCCGCCAGCAGGCCCACCGCAGTGGCATTTACCTGCCGCGCCAGCTCCGGCTCGGCCTCGGCCTGGTCTACCGCCGTATAGGCGGCGGCGTTCACGATCAGGTCGGGCTGCACACAGCGCAGGCTGTGCAGCAGGGCCTGCGGCTGGCACAGGTCGCCGGCCAAGGGCTGTCCCTGGTGCAGCGGGTTGCGGGCCGCATCGCGGCCCAGTGCCACCACCTCGCCCAGCGGTGCCAGGCTGCGCTGCAGCTCCCAGCCCAGCTGGCCATGCTGGCCTAGCAGCAAGATTTTCATGGGGCGCCGCCGTACTGCTGCTGCACCCACTGCCGGTAGGCACCCGTTTGCACATGCTGCACCCACTGCGGGTGCTCCAGGTACCAGCGCACGGTCTTGGCCAGGCCGGTCTCGAAGGTTTCTGCCGGCTGCCAGCCCAGCTCACGCGCCATCTTGCCGGCATCGATGGCATAACGCCGGTCATGCCCGGGGCGGTCGGGCACATGCGTGATGCGCGTGGCATGGCTAGCACCATCCGCTCGTGGCCGCCACTGGTCCAGCAAGGCACACACGGCCTGCACGATGTCCAGATTGGTTTTTTCGTTGCCGCCGCCGATGTTGTAGCTCTGGCCCGGCACCCCGGCCTGTAGCACCCGGCACAGGGCGCGGCAATGGTCCTGCACAAACAGCCAGTCGCGCACCTGCAGGCCATCGCCATACACGGGCAGCGGCTGGCCGGCCAGCGCATGCACAATCACCAGCGGAATCAGCTTTTCAGGAAACTGGTACGGACCATAGTTGTTGCTGCAATGCGTGGTCAGCACCGGCAGGCCGTAGGTATGGTGCCAGGCCCGTACCAGGTGGTCACTGGCGGCCTTGCTGGCGCTGTAGGGGCTGTTGGGCGCATAGCCGTGCGCTTCGGTAAAGGCCGGCGCTGCCGTGGCCAGGCTGCCGTACACCTCGTCGGTGGACACATGCACAAAGCGGAACGCGGCCTGCCCTGCCACATCCAGGGCGCTCCAATACCCGCGCACCGCCTCCAGCAAATGAAAGGTGCCCAGCACATTGGTCTGCATAAAATCTGCCGGGCCATGGATGGAACGGTCCACATGGCTTTCGGCGGCACAATGCAGCACCGCGCGCGGCCGGTGCCGTGCCAGCAGGCCCTCTACCAGGGCACGGTCGCCGATATCGCCCTGCACAAACACATGGCGCGGGTCGCCCCGCAGCGCGGCCAGCGACTCCAGATTGCCGGCGTAAGTCAGCTTGTCCAAGTCAAGCACCGGTTCATCATTCTGCGCCAGCCAGTGCTGCACAAAGTTGCTGCCGATAAAGCCGGCGCCGCCAGTGACCAGGATCACGGCTTAGCCCTGCATGAACTGCCGCTGCCAGTTCCAGGTGGAGGCGCACATGTCCGCCAGGGTACGATGCGCATGCCAGCCCAATTCTGCCTGGGCCTTGTCGGCCTTGGCGTAATAGGCCGGCAAGTCGCCGGCGCGGCGCGGCGCCATCTGGCAGGGCACCGGGCGGGCTGAGGCCTGCTCAAACGCCTTGACCATTTGCAGCACGCTGGTGCCCTGACCGGTCCCCAGGTTAAAGGCATGCCAGCCTGCATGGCCGGCCAACCATGCCAGTGCATCGCGGTGCCCTTCCGCCAGATCCATCACGTGGATATAGTCGCGCACACCGGTGCCGTCGGGCGTGTCGTAATCGTCACCAAACACATTCAGCGCTGCACGTTCCCCGGTGGCCACCTGGGCAATGTAGGGCATCAGGTTGTTGGGCACGCCGTTCGGCAATTCGCCGATCAGGCCACTTTCGTGCGCCCCCACCGGGTTGAAGTAGCGCAACACGGCAATACGCCAGGAGGGGTCACTGTGTGCCAGATCGGCCAGGATTTCCTCCACCTGCAGCTTGGTGCGGCCATACGGATTGATGGCGGCCGTGGGGTGTTGCTCATCGTACGGCAGGTATTGCGGCACGCCGTACACGGTGGCACTGGAGCTGAACACCACATTGCGCGCACCGGCTTGCTGCATGGCCTGCAGCAGGCTGATGGTGCCCTGCACATTGTTGGCGTAGTACTCCACCGGCTGCTGCACCGATTCGCCCACCGCCTTCAGGCCGGCAAAGTGCATCACCGCCGTCACGCCGTGCTCTTGCAGCGTGGCCGCCAGCAAGGCCGTATCACGCACATCGCCCTGCACCAGCGGCACCTGGCGGCCGGTGATACGGGCAATGCGTTCGGCCACATCGGCCTGGCTATTGCACAGATTGTCGTACAACACCACGTCATGGCCGGCCTGCGCCATTACCACTGCCGTATGGCTGCCGATGTAGCCAGTGCCGCCCGTCAGCAAAATACTCATGATCCAGTCCTCACAAGTCAGCGCGAACCAAACCCGGTCAGCATAGTCCGGATGGTCTTGAACACAATGAGCAGGTCCAGCCAGAAAGAAAAATACTTGATGTAATAAAAGTCGTGTTCAATCTTGATCTGCGTTTCGTCAGCACCCGTTGCGTAGCCGTGCATGACCTGCGCCCAGCCGGTAATGCCTGGCTTGACAATATGGCGATACTGGTAAAAAGGCACTTGCTGTTCCAGCTCGTCGGCAAATTTCTTGTACTCGGCACGCGGGCCAATCAGGGCCATTTCGCCCTTGAGCACGTTCAAAAACTGCGGCAGTTCGTCAATGCGCACCTTGCGGATGAAGCGGCCAATGCGGGTAATGCGCGCATCGCCGTGGCTGGTGGTTTGCCGCTGGTTGACCGCATTGTTTTCGGTCATGCTGCGAAACTTGTACATCAGGAACGGGTCACCACGATACCCCACGCGCTCCTGGTTGTAAAAAATCGAGCCCCCGTCTTCCAGCTTGATCAACAAGGCCGTCACCACCATGATGGGCAAGGTAATGGGCAATGACACGATGATCAAAGCACTTTCCAGAACGTACTTGACTGCCATAAACAAAGGAGATGGCAGCAATGACCCCAGGTTGTTTTCGTACATGTGGTGAATCTTGACCCGGCCGGTCAAGGATTCTTCTGCCTGGCGGATGTTGAACACCACGCAATGCTGCAATGTGCAGCGCGCCAAAAACTTTTGCCAGGCTTCCGTCAGGTCGGGGGCATGCAGGTCGGCCACAATGGCATCCACCGTCATACCGGGCGGCATGGCGGGCTGATCCAGCCGAACCCAGTTTGCCCCCCCAATCTCGTGCACATGCTCTGCCCGGCCCAGTGGCACATAGGCCAGGCACAGGCGGTACACGCGGCGCAGAAAATACGACTGCCCCACCAGCCACACCAGGGACAAGACAAAACCCAGGCTCAGGTAAGAAAGGCTATAGGGCAAGCGAAAAAGAAACAGCACCGCCGCCAATACCGCATACCAGCCGGCCAGTACCGGCACACTGGCGAGAATAGAGCGCGTGCCCGGAAACCAGTTGATGCGCCGCAAGCTGAAAGAAGTCAGCACAAAGGCCGAACCCACCATGATGGTGCTGTACAAAATAATACTATCTGGTGCCGGCAGCGCATGGCGCCACGCGGGCAGCATCAGCGCGGGCAACACACACACAAACAACAGCCCCGAAAACAAGCGGGCAAGAAAATATCTGAACCTGTATGGATTTCTTCTGCTTCTTACGTTGTTCATACCATCTTTGAGTTGCGAGCAGGCAACAACATCTGTGTGGCTGCTTCCTTAATCACCTCGGTGGGCCATCCCATATACGGTGACATTCAATCAGGCCTGCGCCATCTTGGCTGCCAGCCAGCTGCTGAACTCCTCCCCCACCCCCGCATGCTGCTGCGCCAAATCTACCGTGGCCTGCAAAAAGCCCAGCTTGCTGCCACAGTCGTAGCGTGTGCCCAGGTAGCGGTAGGCAAATACCTTTTCGCGGCGCAGCAGGGAGGCAATGGCGTCAGTCAGCTGGATTTCACCACCGGCCCCGGGCTGCTGGTTGGCGATTTCGTGAAAAATTCCGGGGGTCAGGATGTAGCGGCCAGCCACCGCCAGGGTACTGGGTGCGTCCTCCGGGCGCGGCTTTTCCACCATGCCGCTCACATCCAGCAGGCGCTCGTTGATCTGCGTGCCGGACACGATGCCGTACTTGCGGGTTTCCTCACGCGGCACATCCTGCACCGCCAGAATGCTGGCCCGCCACTCCTGGTACTGCTGCACCATCTGTGTCATCACCGGCGGCTGGCCCACCATCAAGTCATCGGCCAGCAACAAGGCAAAGGGCTCGTTACCCACCAGCTCGCGCGCACACAGCACGGCGTGCCCCAGGCCCAGCGCGCGATGCTGCCGCACATACACGCAGCGCATGTCGTCCGGGGTAATGCTCTGTACCAGCGCCAGCAGCTCCTTCTTGCCGGCGGCCTCCAGCTCGGACTCCAGCTCGTAGGCGGTGTCGAAATGGTCTTCAATGGAGCGCTTGGTGCGCCCCGTTACAAAAATCATCTGGCGAATACCCGCCGCATAGGCCTCTTCTACCGCGTACTGGATCAGCGGCTTGTCTACCACGGTCAGCATTTCCTTGGGGCTGGCCTTGGTGGCCGGCAAAAAACGGGTGCCCAAACCGGCAATGGGAAATACGGCTTTGCGGATGCTATGACTCATGGCGTGTGTTGCTTATGCAGAAAGAAGCAGGAAAAAATGAAGAACATTGCGAACCCGCCGTGGATGAAGGGTGGCGGCCAAAGCCCTGACTCTCCTACAATACAGGATTCAAGTGATAGGCCCTGTAGACCGGCATTTTGTTACCTAGACGTGACTGAATTGTGACTTTTGTCTGGTATTGTAACATTCCCAGCTCCTCTGGCCCCCTTCAACACGCTGGCACCCCCGCATGAACCCCACCTCCCCCATCGCCATCATCGGCCTCGGCTATGTAGGCCTGCCCCTGGCCGTAGAGTTTGGCCGCCACCAGCCGGTCATCGGCTTTGACATCAACGCCGCACGCATTGCCGAGCTGCAAGCCGGCCACGACAGCACGCTCGAAACCACGCCCGCGCAGCTGCAGGCCGCCACGCAGCTGCAGTACACCACGCACAGCGATGCCCTGCGCGAATGCACCATCTTTATCGTGACCGTGCCCACCCCGGTGGACGGTGCCAACAACCCGGATCTGACGCCGCTGGTCAAGGCCAGCCAGACCGTGGGCCAGGTGCTCAAGCCCGGCGATATCGTTATCTACGAATCTACCGTGTACCCCGGCGCCACCGAAGAGGTGTGTGTGCCCGTGCTGGAACAGGCCTCTGGCCTGCACTACATTCACCGCGGCAACGAGGCACAGGTGGACGCCGCCCAAGGCTTTTACTGCGGCTACAGCCCGGAACGCATCAACCCCGGCGACAAGGTCAACACCCTGACCAAAATCAAGAAGATTACCAGCGGCAGCACCGCGGCCACGGCCCGAACGGTGGATGCGCTGTACGGCAGCATCATTACCGCCGGCACCTACCCCGCCAGCAGCATCAAGGTGGCCGAAGCTGCCAAGGTGATCGAAAACACCCAGCGCGACCTGAATATTGCGTTTGTGAACGAACTTTCGGTACTGTTTGCCCGCCTGGGCATCGACACGGTAGAGGTGCTGGAGGCCGCCGGCAGCAAGTGGAACTTTCTGCCCTTCCGCCCTGGCCTGGTGGGCGGCCACTGCATTGGCGTGGACCCGTACTACCTGACGCACAAGGCCCAGGCCGTGGGCTACAACCCGCAGGTGATATTGGCCGGCCGCCGCATCAACGACAACATGGCACGCTACGTGGCGCGCAACACCATCAAGCTGATGCTGCAGCAAGGCATGGACGCCCCCCGCTGCAAGGTCGGTATTCTGGGCATTACCTTCAAGGAAAACTGCCCCGACATCCGCAACAGCAAAGTGGTCGACATGGTGCGCGAGTTTGAAGCCTGGGGCATGCAGGTGGTGGTAAGCGACCCGGTGGCCGACGCCCAGGAAGTGCTGCACGCATACGGCATTAGCCTGCAAACCATCGATGCCGAGCACCCGGTGGATGTGCTGGTGGTGGCCGTGGGCCACAGCCAGTACCGCAGCATGACGCCAGCCGCGCTGCGCCCGCTGTGCCATGGCAAGCAGCCGATTCTGGCCGATGTGAAGAGCCTGTTTGATCGGCATGCGGCATCAGAGGCGGGCTTTACCGTGTTCCGGCTGTAAGCCCATTTGCCCATGCACGCTTCTGCCACAGGGCAGCCCAGGCCCAGTGCACCAGCCAGCATTGCCGCCTGGTACCTGGTCCACACCAAGCCCCGGCAAGAATACGTGGCCCTGACCAATCTGGAGCGCCAGGGCTACAGCTGCTACCTGCCGCAAATGCGCATCGAGCGCATACGGCGGCGCAAGGCGGAAATTGCCACCGAGCCCATGTTTCCGCGCTACTTGTTTGTCCGGCTGGACAGCAGCGACCAGGGCAAGAGCTGGTCGCCGATCCGCTCTACCACCGGGGTGAGCCAGCTGGTGCGCTTTGGTACCCGGGCCGCCCAGGTGGAGGATGCGCTGGTCGACCTGCTGCGCCAGCGCGAGCAGGCCCTGCCGCTGGAGGCCATGTTTTGCAGTGGCGATGCAGTGGTGGTGACCGACGGCCCCTTTGCCGGCATCGAAGCTATCTACCAGACGGCCGATGCCGAGCGCCGCGCGCTGATCTTGCTGCAAATTTTGCACAAGCCGGTGCCTCTGCGCATCAGCCCGGCCGCCCTGCGCAAGGCGGACTAAGCGGCAAGCAGCACGCACTGACCACCCATAGCACGCTTTCGCTGCAATTGTCATGCAACCGACACATCTTTGCATGTAACCGGGTGTACAATCGTTCAACTTTGAACAGAAGTTGCTGTACCCTGGCTTGTACCCCAAGCCTCCCTCCTTACCGTGCTTGCCGAACGTGACCCGGCATGGCGGTAGCGTGCCACAAACACAATTAACCTTACACCCAGCCCCGCACCTTACCCAGGTCCCGGGGCATTTCCATGACAAGCCGCCAAGCCCAACTGCAGGAAGACACCAACTACCGTGTCATGCGCCTGCTGCAAGACAACCCCGACCTGACCCAACGCGAACTGGCCCAACAACTGGGCGTGAGCGTGGGCGGAATCAACTACTGCCTGAATGCCCTGATCGACAAGGGCTGGGTAAAGATGCAGAACTTTGCCCGCTCCAAAAACAAGTTTGGTTATGTGTATGTGCTTACGCCCAGCGGCGTGGCCGAGAAAGCGGCACTGACCAGCCGGTTTTTGAAGCGGAAGATGGAAGAGTATGAGGCGCTGAAGGCGGAAATTGCAGAGTTAACGGCAGAAGCTGACAAAGGCCATCATCAAGACGCCAATAAGGTGCGCTAAGGAAACGCCATCATCATCGGCAGCTTGGAAACAAACTAAACAGCGCACTTGTGTAATCAAGTAAATAAACCATGAAAATCCTCGTCACCGGCGGCGCCGGCTTCATCGGCTCCGCAGTTATCCGCCACATCATTCGCCACACGTCCGACAGCGTGGTCAATCTTGACAAGCTGACCTACGCCGGCAACCTCGAATCCCTTGCCGAGACCAGCGCCAACCCACGCTATGCCTTTGAACAGGTAGACATTTGCGATCGCGCCGAAGTCGAGCGGGTGTTTCACGAGCACCAGCCCGATGCCGTAATGCACCTGGCCGCCGAATCCCATGTTGACCGCTCCATCGATGGCCCGGCCGCATTCATCGAAACCAACATCGTCGGTACCTATACCCTGCTGGAGGCTGCGCGCCAGTATTGGCAAGGCCTGAATGCAACGCGTCAGCATGCCTTCCGCTTTCACCACATCTCTACCGACGAGGTGTATGGCGACCTGGAAGGCCCGCAAGACCTGTTTACCGAAACCACTCCCTACGCGCCAAGCAGCCCTTACAGCGCCAGCAAAGCCAGCTCCGACCACCTAGTGCGCGCCTGGCGGCGCACATACGGTCTGCCAACCCTGGTCACCAACTGCTCGAACAACTACGGCCCATACCACTTTCCGGAAAAGCTCATCCCGCTGATGATCCTCAATGCTCTGGAAGGCAAGCCGCTGCCGGTGTACGGCAAGGGCAACCAGGTACGCGACTGGCTATTCGTGGAGGATCACGCCCGCGCCCTGTACAAGGTGGTGACCACGGGCCAAATCGGCGAAACCTACAACATTGGCGGCCATAACGAGAAACAGAACATCGATGTAGTACATACCCTCTGCGCCCTGCTAGACGAGTTACGCCCGCGCGCCGATGGCAGTTCGTATCGCAGCCTGATTACCCACGTCCAGGACCGACCCGGCCACGACCTGCGCTACGCCATCGACGCTAGCAAGATCCAGCGCGAGCTGGGCTGGATGCCGGAAGAAAACTTCGAATCCGGCATCCGCAAGACCGTGCAGTGGTATCTGGATAACCCGCAATGGGTGCAGAACGTGCAAAGCGGTGCTTATCACGAATGGGTGGCCAAGCAGTACCAAGGCGCATCGGCATGAGCCTGCATATCCTGCTCCTGGGCAAGAACGGCCAGGTCGGCTGGGAACTGCAACGCAGTCTGGCGCCCCTTGCGGAACTCGTTGCGCTGGACCGTCACAGCGCCAGTTCCGAACTTACCCTGTGTGGCGACCTGACCAATCTGCAAGGTCTGGCCGACACCGTGCGGCGGGTGCAGCCTGACGTGATTGTCAATGCCGCCGCCACCTCATTTTCGGCACCAGCTAGGTCTATATGCCGCCCGCGGTGGCAACTTCGCCAAAACGATACTGCGCCTGGCGCAAGAGCGCGAGCGGCTGACCGTAGTCGACGACCAATGGGGGGCACCCACCGGTGCTGAGTTGTTGGCGGACGTGACAGCACACGCCATTCGACAAGTGACGCGCGACCCGACCAACACGGACCAGGATGCCGGCGTCTACCATCTGGTCGCCAGTGGTGAAACTACTAGGTACGCCTATGCCAATCACGTCATTGCCCAAGCGCAGTACCAGCAGCCTGCCATGAACATAACAGCAAAAGATGTGGCGCCCGTGCCCACAAAGCGCACGCCCTACGCCGGCAGCGCACCCTCACAATTGCCATTTGAGCACGGCCAAACTGCAGGCTGTCTTCGGCTTCACCCTGCCGCAATGGCAGCAGAGCGTGGACCGCATGCTGACTGAAATTCTCTGAACGCAACCCAATACGACATGACCTCACGCAAAGGCATCATCCTCGCCGGCGGCTCCGGCACACGGCTGCACCCGGCCACCCTCGCCATCAGCAAGCAACTGCTGCCGGTGTACGACAAGCCTATGATCTACTACCCGCTCAGCACCCTCATGCTCTCTGGCATGCGCGACATCCTCATCATCAGCACGCCGCAGGACACTCCGCGATTCCAGCAGCTGTTGGGCGACGGCAGCCAATGGGGCATCAACCTGCAATATGCCGTGCAGCCCAGCCCGGACGGTCTAGCGCAGGCCTTCATCATCGGCCACAAGTTTGTGGGCGACCATCCTAGCGCGCTCGTACTTGGCGACAACATTTTTCACGGACATGAATTTCCGCAGTTGCTTGCCCGGGCTGACGCCAACACCAACGGCGCGACCGTCTTTGCCTACCACGTGCAAGACCCCGAGCGCTACGGCGTCGTTGCATTCGATGCCACAGGCAAAGCCACCAGCATCGAAGAAAAACCCGCCAAACCCAAGAGCAACTATGCTGTCACTGGCCTGTATTTCTACGACAACCAAGTTGTTGATATTGCTAAGGCGGTCAAGCCCAGTGTTCGCGGCGAGCTAGAAATCACCGCCGTCAACCAAATTTATCTGGATCTGGGCCAGCTTAACGTGCAAATGATGACTCGAGGCTACGCTTGGCTAGATACGGGCACTCACGATAGCCTGTTAGATGCAGGTCAATTCATCGCTACGCTGGAGCGTCGACAGGGCTTAAAAATTGCGTGTCCCGAAGAAATCGCATGGCGCAATCGCTTCATTACCAGCGAACAGCTTGAAAAGCTGTCACAACCTCTTGCCAAGAATGGCTATGGGAAGTACCTGCAGCGTCTGCTGTGCGAGGAATTCCGGGGATGAAGGTCACTCCAACCAGAATTCCAGGAGTGCTGATTATTGAGCCGAAGGTGTTTGCCGATGCACGCGGCTTCATCTATGATAGCTTCAACCAAAAAGCATTTAACGACGCCACTGGAACCAATCATCGATTTGCGTAAGACAACCACAGTCGCAGTACCAAAGGCGTGCTACGTGGCTTGCACCATCAAATTCAGAAGACCCAGGGCAAGCTAGTGCGAGTGGTGCGAGGTGCCGTTTTTAAAAGTGGCAGTTGACATTTGCAAGAACTCGTCTACGTTTGAAAAGTGGGTGGGGGTGGAGCTGAGCGAAGACAATCGCAGGCAAGTGTGGATACCGCCGGGCTTCGCGCACGGTTCTCTAACCTTGAGTGATTCGGCTGATTTCCTTTATAAGGCGACTGATTATTATTTTCCTGAGCATGAGCGTTGCATTGTTTGGAATAACTCGTTAATTCAGATTGATTAGCCTTGTCTACGATCCCTATCGCATCCGATAACGATAGACGTGGATCCCCTCTAAATTCATCGGAAATCTCTTAATTGCTTGAATTGGTTTTTTATTGGGCGCAGATAATTTTTTCGAAAATCGCAGCATATTGATTCAATCTAAAGCAGGAAACATTATTAACCATGAAGCGGCCCATCTACGTCACACAGCCATCATTGCCTCCGCTGCAAGAATTTATTCCGTATCTAGAGAATATATGGAAAAGCAAAATTTTGACCAATGGAGGGCCCTACCACCAGCAGCTTGAAAAAGCCCTATGCGACTACTTGGGCGTCAAGCACATCGCGCTCTTCTCTAATGGTACGCTCGGCCTTGTTACTGCTCTGCAGGCTCTAGGCATCGCGGGGGAAGTCATTACTACGCCTTATTCATTCGTGGCCACCGCACACTCGTTGCTGTGGAATGGTATCAAGCCCGTGTTTGTCGACATAGACCCCGACACGCTCAACTTAGATCCCACAAAAATCGAAGCCGCCGTTACCCCGCAAACAAAGGCCATCATGCCGGTGCACTGCTACGGGCATCCGTGCGACGTGCTGGCCATCCAGAAGATTGCCGATCACCACAACCTCAAGGTTATCTACGATGCGGCCCACGCCTTTGGCGTGCAAGATCAAGGCGGCAGCGTGTTGCGCCATGGCGACCTCTCAGTTCTCAGTTTTCACGCCACCAAAGTCTTCAATACCTTTGAGGGTGGTGCCATTATCTGCCCGGACGCAGAAACCAAGTTGAGAATTGACCAATTAAAGAATTTCGGTTTTGCCGATGAGGTCACCGTGATTGCCCCGGGCATTAATGGAAAAATGAGTGAAATTAATGCAGCGTTTGGTATGTTGCAACTCCAGTATGTGGATAAGGCCGTCGCCAAACGAAAGAGCATTGACGCCGCCTATCGTAAGGCCTTGAATGGTGTCCCAGGTATTCGATGCTTGAGAAATGCTGGCGAGCAAGTGGCCAACTATTCATATTTCCCCATTTTGATGGAGTCCGACTATCCGTATAGTCGCGATGCTCTTTATCAGAAATTCAAAGAAAACAACATCTTCGCTCGTCGGTACTTTTATCCGCTGATTTCAGATTTTCCGATGTATCGAGGCTTGCCGTCAGCGAATCGTGAAAACTTGCCCGTGGCCAACGATGCGGCTCAGAATGTACTTTGTTTGCCGATCTACCCAAGTCTCGCCGACGAAGACTTGGCACGAGTCATATCCATCATTAAGGGGTTTTGAAATGGATCGTATTAAATTTGGACTGCTCGGCGCAGGCGGCCTTGCGCGAGAGGTTATTCCTTTTGTAAGAGAAAGCGTCGCGCGATCTCTGTCAGTTTCCCCGAGTATTGTCGATGTGTATTTTGTTGAAACTTGGCAGCCTAAGAATTTGGAGGTTAATGGGCATTCTGTTCTATCCTTGGACGATTTTATTCGGACCGAAGGAAAAAAGTATTTCAACGTTGCAGTTGGTGATGGCAAAGCCCGGGAAGCCATCGTCGCTCAGGTGGGTGGACGGGTGGAGCCATTAGCATTGCGAGCTCCTCAAGTGTCAATTTTCGACTGCAACACAATTGCAGAAGGTGCGCTTTTCTGTCCGAATACTATGGTGACGTCAAACGCTTGTATTGGGAAGTATTTTCAATGTAATATCTACTCTTATGTGGCGCACGATTGTGTAATTGGAGACTATGTTACCTTTGCGCCTGGTGTTCGTTGTAACGGCCGGGTTCTTATTGATGACTACGCTTACATAGGTACAAATGCTGTTATTCGTGAGGGTACGGCCGAGAAGCCGCTTCGTATCGGGAGGGGCGCGGTAGTAGGGATGGGTGCAGTGGTCACCAAAGATGTGCCGGCTGGTGCGACCGTGGTTGGTAATCCCGCTCGTGTTCTGGAAAAACGGTAAAAAACGTGTCCCTTAAGCGCAACATTATCGCAAGCTATGCTACCCAGATATATGTTACGGTGATTGGTATCCTCATCCTCCCCATGTATTTGAAATACATGGGGGCGGAGGCCTATGGCTTGGTCGGTTTTTTCACCATGCTTCAGGCTTGGTTCAACTTACTGGACATGGGTCTCACGCCGACGGTTGCGCGTGAGACCGCCCGTTTTCGGGGCGGCGCTATCGATGCACTGAGCTATCGCCGTCTGCTGCGCGCGCTTCAGCTCATCTTTTTTGCCATCGCCCTGATTGGGGGGGGCGTCATGTTTTTACTTTCTGGCTTGATTGCAAGCCGCTGGCTGAACGTGCAAACGTTGCCAGTGGACCAGGTGCAGTTGTCTTTGCAAATGATGGCCGTGGGCGTGGCGCTGCGTTGGATGTCAGGGCTATATCGGGGCTGCATCTCAGGTTCAGAGCAACTGGTTTGGCTGGGTGGATTCAATGCTTTTGTGGCGACGCTGCGCTTTGTGGGTGTTCTGCCCGTATTGATATGGGTCGGGCATTCGCCCGCAGTGTTCTTTGCCTACCAATTGGTGGTTGCTTTGACAGAGTTGTCTGGATTGGCGGCCAAGTCCCACAGCTTGTTTCCCGAAGTGCGGGATGGGCGCAAACTGGGTTGGTCGTACGTTTCATTGTTTACACCCATCAAGCCTGTCCTCAATTTCTCATTAAGCATAGCTTTCACTTCATCAGCGTGGGTACTTGTAACACAAACCGACAAGTTGGTGCTATCAAAATTGCTGCCATTAACTGACTATGGCTTCTTCACGATAGCAGTTCTTGCAGCCAGTGGGATCACGATAATTAGTGGACCGATTAATGGTGTACTGATGCCCCGAATGGCCCGAATGCAGGCTGAAGGTGATGACTCTGGCGTAATTACACTGTATCGCATCGCTACGCAGTTCCTCGCAGTTATTGTTATACCTTCCTGCTTGATGTTGATTTTTTTTAGTGAACAAGTGCTGTGGGTTTGGACGGGTGATCTCCATATCGCTAATCAGGCAGCACCGGTGCTGCGCCTTTATGCGGTTGGTAATGGAATTTTGGCTGCATCTGCTTTCCCCTATTACCTGCAGTTTGCCAAAGGTGACTTGAAACTGCATTTGATTGGTAATGGAATATTCATCGTGTTGTTGATCCCAGCGTTGGTCTGGGCCACCTGGCGGTACGGGGCTATTGGTGCTGGATACGCATGGGCCATATCAAATGCGATTTATTTTTCTGCGTGGACCCCATTAGTGCACAAAAGGTTCGCCAAGGGTTTGCATGGTAAATGGTTGGTGCAGGATTTGTTTCCGTCACTGGTGTTAGGGATGCTCGCTGCGACTGTTCTTTACAAGGCATCGATTGTTGCTAGTCCTTATACTCGGCTAAATCTCCTGCTGCTGCTGATCCTGGAGGGTGGAGTTATATTGATTTTTTGTGGATTGGGAGCAGGAAATCTGCGAAAAATCGTATTTTCTAGATTCGGAGTAATCCGCTTTTAGGCGGGAGAAAACAATGGAAAAAAAGCCCCCAAAGGTGTCGGTCTGTGTAGTTACTTATAATCAGGATAAATATATTAGACAGTGTCTGCAGAGCATCGTCGATCAAGATGTTGATTGTGATCTGGAAGTCATTGTGGCGGACGATTGCTCTGGCGATGATACTAGATGTATTATTGAAGAATTTCAGAATAGGTATCCAAAAATAATAAAGCCTATATTTCATGATAGAAATATGGGAGCCGTCAAGAATTTTATCTATGTGCACCAAATGGCATTAGGTCAGTATGTGGCCCATATGGATGGGGATGATTATGCGCTGCCCGGAAAAATTCAAAAGCAAGTCGACATTCTTGATGCAGATCTTCGCTGTAATGCTGTGTGGCATAGGGTCGACTATTTTGATGATAACGGGAGATTTTGTTCCGGACGAACCGCCGACTTTTCGGTATTTGAATGCGGAAATGTTTTCTTTGAGGATGCTATTCGTTTGGGCTTTGTTGGTGTACATAGTTCGCTCATGTATAGACGATCAGCCAGGGAAGTTGTATCAATTAATAGCGAGTGTCTGGATCTATATTTCACGTGGGACTTGTTGTCTAAAGGGCGGGGAAAGGTTGTTGATGAAATTCTCGGCAGATATCGCGTCGCTGCATCGGGGTCGATTAGTGTAAGTAGTGCAAAAAAAATTGCAAAGATGACAACTGAGCATGCCAAGATATTTCTTAATAAATTCCCAGAGCAGAGAGATAATTATTTTATATGGGGTGTTACAAATTTCCTGCTGCAGGTGAAAAACCTGCGATCGACTGCATTTTTGTATTTCTGGTTTTGCTTTCGTTGTTTTTCTCTGGTGATGCCGCAGCGTGTATTTTCTAATATTGTTGATCTAAGAAAAATACAGGTGAAATGGAGTCGGAGCGAGGCGTCCGGGAGTGGGGAGGTGTGATGGCGTTTGTTTTTCTTGGTGGGTTATTCTTATATTATTTTTTTGTATTGCGTAGATTTGCCATTCGCGGTTCTGCGTTGGCGCTGTTGCTCTGGATTTTATACACGGCTCTCGGGGTTTCGTCGGCAATATTGGAGGCGACCGCTGGAATTAAGCCGATTTTTGAGCCTAATTATTCATCTGTGCTCGTGCTTCTTGTTGGTGTTTTCTTTAGTATTTCCGGATTTTTGTTATTTCGACCGGAGAATATCTCGAGAACGTTTGATGAAGTCCGGTTTCGAACGATGATCGAGAATATCCTGGTGGCTACGCAAATTTATTCAATTGTATTTTTTCTGCCGTTTGCTATGAGTTCGTTCGTTGGTGACGTAAATGAGAATAGATTGCTGTTGGCTGAAAAGATGGAAGTAATGGGATCATTTGGACTGTTGAATACATTTGCCGGGGCTGCCAGTCAACTGTTTCCATTCTCTTTGGTACTTGCTTTTTCTAGATTGTTGTCAAACAAAAATGGGGGGCGAAATGTGTCTAGGG
>CAYPRU010000020.1:0-40995 GCA_964413485.1 uncultured Allobrachymonas sp. | reverse complement strand
ATGCGCCGCATGGGCGACAGCGTGGACTGGAGCCGCGAATACTTCACCATGGACGCCAAGCTCAGCAAGGTCGTCACGGAAACCTTTGTGCGCCTGTACCAGCAGGGCCTGATCTATCGCGGCAAGCGCCTGGTCAACTGGGACCCGGTCCTCAAGTCCGCCGTCAGCGATCTGGAAGTGGAAAGTGAAGAGGAAGACGGCTTCCTGTGGCACATTGCCTACCCGCTGTCCGATGGCAGCGGCAACCTGACCGTGGCCACCACCCGCCCCGAAACCATGCTGGGTGACGTGGCCGTGATGGTGCACCCCGAAGACGAGCGCTACCGCCACCTGATCGGCAAGACCGTGACGCTGCCGCTGGTCGGCCGCGAAATCCCGGTGATTGCCGATGAATACGTGGACCGCGAGTTCGGTACCGGCGTGGTCAAGGTCACTCCCGCCCACGATGTCAACGACTATGCAGTCGGCCAGCGCCACAAGCTGCCGATGATCTGCGTGCTCGAGCTCGATGCCACCATCAACGAAAATGCCCCCGAAATCTTCCGCGGGCTGGACCGTTTCGTGGCGCGCAAGGCGGTCGTCAAGGATCTGGAGGCGCTGGGCGCCCTGGTCGAAGTCAAGAAGCACAAGCTGATGGTGCCGCGCTGCGCCCGTACCGGCCAGGTGGTGGAACCGATGCTGACCGATCAGTGGTTCGTGGCCATGAACAAGGTGGGCCAAGGCGACGCCACCGGCAAGAGCATCGCGCAAAAGGCCATTGACGCGGTCGCCAACGGCCAGGTGCGCTTCGTCCCGGAAAACTGGGTCAACACCTACAACCAATGGATGAACAACATCCAGGACTGGTGCATCAGCCGCCAGCTGTGGTGGGGCCACCAGATTCCCGCCTGGTACGACGAAGACGGCAATGTCTATGTTGCCAGCAACGAGGAAGAAGCCCAACAGCAATGGCGCAAGGCCATCGACGAGGCCATGGCGGAAGCCCGCATGCGCTGCCACACGGCAGAAACCGATCGTCTGCAGGCCAAGCTCACGCGCGGCCCCCATCTGGTACGTGACGAAGACGTGCTCGACACCTGGTACTCCTCGGCACTGGTACCCTTCAGCACCATGGGCTGGCCGGAGGCTGCCGCGAGCAGCAGCGCAGCCCTGGGACAGGCCGGCACGACAGACTACGACCTCTACCTTCCCAGCACCGTCCTGGTCACCGGCTACGACATCATCTTCTTCTGGGTCGCGCGCATGATCATGATGACGACCCACTTTACCGGGCAGGTACCGTTCCGCCATGTGTACATCCATGGTCTGGTACGCGATGCCCAGGGCAAGAAGATGAGCAAGTCCGAAGGCAACGTGCTCGATCCGGTCGACCTGATCGACGGCATCGAGCTGGGTCCGCTGCTGGACAAGCGCACCATCGGCCTGCGCAAGCCCGAAACCGCGCCTAAGGTGCGCAAGGACACCGAAAAGGAATTCCCGGACGGCATCCCTGCCTACGGTGCCGACGCCCTGCGCTTTACCTTCGCCGCACTGGCCAGCCTGGGCCGCAGCATCAACTTTGACAGCAAGCGCTGCGAAGGCTACCGCAACTTCTGCAACAAGCTCTGGAACGCCACGCGTTTCGTGCTGATGCAGTGCGAAGGGCATGACTGCGGCCTGGTACATCCCAGCAGCGCAGACAAGGTGTGCGACCGCAGCTACAAGACCTTCAGCCAGCCCGACCGCTGGATCGTGAGCCAGCTGCAGCGCGTCGAGGCCGACATCGCCAAGGGCTTTGCCGAGTACCGTCTCGACAACGTCGCCAACACCATCTACGACTTCGTCTGGAACGAATTCTGCGACTGGTACCTGGAAATCGCCAAGGTGCAGATCCAGAGCGGCGACGAACCCGCCCAGCGCGGCACCCGCTACACGCTGCTGCGCGTGCTGGAGACCATTCTGCGCCTGGCGCACCCTGTTATCCCGTTCATCACCGAAGAGCTGTGGCAGAAAGTCGCGCCGCTGGCCGGCCGCAGCGGCGACTCGGTGGCGGTATCTACCTACCCGGTCAGCAATCCCGAAAAACTCGACGAAGCAGCCGAACAGTACGTGGCCAAGCTCAAGCATCTGGTGGATGCCTGCCGCAATCTGCGCGGAGAAATGGGCGTGTCTCCGGCGCAGCGTCTGCCGCTGTATGCGCTGGGCGACGACACCTTCCTGACGCAGGCTGCCCCGGCACTGCAGGCCCTGGCCAAGCTGAACGAAGTCAAGGTGTTTGCCGATGAAGCCGACTGGCAAGCTGCCGCCCAGGCCGCCCCGGTGGCCGTAGTGGGCGAAGCACGCCTGGCCCTGTTCATGGAAATCGACAAGGACGCCGAACGCGCCCGCCTGGGCAAGGAAGCCACGCGCCTGGAAGGTGAAATCGCTAAGGCCAATGGCAAGCTCGGCAACCAGAACTTCGTGGCCAAGGCACCGGCAGCCGTAATCGAGCAGGAAAAGCTGCGTGTCGCCGATTTCAGCGCCACGCTGGACAAGATCAAGGAGCAGTTGGCGCGACTGGGATAATGCAAGGGCAAGGGCGCCCTGCCCTCAGGGCGCTGCAGCTATTCGGCATCCTTGACTGAGATGGCGCCCAGCCCCTGGCGCCGGAAGAGGGATTGCACCCTTACCGCCCCCGCTGCTCCGCCGGCGTTTCCAGCCTGCGCGCCGTCAGCGTGATGATGCTGGTCAGGATCAGATAGATCAGCGAAATGGCCAGATATGGCTCCCAGTAGCGCGAATAGGCGCCAGCCACGGTGCGCGCGGCCATGGCCAGCTCGGCCAGTCCGATGGCAGAAACCAGCGACGAATCCTTGAGCAACGTCACCGCCTCGTTGACCAGTGGCGGCACCATGCGGCGCAGCGCCTGCGGCAGCACGATGTAGCGCATGGCCTGCATGTCATCCAGCCCAAGGCTATGCGCTGCCTGCACCTGGCCGCGCGCTATGGAATGGATGCCGGCGCGCACGATCTCGGAGATGTAGGCACTGGCATTCAGCGTGAGCGCCAGCGCCCCCGAGAAGAAAGCGCCATTAGCCTGGCGGAAGTCCACCGCTGCCGCGCCACTGAGCAGCAGGCCATGTTCCGGATGGATCAGCGAGGGCATCAACGCAAAATGCACCAGCAGGATCTGCACGAACAGCGGCGTACCGCGCAGGAAACCCACATAAGCCACCAGCAGCCAGCGCAGCGACTGTTTCCAGCCGGTAGCTTTCTGCGCCGTGGTCAGGCCAATCAGAAGGCCCAGCACCAGGCCCACGACCAGCGCAATGATGGTGAGCTTGATGGTCATCCACACGCCAGAGATAAACAGGGGCGCATAAGGGGTCAGGATTTCCCAGCGTAGATCCATGATGTCATTGGTAGAAGAAAAGCGCGCCACACCGGCGGCGCGCTGCAGGGAAACAGAAACGATCAGGCCGGAAAGCCCAGGCTATGGCAACTTACTTGGAAGCCGCTGCGCTGGCTGCAGCGGCAGAGGCTGCCGGCTTGCTGCCAAACCACTTGGCGTAGATCTTGTCATAGCTGCCGTCGGCGCGGATACCGGCCAGGCCGGTGTTGATCTTCTTCAGCAGCTCGGTATTGCCCTTCTTGACCACAATGCCATATTGCTCGGAAGCAAAGCCATGGTCGCTGACCAGACGCAGCTGGCTGCTGGTATTGTTCGCCAGGTAATGCTGCACCACGCCATTATCGGACACCACGGCAGCCACACCGCCCGCTTCCAGTTCTTTCATCGCCAGCGGGGTCGATTCAAAGCGCTTGATGTTGGGGCTGGTCTTGCCCAGCAGCTTGGACACCACCTCGTCGCCCGTGGCGCCGTTTTGCACGCCCACCACCAAAGGCTTCAAGTCTTCCATGCCGGCCACTTTGGAGTCCTGCTTGACCGCAATCAGCTGGGTGGCATCGAAGTACGGATCGGAAAAATCCATGCTCTGCTTGCGCGCATCGGTAATGGTCACGCCGGAAATCACCAGGTCGCTTTCCCCGCCGTCCAGGCTCTTGAAGATGCCTTCCCACGGCGTATTGACCACCTTGACCTCAAAGCCGCCCTTGGCTGCCACCGCCTGGATCAGGTCGGCGTCAAACCCCTCGACCTTGCCATCCGGCGTCATCGATTCGAACGGGGCAAAGGCCGCGTTGCTGGCTGCCACATAGACCTTGCCTGCCGGCACAGCCGAAGCACCCGCATTGGCCGGCGCCCCGGACTTGGAGCATGCAGCCAGTGCTGCGGTCATGGCCAGAACAAACAGGGCGCGGCGGGAAAAAGGAGCTTGCATCAGAAATCACCTCTGAAAATGACGAATTGCCAGACGGCAGCCACGGTGCTCGAACGCAATCAAAAGCCGCGACCCCATCTTGATAAACCTGCCATGATAACCTCGCAGCGCTTGACTGCCTAGCGCTGCATCATGCCGGACAGGTTGGCCGTTTCCTGAAAAAGACAATGTTTTCAAGGGGCCCACCCGGACAAACCGATCCTCACGGCAAACGCCACTGCCTTCGGCTCCTTCAAACCGGCGTATCATGCCTGCATGCAGGGCAGCGCCGGACGGCATGCCCGGCCTTTACACATCCCACATCACCATGGCATCCAACGACAGCACTGCGACGGCTCAACCAGCCGCCCTCACCACGGACGATTACCTCAAGAAAATCCTCAATGCACGCGTCTACGATGTGGCGCACGAAACGCCGCTCGATCATGCGCGTGTACTCAGCCGCCGCCTGGACAATACCGTGCTGCTCAAGCGCGAAGACCAGCAGCCGGTGTTCAGCTTCAAGCTGCGCGGCGCCTACAACAAGATGGCAGCGCTTACCCCCGGCCAGCTGCACAAGGGCGTGATCTGTGCCTCGGCCGGCAACCACGCGCAAGGCGTGGCATTGGGCGCGCGCAAGCTCGGTTCGCGCGCCATCATCGTCATGCCCACCACCACGCCCCAGCTCAAGATCGACGCGGTCAAGGCGCTGGGCGGTGACGTAGTACTAGCCGGCGACAGCTACAGCGACTCCTACCAGCATGCCGTCAAGCTGCAACAGGAACAGGGCCTCACCTTCATTCATCCCTTCGACGATCCCGACGTGATCGCCGGCCAAGGCACCATTGCCATGGAGATCCTGCGTCAGATCCAGACTCTGCCCTACAAGGAGCTGGACGCAGTATTCGTGGCCATCGGCGGCGGCGGCTTGGCGGCCGGCATCGCCAGCTATATCAAGGCCGTACGCCCGGGCATCGGCGTCATCGGCGTGCAAATGTCCGACTCCGACGCCATGTGGCAATCGGTACAGCAGGGCAAGCGCGTCGAATTGCAGGATGTGGGCCTGTTCTCGGACGGCACCGCTGTCAAGCTGGTGGGCGAGGAAACCTTCCGCCTGTGCCGCGAGCTGCTGGATGACTATGTGATCGTCGATACCGACGCCGTCTGCGCCGCCATCAAGGACATTTTTGTCGATACGCGCAGCATCGTGGAGCCGGCCGGCGCCATGGGCGTGGCCGCCATCAAGCAATATGTTGACAAACACCAGCTGCAGGGCAAGACCTTTGCCGCCGTGCTGTGCGGCGCCAACATGAACTTCGACCGCCTGCGCTTCGTGGCAGAGCGCGCCGAAGTGGGCGAAGAACGCGAAGGCGTGTTTGCCATCACCATTCCCGAAGAGCGCGGCAGCTTCCGCCGCCTGTGCAAGATCATCGACACCCTGGACGGCGGCACGCGCAACGTGACCGAATTCAACTACCGCATGCACAGTAGCGACAAGGCACATGTGTTTGTCGGCGTCTCGATGCAGGGGAAAGGTGAAAGCGAAGTCATCGCGTCCCAATTGCGCGAGCACGGATTCAACACGCTTGACCTGACCCACAACGAGCTGGCCAAGAGCCATATCCGCTACATGGTGGGCGGCCCCAGCCCAATAGCCAGCAACGAACGCCTGCTGCGCTTCGAGTTTCCCGAGCGCCCAGGAGCGCTGATGCGCTTCCTGAGCCTGCTCAATCCCGGCTGGAACATCAGCCTGTTCCATTATCGCAACCAGGGCGCCGATTACAGCGAAGTATTGGTCGGCATCCAGGTGCCGGAACAGGACAATGCGCCGTTTGCGCAGTTCCTGCACGAGCTGCAGTACGTGTACGTGGACGAAACCGCCAACCCCGTCTACGCCATGTTCCTGCGCAAGCCCGACTGAGCCTGTTCCTGCTGCAGTCACCACAGAAATTTGTGCGCTGCAACAAATCATGTGACAATGCCTGCAAGCCCTTTCGGGCATGCATTCATTTGTGGTTTTCCGGTCCATGAGCGATACCCTCAAACACCTGCTGCTGGCGCTGCAATTTTTCACGCGCATTCCGCTGCCGCCGACCTTGGCGCAGTGGGTCGGGTTCAGCACACAACACATGCGCGCTGCCATGGTGCACCTACCCGCCATAGGCTGGCTCACGGGTGGCCTGGCCCTGCTGGTCTATGTTGGCGTGCTGTGGCTGTGGGGGTCGCCCATCATGTTGATGGCATCATCCACCCTGCTGCTGGTGCTGGCGGCCCTGCTCAGCACGCTGGCCACCATCTGGATGACAGGGGCCTTTCACGAAGATGGCCTGGCCGACGTGGCCGATGCGCTGGGCGGACATCTGCCGGCACAGCGCGCACTCGAGGTGATGAAGGATTCGCGCGTAGGCAGCTATGCCGTCATCACCCTGACGCTGGCGCTGCTGCTCAAGATCGCCTTGCTGGCAGCCCTGGGCCTGGTGCAGACCGGCGTGCTGTTATGCGTATTGGTTGCAGCCCATGTGGTGTCGCGCTTTACCCCCTTGCTGCTGGTGCGCAGCCTGCCGCATGTAGGCCTGCACCAGCAATCCAAGACCCTGCAGGTAACCGGCGGCATGCAGCATTTGCCGGTATGGGGCGCAGCCTTGTGGTGCCTGCCGTTGGCTGCCATTTACTGGCTCGAGGATGGCCCGGTCAAATTGGCCATTGTAGGTATCGCCACGCTTGCCGCTCTGCTCACGGCAGGCGCGATGGGGTTCT
The DNA here is from genome assembly GCA_964413485.1 of uncultured Allobrachymonas sp. Classification (GTDB taxonomy): domain Bacteria; phylum Pseudomonadota; class Gammaproteobacteria; order Burkholderiales; family Burkholderiaceae_C; genus Brachymonas. The sequence goes on along the minus strand of CAYPRU010000020.1, from coordinate 33,961 downwards.
GGTTCCGCCGTCGACTGCAGGGTGTTACCGGTGACTGCATGGGTGCCACCCAACAGGTGTGCGAACTGGTGTTTTACGCCACCGCCCTGACCGCCACCCTGCACCTCATGGGGGGCGCATGATCCTCGCCGCGCCCAGACGCTGGCTACAGCGCCACGCCCAGCCCTTGATTGCACAAGGCGTGTGCTACGGCCAGCTAGACATCTCTGCCCATATCGAAGCCACGCAGGAAGCCGCCATGCAGATGTCGCGCTATCTGCTGCAGCAAAGCCAGCGCCAGCCCGGCATGTCCATCGAAATCATCAGCTCACCGCTGGTACGCTGCGTCCAGCTGGCCAATGCAGTTCAGGAGCAATTGCATGTTGCCGACCTTGCCGCCACCCTGACCAAGGACGGGCGCCTGATGGAAATGGACTTCGGCACCTGGGAAGGACAACCCTGGGATACCGTCTCGGTGGATGAGTGGAACGCCTGGTTGGCCGATTTTGCCCATTACCCAGTGGGCTCGCATGGCGAATCGGTGGCGCAGCTGATGGATCGCGTGCAGCAATTCGTGCAAGAGCATCAGGCATGCGGCAACCACTGGCAGCTATGGGTCACGCATGCTGGGGTGATCAAAGCCATGGAACTGCTCAGCCAGGGACTGACGGCACAATGTGTGCAAACGGCACGCCAATGGCCTGGCAGCAGCTGCAGCTACGGCAAATGGCTGGCCTGCCCGCTGCTGGCCAGCCAATCCTGAACCATTGCCTTATTGAGAAACCGCAGAAGCAGCGGACTCCACGCTGTCGGCAGGTACCTGTGTAGCGACAGCCGCCCCATCCCCGGAAGCCGGCACAGCTGCAGATTCGACCGGTGTTTCGGGCCGTTGCAGTTCCACACCTCCTGGAGCCACGATTGCACCGGGCTCGCTGGTGGACGGCGTACCCGCCTGCGGCAGCTTGTCAGGCACATGCAAATCCTTGCCGAGCAACTTCGCCCCCTGATTGGCCAAGCCAATGCCCTGGCCATCTGGCGTGCCCGTGATATCGGATGCGCCATCCGCCTTGACCGGAATGCCCTGCCCGGCGCCTTTGCCGATATACAAGCCCCCCAGCACGGCCACCACCAGCAGCAGCACGGCCAAAGCCAGCAGCAGTGGCCAGCGTAAACGTCGGGTGGAACCGGCGGGCGGCATCCTGTTGCGATCTGTCATGTCATTGTCCAAAAAAGATATCTACTTCGTGTTCCACAGGCGCTGCGGATGGCCGCGCATGCCTGGTCACTACCGGCACAGGCTCTTCCTTCGGCTCCTCGAACGCCAGCAGCGGATCCTGCTCCAACGGCTTGTTGTCGATGCTGCCATCCATGGCATCCAGCGCCGCCCCATTTTCCGGCGCAAGCTCGTACGCCACGCCATTTTCGTCGATAACCACCTCGCTGCGTGCTGCGGCATCGGCCAATCCCGAAGGCGCGGCATAGACCGGCGCCGTGTAGCTGCCATGGCCAGTTAACTGGTGGCCTTGCTGCGACGAATCCAGCTGCAAGGTTGGCGCTGCCGTATCCTGTGGCTGCACCACCGGCTCTCGCCACTGCACGCCACGCTCCAAGCCATGTCCAAGCATCCGCCCGCCTACGTAACCAGCCAGCAGCAGCAGGCTCAGTGCAAATACCACCCACAGCCAGAAACGGATTCTGGCCCGATGCGCTCGGCTTGCTGTGTGCAGCCGGATCAAGATATCCACGATGCATCGCCTCCGACAACAGGGTTGCGCATTGCAGCCGCCGACTCGCCATGCGACTACCGCCGTACCGCAAACTCGCAGCCGCAGCCGCAGCCGCAGCCCCTGCATTCAGTGTGCCACGTTCCAATGCGGCTATCATGCTGTGCATGTAACCAAGCTTGAGCCCCCTTACCATGCCTGCCACTCTCGACGGCCAGCTCGTTGTAGCCATTTCTTCACGCGCCTTGTTCGATTTCGAGGCGGAAAACCGCCTGTTTGAAAGCGGCGATACGCAGGGCTACATGCGTCTGCAGCTGGAACAGCTCGAGCAGCCTGCCGCACCCGGCGTGGCTTTTTCGCTGGTACGCAAGCTGCTGGCTTTCAATACTGGCGACGAGCGCCGAGTGGAAGTCGTAGTCCTGTCACGCAATGACCCTGCCAGCGGCATGCGCGTCTTCCGCTCCGCCAAGGCCCACGGACTCGACAGCATCCAGCGTGGCGTGTTCACCCAGGGCGCAGACCCATTCCGCTACCTGCGGCCGCTGGGCGCGCACCTGTTCCTGTCGGCCAATGCCGATGATGTGCGCCAGGCGCTGGCGCTGCAGTTTCCTGCTGCACGTGTCGCCACGGATTCGGCACAGGCCAGCGATGCGCATCCCCAGGAAGTGCGTATTGCCTTCGACGGGGATGCCGTGCTGTTCGCCGATGAGGCCGAGCGCATCTACCAAAATGGCGGCCTGCAGGCTTTCCAGGCACATGAAGCCGAAAAAGCCACACTGCCACTGCCGCCCGGCCCCTTCAAGCCGTTTCTGGCCGCGCTGCACCGCCTGCAGCAGACCAGCCTGCAAGACCAGGCCCCCATGCGCATCCGCACCGCGCTGGTCACTGCACGCAGCGCCCCTGCGCACGAACGCGCCATCCGCACCTTGATGAGCTGGAACATCACCGTCGACGAGGCCATGTTCCTGGGCGGCCTTCCCAAAGGCCCGTTCCTGCGCGAATTTGAACCCGACTTCTTCTTTGATGACCAAAGCGGCCATGTCCACAATGCCTCCGAACATGTGCCTGCCGGTCTGGTCAGCTATGGCATAAGCCACGAACCTGTTCTGAACCTTCCCGAATGAGCCTGATCCCTCCCCTGCTTCCCCGCCACGCCCTGGTCCTGTTTTCCGGCGGCCAGGATTCCACCACCTGCCTTGCGCATGCACTCTCACGCTATGAACGCGTGGAAACCGTCGGATTCGATTATGGGCAACGCCACCGCGTCGAACTGAATGCTCGCCTGAGCGTATTACAGGCCATACGTACTGCCTTTCCAGCCTGGAGCCAACGTCTGGGCGAGGACCACCTGCTGGATGTGAACATCCTGGGCCAGATCAGTGAGACTTCGCTCACGCGGGACACGGCCTTTGCCATGGAAGCCAGCGGGCTGCCCAACACCTTCGTGCCCGGGCGCAATCTGGTATTTCTGACCCTGGCCGCCGCCCTGGCCTACCGGCGCGGCGTCGACGTGCTGGTTACCGGTGTGTGCGAAACCGACTTTTCAGGCTATCCCGATTGCCGCGACGACACAATGAAGGCCATGCAGATTGCGCTGTCGCTCGGCATGGACAAGCGCTTCCTGATCGACACCCCCCTGATGTGGATCGACAAGGCACAAACCTGGCAGCTGGCGCATGACCTGGGTGATGCCAGCGGTGTACCTCAGGGCGGCCAGCAGCTGGTGGACCTGATCGTCGAACACAGCCACACCTGTTATCTGGGTGACCGTACGCACCGCCATGCCTGGGGTTATGGCTGCGGCAGCTGCCCGGCGTGCGAGCTGCGTGCGCGAGGCTGGGCCATCTATTCCAGCGTGCAGCCACAATAAACAACGGCACCCTGAAGGGCGCCGTTGCATGTGCAGTTACCTGCCCGGTATGGGCAGATATTCCACCACCATCAAGCCAGGCCGATCGGACCACCGTCGGTACGGGTGATCACCATGGTGGCCGAGCGCGGACGCTTGGTCGAGGTGGCGTTGGTCTGGCTGTCCGGCCAGTGGCTGGTCGGGGCAGCAATTTTGCCGTCTTCACCCGGGTGCTGGATGTTGCAGAACATGGTCTTGCCGTCCGGCGTGATGGCGATGCCGGTCACTTCGCAGTCCTTGGGACCGACCAGGAAGCGGCGCACGTTGTCCGGCGTGGCCTGGGCGCCCACGATGGTCTTGGTGCCACCGGCGGCGGTCACATCCTTCTGGCCATCGCCCACCTGGCCTGGCACGGCGGCCAGCATCATGCAGTTGGTCACGTCGGTGAAGGCACCGTCGTCGGTCTGGATCCACAGCAGGCCGCGTGGATCGAAATACAGACCGTCCGGGCTGGAGAACTGGTTTTCGTCGGTCAAGCCCGACAGGTTGACCTGGGGATCCACGTTGTCCTCGGCTCCGAACAGGTAAATGTCCCAGGTGAATGCGGTGGCCGCCTGGCTGCCGGTCTCACGCCAGCGGATGATGTGGCCGTTCACGTTGCCCTTGCCGCCTTCGCCATCTTCGTAGGCGCGCGGGTTGGCCGCGTTGGTGGTGGCGGCTGTGCGGCTGCTGTTGTTGGTCAAGGTCATGTAGACCTCGTGGTTCTTCGGGTTCACCGCACCCCATTCCGGGCGGTCCATCTTGGTGGCGCCCACGGCGTCGGCGGCCAGACGGGCGTGCACCAGCACGTCGGCCTGATCGGCAAAGGTGTATTTGTCGTAGGCCTTGATGACGGGATTGTCGATCGACAATTCCACCCATTCACCGCTTCCGTCGGCGTTGAACTTGGCCACATACAGCGTGCCTTCGTCCAGATACTTGGCACCCGCAGCCACGCCGCCGTTCACGTCGGCTTCGTCCCACAGCTTGGTGGATACGAATTTGTAGATGTACTCGTTTTGAGAATCGTCACCGGTGTAGATCACGATCGGCTGACCCTTGACAGCCGGTACCGGCCAGGCGCCTTCGTGCTTGAAGCGACCCAGGGCACTGTGCTTGATTGGGGTGCTGTCGGGGTTGAAGGGGTCGATCTCGACCACCCAGCCAAAGGTGTTAAAAATGTTGCGGTAGTCGGTGGTGGCGTCTCCGGCCACATCGGTCACGGCGCTGTTCCAGCGAGCGAACAGATCGTCAGTACCCGCCGTGTGCCAGCGATAGTTGGTAGTGGTGCCGTTTTTGAGGCCGTATCGCAGCAAGCCCGTAACTTCCTTGGCGCTGCGGCGGCTGATGTCATCGTCGCTGGTGGAATCCGGGCTGACGCGTGCGATCACGTTGGTGAAGTTTTCCTCACAGGTCAGGTAGGTGCCCCAGGGAGTGTAGCCATTGGCGCAATTGTTGTTGGTACCGCGGGTTTGGGTGCCATCGACCGAGAACTTGGTCTTGACCAGCGTGCTGCCCTTGACCGGACCGCCAAAAACCATGGGGGTGGCAGAAGTGATGCGGCGGTTGTAGTGTGAACCACGCACCATGGCCATGGCATTGCCGCTGGCACCGCGCTTGACTTCCGACACGCTCACACCGTGGGCATAAATTTCTTTTTCGACTTCGCTGACCACGGTGCGAACACCGTTGACGACGGTGCGACCATTGGGGTGCAGAACGTTGGGGCCTACCACGTACTCGTGGTTCACGCACAGCAGGCCGCGGTCGGAACGCTTGGCGTCAAACTTGCCAGCGTCGCTCAGGCCAAAATAGTACATGCCATCGTGACCGTCACCGATACGGCGGTTGTACGAGTCAGCACTTTCGCTACCATTGTCGGCCCACGAGGCCATGTCGTCGCCGTAAGCCATGGGGTCCCCCAAAGCGTGCACGATGCTCACCTGATAGCCTTCAGGCAAGGTCACCACGTCGTTCAGGTTTTTAGATACTGCTGCAAAACCCAGCTTCAGCGATGCATCTGCTTTCGAAGATGCACCTGCCGGCGCAGTCCCGCTGCCGTCGCCTCCACAAGCCGTCAGGCTCAAGCCACCGAACAGGGCTGCAGTGGTGGCGCCGATACCACCCTTCAGAGTGTTGCGGCGGCTCAGGCGTGCTGCCAGCAAGTCGTTGATGTGAGGATTCGACGACGTATTGACGATTGCGTCTTCATCATTGACCTGCTCGACGGTTTTCTCGCTCATCTGTAATAACTCCAATCAGTTGGTAACCGCTGCATCATCTCAGATAATAATGAGAATCAGGTTAAACCCTAATTAAAGTTTTATTACATATAGATCTTATATACTACAATGCGTTATTGATGTTCTTGTACTTCCTTCACCACAAACCCATCCCTCAACGGCTCCAGCCGCCACAATCTGTCATGGAATGCGGCCACGCTTTGCCGGTGCGCCACCGACAACAGCCCGCCACCGTTGGCGCGCACCATGCTGATCAGTTCGCGGTACAGCGCTTCTTCGGTGGGCACATCCAGCGCACTGGTGGCCTCGTCGGCAAACACCCACCTAGGCTGACGCAACAAGGCACGTGCGATGGCCACACGCTGCTGCTCGCCACCCGAGAGCTTGTGGCCCCAGTTTTCGCGCTGGTCCAGCTGTTCGGCCAGATGCGGCATGCGCACCATGTCCAGCACACGCCGGATCTCGGCATCGCTGTAGCTGTCCTCACGTCCTGGATAGGCCAGTGCCGCCCGCAGGCTGCCATGCGGCAGATACGGGCGCTGCGGCAGAAACATGCTGTGCTCGGGCAACTGCACACGCCCGAACGCCAGTGGCCAGGCCCCGGACAACGCACGCAGCAAGGTTGATTTTCCGCTGCCGGACGGTCCCTGCACCAGCACAGTCTGGCCCGGCTGCATGTCCAGACCATCCGCCTGCACCTGCAGGGTGCCGTTGGGCAACATGCACTGCAATTGCTGCAGCTCCAAGTGATCCCCACCCACCACATGCTGGCGCGGCATACTTGGTTGCACTTCTGGCGCCACCTGCCAGCTGTCGGCCACGCCCCGGTCAAAGGTATTCAGACGCTCGGTGGTGGCGCGCCAGCTGGCCAGCGCCGGATACACATCGATGAACCAGCTGAGCGAATCCTGCACCTTGCCGAAAGCCGAGGAAATCTGGATCAGATCTCCCAGCTTGATCGCACCGGAAAAATAGCGTGGCGCTGCCACCAGGAACGGAAAGATGATCGCCGCCTGCTGAAAGAAGGAGGTAAACCACACCAGCCGCTTCTGCGCCTTGATCAGCTTCAGGTAGTTGCGCAGCACGGCGCCAAAGCGGTTGTCCAGCTGCTCGTGCGAGGCGGTTTCACCGCGGTCCAGCGCGATCGCTTCACTGTATTCGCGCACTCGCACCAGGTTGTAGCGGAAATCGGCCTCGCGCCATTCCTGCCAGAAGTTCAGCCGGATCAGACTTCGGCCGATATAGTGCGACAGCACGCTGCCAATCGCACAGTACACGATCGCCACCCACACCATGTAGCCAGGCAGCGTCCACTCCCGGCCGGCCAGCGCAAAGCTGAAGCTGCCAGACAGCGTCCACAAGATGCCGATGAAGGACACCAGCGTGACCACCGCATTGAGCAGGCCCATGCTGATGCCCAGCGAGCTGCCGGTAAACCGTGCAATGTCCTCCTGGATCCGTTGGTCAGGGTTATCCGACACCGTGCTGCCGCCACTCTGCCGTGCCAGCTCCAGATGGTAGTAGCGATAATGGCCCAGCCACTTGTCCAGGTAATTGCGCGTCATCCACGCACGCCAGCGGATGTCAAGCAGCTGCGTGATGTAGAACTTGTACACAGCCAGAATGATGGCGATGGCCGCCAGCCAGCTGAAGCGCACCATCTGCGCCCAAAACACATCGACGTTCTTGTCCTGCAGCGCGTTGTAGAACACGTTGTACCACTGGTTGAACAGCACGCTCATGTACACCGTGCCCAGGTTCAGCGCCACAATCAGGCCCAGCATCAGGCGGGCACGCCATTTTTCCTCTGAATGGAAATATGGCCGCGCCAACCGCCAGGCGTCGCGCAGGAACACACTCCAGTTACGCCCCGGTCCGTTCCAGGGATCCGGTAAATTCAGCTGCTCGCTCATGAAGCGTCCCCTGCACCGAAGGGCGAAGTCCGCACCGCATCATCCGCGGGCAACACACGCACGGCGCCCGACCGTGGAGAGTCATCGGAGGCATCCCCAAATCCCGGCGCCAGCGGGCCCACCTGTCCAAGACGCTGGCGCAGCGACTGCTGCTGCCCGTTGCCGAGCAGCAAGGCATAGTTCACCGTGTTGGCCGCCACCTTCTTGACGTAGTCACGGGTTTCGGCAAACGGGATGCTCTCTGCCCAGGCCGCGCCTTCCTGTACCGGGCCATTGCGCCAGTTGCGCGGACGCCCCGGTCCGGCATTGTAGGCAGCGGTGGCCAGCGGCAGCGAGTTCTGAAAGTCATCCAGCAACAGCTTCAGGTAGCCGGTGCCGATCCGCAAATTAGTGTCCATGTCGGACAAGCCGCCTGCATAAGGAATGCCCAGCTTGCGCGCCGTATGGCTAGCGGTGGCTGGCATCACCTGCATCAGGCCGGTGGCGCCGACTCCCGAGCGTGCATGCGTGACAAACCGGCTTTCCTGCCGGATCAGGCCATACACAAAGGCCGGATCCACGCCAGTCGCCTGGCTGTGCGATACGATGGCGTTGCGGTATGGCATGGGGAAGCGCTGCTGCATGTCGATCACCCCCTTAGTGCGCTCACTGGTGTTGATGCAGCGGTCCCACCACTGCTGTGAGCAGGCCAGGTCGGCCGCCGCCAGCAGGTCGCGGTCATTCATGCCACCCTGCTGGTGCAAATTGGTGGTGTAGTTCCACTCGCGCGTGGCTTCGCTGCGCAAACCCAGGTTCATGGCATACAGCGCGCGCTGCAGGCCGGCATTGGCGCGCGCATGAGCACGCTCCTCCTGTGTCAGTGGCGACGGTGTGCGCGGCAGACCGATACGTTCGCCCAGGGCCTCGGTCGCCAGTTGCTCGTAAAAGCCAGCATTGCCCGCAATGCTGCGGTACAGCTGCGCCGCCTCACGGTCACGCGCATGCCCCAGATGCAGCCCGCCCTGCAGTGCACGCGCCTTCCAGTACACCCAGGCCGGGTCGCGCTGTGCGCCAGTACTCATCGCGTCGATGGCCTGGCGCACCTGTGGCCAGTAGCCCATGCGCAAGGCCGAACGGGCCATCCAGGCCAGTTTCATGTCATCCAGGTCTTTCAGACTGCTGACCTGGCTGAAATAGTTCATGGCACTGGTATCCAGGTTGAGCGTGGCCTGCTTGCCGATCTCACCCCATACCCAGTTGCGCTGCTCACGTTCCAGCCGGCCGGCCCAGCCGGCTTGCATGGCCTGCGCAGCCGATGCCGGGTTCGATGCGGCCAGCCGCGTCAATGCCAAGACGGCCAGTTCCCGGCCGGTGGGCGTGCCCGCATCGGCGCTTGCAAGGAAAACTGCCGGGCCGGAGAAAGCGCCTGGCACCTGCATGGCGGCAGCCGCATCCATCACCCCCACTGCACCGCGCGCAGCCCCCATGCGGTTGCCCTCAGCCGCCAGGCGTGCCTTGCGCCACACATCGGCAGCCCCGATGCGCCGCGACGCCAGCAATGAGCGTGCTGCCAACTCACACGCGTCGCTGGCGTCACGCAGCGCATACCAGTTTTCACGCAGCATCAGCACATCATCGGCTTGTGGGTTGCCCTGCAGTGCATTGGCGTGCACCGAATAGCAGGCTACATCGCGGTCATCGCGCATGCGAAATGCCGGGTAGTAACGTGCAAACCCCTGAAAATCGCCCCGCTTGCCCAGCACCAGCAACCAATCATTGCGCAGCCGGTCTTCCTGATAGGTGCCGGCATAACGCTGCAAAAAGGCATCCACCTCTGCGTAAGTGGCAGCTTCCAGCCGCGGCTTCAGCTCCCAGTAGGCAGCCCATGGTTCCAGCACATGGCCTTGCGCCTGCGGCAGCAAGGCTGTCAGCCTGACGCCATCGCCGCGCCGCGCCGCATTGGCCATGTCCAGAATGGCGTCATCCGAACCGCCCATGACCTGCGCCGCCGCTGCCAGTGGCGACAGTACGGCAATGCATGTCACAATGGCCTTCAGGCTTGATCGAATTTGCTGTGATACTTGCATAGGGCTGATTATGGAGAAAAAAACTGCCAAACAGGCGCTGCGCCAACGCCTGCTCAAGGAACGGCTGGCACTGCCCAACCGGCTGGAACTTTCGGAGCAATTGCAACGCGTCATGCGCTTCTGGCTGGTTGACCGAAAGGATACCGTCATCGGCGCCTATTGGCCCATCAAGGGAGAATTCGACCCGCTGCCCGCCTTGCACCGCTGGAAGGAAGACGGCGAATTGCTCGAGCACTCCGAACTGCGCCGCATTGCCCTGCCCGTGATCAACAAAGAAGACAAGACACTGCATTTCCATGCCTGGTATCCGGGTTGTCCCATGGAGGAAGACGCCTATGGCATTCCCAAGCCCAAGGACACCGAACTGGTTACCCCCACCCTGTTGTTTGTGCCTTGCGTAGGCTATGGTCCGGGTGGCTACCGGTTGGGCTATGGCGGCGGTTTTTATGACCGCACGCTGGCCAGTCTCGAGCCGCATCCGTTCACCGTGGGCCTGGGTTTTACCCACGGCTTTGTAGACGAGCTGGCCCCCGAGGAACACGACCTGCCACTGGACGCCATCCTGAATGACAACGGTGTGGTATGGCCATTGCCGCCGATCTGACATGCCAGACACGACGAGGGCTCCCGCGGGAGCCCTTTGCATTGTGCAGCGCGTGAATCAGCGATAGACCTGGTTGCCGTCCACCTGCACGCGGGTGCCCACGGCCACGTTGGGTTGCTGGGCATAATCGAAGGTACGGACCTGGCCGTTATCCAGGCGCACGGTGACGCGGTAGAACGGTGCACTGCCGCCCACGCCGGTAGTGTTCTGCTGGATGGCCTCGCCGATCAGGGCGCCGGCCACAGCGCCCACGCCGGTTGGCAGGGCGCGACTGCGATGGCGATCACCCGCCCAGAGGTTGCCTGCGGTGCCGCCCACCACGGCGCCAATGACGGCGCCCCCATAGCTGCCGGAACTGCCGGACATGTAGCTGACATCGGTTACTACACCGCTGCCGGAATAGGCAACATTGCCGACATTGGCATTGTTGCCGGCAAAGGGATTGTCATAACCTGCGCAGGCGGTCAGGCCCAATGCCGATACCGCCACTGCCACGCCGGAAAGCCACTTCTTCGTATTGATGGTCATTGATGTACTCCTCATGATGGACCGTAACATCGGCCTTGCATTCATTAACTGCACCATCTGGATGATGCACTACACCATCATGCCCGAAAAAGCGCCCCGGAATGTGTGAGACCTTGCCTCAAGTGTTACAGGTTTCAGCGGCCCCTTCGGAAGACTTGCGACCATGGCGCCATGCCCCCAGCAGAGCCAGTCCGCCCGGCACCAGAATCAGCGCCCAGATGATGATCTGAAGATTGGCCTTGACCCACGGAATATTGCCGAACAGGTACCCCGTCATGGAAAGACCCACGACCCAGATCAGGCCGCCAGTGACGTTGAACAGGGTGAACTTGCCCCGGTTCATGTGCGCCACACCCGCCACGAAAGGCACAAAAGTGCGGATGAAGGGCATGAAACGCGCCAGAACGATGGTGATGCCGCCATAACGTTCGTAGAATGCATGCGCCTTGTCAAAGGCCTGCTTGTTGAAAAAACGCGAATCCTCCCACTGGAATACCTTGGGTCCGATAAATCGGCCGATGCTGTAATTGGTCTGGTCTCCCAGCACGGCAGCGGCAAGCAGGATCGGCACCGCCAGGCTCAGTTCCATGTGGCCGGTGGCGCACAAGGTACCGACAATGAACAACAGCGAATCACCCGGCAGAAAAGGCATGACCACCACACCGGTTTCCACGAAGATGATCAGGAACAGCAGCGCGTACACCCACGCACCATATGCCGCCACAAATTCCAGGATGTGCTGATCGATGTGCAGAACGAAACTGAGCAAAAAGTTGATGATTTCCATGACTTCACGGCATCATGCCGTACATTGAACAACCAGCATTATCGCGGTTTACCCTGATGCCTGCCTGCATGTTGCGCCTGACTTACAATTTTCCGGATGCCTGACTCCAGCCCGACTCCCCACGTCATCCAAGCCCTGCCCGACGAACTGATCAGCCAGATTGCTGCTGGCGAAGTCATTGAACGGCCGGCTGCCGTGGTGCGCGAGCTGCTCGACAACGCACTCGACGCCGGCGCCACCCATATCACCGTGCGCCTGTTGGCGGGCGGCGTGCGCCTGATTGCCGTCGAGGACAACGGCAGCGGCATCACGCCTGGGCAAATGCCACTGGCGCTGCAGCGCCATGCCACCAGCAAGATCCGCAGCCTGCATGATCTGGAATCTGTGCAAACCATGGGGTTCCGCGGCGAGGCCTTGGCCGCCATGGCGGCCGTTTCCGAACTCACCCTGCTGTCTGCCACCGCAGGTGCCACGCATGGCCATTTTCTGGATGCGCGCAGCGGCGAAATGCGTCCTGGTGCCCGCGCTACCGGCACGTCGGTCGAGGTCAAGGAGCTGTTTTTCAGCACGCCGGCACGCCGCAAGTTTCTCAAAAGCGATGCCACCGAGCTGGCACACTGCCTGGATGCCGTGCGCCGGCACGCGCTGGCGCGACCCGATGTCGGCTTTGCTGTGTGGCACGAGGGCCGCCTGATCGAACAATGGCGTGCCACCACCGACCCTGACCAGCGCATGGCGGATGTGCTGGGCGAAGAGTTCATCGCACAAAGCCTGCCGGTGGATTTTTCCATTCAGACGCGGGGGGGCCCGGTCCATGTACATGGCCGCTGCGGCCTGCCCGATCATGCCCGCAGCCGCGCCGACCAGCAGTACGCCTACGTCAACGGCCGCTTTGTCCGGGACAAGGTCATTAGCCACGCGGCGCGTAGCGCCTACGAAGACGTGCTGCACGGCCATCGCCAGCCGGTCTATGTGCTGATGCTGGATATTGATCCGCTGCGGGTCGATGTGAATGTCCATCCGACCAAGATCGAAGTCCGCTTCCGCGACAGCCGGGAAGTGCACCAGGCCGTGCGCCATGCCATCGAAGCCGCCTTGGCACCCTCACGCGCCGGACAGCTGGCTGCGCCGTCTGCCATGGCTCCGGTCCTGATTCCCCCTTTGGCCGCCCCCGCAGCTGCGACGGCACCACAATGGCAGCAACACGCCATGCCGTTGCCGGCCGCTCCGATCAACCCATACTGGAACCGCCCACCTGTCTGGCAGACACAGGAAAATGTCAACCCTTGGGGCACACCAGCGCCCGCGGATGCTGCGTCCGCACCTGCCGATGCCCCCGCAAGCACCAGCGAAGTCGCTCCCGACCTCAGCCAGGCTCCTACTGACTGGCCACTGGGTCGCGCCGTAGCACAGATTCACGGCGTCTACATCCTGGCCGAAAACGCCCAGGGCATGGTGATCGTGGACATGCATGCTGCCCACGAACGCATTCTGTACGAACAGCTCAAGCAGCAGCTCGACACTGCCCCCTTGCGCAGTCAGCCCCTGCTGATTCCCGCCACTTTTCATGCCACCGCACAAGAAGTGGCCACTGCCGAGCAGCACGCCGAGACGCTGCGCCAGCTCGGGCTGGAACTGGGCGCCCTATCCCCTACCTTGCTGGCCATCCGTACCGTGCCAGTGCAGCTGGCGCAAAGCAATGTCGTCGAACTGGCGCGCCAAGTGCTTGCTGAACTGGCCCAGCATGATGCCAGCATCGTGCTGCAGCGCGCCCGCAATGAAATGCTGGCGACCATGGCCTGCCATGGGGCGGTACGCGCCAACCGCCGCCTGACACTGGAAGAAATGAATGCGCTGCTGCGCCAGATGGAGACCACCGACCGCGCCGACCAGTGCAACCACGGACGCCCTACCTGGCGCCAGCTGGGCATGCGCGACCTGGACAACCTGTTTCTGCGAGGCCGCTGAGCCATGTCTGCCGACAACACACGCTATCTGGCCATCGCCGGCCCCACTGCCAGCGGCAAGACCGCAGCGGCATTGGCGCTGGCGCAGCACGCATGCATGCACTGGCAGCTTCCGGTAGAAATCGTCAGCGTGGACTCCGCGCTGGTATACCGCGGCATGGATATCGGCACTGCCAAGCCCTCCGCCGCCGAACAAGCCATCGCCCCGCACCACCTGATCGATCTGATCGACCCATTGGAGAGCTACAGCGCAGCCCAGTTTGTCCACGATGCCAGCGCGCTGATTGCCGACATCAACGCCCGCGGTCATTTGCCATTGCTGGTGGGGGGCACCATGCTGTATTTCAAGGCACTGTTCGAGGGCCTGAGCGACCTGCCCCAGGCCGACCCCGCGCTGCGTGCCCGCATCGAACAGCAAGCCCGACTCCATGGCTGGCCCGCCTTGCACTCCCAGCTTGCCGAAGTGGACCCCATCACGGCACAACGGCTTGCACCCAATGACAGTCAGCGTATCGGTCGGGCACTCGAAGTCTGGCATGGCAGTGGCCAGGCGTTATCCCACTGGCATGTCCAGGGAAGTGGCAGACTCGGCGGACTCGCCCCCCAGGTATTGATCAGCCTTGAGCCCACAGAGCGCGCCTGGCTGCATGCGCGTATCGCAGAGCGCTTTGACGCCATGCTTGCCGCAGGCTTCGTGCAGGAAGTAGTCCAGCTACGCGCGCGTGGCGACCTGAATCCGGCCCTGCCTTCCATTCGCTGCGTGGGCTACCGGCAAGCCTGGGAAGGTCTGGAACGGCAGGAACCAACCAGTGCGTGGAGCGACAGGGCCATCGCTGCCACGCGCCAGCTGGCCAAGCGCCAACTCACCTGGCTGCGCAGCATGCCACAGCGCCAGACCGTTCACTGCGATGCGCCGGACGCCATCCGGCAAGTCATTCGACTGGCTGCGGTGGCACTGGGCATGGCGCCAGACGAGCAGGCGTTGACAGAGCTTGGTATCCCATGAAACATGGGCGTACGGATCGCAGCATGGTCCACCGACACATCGACACACCTACTGCCGCCCGCCCCGCCTCCCCTTGCAAGAGCGGCAGGCCGCATTGTGCAGCGGCCCCCTGCGAACGATTGCTCAAGCGCATCACAACTAGCCGTAGAGGCCTTGCTGCGACGCCGCCTTGGCCAGAGGTGATACACGACCTGCTGGGGCCTTTACTGCAGCCGCCCTTTGGACACCTTTGGCACCGGCAGCGAAACCACCTCGATCCCCTCGTCGCGCAGCGCCTGTGCTTCACCCCTACTGGTCTTGCCGCGAATGGGCGCAGTTTCCAGCTCGCCGTAGTGCATCTTGCGCGCCTGGTCGGCAAACGCTTCACCGACGTCCGTGGTGTGTTCCAGCACATGCTGCACCATGCGTTCATACATGGCTTGCAACACCTCTGCTTCGGGAGACATTCCCGTTTCAGCAGATTGAGCCGCTTGAGCAGCTGACTCGGACGCTGAGCGCAAGTTCAGGTGCGGCGCCGACAGCATCTTGCGAATCCGGGTGTTACCACATACCGGGCACTGCACCAGTTGCCGCCCCATCTGATCCTGAAAATCCTCTTCGGACGCAAACCAGCCTTCGAAATCATGGTCCGAGCCACAGCGCAGATTGAATACCTTCACCCGCCCCACTCCTGCCACTCGGGCTGCCATGTGCCCGCTTGCATCTGCTGCAGCCAGAGCATGCAGGTCAAGGTCTTGGCATCAGTCAGTTGCCCATTGTGCATGCATGCCAACAGCTCATTCAGGGTGGCTGCGGAGAGACGCAGCCACTCTCCCTCTTCAAGAGCCTGTTCACCCTGCACCATATGCCGAGCCAGCCAGATCGCGATGAATTCGTCAGAATAGCCGATGCAGTTGTGCATTTCGCCGGCATATGCCAACTGGCGTGCATGCAGTCCGGTTTCCTCCCGCAGTTCCCGCAATGCGCACTTCCATTGCGGTTCGTCGGGATCCAGCTTGCCAGCAGGAAACTCGATCATCATCCGCCCCAAGGCGTGGCGGTACTGGCGCTCGACCAGCAAACGCCCATCGTCCAGAATGGGAATAATCACAACCGCGCCAGGGTGCTTGACATACTCGCGCGAAGCCAGTTTTCCATTGGGCTGCAGCACCGTATCCCGCACAACATGCAGGAAATTACCCTTCAGGATGAGTTCCTGATTCTGTGTGACTTCGTGCAATGGTTCTGCATCGTCGTCGAGCTGTGCAAGCAATGACGGGAAGGCGTAGGAAGGCCGCATCCGGAGCCCTTACCCCTGATGGCGCAACAGATGGCTATAGACAAAGCCAGGAAACGCGAAGGTGGCGAACAGCGCCAGCGTCACCGCGTAAAACTGCCAGCCCTGCGCATAGATCTGGCCTGCATTTTTTTCCAGCATCAAGCCAAATGCACCCATCACAAAATACAGCACCAGCCACTCGAGCAGCTGAAGACCGAAGCCCTTGCGCGGTGCTTTAGCGTTGCGCGGCACCAGCGCAAAGATGCGCTGGTTCACGAACGGGAGGTTGGCTGCCAGAAATGCCACCAGCAGCAGCAGCCATACAGTCAATTGTTGCGTCATGCCGCACGCATCCTTTCGCTCAGGTGCTCAGCATGCGGTAGATGGCCTGGGCGCACAGAGTCATCAGACCCGCAGGCAGCAGACCCAGCACCAGCACCAAGGCCCCGTTGACCGACAGCATGGCGCGTACGTCGAAGCCTGCGGTCAGCTTCTCGGGCAGCTGCGAACTTGGCGCATCAAAGTACATCACCTTGATGACACGCAGATAGTAGAACGCACCAATCAGCGACATCACCACCGCGAACACGGACAAGCCAATGTTGAAGGTGCTACCAGTAGCAATCAACACCTGCAGCACGGTCAACTTGGCGTAGAAGCCGACCAACGGGGGAATACCGGCCAGTGACAGCAAACTGATGGCCATCACGCCAGCGTACAGCGGGCTGCGTTGGTTCAGGCCGGCCAGGTCAGAGATGTTGTCGCATTCGACCCCCTCGCGGGCCAGTAGCAGGATGACGCCGAAGTTCACCAGCGTGGTCAGCACATAGGTCACCATGTAGAACATGCTGGCCGAGTAGGCATCCACCACCAGTGCGTACTGCTCGTTGGCAAATCCGGCCACGAACGCCAGCAGCACGAAGCCGATTTGCGCAATCGTGGAGTACGCCAGCATGCGCTTGAGATTTTTCTGCATGATGGCAGCGAAGTTACCCACCAGCAGCGAGGCTACTGCAAGCACCACCAGCATCTGCTGCCATTCGACCGCCGCCGGCAACAGACCTTCCACCAACAGGCGCACCATCATGGCAAACGCTGCCAGCTTGGGAGCACCCGCCACCATCAAAGCCACGGAAGTGGGAGCGCCCTGGTACACGTCAGGCATCCACATGTGGAACGGCACCGCCCCCAGCTTGAAGGCAATACCGGCTACCAGGAACACGATGGCAAATACCAGAATGGCCGGCTTGGCCATGCCGTGCGCAACCACTTGCAGAATGTCATTGATCATCAGGGTGCCGGTGGCGCCGTACAGCAGAGACATGCCATACAGCAGGAAGCCGGAAGCCAGAGAACCCAGTACAAAGTACTTCATGCCTGCTTCGGTCGCTACCGGGTCATTGCGGCGCAATGCAACCAGCGCGTAGCTGGGCAGGGTCAGCAGTTCCAGGCCCAGGTAAATGATCAGCAGGCTGTTGCCGGAAATCATCACGAAGATGCCCAGCAGCGCAAACAGGCCAAGGATGAAGAACTCGCCACCGCGACGCAGCATGTCGCGGTCTGCACAGTAACCCCGGCCATAGATCACGGTAGCAAACATGGCCAGCGCGGCAAAGCACTTCAGCCAGTTGCCCATGGCATCACTGACCAGCATGTTGTCAAAGCCATACACGGTGTAGCCGTTTGCAGCGTACACGGCCTGCAGTGCAGCCACCGCCAGCAGAGTGCCCAGCGTAAGGAAGTAGGTCAGGTCACGGCCGCGCGATTTCACACCCAGGTCAACCAGGGCGATGACACAGGTCATCACCAGCAGAAAGATTTCCGGATAGACGACGGTCCAACTCAATTTGTCAATCATTGCAGGTTCTCTCAGGGCAGTTTGGTGGTGGCAGCCTGCTGCAACAGCTGCGTTACGGACGCATCCATCACATCGGTCACGGGCTTCGGATAGACACCCATCCAGATCACGGCGACGGCCAGTACTGCAAGGATCAGGAACTCGCGGCAATTGATGTCCTGCAGGGCACGCACCTTGTCATTGACGACCGGGCCCAGATAGACACGCTTGTACATCCACAGGCTGTAGGACGCCCCCAGAATCAGGGCAGTGGCTGCCATCAGGCCGATCCAGAAGTTGAACTTGACACCGGCAACGATCACCATCCACTCACCGACGAAACCGGCGGTGGCAGGCAGACCGGCGTTGGCCATGGTAAACAACAGGGCGAAAGCCGCAAACTTGGGCATGGTGTTGACAACCCCGCCGTAATCGGCGATCTCACGCGAGTGCAGGCGGTCGTACAGCACACCGATGCACAGGAACATTGCGGCAGACACGAAACCGTGCGAAACCATCTGCACGATACCGCCGGCCATGCCGAGGTCGTTGAAAATGAAGAAACCCAAGGTGACGAAGCCCATGTGCGCTACGGAAGAGTACGCTACCAGCTTTTTCATGTCGCGTTGAACGATGGCAACCAGGCCCACGTAGATGACAGCAATCAGAGACAGTGCAATCATCAGCCAGGCCCATTTGTGGGAGGCATCAGGCAGGATCGGCAGCGAGAAACGCAGGAAACCGTAGGCGCCCAGCTTCAGCATGATGGCGGCCAGCACGGCGGAGCCACCGGTAGGCGCCTCCACGTGCACATCCGGCAGCCAGGTGTGTACCGGGAACATCGGAACCTTGACAGCGAAAGCCGCGAAGAATGCAAAGAACAGCAGCGTCTGCGCCTGTATGCCGATAGGCAGACGGTACCACTCCTGCAGATCGAAGCTGCCGCCGGAGGCATTGAACAGGTACACCAGCGCCACCAGCATCAGCAGGGAACCGGCCAGCGTATACAGGAAGAACTTGAAAGCGGCGTAAATCTTGCGTGGGCCGCCCCAGATGCCGATGATCAGATACATCGGGATCAGGGTGGCTTCGAAGAACACGTAGAACAGCATGGCGTCCTGCGCAGCAAACACGCCGACCATCAGACCACTCAGAATCAGGAACGCGCCCATGTACTGGTTCACGCGCTTGGTAATGACTTCCCAGCCCGCAATCACCACGATCACCGTGATGAAAGAGGTCAGCAGCACGAACCACAGCGACAAGCCATCAACGCCCAGGTGGTAATTGATGTTGAAGCGGGGAATCCATTCGCTCTTTTCGACGAACTGCAGCGCAGCCGTCTGCAACTTGAAGCCGGTGTATAGCGGCAGGGTCACGACAAAGCTTGCCAGCGCGCTCAGCAAGGCGAGCCAACGCACCATGCGCGCGTGGCGGTCTTCGCTGAATGCCAGCAGGATGGCCCCCGTCACGATTGGAAGCCAAATGGCCAGGCTCAACAATCCCATTTTTATGATTCTCCTTATTTGCTGAACCAGACGAACCAGGAGACCAGAACCAGCACGCCCAGAATCATCAGCAAGGCGTAGTGATACAGGTAACCCGATTGCAGCCGGCGCACGACGGCAGCAATGCCGCCCACGGTTTTCCAGGAGCCATTGACGATGACACCGTCGATCAGACCCTGGTCAGCGCCCTTCCACAGTCCAACGCCCAGCAGACGTGCACCGCGTGCGATGATGTTTTCGTTGATCCAGTCCATGTAGTACTTGTTCTCAAGGACTTTCACCAGAGGCGACAGCGCCTTACGCACGCTGGCCGCCACGTTGTTGTTCATCATGTACAGGAAGTACGCGACGGCGAAACCAGCCACGGTCAACCAGAACGGCAGGGTTTGCACGGCATGCGCGGCAAAGCCGATAGCGCCATGGAAGACTTCGTGCCAATCCTGGGTATAGGTAGCCATTGCGGTATGACGCGGGTCGATGTGGATGGCACCCTTGAAGAAGTCGCCGAACAGCATCGGATCTACGGTCAGGTAACCGATCACCACTGACGGAATGGCCAGCAGCACCAGCGGCAGCGTCACCACCCAGCGGGACTCGTGCGGCTTGTGGTTGCCGTGGTGGCCATGGTCGTCGTGATGGTGGTCATGGTGTGCGTCAGGATTCTGGTCGTAACGCTCCTTGCCATGAAACACCAGGAAGTACACGCGGAAGCTGTACAGGGACGTCACGAACACGCTGCACACGGCCGCCCAGTAGGCAATGTGCGCCATCGGCTGATCGCTGAAGTGCAGAGCTTCAATGATGCTTTCCTTGGAATAGAAGCCCGAAAAGAACGGGGTACCGATCAGCGCCAGCGTGCCGACCAGGAACGTGATCCAGGTGATGGGCATGTACTTGCGCACGCCGCCCATCCAGCGGATGTCCTGGTTGTGGTGCAGGCCGATGATCACCGAACCGGCGCCGAGGAACAGCAGCGCCTTGAAGAAAGCGTGCGTCATCAGGTGGAACACCGCCACGGAGTACGCAGAAGCACCCAGTGCGATGGTCATGTAGCCCAGCTGGGACAACGTCGAATACGCCACCACGCGCTTGATGTCATTCTGGATCACGCCCAGGATACCCATGAAGAAGGTCGTGATGGACCCGATGACCAGGATGAAATTCAGGGCCGTGTCGCTCAGCTCAAACAGCGGGGACATGCGAGCCACCATGAAGATGCCGGCAGTCACCATGGTTGCTGCGTGGATCAGCGCGGAAATCGGCGTGGGGCCTTCCATGGAATCGGGCAGCCACACATGCAGCGGGAACTGTGCCGATTTGCCCATCGCACCGATGAACAGGCAGATGGCGGCCATGGTCACCACCAACCAGTCGGTACCCGGATAGGTCTGGTTGGCAATGGAACCGACCTTGCCGAAGAATTCGCCATAGTTGAAAGTGCCGGTGTAGGCTGCGATTAGGCCAATACCCAGGATGAAGCCGAAGTCACCGACACGGTTGACCAGGAAGGCCTTCATGTTGGCAAAAGTGGCAGTCGGTCGGGTGTACCAAAAACCGATCAGCAGATAAGACACCAGGCCCACTGCCTCCCAGCCGAAGAACAGCTGAAGGAAGTTGTTGCTCATCACGAGCATCAGCATGGAGAAGGTGAACAGCGAGATGTACGAGAAGAAGCGGTTGTAGCCTTCGTCTTCTTCCATGTAGCCGATGGTGTAGATGTGCACCATCAGCGACACGAAGGTGACCACGCACATCATCATCGCCGTGAGGCTGTCGATCATGAAACCGACTTCCATCTTGAGCGAACCCACCGTCATCCAATGGTAGACGGTGTCATTGAAGGTGGCCCCTTCGAGCACCTGCATGAACACCATGGCAGACAGGATGAAGGAAACGAGCACACCACCGATGGTGAGCGAATGCGATGCCTTGCGGCCCAGCAGGTTACCCCCCATCTTGGTACCAAAAATACCCACCAAGGTTGCGGCCGCAAGCGGCAGCATGGGAATCGCCAGCAGTGTCGAAGCAGAAAGGGTTTGTGCCATCTTGTTATTACCCCTTCAAGGTATTGAGCTCGTCCACGTTGATGCTGCTACGGTTG
The DNA here is from genome assembly GCA_964413485.1 of uncultured Allobrachymonas sp. GTDB lineage: Bacteria > Pseudomonadota > Gammaproteobacteria > Burkholderiales > Burkholderiaceae_C > Brachymonas. The sequence goes on along the minus strand of CAYPRU010000020.1, from coordinate 12,552 downwards.
CGGAACAGCAGCACCAGAATGGCCAGGCCGATGGCAGACTCTGCAGCCGCCACGGTCATGATGAAGAACACGAAAATCTGTCCGCTCAGATCGCCCCAGAAATGCGAAAACACCACGAAGTTCGTGTTGACTGCCAGCAGCATCAGCTCGATGCACATCAGCAGCACGATCAGGTTCTTGCGATTCAGGAAAATGCCAACGACCGACATGGCGAACAGGATGCCGCCCAGGGTCAGATAGTGGCCGATAGTCAGTGTCATGCCTTTTTCTCCTCGGCCACGGCTTCCTGGGCAACCACAACAGGTGCCGGCTTGGTGGCTTCCATTTTCACCAGACGCATACGATCAGCCGGCTTGGCACGCAGCTGCTCGGGCACCGGCTGGGCCTTGCTGTCCTTGCGCTTGCGCATCGTCAGCGCGATCGCACTGACCATGGCCACCAGCAGAATCACTGCCGCGATTTCAAACGGGAACAGGTAACTGGTGTACATCATGCGGCCCAGTTCCATGGTGTTGGAGGCGCCGGCCGGCAAAGGCATGCCATCGATGCCGCGCATCGGCAGCGCCTCGCTTTCTGGAAAGTTCAGCAGCAGCAGAGCGGCCATCTGCGCGATGATCAACACCAGCAGCGCGGCGGCGAATGGAAAGTGCTTCCAGAACCCGCGCTTGAGCGCCTCGGGGTTGATGTCCAGCATCATGACCACGAAAAGGAACAGCACCATCACGGCGCCGACGTACACCAGCACCAGTGTGATGGAGAGGAATTCAGCCTTCAACAGCATCCAGATGGCGGAAGCCTGGAAGAAGGTCAGCACAAGATACAACACGGCATATACCGGGTTGCGCACGGTAATCACCCGGAAGGCGGCGAACACCAACACGAGTGAGAAGGCGTAGAAGAGACCTGTTTTCACGTCCATGGGAATTTCCTGTAGTTGCGCCGATCAGCGGTACGGCGCATCGGCTGCCTTGGCGGCCGCGATTTGCGCTTCGTACTTGTCGCCGACTGCCAGCAGCATGTCCTTGGTGAAATACAGATCACCGCGCTTTTCGCCGTGGTATTCGAAGATTTGCGTCTCGACGATGGAGTCGACCGGGCAGCTTTCTTCGCAAAAGCCGCAGAAGATGCACTTGGTCAGGTCAATGTCGTAACGCGTAGTGCGGCGACTGCCATCCTCGCGCTGGTCGGACTCGATGGTGATCGCCAGCGCCGGACACACCGCTTCGCACAACTTGCACGCGATGCAGCGCTCTTCGCCGTTTTCATAGCGACGCAGAGCATGCAGACCGCGAAAACGTGGGCTGAGCGGCGTTTTTTCTTCCGGATACTGGATGGTGAACTTGCCCTTGAATGCATAGCGGCCGGTAAGCGCCATGCCCTTGACAAGTTCTACCAGCATGAAGCTGTTCAGGAAGTCCTTCAGCGAGAACCCGGATTCCTGCTTGGTGGTAGTTGTTGACATAATTCTGTACCTCTGATCACTTCCAGATGTTCCAGGGCGTCTGCATCCATGCAGCGATAACGATCAACCAGATCAGGGTCACCGGAATGAAGATCTTCCAGCCCAGGCGCATGATCTGGTCATAGCGGTAGCGCGGAAACGTGGCGCGAATCCAGATGAACATGCTCACGACGACAAAGGTCTTGATGCCCAGCCAGATCCAGCCCGGAATAAAGGCGAGAAACTCGACCGGAGGCAGCCAGCCGCCGAGGAAAAACACCACAGCCAGCAGCGAGAACAGGATCATGTTGGCGTATTCGGCCAGGAAGAAGATCGCAAAACCCATGCCGGAGTACTCGACCATGTGGCCGGCCACGATTTCGGCTTCCCCTTCGACCACGTCAAACGGGTGACGGTTGGTTTCGGCAACACCGGAAATCAGGTACACGATAAAAATCGGCAACAACGGCAACCAGTTCCAGGACAGGAAGTTCAGGCCGTTGTCGGCGAACATGCCCTTGGCCTGGCCCATCACAATGCCGCTCATGTTCATGGTGCCTGCCACCAGCAGCACGACCACCAGACAGAAGCCCATGGCGATTTCATACGACACCATTTGGGCCGATGCACGCAGTGCGCCTAGGAACGGGTACTTGGAGTTGGAAGCCCAGCCTGCCATGATCACGCCATACACTTCCAGCGAGGTGATGGCCATGAGGAACAGCAGGCCGGCGTTCAGATTGGCCAGTGCCACATCAGGGCCGAACGGCATGACTGCCCAGGCAGCCAGCGCGGGCATGATGGCCATGACCGGGCCGAGGTAGTACACCCAGGTATTGGCACGCGTGGGCTTGATCAACTCTTTGGTCAACAGCTTAAGTGCGTCGGCAATCGGCTGCAACAGACCAGCCGGACCCACGCGGTTGGGGCCCAGACGTACCTGCATGAAGCCCAGCAAGCGGCGCTCCCAGTAAGTCAGGTAGGCCACGAACAGCATCAGCGGTGCAACCACTACGACGATGCCGAGCAGGGCCCAGACGACAGGCCACGCGATGTCGGTCCACCAGGCGGCCTGGATCAGGCCGGCGCCAGCAGCTTTGATGGCGTCAATCATGCGCTCACCTCCTGGGTACTGTTGGCACGGGCATCTGCCGTAGCCTGCAGCGCCGGCGCACGGCGCACCAGGCTGTCAAGTTGGTAAATGGAAGCAGTTACGGGACGAGCGTGCGCAGGCGCCACAACGATGGCCGCTTGCGTGCTGTTGTCCAGCTTGCCGTCGGCAACCATGCTAACACCGTCCTGGGTGGTGACCGGCAGGGAAGCCAGCACATCCTGCGAAGAGTCTGCATCGAAACCGGGCAGTTCCAGCAGGTTGCCCAGTACGCGCAACACCTTCCAGCCCGGACGTGTTTCACCCAGCGGACGCACGACGGCATGGAAGCTTTGTGCACGCCCTTCGGCGTTCACAAAGGTGCCGGACGTTTCGGTAAACGGGCTGATGGGCAGCAGCACGTCGCTGAATGCCATATTGGTTTTGAACGGGCTGAGCGTGACCACCATTTCCGCCTGGTTCAGGCCAGCAACGGCAGCAGCGCCGGCAGCGCAATCGAACTCGGGCTCGACGTTGAGCAGCAGCGCACCCTTCAGTGCCCCCCCCTGCGTCATGGCCGCTGCGTTCAGGCCACTTGCCTGCGGCTGCGCTACGACCAACTGGGCGCCGACCGTGTTGGCAGCTTCGGTCAGATAACCGAACGCGGCACCCGTCTCGTTGGCAATCCACTGGGCCAGGGCCAGCAGGCTTTCGGCCTGTTCGTGGTGCGCAGCAGCGTTGCCCAGAAGCACCGCCTTGCGCTCACCAGACAGCAGCGATTTGGCGATGGCCTGCGCCTGCTCGCCAGGGTTGCCTGCCACAGGAGCAGCGACGCCTTTCTGTGCTGCAATGGCTGCAGCCACATCGGCCAAGGTTTGCGTCCACTGAGTGGCATCGACCTCGACCACGGTGTCCATCTGCATGGCCCAGTCTTCGCGGCTCTGGACGACCGCGGACACCTTGGCGCCATGTCGCGCCGCCTGGCGGATACGCTGGGCGAACAGCGGATGGTCCTTGCGCAGATTGCTGCCAACCACCAACACGCGCTGCAGCTTGCTCAGCGCGGCGATCGGCATGCCCAGCCAGCGCACGGCACCCGACTTTTCGAAGGCTGAGTTGCGCAGACGATAGTCGATATTGTCGCTACCCAGGCCACGCACCAGCTTGCCGGCCAGCGCCAGTTCCTCCAGCGTGCTGTGCGGGCTGACCAGCGCGCCGATGGCCGCTGCACCATGTTCATCACGGATGTGCTTCATGCCATTGGCAACGTATTCGAGGGCGGTCTGCCAATCGACTTCGTGCCAGGCGCCGCCCTGCTTGAGCATTGGGGTGGTGAGGCGGTCGCTGCTGTTGAGCGCTTCATAGCTGAAACGGTCGCGGTCGGCGATCCAGCACTCGTTGACTGCTTCGTTCTCGAACGGAACGACGCGCATCACGCGCTGGTTCTTGACCTGCACGATCAGGTTGGCACCGGTGGAATCGTGCGGTGCAATGGACTTGCGGCGGCCCAACTCCCAGGTGCGGGCGCTGTAGCGGAACGGCTTGCTTGTGAGCGCACCCACCGGGCAGATGTCGATCATGTTGCCGGACAGCTCAGAATCCACCGTGTTGCCGACAAATGTTTCGATCTCGGAGTGCTCGCCACGGTTGGACATGCCGAACTCCATGACACCGGCAATCTCCTGGCCGAAGCGCACACAGCGCGTACACTGGATGCAGCGGCTCATCTCTTCCATGGAGATCAGCGGCCCGACCTCCTTGGCTGCCACGACACGTTTTTCTTCCTGATAACGGGAACCGTTGCCACCGTACCCGACGGCAAGATCCTGCAGCTGGCACTCGCCGCCCTGATCGCAGATCGGGCAATCCAGCGGGTGGTTGATCAACAGGAATTCCATCACGGCCTGCTGTGCCTTGATGGCTTTTTCGCTCTTGGTATGCACGATCATGCCTTGCGCCACTGGCGTGGCGCAGGCCGGTACGGCCTTGGGCATCTTCTCGACGTCTACCAGACACATGCGACAGTTGGCCGCAATGCTGAGCTTCTTGTGATAGCAAAAATGCGGAATAAAGGTGCCAGCCTTCTCTGCCGCATGCATCAGCATGCTGCCTTCGGCAACTTCGACCTTTTGACCGTCCAGTTCGATTTCAACCATGGTGATCTACTTGTCAGATATACGCGGGCACCATGCAGGTTTTGTGCTCTACGTGGTATGCAAATTCATCGCGGTAATGCTTGAGCATGCCGCGCACCGGCATGGCGGCCGCATCGCCGAGCGCACAGATAGTGCGGCCCATGATGTTGCCAGCCACGGAATCCAGCAGGTCCAGGTCTTCCTGACGGCCTTGGCCGTTTTCGACACGCTCGACGACACGCCAAAGCCAGCCGGTACCTTCGCGGCAGGGCGTGCACTGGCCGCAGGATTCGTGCATGTAGAAATAGCTCAGACGCTGCAGCGACTTGACCATGCAGCGGGTCTCGTCCAGAACGATCACCGCGCCGGAACCCAGCATGGAGCCTGCCTTGGCAATGGAGTCGTAGTCCATCGTGCAGTCCATGATGACGTTGGCGGGCAGCACGGGGGACGACGAACCGCCAGGAATCACGGCCTTGAGCTTGCGCCCCTTGCGCACACCGCCGGCCAGCTCAAGCAGCTTGGAAAACGGCGTTCCCATGGGAATTTCGTAGTTGCCAGGCAGCTCTACGTCACCCGACACCGAAAAGATCTTGGTGCCGCCGTTGTTGGGCTTGCCGCACTCGAGATAGGCTTGACCGCCATTGCGGATGATCCAGGGAACCGCCGCAAACGTCTCTGTGTTGTTGATGGTGGTGGGCTTGCCGTAGATACCGAAGCTGGCAGGGAACGGCGGCTTGAAACGTGGCTGCCCCTTCTTGCCTTCGAGCGACTCGAGCAACGCGGTTTCCTCGCCGCAGATATAGGCACCAAAACCATGGTGCGCATGCAGCTGGAAGCTGTATCCGCTGCCGAGGATGTTGTCGCCGAGGTAACCAGCGACACGCGCCTCTTCCAGCGCTTCCTGGAAGCGTTCGTACACCTGGAAAATTTCGCCGTGAATGTAGTTGTAACCCACGCTGGCGCCCATGGCGTAAGCAGCGATCGCCATGCCTTCGATGACGATGTGCGGGTTGAACATCAGGATGTCCCGGTCCTTGCAGGTACCGGGCTCACCCTCGTCCGAGTTGCACACCAGGTATTTCTGCCCCGGAAAATTGCGGGGCATGAAGCTCCACTTCAGGCCGGAGGGGAAACCCGCACCGCCACGCCCGCGCAAGGAGGATTCCTTGACGGTGGCGATGACTTGGTCTTGCGTCATGCCTTCGCCGCCATCCTTGCCCAGGATCTTGCGCAGCGCCTGGTAGCCTCCGCGCGCCTCGTAGTCCTTCAGGCTCCAGTTGCTGCCATTCAGATCCTTGTAGATTTGCGGCTCGATATGGCGACCGTGAAAACAGGTTTGAGTGCCCGACGACGCGAACTGCGCCAGCACATTTGCGACCGACATCACTGGCCCTCCGCAGACTTGAGGCCATCCACCAGGGCGGACAGACGCTCTTCAGACATGAAGCTGCACATGCTGCGGTCATTGACCAGCATGACAGGCGAATCGGCGCAAGCGCCCAGGCATTCGCACTGCTGCAGCGTGAACAGGCCATCTGCGGTGGTCTCACCGGCGTGGATGCCCAGCTTGTCTTCCAGGAACTTCAACGCCTTGCCACCGTCACGCAGCTGGCACGGCAGATTGGTGCACACGGCCAGCTTGTACTTGCCGACCGGCTGCTGGTTGTACATGTTGTAGAAGGTGGTCACTTCGTGCACAGCCATGGGAGCCATGCCGAGGTAGTCGGCGATTTCCTTCTCGCTTTCGGGCGATACCCAGCCCTGTTCTTGCTGCACGATCGACAGGCAGGCCATGACGGCAGACTGCTTCTGCTCGGCGGGGTACTTCGCCACTTCCCGGTCAAAGCGGGCTTTGGTTGCTTCGGAAATCATCGGTCAATTTCTCCAAACACAATATCCAGCGTGCCGATGATGGCCACTGCGTCGGCCAGCATGTGTCCCTTGGCCAGTTCATCCAGCGCTGACAGGTGCACGAATCCCGGCGGACGGATTTTCATACGGTACGGCTTGTTGGCGCCGTCGCTGATCATGTAGATGCCGAACTCGCCCTTTGGATGTTCGACAGCCGCGTAGGCCTCGCCCTCCGGAACGTGGAAACCTTCGGTGAAGAGCTTGAAATGGTGGATCAGATCCTCCATGTTGGCCTTCATGTCTTCGCGTGCGGGCGGAGCCACCTTGTGGTTTTCGGTGATGACCGGACCCGGATTGGCGCGCAACCAGTCCACACATTGCTTGATGATGCGATTGGATTCGCGCATTTCGGCCACGCGCACCAAATAGCGGTCGTAGCTGTCGCCGGTCACGCCCACAGGAATATCGAAGTCCACCTTGTCGTACGCGTCATAGGGCTGCGTCTTGCGCATGTCCCAGGCCACACCGGAGCCGCGCAGCATCGGGCCGGTCATGCCCAGATTGATGGCGCGCTCACGCGACAGCACACCGATGCCAACCGTGCGCTGCTTCCAGATGCGGTTGGTGGTGAGCAGGGTTTCGTATTCGTCGACACACTTGGGGAAACGCTGAGTGAAGTCGTCGATGAAGTCGAGCAGAGAACCCTGACGCGTGCGGTTCAGCTTTTCCATGCCTTTGCTGTTACGCAACTTGCTGGGGGCATACTGCGCCATGCTTTCGGGCAGGTCACGGTAGACCCCGCCCGGGCGGAAATAGGCCGCGTGCATGCGGGCACCGGAGACTGCCTCGTACATATCCATCAGGTCCTCACGTTCGCGGAACGTGTAGATCAGGATGGTGGAGCTGCCGCAGTCGTTGCCGTGGGAACCCAGCCACATCAGGTGGTTCAGGATACGCGTGATTTCGGCAAACATGACACGGATATACTGCGCACGGATCGGCACCTCGATGCCCAGCAGTTTTTCAACGGCCAGGCAATAGGCGTGCTCGTTGCACATCATGGACACGTAATCCAGACGGTCCATGTAGGGCAGCGCCTGAATGTAGGTACGGGTTTCCGCGAGTTTTTCCGTGGCGCGGTGCAACAGGCCGATGTGTGGATCGGCGCGTTGCACCACCTCGCCATCGAGCTCGAGCACCAAGCGCAGCACACCGTGCGCTGCCGGGTGCTGCGGGCCAAAGTTGAGCGTGTAGTTCTTGATTTCAGCCATAAATCATCCCCTGTCGCCAACAGCGATCAGTGCAAGCCTCCGTAGTTGTCTTCACGGACGATGCGCGGCGTGATTTCACGCGGCTCGATGGAGACGGGTTCATAGACCACGCGCTTCTGCTCGGGGTCGTAGCGCATTTCGACGTGACCGGAAATCGGGAAATCCTTGCGGAACGGATGGCCGATGAAACCATAGTCAGTCAGAATGCGGCGCAGATCGGGATGACCATCGAACACGATGCCAAACAGGTCGAAGGCTTCACGCTCGAACCAGTTGGCGGCATTCCAGATGTCATTGACGGACGACACCAGCGGGAAATCGTCATCAGGAGCGAACACCTTCAGGCGCAGTCGCTGATTGAGCGAAATAGACAGCAGGTGTAGCACCACGCAGAAACGCGGGCCCTCCCACACCTGCTGGCGATAGTCGGAATAGTCCACACCGCACAGATCGATCATGGACTCGAACTTGCAGCCATCGGCATCGCGCAGCAGGCGTGCCGCATCAAGATAGGAAGCAGCATCCACCTCGACAGTCAGCTCGCCACGGTCCACCACGGAACGCTTGACCTTGTCACCAAGCACCGCGGCAACGGTATTGGCAAGCTCATTGACATCTACAGCATAAGCAGTCATTCAACTCTCCATTTCACGCACGCGCTATGGTGTTGGTACGGCGGATTTTCTGCTGCAACTGCATGATGCCGTAGATCAGCGCCTCGGCCGTGGGCGGACATCCCGGCACATACACGTCCACCGGCACCACGCGATCGCACCCCCTCACCACCGAATAACTGTAGTGGTAGTAGCCGCCGCCGTTGGCGCAGGAACCCATGGAAAGCACCCAGCGCGGTTCGGCCATCTGGTCGTAGACCTTGCGCAGCGCGGGCGCCATCTTGTTACACAACGTGCCAGCCACGATCATCAGGTCGGACTGACGCGGACTGGCACGAAACACTTCGGCGCCGAAGCGCGCGATGTCATAGCGCGCCGCGGCCGCGTGCATCATCTCGACCGCGCAGCAGGCCAGACCAAAGGTCATGGGCCAGATGGAACCGGTTTTAGCCCAATTCGCCACCGCATCATAGCTGGTGGTGATGAAGCCTTCTTTGAAAACACCTTCAAGCGACATGCAACTCTCCAATCATTTCCCGACGGAGCGCCGCATGCTTGTGCACACCCCGTTCAGGAGACAGGCTTACTCCCAATCCAGGGCGCCTTTTTTCCACTCGTAGATGAAGCCGACGACGAGGATGCCCAGAAATACCATGACAGCCCAGAAGGCCGTGACGCCCAATTCCTTGTAGGCAGCAGCCCACGGGAACAGGAACGCAACTTCAAGGTCGAACAGGATGAACAGGATGGCAACGAGGTAGTAGCGCACATCGAATTTCATGCGCGCATCTTCGAAGGCATCAAAGCCACACTCGTAAGGGGAGTTTTTTGCGGGATCTGGTCTCTGGGGACCCAGGAAGTACCCCAATGCAAGCGGGATGATACCCACCGCAATACCAACCAGGATAAATAACAAGACAGGAAGATATTGTGCGAGATCCATGGTTTATTCCGCAGAAAAGTTTGACGCAAAGGTCAAAGTCAATGCTGGTGCCGTCGGCGAGACTCGAACTCGCACAGCTTTCGCCACTACCCCCTCAAGATAGCGTGTCTACCAATTTCACCACGACGGCATTGTTTATCTCGCCCGGAGTGTATGGTGGCATGGCCCCATGTTTTCAAGGTTCCGGGTAAGCCCCATATTGTAACCACAAACAACTGAATCAAGGCTTACAACAGGATTTTTTCTACCCGGGGCACCTTGCCACCCCGGGGATCAGGCGTTTACTTGGACGCCTGGCTGGATGGCACGGCAGCTGCAGAGGCGGCAGCCACAGGAGCAGACGCCTTCAATACCGGCGCAGGGGCCTGCTGACCGGGGATCTGGGCTGCCAGGCCAGGCGCCTGGGAAGCAGTGACAACTGGTGCACTGGCAGCCACCGGAGCCGGTGCAGCCAGGCCGCTGAGTACACTGCTGGATCCTGCGCTGCCAGCCGGGTTGCCGACATAAGCCAGCACCAGCGTGGAAGCAAAGAACACGGTAGCCAGTACAGCGGTGCTGCGCGACAGGAAGTTGGCACTGCCGGACGCGCCGAACAGGCTGCCCGAGGAACCGCTGCCGAAGGCCGCGCCCATGTCTGCGCCCTTGCCATGCTGCATCAGCACCAGGCCGATCATTGCGATGGCCGAGAGCACTTGCAGGACCACCAGGATGTTGTGTAAAAAGTTCATTGCGTTCAGGAAAAGCGGACTTGCGCAGCCCATGCTGCGCGAAGCCCATTATTTTATTGGGCAGCGGCAACGATGGCGAGAAAATCAGTCGCCTTCAGCGAAGCACCACCAATCAGACCGCCATCGATGTCGGGTTGAGCCAACAATTCGGCAGCATTGCTGGCATTCATGCTGCCGCCGTAGATGATACGGATACGATCGGCATTCGTGCTGGCTGCGCGCAATTGCGCACGCAACAGCGCATGCACATGCTGCGCCTCTTCGGGAGTGGCGGTCTTGCCGGTTCCGATGGCCCAGACGGGCTCGTACGCCACCACGATTTCGCTGATGCAATGGCCCACCAGGTGGATCACTGCGGACAGCTGCTGCTTGACGATGTAGTCGGTCATACCGGCTTCGCGCTGCGCCAGCGTTTCACCCACGCACACGATGGGTGTGATGCCGGCTTCCAGCGCACGCTCGGCCTTGATGGCCACCAGCGTATCGCTTTCGGCCTGGTGCTGACGGCGTTCGCTGTGGCCGACTATGGCATAGCGCACGCCAAACTCCTTGAGCATGGAGGCCGACACATCGCCCGTGAAGGCGCCGACCACGCGTGCGGACACGTTCTGCGAGCCCAGTGCTATCACACCCTGGCCGGCCAGCAGCCCCTGTACCTGCGACAGGTAGGGACTCGGCACGCACACGGCCACATCACAAACAGGTGTACCCACGCCTGCCAACAAGGCCTTGACCAGTTCTTCGTTGCCAGCGAGGCTGGCGTTCATCTTCCAGTTACCTGCGATCAGCTTTTTCTTCATCCGTGGACTCCATTACCAGGTAAGGACAATTTTTCCGATGTGCTCGTTGCTTTCCATCAGCGCATGCGCGGCAGCGGCCTCTGCCGCCGGGAAAGTGCGGTAGATGACAGGCGCAACAGCGCCATTTTCGAGCAGCGGCCAGACCTTTTCACGCAGCGAGCGGGCAATCGCGGCCTTGAACGCAACCGGACGCGGGCGCAGGGTCGAGCCTGTGATGGTCAGGCGGCGACGCAACAACTGCCCGGCGTGAAACTCCGCCTTGTTGCCGCCCTGGATGGCGATGATGGCAATGCGGCCATCGTCGGCCAGACAGTCGATCTCGCGGGAGACGTAGTGGCCGGCGACCATGTCAAGGATGACATCGACACCTTTGCCATCCGTCAGACGCTTGACCTCTTCAACAAAGTCGTGCGCCTTGTAATTGATGGCATGGTCGGCGCCCAGCTGGACACAGGCTGCGCATTTGGCATCGGTCCCGGCAGTGACGATGACGTGGGCACCAAGTGCCTTGGCCAGCTGAATGGCAGTGACGCCAATGCCGCTGCTGCCGCCCTGCACCAGCAGAGTTTCACCCGCTTGCAGATGCGCGCGATCGAAAACGTTGCTCCATACGGTGAAGAAGGTTTCCGGCAGGCTGGCTGCCTGCACCATGTCTAAGCCGGCAGGCACCGGCAGGCATTGCGCAGCCGGCGCCACGCACAGCTCGGCATAACCACCGCCCTGCACCAGCGCACAGACCTTGTCGCCCAGCTGGAGCCCCGCCTGCTGCATGGCATCGGCATCGCCGCCGACGATTTCGCCGGCGACCTCTAGACCGGGCAGCTCAGACGCTCCCGGCGGCACCGGATAGTACCCCTTGCGCTGCAGCACATCGGGACGGTTGACACCCGACGCAGCCACGCGGATCAGCACCTCGCCGATACCGGGAACCGGATCGGGGTGCTGACCGAGCTGCAGCATATCTGGGGCGCCGTACGCCTGAATCGCAACTGCTTGCATGGCGCCCCCGGCTTATTGCTGCTGCTGTTGCTGCTGCTCGGAAGCAGAGCCGCGCGCACCGCCATTGCCATTGCGATCGGCACGCTCCGGACGCTCGGGACGCTCCAGCAGCGCCTTCATGGACAGCTTGATGCGGCCCTTGTCGTCGGTTTCCAAGGCCATGACCTTGACCACCTGGCCTTCGCTCAGGTAGTCGCTCACCTTCTCGACACGCTCGTGCGCAATCTGGCTGATGTGCAGCAGGCCATCCTTACCCGGCAGCACATTGACCAGCGCGCCGAAATCCAGCAGCTTGACCACCGGGCCTTCGTACACCTTGCCCACTTCCACTTCTGCTGTGATTTGCTCGATGCGACGGCGGGCTTCATCGGCCTTGGCGTTGTCGGTACTGGCGATGGTGATGGTGCCGTCTTCGGCGATGTTGATCTGGGTGCCGGTTTCCTCGGTCAGCTGGCGGATGGTGGCGCCGCCCTTGCCGATCACATCACGGATTTTCTCGGGGTTGATCTTCATGGTGTACAGGCGCGGCGCGAACTGCGACACTTCGGTCTTGGCTTCGCCCATGGCGGCCTGCATCTTGCCCAGGATGTGCATGCGCCCTTCCTTGGCCTGTGCCAGCGCCACCTGCATGATTTCCTTGGTGATGCCCTGGATCTTGATGTCCATCTGCAGCGCGG
>CAYPRU010000019.1:0-46029 GCA_964413485.1 uncultured Allobrachymonas sp. | reverse complement strand
CGAATACGTCCCACAGCGTGGTGGGGCAGGCCAGCGGCTCGGGTGGGTCGATGTGGCGCTCCTGCAGGATGGCGGCCATCTTGCCGCCGACGCTGCCAGCCTGGCTGATGCCGGTCAAATCCCCCTTGATGTCTGCCATGAACACCGGTACGCCGATCCGGGAAAACGACTCGGCCAGTTTTTGCAGCGACACGGTCTTGCCGGTGCCGGTTGCGCCTGTGATCAACCCGTGGCGATTGGCCAGACCAGGCAGCAGGAAACAGCTTGTAGCGGCATTTTTTGCGATCAGGATAGGGTCGGCCATCGGTATGTCCTCTGCAAGCAACAGGTTCAAACGTAAAATCGGAAGGTTTGCACCCAAAGATAGAGGAATTATCCACCATGGCAGGTCATAGCAAATGGGCCAATATTCAGCACCGCAAGGGCCGTCAGGACGAAAAGCGCGGTCGCATCTGGACCCGTCTGATTCGTGAGATCATCGTTGCGGCCCGTACGGGCGGCGGTGATCCCGCTGCCAACCCACGCCTGCGTCTGGCCGTCGACAAGGCCAAGGCAGCCAACATGCCGGCCGACAACATCAAGCGCAACATCGACAAGGCCACCGGCAACCTCGAGGGCGTCAGCTACGAGGAAATCCGTTACGAGGGCTACGGCATTGGCGGCGCAGCCATCATCGTCGATACCATGACCGACAACCGCGTGCGTACTGTGGCCGAAGTGCGCCACATCCTGAGCAAGAACGGCGGCAACCTGGGCACCGAAGGTTCGGTGGCGTTCCAGTTCAAGCACTGTGGCCAATTCGTGTTTGCACCGGGCACCAGTGAAGATAAAGTGATGGAAGTGGCGCTGGAGGCTGGTGCCGAGGACGTCATCACCGACGAAGAGGGCGCCATTGAAGTGCTGACTGCGCCCGGCGATTTCGAGGCCGTGAAAGACGCGCTCGAGGCGGCCGGTCTGGTGGCTGAAGTGGCCGAGGTCACCATGCGCGCCGGAAACACCATTCAGCTCAGTGGTGACGACGCACAGAAAATGCAGAAACTGCTCGACATGCTGGAAGACCAGGATGACGTGCAAAATGTGTTCCACAACGCCGAACTGGATTTGGGAGAATAAGTTCCATGAACGTACTGGTAATCGGCGGCGGTGGCCGCGAACATGCGCTGGCCTGGAAACTGGCCCAATCCGAACGCGTCAGCCGCGTCTATGTCATGCCGGGCAATGGCGGTACCGCTGCCGAACCCCATCTCACCAATCTGCCGGCCATGGGTTGGCCAGAACTGTGTCAATGGGCCCAGGACAACAAGATCGATCTGACCGTGGTCGGCCCCGAGGCGCCGTTGGCAGCCGGTGTGGTCGACCTGTTCCGCGCGGCCGGATTGCGCATCTTCGGCCCGACGCAGGCTGCGGCCCAGCTCGAAAGCTCCAAGGCCTTCAGCAAGGCGTTCATGCAGCGCCACGGCATTCCCACGGCGGCGTTTGATACCTTTACCGATCTGGCAACCGCCCACGCCTATGTGGACAAGCTGGGCGCCCCCATCGTGGTCAAGGCCGACGGCCTGGCCGCCGGCAAGGGCGTGGTGGTGGCTACTTCGCTCGAAGAGGCCCATGCCGCCATCGATGACATGCTGGGCGGCAACAGCCTGGGCGTGCAGCACAACGGTGAAGCGCGCGTGGTGATCGAAGAATTTCTGCAGGGCGAAGAAGCCAGCTTCATGGTGGTCTGCGACGGCATCGATGTGGTGGCGCTGGCCACCAGCCAGGACCACAAGCGTCTGCTGGATGGCGATCTGGGCCCCAACACCGGCGGCATGGGCGCATATTCGCCGGCGCCGGTGGTCACGGCCGACGTCCATGCCCGCGCCATGCGCGAAGTGATCATGCCCACCATCCGTGGCATGGCCAAGGACGGCATCGCCTATACCGGCTTCCTGTATGCCGGCCTGATGATCGATGCGGACGGCAAGGTCAAGACGCTGGAATTCAACTGCCGCATGGGTGATCCCGAAACCCAGCCGATCCTGATGCGTCTGAAGTCCGACCTGTTCGAACTGTTGTGGGCAGCCACCGAGCCGCAGGGCGGCAGCGGCAAGCGCCTGGCCGATGTCGAACCGCAGTGGGACCGCCGCGTCACGCTGGGCGTGGTGGTGGCGGCGCCGGGCTATCCGCAAAAGCCGCGTACTGGCGATGTGATCGCCCAGCTGCCGGTCGATACCGATGAGGTTAAGGTGTTCCATGCCGGCACCCAGCTGGACGAACGTGGTCGCCTGGTCAGCAGCGGCGGCCGCGTACTGTGTGTGACCGCGCTGGGTGACAGCGTCCGGCAGGCGCAGGCCAAGGCCTATGCCGCCATGCACCATGTGCAGCTGCCCGAAATGCAGTTCCGCACCGACATTGGCCATCGCGCCACGGGCAGTACCACGCACGCATGACGGAGGTAACCCAGCCTGGGCAGGACCTGTCTGGTCTGCAAGTCTTTCCCATGCCGCCAGGCGGGCCGATCCGGCCCGGCCGCGGCATCGGGCTTGCGCGCGCCGTGCTGCGCATGCTGGGCTGGAAAAACCATTACATCGGATTGCCGGCGGCGCAAGGCGTGTTTGTGGTCTATCCGCACACCTCCAACTTCGATTTTCTGCTGGGCCTGTTGTTCAAGTGGGCCAACGGCCTGCCATTTCGTTTCTGGATCAAGGACAGCGTGATCAAGCTGCCGGTGCTCGGTCCGTGGATCCGCTGGCTCGGCGGTGTGGCCATCAACCGGCGCGCTGCGCACGGGGTGGTGGAGCAGACCATGCACGCCATGAGCCATGCGTCGTTCTTCTGGCTGGCAGTCACCCCCGAAGGTACGCGCAGCCTGACCGATGGCTGGCGCACCGGCTTTTACCATTTATGGCGTGCAGCAGATTGCCCGTTGGGGCTGGCCTATATCGACTACGGCAAGCGCGAGATCGGCGTGCGCCATTTCGTGCGTTGCAGCGGCGACATGGCAGCGGACTTTGCCGGACTGGCCCGCTACTACGACGGCCGCCAGGGCTACCATCCCGAAAAAGCCGGTCCGGTGCGCCCGCACGAGCGCAACAAGACCAGAACCTCCAAACCTCACTGAGACACCTGCCACCAGGCATCGCCGGCAGTTGCCTCGTGCCCCCATTCTGGACGTCATGAATCAGCATTCTTCCAACCAGCCGGACCAAGCCGGTGTAGCCAACTATCTGGCCGATTTGCAGCAGCGCATTGCCCAGGCCGTGCAGGCTTGCGAAGACGATGTGCGGTTTCTGGTCGATGACTGGCAGAAGGAGCCGGGCGAACGCCTGCAGGGGCGTGGCCGCACCATGATTCTGGAGGGCGGTACGGTGTTCGAGCGTGCCGGCATCGGGTTTTCGCAGGTGTACGGTCCGCAATTGCCGCCATCCGCCACGCAACGCAGGCCCGAGCTGGCCGGGGCGCCGTTCGAGGCCATGGGCGTGTCCCTGGTGTTCCATCCGCGCAATCCTTATGTTCCCACGGTGCACATGAACGTGCGCATGCTGGCCGCACTGCCGGCGGGGGCGGCACCGGTGTGCTGGTTCGGCGGTGGCATGGATCTGACGCCGTACTACGGGTACGACGAAGATTGCGTGCATTTTCATCGCAGTTGCCGGGACGCCCTGCAACCATTCGGTGCAGACAAGTACCCGCGCTTCAAGCAGTGGTGCGATGAATATTTCTTCCTGAAGCACCGCAACGAGCAGCGCGGCATCGGTGGTGTTTTCTTCGACGACTTTGCCGAATTTGATTTTGCACGCAACTTTGCCATGCTGCGTGCGGTGGGGGATAGTTTTCTTCCGGCCTATCTGCCCATCGTCGAGCGCCGCCGCGACACCCCGTACGGTGAACGCGAATGCGACTTCCAGCTGTACCGGCGCGGCCGGTATGTCGAATTCAACCTGGTCTGGGACCGGGGTACGCACTTTGGACTGCAGAGCGGTGGTCGCACCGAATCGATCCTGCTGTCGATGCCACCACTGGCGGGCTGGAGCTACCAGCGCCAGGAGCCCGAGGGCTCGCACGAAGCGCTACTGGGCTCCCACTTCTTGCAGCGCCGTGACTGGCTGGCCCCATGACGGCTGCACGCATCGGGATCTACGGCGGCGCCTTCGATCCGCCGCATCTGGCGCACGTGGGCATGGCGCAGGCTGCGGTGCAGCAACTGCAGCTGGACTGCCTGTATGTGATCCCCACCGGCCAGCCCTGGATGAAACAGCGCCGCCTGACGCCCGCTGCGCAGCGGTTGGCCATGGCAAAACTGGCATTTTTCAGCCTGCCACATGTAATGGTGGACGATTGCGAGGTACGCCGCCACGGAATTACCTATACCATTGACACCCTGCACGAACTGCAGCAGCGCCATGCGCATGCCGAGTGGTTTCTGGTGCTGGGGCAGGACCAGCTGATGGCGCTGACACAATGGTACCGCGCCGAAACCCTGGTGCAGATGGTCACGGTGGCGGTGCTGCAGCGCGCCGATACCGACCAACCGGTGCTGGAGCAGGCCCTGCAACAGGTGCGCATGCAATTGCCGGCCTTGCGCGCCGTACCGCTCGACCTGCCTGCCAGCGCTGCCAGTTCCACTGCCATCCGCAATGGCTTGCAGCAGCGCCGAAACGAAACTGCCGCCTGCCGTATGCGCTGGCTGCTATCTCTTGTGCCGCCCGCCGTGGCACAGTATATTGAACAACATCAACTCTATTTCTCGACACACTCTGATGGCCACTGATTCTTCCAAAGCCAAAACTCCCGCCACCGCTTCCCAGCCCAAGGCCCGTGCGGCCAAGCACATCCCCGTCATGGAGGTGTCGCTGTCCGACGAAACGCCTGCCACCGAACGTGCCATCCAGAAATTGCAGCGAGCCATCGTGGATGGACTGGAAGACGTCAAGGCCCAGGATATCCGCGTGTTCAACACGGCGCACCTTTCGCCGTTGTTTGAGCGCGTGGTGCTTGCCTCCGGCACTTCCAATCGCCAGACCAAGGCGCTGGCCGCCAGTGTGCGCGATTCCGTGCGCGAGGCCGGGTTCCCCAAACCGCGCATCGAAGGCGAAGAAAACGGCGAGTGGATCATCGTGGACTGCGGCAGTGCTGTGGTGCATGTGATGCAACCGGCGATCCGCCAGTACTACACGCTGGAAGACATCTGGGGCGACAAGCCGGTGCGCATGCGTATCGGCGCCGCAGCTGTCAAGGCCGCCGCCGAAAAACGTGTATCGCGCACCGCAGCCCGCACCGCAGCCAAGAAGGAGGCGCAGGCTGAAGCGGCCGCCGACGCCGTGGTGGAAACCGTCAAGAAGTCGGTGCGCAAATCGGCCGCCAAGGCAGAGGCTGCCGAAGCCCCCGCCAAGACCAGCAAGCCGCGTACCCGCAAGGCGGATGCCGTGACCGTGGTGGTGGGCCAGACCGTGACCAAGAAGGCGGTCAAGCCGAAACAGGCAGAGTAAGCGCGCGGCATGGCCATGAAACTGGTAATTGTGGCGGTTGGGCAAAAAATGCCCGATTGGGCACAAACAGCGTTCGACGACTACGCCAAACGTTTTCCTCCCGAGTTGCGGCTGGAATGCCGCACCGTCAAGACCGAGCCGCGCACGGGCGGCAAGACGATTGAGCAGCTGATGCAGGCCGAGGCGCTGCGCATCGAGGCTGCCGTCGACAGCGCCTGCGGCAAGGGGCGCCGTGTGGTGGCACTGGATGAGCGCGGCACCAGCCTGACGACCAAGGCACTGGCCAGCCGCTTGCATGAATGGCAACAGGATGGCGACGATGTTGCGCTGCTGATCGGCGGACCGGATGGCCTGTTGCCAGCGTTGCGACAGCAGGCGCATGAGCGCATCCGTCTGTCCGATCTGACGCTGCCGCACGCCATGGCGCGCGTGCTGCTGGTCGAGCAGCTCTATCGCGCCTGGTCGGTCAATACCGGCCATCCGTACCATCGGGAATAATTGCCGTGTGCGGTGCACTGTCCGCGTGCCGGCCGGCATCTGCCTGTTTTTCCGTGTAAAGCACCATGTCCGATTTTCTCTACCTTGCATCGCAGAGCCCGCGTCGTGCCCAGTTGCTGGAGCAGATCGGTGTGCGCTACCAGCTATTGCTGCCCGATACCGACGAAGCCGCCGAAAGCCTGGAAGCAGAGCTGCCCGGCGAGCAGCCCCGGGACTATGTACAGCGGGTCACACGGCTCAAGCTGGAGGCTGCGTTGCAGCGTTGGCAGCGCCGTGCACTGTCTCCTGCGCCCATCCTGTGCGCGGACACCACGGTGGCGCTGGATGGCCGCATTCTGGGCAAGCCCGTCGATGCCGCCGATGCGGCTGGCATGTTGCGCAGCCTTGCAGGTCGCACGCACGCGGTGTTTACAGCGATTGCGCTTGCCCTACCCTCAAGCGGAAGGGTAGAGCAGACCCTGTGCACCTCGCAGGTCACTTTCGACAGACTGGACGAGGCGCGCATTGCCGCCTACGTGGCTACCGGCGAGCCGTTTGGCAAAGCCGGCGCCTACGGGGTGCAGGGCCATGCTGCTACCCTGATTGCCCATATTGAAGGCAGCTTTTCCGGCATCATGGGACTGCCTTTGTTCGATACCGCCGTCCTGTTGCGCCGCTTTGGATGGACAATCTAGCGAGCTATGCAACAAGACATTCTGATCAACTGGACCCCACAGGAAACCCGTGCCGCCATCGTCGAAAACGGTGTGGTGCAGGAGCTGCACGTTGAGCGCACGCTGCAGCGCGGCCTGGTGGGCAATATTTACCTGGGCAAGGTGGTGCGCGTGCTGCCCGGCATGCAGTCCGCCTTCATCGATATCGGGCTGGAGCGTGCAGCATTCCTGCATGTGGCCGATGTGTGGCAACGCAGCGTGCCGCGCGAAGAGGGTAGTGGCGCGCCCATCCCCAAGCCGATCGAAAAACTGGTGTTCGAAGGCCAGACCCTGATGGTGCAGGTCATCAAGGATCCGCTGGGCAGCAAGGGTGCTCGCCTGTCCACGCAGATCAGCATTGCCGGCCGCATGATGGTGTATCTGCCGCAGGAAGACAGCGTGGGCGTGTCGCAGAAGATCGCCATGCCGCAGCGCGAAGTGCTGCGCGAACGTGTGCAGCTGTTGCAGCGTGATCTGCCTCCAGAGGATGGCCTGAATCGCCCCGGCGGCTATATCGTGCGCACCAATGCCGAAGACGCCAGCGATGCCGAGCTGCTGCAGGACATGCGCTATCTGCGCAAGGCCGGCGCCCGCATCAAGGAGCTGGCGCGGCGCCAGCCAGCGCCCAGCCTGTTGCACCAGGACCTGAATCTGGTCCAGCGCGTGCTGCGCGACATGGTGGATGAAACCACCCAAAGCATCCGCATCGATTCGCGCACGCAATACCAGGAGCTGCGCACCTTTGGCGAAGAGTTCATGCCCGATGCCGTGCACAAGCTGACGTGTTATGGCGGTGAGCGGCCGATTTTCGACCTGTATAACATCGACGAGGAAGTGGCGAAGGCGCTGGGGCGCCGGGTGGAGCTGAAATCCGGCGGCTATCTGGTGATCGACCAGACCGAGGCGCTGACCACCATTGATGTCAACACCGGGGGCTTCGTCGGAGCGCGCAATTTCGACGAAACCATTTACAAGACCAACCTGGAAGCGGCCCATGCCATGGCGCGCCAACTGCGCCTGCGTAACCTGGGCGGCATCATCATCGCCGACTTCATCGATATGACGCGGCCCGAGCACCAGCAGGGCGTGCTCAATGAATTGCGCCGCCAGCTGCAGCGCGACCGCATCAAGACCATGGTGGGCGAGTTTTCCCAACTGGGGCTGGTCGAGATGACACGCAAGCGTACGCGGGAATCGCTGGCGCGCATGCTGACCGAAGCCTGCCCGGCCTGCCATGGCACCGGCATGCTCAAGACGCCGCGCAGCGTGGCCTACGACATCCTGCGCGAGGTGCTGCGCGAGGCGCGCCAGTTCAACCCCAAGGAATTCCGCGTGCTGGCCGTACCTGCCGTGATCGATCTGTTCCTGGGAGAAGACAGCCAGCATCTGGCCGGTCTGAGCGAATTCATCGGCAAGCCGATTTCGCTGCAGGCCGACAGCAGTCTGGCGCAGGATCAGTACGATATTGTGCTGCTGTAGGGGGTCTGCTCTGTGACAGGGGCCGGCTTAGCGCGTGGCAGCACCACTCTGGTGCTGCAGGCGCGCATAGACGCCGCCGCGTTGCAGCAGTTCGGCGTGTGTGCCCTGCTCGGCAATGCGACCGGCCTCCATTACCACCACGCGATCGGCGTGTTCGATGGTGCTCAGGCGATGCGCCACGATCAGCGTGGTGCGGCCATGCATCAGGCGCTGAAGGGCATCCTGCACCAACCGTTCAGATTCGTTGTCCAGCGCCGAGGTGGCTTCGTCCAGGATCAGGATCGGGGCATTCTTGTAGATGGCGCGCGCGATTGCAAGGCGCTGGCGCTGGCCACCAGACAGCTGCGTGGCGTTGTGGCCGACCAGGGTGTCCATGCCCTGCGGCAGGCGTGCGATATGGGCGGCCAGGTTGGCCGCTTCCAGGGCCAATTGCACCTTGTCACGATCGATCTCCTGGCCCAGGGCCACGTTGGCTGCCACACTCTGGTTGAGCATGATCACATCCTGGCTGACCAGTGCAATCTGGGCCCGCAGATTGGCCAGTGGCCAGTGTTTCAGCGGGATGCCGTCCAGCAGCACCTCGCCCGCGGTGGGCAGCACGAAGCGCGGCAGCAGGTTCACCAGCGTGGTCTTGCCGGAGCCCGAGGGCCCCACGAACGCCACTACCTGACCGGGTTCGATATCCAGACTCACGCCTTGCAGCGCCGGAGCGTACTCGGCGTCCTCGCCTTCCAGCAGTCCAGGCGGTGTGGAGTGCGACGCCGATTGCTGGTGGTAGTTCACCTCCACGCTGTCGTAGCGGATGGCGCCGCGCGCCTGTTCGGGCACCGAGACGGCGCCACTGGCATCGGTTTCGGGCTGCACCTGTTCCACCATGCCCAGGCCGCGCTCCAGGGCGGCCACGCCCCGCGTGACCGGGTTGGCCACGTCCGCCAGGCGGCGGATCGGGGCGACCAGCATCATCATGGCGGCGACAAATGCGACAAAGCTACCCACCGTGACGGCGCGCTGGGCTGCATCGACATGCTGCGCCTGCCACAGCGCGATGGTCAGCACGCCGGACAGCGCCACCGCAGCCACCGACTGCGTCAGCGGTGTCATGGCAGAGGAGGCAACCGTCGACTTGAGCGAGAGCTGGCGCAGCCGCCGGCTCAGGCCATCGAAGCGCAGGCCTTGCTGCTGCTGGGCGCCGTGCAGGCGCACCATGCGGTGGGCCAGCACGTTTTCTTCCACCACATAGGCGAGTTCGTCGGTGGCGGTCTGGCTCAGCTTGGTCAGCCCGTACAGGCGCGAAGACAGCTTGCGCATCACCCAGGACATGCCCGGCACCAGCACCACCACGACCATGGTCAGCTGCCAGTTCAGATACAGCAGATAGGCGACCAGGGCAAGCAGCGTAAAGGCGTCCCGCGACAGGGTCATCAGCGCGCCGACCAGCATGGTGGCGCCGCTTTGCACCTCGTACACCACGGTGTTGGACAGGCTGCTGGCCGATGATCGGGTAAACAGGCCGAGTTCCGCATCCAGCAGCCGGCCGAACATGTCATGGCGCAGCTTGACCATGCCATCGTTGGCGATGCGCGAGAGCGCATACTGCGAGGCAAAACCGGCCACCCCGCGCAGCACGAACAGCAGCAGGACGGCGGCGGGCACCGCCCACAATTGCAAGGTGCCCTGCGTGAAACCGCGGTCGAGCAGGGGCTTGAGCAGGGCAGGGATGGCCGCTTCGCTCAGCGCACCAATGAGCGTGGCCAGCACTGCGAATACCCACCACTTGCGGCCGATGGTGAAGTAGCGGGCGATGTGACGCAGCCGTTGTAACAATGGCTTGTCAGTAGATGCACTGGATGCGTGCGCTGTTTTCATGCGGACTTTCCGGAAAGATTGCCGCCATTGTATCGACGGACCGGAGTGGGCAGTGCAAACCTTGGTCGCGCTTGCTTACAGTTTGTAACGAAGGCTGTCACATCTTGTACGGTCAGGGTGTGTAGCATGGACGCAGCCCGGCATGTTGTCGGTTTGAATTCAAATCTATCGGTTGCGGGCAAGCGTGCAGTAACCGGTTCGCTGTAACCCCTATGATTATTGACCAGATCCGGCGTGCTGCCTGTTTCCTGTTTCAGAATGGTCGCCAGGCCTTGTTGACGGTGCTGGTGGCGGGCATGGCCGTTCCGGCATGGGCGCAGTTCCGCGTGGAAATCACCGGCGCAGGCGTCACCCAGTATCCGATCACTGCTTCGCCGTTCAAGGGCGAGGCCGGCGCACCGCAGAAGCCAGCTGCCATCATCCAGGCCGATCTTGTGCGCACCGGCCTGTTCAAGGCCGTTCCCGTGGCAACAGGCCAGCTCGATGAGCACAGCAAGCCGGCAGCTGCCACTTTCCGCGCGGCCGGTTCCGACTATGTGGCGGTGGGCAGTGTGCAGCAGGCTGGCGGCAAATACACCGTGACCTTCCGCCTGTGGGACGTGGTCAAGAATGCCGATATGGGAGGCCAGAGCTACACCGTTGCGGCTGCCGACCTGCGGCTGGCGGCGCATCGGGCCTCCGACTGGATCTTTGAGCGCATCACCGGCGACAAGGGCGCCTTCTCCAGCCGCATTTCCTATGTCACCAAGGCAGCGGGGCGCTACACCCTGTGGGTGGCGGATGCCGATGGCGAGCAGGCTCAGGCGGCGCTCAGCAGCCGCCAGCCCATCATTTCACCGTCCTGGGCGCCCGACGGCCGGCAACTGGCCTATGTGTCCTTCGAAAGCGGCAAACCGGTGGTCTATGTGCAGGACGTGCGCACCGGCCAGCGACGTGTGGTGGCCAACTTCAAGGGGTCCAACAGTGCACCGGCCTGGTCGCCTGACAGCCGCCGGCTGGTGGTCACGCTGACCCGTGATGGCGGCTCCAGCCTGTATCTGATCAACGCCACAGGCGGAGAACCGCACCTGCTGGCGCGCAGCAGCGGCATCGATACCGAAGCTACCTTTAGCCCCGATGGCACCAGCGTGTATCTCGTCAGCGACCGCGGCGGCTCGCCGCAGATCTACCGGATGCCGGTCAGCGGCGGAAGTGCCCAGCGCATCACCTTCCAGGGTAGTTACAACATCTCGCCCAGCATCAGCGCGGATGGCCGCAGCATGGCCTACATTACCAACAGTGGTGGCGGTTACCGCGTGGCCGTAATGGATCTGCAAAGCGGCACCGTCAATCTAGTCACCAATACCGCACGCGACGAAAAACCCAGCTTTGCGCCCAACAGCAAGATGATTGTCTACTCCACCCGGACCGCAGGCGCTGAGGCGCTGATGATCACCAGCGTGGATGGGCAGATCAAGAGCCGTCTGGCCGGCCGGCCAGGCGACATCCGCGAACCGGCCTGGGCGCCCATGCTGCGCTAGGCCCGGTTGCTGCACGTATTCATTGACGAAGGAGAACTCCATGCACATGCAACGCACTCTCGTGATTCTGGCTGCCGCAGCCGCGCTGGCGGCCTGTTCCACTACACGCCTGGATGACAAGGCAGCATCGACCGCAGCCAGCGGCGCGGACGGCCAGTCCACCGTGACGCAGGCCGGCGCCGACACCGGCGTTGATAGCCGCGGTGGCCCGAAGAACGTGGCACGCGTGGTGCATTTCGACTTTGACAGCTATGTGGTGCGCCCAGACGCCCGTCCGGTGGTGGAAGGCCAGGCCAGCTGGCTCAATGCCAACCGCAATGCCCGCGTCGTGCTGGAAGGCCATACTGACGAAGTCGGCGGCCGTGAATACAATCTGGCATTGGGCCAGAAACGTGCCGAAGCCGTGCGCAAGTCGCTCACGTTGCTGGGTGTCAATGACAACCAGATCGAGGCCGTCAGCTTTGGCAAGGAGCGCCCGGTTGTGGCCAACAGCGGCAACAACGAGCAAAACCGTCGCGTGGAGTTCCGCCACCAGTGATGGCATGTGAGTTTGAGGCAAACATGGTTCTTGATTCTGTAAACAGGTCCGTGCGCATGCGCAAGGCAGGATGGCCGGCAGCCGCCGTGTTGCTGACAATGGCGGTTGCCTGGCAGCCGGCACACGCCCAGCTGTTCGGTGACAACGAGGCGCGCCGTGCGATTCTGGATCTGCGCCAGCGTTACCAGGCGCTGAGCGAAGAACACAACCGTACGCGCGGCAGCCTGCTGGAACTGCAAAACCAGATCGAGAACCTGCGTGCCGAGCAGGCCAAGCTGCGCGGCCGTGAAGAGCAGCTCACCCGTGACGTGACCGAGCTGCAGCAACGCAACCGGGATCTGGCGCGTGCCGTGGAAGAGCGCAGCCCTGGTCACAGCACGGCCAAGGCCAGCGAAGGCGAAACGGACGATGCTGGCGCCAGCGCAGCAGCCAACAGCCGCGACAAGGCGGAATTCGATGCCGCGCTCAACCTGTTCCGCGGGGGCAGCTACGCCCGCGCGCAAACGGCCTTCCGCAATTTTCTCAAGGCCCATCCGCGCAGCAGCCTGAAGACCTCGGCCCAGTTCTGGCTGGGCAACTCCGACTACGCCTTGCGCAATTACACCAGCGCCATGGCCAACTTCCGTTCCGTGGTGACGCAGGCGCCCGACCACGAACGGGCTCCCGAGGCCTTGCTCTCGATCGCCAACTGCCAGGTCGAGCTCAAGCAAAACGCCGCAGCGCGCACCACCCTCGAGAATCTGGTGGCGCGTTATCCGCGGTCAGAGGCGGCTCAGGCCGGCAAGGACCGCTTGGCCCGCATGAAGTAAGTGTTTGCTGGCTGCGGTATGCTTGCTGTCATGCAGGAATTTGCTTCAGTATCAGAAACGCAGGTCGATTACGAACGCCGATTTGGTGGCATGGCACGCCTGTATGGCAAGGCTGCCGCCGAGCGCATCGCCCATGCACATGTGGTCGTGGTCGGTATCGGTGGTGTGGGTTCGTGGGCGGCCGAGGCGTTGGCGCGCAGCGCAGTCGGGCGCATCACGCTGGTCGACATGGACCATGTGGCCGAAAGCAACATCAACCGCCAGATTCATGCGTGCGACCTGACCTTGGGGCAGGCCAAGGTGCTGGCCATGCAGCAGCGCATTGCCGGCTACCACCCCCATTGTGACGTACGTGTGATTGATGATTTCGTCACGGCCGATAACTGGCTGAAGCTGTTGCCCGCCGACGCGGATGCGATCATTGATGCCTGTGACCAGATGGGGGCCAAGACGGCCATGGCCGCATGGGCGCGTCGCAGCCGCATCCCGTTTGTCACCGTCGGGGCGGCAGGGGGCAAGCAGCAGGCGCAGTTGGTGGAGCTGGACGATCTGGCACGGGTGACGCATGACCCCTTGCTGGCGCAACTGCGCTACCGTTTGCGCAAGCACTACGGAGCGCCGCGCGATGGCAAGACCATGGGTGTGACATGTGTGTTCAGCCGCGAATCGGTGCGCATGCCGGAGTCTGCCAGTTGCGAGGCAGGCGTGTCCGGGGGCAGCCTGAACTGTGCGGGCTATGGCTCGGCGGTAGCGGTCACTGCCACTTTCGGCATGTGCGCTGCTGGCTGGATTCTGAAAAAAATTGCAGAGCCTTTGTCAAAGCAATCATAGTCGTGCTAGAATTCGATTCTTCTTCAGAACGCAAGTTTTGAAACAGTGGGTTGTTAGCTCAGTTGGTAGAGCAGCGGACTTTTAATCCGTTGGTCGCAGGTTCGAATCCTGCACAACCCACCAAATTTTTCCTCCAAGCGTGGGTTGTTAGCTCAGTTGGTAGAGCAGCGGACTTTTAATCCGTTGGTCGCAGGTTCGAATCCTGCACAACCCACCAAATTTAACCCGCAGAAATTGCAATTGATTTGCAGTCTGCGGGTTTCTTTTTGCCCGTATATCCTGGACTAGAAATTTGACGGGCAACGTTCCCTGTCGATGGGTTATGCACGGCCGCCTTGCTGCGGTGTGGCATCCGGTGTTCGGCACGGATCAGAATCCCACAGCAAATGCTTGAACGCTCTCAATGCTGGCGAATCAGGGCGGTCGCGCAGTTCCAGTACGTGCAACTTGCGGACCCAGGCAGTGTCTGCATGTGTGGAAGATGCACATTGGGCTGAAGGGAACGCAACCGGCGCCAAGGCCTGCAGTTGCAGCAGGTCGGAGACCAGTACGCGGGGCTGCAGGGCAATGCCGAATCCGGCGGCGACCAGCCGGGCGATGGCTTCTCCGCTGGCAATCTCGGTGCAATGATGCGGCGAGAGGCCGCGTGCCTGCCAGAATTGTTCCGTGACGGTGCGTGTGCCCGAGCCGCGCTCGCGCAGTAACCAGTGCGCGTCTTGCAGGGCCTGGTGGCGCACCGGCAGAGGCACGTTCACCAGAGGATCGTCCGGGACGGCAACCAGCACCATGGCGTCCTCCTTCCAGGGTTGGATATGCAGCCGTGGGTCGTCCAGGCTGCCCTCCACGATGCCGATGTCGCTGCTGCAGTCAAGCAGCCAATGTCCTACTTCGTCGGTGTTGCCTACCTGCAGACTGCACGTCACGTTGGGGTGCGCCTGTCGAAACAGCGCCAGGTAACTTGGCAGCCAGTAGGCTGCGACCGTGGTGCTGGCGGCGACATGCACTGTTCCCTTGTCCAGGCTGACACGCTGCTGCACATCCTGCTCGGCAGCGCGTTCGAGTGCGAAGATGCCCTTCGCATGGGCATGCAATGCCTCACCGTGCTCGGTCAGGCGTATGCCGCGCACATTGCCGCCGTCACGCTCCAGTAAAGGAAGATTCAGCTGTGATTCCAGTTCGCGCAGTGCGCGCGACACCGCCGGCTGGCTGACGTGCAGTTCCTGTGCAGCACTCGAAACACTGCCATTGCGCACAACGGCATGAAACATGCGCAGCAGATGAAGATTCATAAATCACCCTGTAGTGGTGGCATGTGCCTTGGCCATAAGTGGCTATTCATAACATATATTTATGAAATGTAAAAATAACTCTATTTGATTTATGTAAGGGAAATCCCTATTCTACTGGCAACACACCAAGTCAGAAAGAAGTTGCCGTGCATGACCTTGCCTACCCCGTTCCCCCGTTGCACCAGATGGTGGGTGGTTTGCTGCTGACCAGCGTGATCGCTGCAGCGGGGCTGTGGCTGGGCACGCTGCCTTTCATGGTGCAGGGCGGATTCAGCGCGCTGACGCTGGCCATTGTGCTGGGCATGCTGCTGGGAAATGCAGGAGTCGGACACTTGATACCGCATGTTGCCGCTGGCGTGGATTTTTCGCGTACCCGCTTGCTGCAGCTGGGCATCGTCCTCTACGGTTTCCGCATTACTTTCGGCCAGATCGCGCAAGTGGGCTGGACCGGACTGGCCATTGACACCATCATGGTCAGTAGCACTTTCCTGCTGGCGCTCTTGCTGGGCCGCAAGGTCTTGCGCATGGACGATGACACTGTCATGTTGATCGGCGCGGGCGCTTCCATCTGTGGCGCAGCGGCCGTCATGGGAACCGAGCCAGTGGTACGGGCGCACGCACACAAGGTCTCCATTGCTGTGGCCACAGTGGTGGTGTTCGGTACCGCCTCCATGTTCCTCTATCCGTCGTTGTATCCGTTTCTTGGCCTGGACGACTATGCCTATGGCATCTATGTCGGGTCGACGGTGCACGAGGTGGCGCAGGTTGTGGTGGCTGGGACTTCAGTCAGCGATTCCGCTGCGGGCATTGCCATAATCGAGAAAATGCTGCGCGTGATGCTGCTTGCGCCGTTTTTGCTGCTGCTGAGCGGGTGGCTGGCCCGTAGGGACAGCCACAGGAAACTGCGTGTGGCCGGCAGGGCACACCATCCAATTGCCATTCCCTGGTTCGTGCTTGGCTTTATCGCGGTCAGCGGCTTCAATACTCTGCAGCGCTTGCCAGCAAGCGTGGTTCAGGCGCTGGTCGCCATTGACACCTTCGTGCTGGCCATGGCCATGGTTGCGCTGGGACTGCGTACCCAGGCAGGCGCCTTGCGCCAGGCCGGTATCAAGCCCTTGCTGCTGGCGGCTGCACTGATGGTCTACCTGGTTGTAGGTGGCTATACGGTGAACCGGCTCGTGCTGAGCCACTTACAGTAAAGGGCACGCCACATCTGCGGCGCTGAACTCGTCGCCATTGCCAGCGTGCCGTGCGCGATCAGGCATTGTGCCGCTTCACCCAGTCGACGTAGCGATCCATCCAGCCCTGCAGGAACTTGCGGTTGCCTTCATTGGCAATGCTGCCATCGGCCGCAAAGTAGTTGTCGTCCGCCTTGACGAAGGCCTCGGGCTGCCCCAGCGTGGGCATGTCCAGATAGGCCAGCACGTTGCGCAGGTGCTGTTGTGCCAGTGCGGTGCCGATGGCACCGATGGAGGCGCCAAGCACACCGGCCGGTTTGCCAGCCCATGAGTTGTGGCCCCATGGACGCGATGCATTGTCAATGGCGTTCTTCAGCACACCAGGGATCGAGCGGTTGTATTCGGGCGTAACGAACAGCACGCCTTGTGAAGCTTCGATGGCAGCCTTGAACTGCTTGACCGATTCGGCCATGTTGCCATCGTTATCCTGGTTGTACAAAGGCAGCGTGCCGATGTCGAGTGGGGTGAAGGTGAATTCGGCGGGTCCCATGCCGGACAGTGCGGCAGCCAGTTTGCGGTTATACGAATCCTTGCGCAGGGCGCCGGCGATGACGGCGATTTGATACTGGGACATGAGCAGCTCCTTCTGGTTGCAATGACAGAATTGACGTGTGGCAATTGCCTGATGCAGTGTGCATCTGCAGGAAGGCCAATGGCAAACTGCACGACATTTCCCATAAAGGCATATGGGTATTCTGGTCAAGATGACACGTATTCGTCACATATTAGTCATGTGGATGTCGTGCAAACAGTGGAAAATCAAACGTCAAGACTATTGGCCTGCACAGGCGACGGCTGCAGTAAATTACGGCTAAGATGGGCTATTCGACCGTAGGCGTTGCTGCATGCAGTGGCTATTGGAATGCAGACGCCATGGTCGCTAAAAAAATTGAATCAACCACCTGTCAGGAGAAGACAAATGTCCCGTGAAGTCGTAGTAGTCAGTGCTGTCCGTACCGCCATCGGTACCTATGGTGGTAGCCTCAAGGATGTGCCACCCACCGAGCTGGCGGCGCTCGTGGTGCGCGAATCGCTGGCACGCGGTAATACCGAAGGCAAGGATGTCGGTCATGTGGTGTTTGGCCATGTGGTCAATACCGAACCCAAGGACATGTACTTGAGCCGTGTGGCCACCGTCAACGGCGGCTGCCCGATCGAAACCCCCGCTTTCAACGTCAACCGCCTGTGCGGCTCCGGCCTGCAGGCCATCGTGTCCGCCAGCCAGGCCATCCTGCTGGGTGACTGTGACGTGGCCATCGGCGCAGGCGCCGAAAACATGAGCCGTGGCCCCTATGCCAGCCTCAATACCCGCTGGGGTGCCCGCATGGGCGATACCAAGATGGTCGACATGATGGTCGGTGCACTGCACGACCCGTTCCAGACCATCCACATGGGCGTCACCGCCGAGAACATCGCTGCCAAATGGGGCATCACCCGTGAAGAGCAGGACCAGCTGGCCGTGCAAAGCCACAATCGTGCCGAGCAGGCCTGGGCCGAAGGCCGCTTCAAGGACCAGATCGTGCCGGTCGTCAGCAAGGGCCGCAAGGGCGATGTCGTGTTCGAGAAGGACGAGCACATCCGCATCGGCGCCACCATGGCCGACATGGCCAAGCTCAAGCCGGTATTCGTCAAGGAAAACGGCACTGTGACCGCCGGTAACGCTTCCGGCATCAACGATGCTGCCGCCGCCGTGCTGCTGATGGAAGCCGATGCTGCCAAGGCCCGTGGCGCCAAGCCGTTGGCGCGCCTGGTGGCATATGCCCACGCAGGTGTCGATCCGCAGTACATGGGTATCGGCCCGGTACCGGCATCCAACCTGGCCCTGAAGAAGGCCGGCCTGACCATCAATGACATGGACGTGATCGAGGCCAACGAAGCTTTCGCGGCCCAGGCTTGCGCTGTCACGCGCGACCTGAACGCCGATCCGGCCAAGGTCAACCCCAATGGCTCCGGTATCGGCCTGGGCCACCCGATCGGCGCCACTGGTGCCGTGCTCACGGTCAAGGCCGTGCACGAGCTGCAGCGCGCCGGCGGTCGTTATGCGCTGGTCACCATGTGCATTGGCGGCGGCCAGGGTATTGCCGCCATTTTCGAACGCATGTAATTGGACTGGCCACTGCACCGGCGCTGGCCGTGCAGGTGGCCACCTCGCGGGCCACAGCAAAATGCTGTGGCTTTTTTTATGCGGTACGCTTGCACCATCTGAAGATGGCGGGCTTGGCAGCAAGGCAGACGATGAGTGGATCAAATACACGGGACATCCGCACGAAGATGGACAACGTGCGCAAGGTACGCAAAATTACCAGTGCCATGCAGAACATTGCTCTGGCCCGCTTGGCACAGGCTAGGAAGCGCGCGCAGATGATCCGCCCCTATGGCCGCTACATCCGTCGCATGGCGGGGCGTATGGCACAGGTCAACCGCGACTATCTGCCGCCCCTGATGACACTGCGGCAGCCGGCCCGGCGCATAGGCATTCTGGTGGTCACGACCGACAAGGGACTGTGCGGTTCGCTCAACAACCGCCTATTGTCCGAGTGCCTGACGCATTTGCAGACCTGGAAAGAGGCGAGCTGCGAGGTATCGGCCACCGTGGTGGGAATGCGTGGCGTGACAGTGCTGGGCCGGGCCGATATTCCACTGGCGGCGCATGTGTTCTGTGGCAGTGAATTCTGCTATTCCGAAGAAATGCTGGGCACCTTGTCAACCCCCATCATGCAGTTCGTGCAGGGTGAGATTGACGAGCTCTATGTGGCCACCAATCGCTTTGTCAACACACTCAAGTATGAGCCGGTCATTGCGCGTTTCCTGCCGCTTATCGGCAAGCTGCAGGGAGTGCCCCCGGAGTTGCAGCCGGAGCCGCGGTCTGCAGGCCCGCGTGGAGAGGTCGATTTCGTGTATGAGCCGGGCCCGGAAGCCGTGGTGGATGCCGTGCTGCAGCGTTACATGGAAACCGTGCTGTTTCAGGCCGTGGCCGAGAATGCCGCGTGTGAGCAGGCAGCGCGCCTGACTGCGATGCGGGCAGCTACCGACAACGCGGACAATCTGCTGGAAGAGCTGACCCTGCACTACCACAAGGCGCGGCAAGAAGCGATCACGCGCGAATTGATAGAAATCGTATCAGGAGCGGCGGCCACCGATGAACGCTGAACACGACGCCACCAAGGCAACGCCTTCCACGCAGGCCATGGCTGCCAGCGTGCCCGACAGCGCTGATGAACGCTGGGTGCCGCTGGGCATGGCCAGCCTGCCGCAGACACTGAAAGTGCACATCGTCACCGCCAATGGCGAGCTCGCCAACGGGCATGCCTATTATGTGAGCCTGCCGGGCGAGGCCGGCCGCATCGGCATTCTGCCGGGGCATGATCCGGTGCTGGCACTGCTCAAGCGTGGCGATGTGCGTATTACCTGGCAGCGCGGAGCGGAACCCCAGGTCGTGCCAGTACTGGGTGGCATGCTGGAGGCCGATGCCGGCTATGTTGTCGTGCTGGCCGATCTGCTCGACCGCAGCATCGAGGCCGAGGCGCAGCGCCAGCAGGAGGTGCGCGAACGTACCGGTCAGCTGGATATCTCGTCCCCGCGGCCGCACGATTTTGCCGGCCTCAAGGCCGAGCTGGACGCCGAATTGCTGCGGTTTTTCGAGAGCATCCTGCGCGGATTCTGAAGGGCGGGGGCCGCAGGCGGTGGTGTCGCCCTGTGCATGGCTCAGTCCTGCGGCACGATGTCTTCGGCATAGGCGTGCAGCTGGTCTAGCAATTTCTGCTGTCTGGCCGTTAGGTCCTGCCGGGTTTGCAGGGTGTCCAGCTCTTCCAGCAAGGCGTCCACGGTACGGGCATTGCCGGTGCCCTCCAGCAGGCGCGCGCAACAATGTTCCTGCCACTGCAGGGTTTCCTCGGCATTGAGGCTGTCGGGAAAATTGCGGGCGCGGTAGCGGAATAGCAGCTCGTGCAGGCGGTCATCCTCGAAGCTGATGCGCTGGTGGGCCAAGGCCTCGCCGGGCAGCTGGCGCAGTTCATCCAGCTTGTGCCGGTCGCCATTGCCCAGAAAGCCGCCATACAGATCGCCATCTACATCCGGAGCGGGGCCGGTGGCAGCAGGGCGCGCATAGACTTCGGCCCAGATGGCGCTCATGTCGGGCAGATCGCGCGCCATGGCGGCGTGGCGCAGGTGTTGCTCGACATCGAACTGCCAGCGCTGCTCCAACTGTGGTACCAAGGCATGGCGCCAGCGCAGCACCATGGGAGATTTGTTCAGGGCAATCGGGCGGATGGGCAGCCGCTGCATGCCGGGCGGCAACTCTGCGGCCGGAGTGAACAGGCGCTGGCGAATGGTGGTGGCATCGAGCAGGGCCAGTTCCGATGGGTCATGGCGCAGGTCCCAGGCCAGGATTTCGTTGCGGTTGCCCGGGCGGCTGGCCAGTGGCCACAGCATGGCCAGACAACCCCGTTCGGCCGGATACATGCCGGACACGTGCACAAACGGTCTGGCATGCTGCGGCGCTGCGGGCAGCCCCAACTCTTCTGCCACGCGGTCCTTTTTGCGCAGGCTGAGCGCAAAATCGAACAGTCGCGGATTATGCTGGCGCAGCAGGCGCGCCAGCGCCACTGTGGCGCGCACGTCCGAAAGCGCATCGTGCGCTGCTTCGTGCGCAATGCCATTGGCGGCAGTCAGCAGCTCCAGCCGGAAGCTGGGCTTGCCGTCCACTTGCGGCCATACGATGCCATCCGGGCGCAGCGCATAGAACATGCGCACCACGTCCAGCAGATCCCAGCGGCTGCAGCCGTTTTGCCATTCCCGGCCATACGGATCGATCAGATTGCGCCAGAACAGGAAGCGGGTGAACTCGTCGTCGAAGCGGATGCTGTTGTAGCCAACGCCGATGGTGTCCGGCTGCGCCAGCGCGGCATGGAGCTGCTCGGCAAACTGGTGCTCGGGCAGGCCTTGCTGCAGGCATTGCTGCGGTGTGATGCCCGTGATCAGACAGGACTGTGCGCTGGGCAGGTAATCGGGTGCTGGCTGGCACAGGATGTTGATCGGCGTACCGATTTCATTGAGCTCGGCATCGGTGCGCACGGCGGCGAACTGCGCCGGTCGGTCGGTACGTGGATCGATGCCAAAGGTTTCGTAGTCGTGCCAGAGGAAGGAGACGGAGTTCATGCTTGCGATTGTCCTGCAAGAAACGCCTCGATCAGGGCGGCCAGCGCTGCAGGCTGGTCGTGGTGCAGCATGTGGCCGGCGTCGTGCACGGTGGCGTGGCGCACGTCGGGCACGCAGGCCATGCGGTTGCGGTATTCCTGCAGCGAGTAACGCGTGCCCCAGTAATGCGCAATGGTGTCGTCGGAGGCCTCGATGCACAGCGTGGGCGCCGTGATCGCGCGTAGGCAGGCCATGGCCTCATCGGCGTTGTAGAGCTGGTGACTGGGAATCTTGTGGCCCGCGTGCGCGCGCAGATGCCATTGGCCGTCTGCACCCGGTGCGGCCCAGTGCTGCGCCAGCCACTGGGCCTTGTCCTGCGGCAGGCGCGGATTGTTGCGCTGCAGGCGTTCGGCCACTGCCAGGGCCGAGGAGTAGCTGCGCAACCCGGCTTGCTGGCTGCGCAGTGCGCGCACGCCATCCAGCCATTGCGTCAACCGTTGCGGCGCTTCCGACGCCTGCGTGGCAGGTAGGCCGAAACCTTCCAGGTTGACCAGGCGCGCAATACGGTGGGGCCGCACACCGGCGTACTGGGTGACGATATTGCCGCCCAGGCTGTGCCCCACCAGATGAACCGGCTGGCTGCCTGCGTAATGGTCTAGCAGATAGTCCAGGTCCAGCAGGTAGTCGGCAAACACGAAATGGTCGGTGTGTGGTGCCAGCGTGCCGCCAAAACCGCGCCAGTCGGGTGCAATGATGGCGCGCTCCTGTTGCAGCGCATCCACCAGGAATTGAAACGAAGCCGCCACATCCATCCAGCCATGGCACAACACCAGCAGGGGCTGGTTGCCAGGATCGGACGGACCCCAGCGCAGGACCTGGTACTCCAGATCACGAATGCGGACATGTTCGGTGCAGAAGGTGCGAATGGGTTGGTAGCTGGTATGCATGGGATACGAAGATACTGCAAAGCGCAGGCAAAGCCGGTGACAGCACGAAAAAAAGCCACCCCGGCGTGGGGTGGCTGTGCCATGACAGGCGGATGGCTGATCAGCGCACCGGGGCTTGGGCCGGCTCGGCCACGTAGATTTCCACGCGACGGTTCTGGGCACGGCCTGCGGCAGTGCCGTTGTCGGCGACCGGCTGGGTCGAGCCCACACCGGAAGTCACGATGCGGCTGGAGGCCACGCCATGCGACACCAGATAGTTCCTGGCAGCATCGGCACGGCGTTGCGACAGCGGGTTGTTGATGGCGTCGGAGCCGGTGCTGTCGGTGTGGCCAATAATGGACACGGTGGAGGCGGGGTTCTGGTTCAGGGTCTGGGCCAGGCGGTCCAGGATCGGGTACAGGTTGCGGTTCAGCGTTGCAGAGTTGGTGGCAAAACCGGCATCCGTGGGGATGTTGATCTTCAGACGGTTATCGGCAGTCTGGCTGACCTGTACCGGCGTGCCAGCCGTGACCTGCTGCATGGCCTGCTTTTGCTGCTCCATGCGGTTGGACCACAAATAGCCGCCAGCTGCACCCAGGGCTGCGCCAATAGCTGCGCCGCGCAGGGTGTCACTGCCTTTGTGACCATGGCCAATGGCGGCGCCAGCCAGAGCACCCAGGCCGGCACCGATGCCGACGTTCTGGGCGGTAGTGTTGTTCATGCCCTGGTTGGCACAGCCAGCCAGCAGCGCAGCAGATGCGGCCACGATGGTCAGTGAAGTGAAAGCCTTTTTCATGTTCGTCTCTCCTAGGGAATTCATTGCGCGGGCCACTCTGGCACTTGCAACGGTTACATTCTAGGCACGGTCCTGCTGTCCACTTGTAGGAATGCAGCGACGTGATGCGTAATTCTTTGTATCGATATGCCGGACGATGTCAGAGAGCCGCAAATATCCGTGATGCAGTGCACGGGGCTCGTAACAATGATTGCCACGGCCACACCGGCGCAGCGCGCTGCCAATGGGTGGGTTGGGCTGGGATAATTGCAGCATGTCCAGAAAACAACACGTCAGCGAAACTCCCGCCACCCATATGCTGCGCGCGCACGGTATCGTTTTTGACGAATACACCTATGAGTGGGAAGCGCACGGAGGCGCACGTCATAGCGCGCAGATGCTGGGGCTGGAACCGTACAGCGTGGTCAAGACCCTGATCATGCAGGATCAGGACCGCCAGCCACTGGTGGTGCTGATGCATGGCAATCGCACGGTGTCCACCAAAAACCTGGCGCGGCAGATCGGCGCCAAGCACATTGAGCCCTGCCAGGAGGCGGTGGCGCAGCGACACAGCGGCTATCTGGTAGGCGGAACCTCGCCCTTCGGCACGCGGCGTGAGATGCCGGTGTACATCGAGCGCAGCATCCTGGATTTGCCCAGGATCGCCATCAACGGCGGCCGGCGTGGCTATTTGCTGGGTATCGATCCGCAGGTGTGTGTGCAATTGTTGCACGCACATCCGGTAGACTGCGCGCTGGACGAATAAGCATCAAACAACACTATGGAATTCAACACGATTGTGGCCGTGGTTGCGGCCTATCTGGTCGGCTCGCTGAGCTTTGCAGTAATAGTGAGCAAAATCATGGGGCTGAGTGACCCGCGCAGCTATGGCAGCGGCAATCCTGGCGCCACCAACGTACTGCGCAGTGGCAACAAGCAGGCGGCGGTGCTCACCCTGTTGCTGGATGCATTCAAGGGCTGGCTGCCAGTGTTTGTGGCGCACCGGCTGGGGCTGGGCGCAGGCGTTGTGGCGCTGGTCGGCCTGGCGGCATTCCTGGGGCATCTGTACCCGGTGTTTTTCCGCTTCCAGGGTGGCAAGGGCGTGGCGACCGCGGCCGGCGTGCTGCTGGCGTTCCAGCCGCTGCTCGGCCTGATCGTGCTTGCACTGTGGCTGCTGGTGGCCTTTGTCTTCCGCTATTCGTCGCTGGCCGCCATGGTGGCGGCCATGGCTGCGCCCATGGTGTACATGCTGGGCATGAATGGCTGGTGGGACATGCACGGGCAGATCCTGCTGGCCATCATCGGCATGAGCCTGCTGCTGTTGTGGCGCCATCGCCAGAACATCCGGCGTCTGCTGGCTGGCCAGGAAAGCAAGATCGGGAGCAAGAAGCCATGAGCAATGACATCCGCCGGCTCAACGTGGATCCGCGCTACAGCGATGTGGCCATTTACAACGGGGTGGCGTATCTGGCCGGGCAGGTGCCCGATGACGCCAGTGCCGACATGGCCGGGCAGACGCGTCAGGTACTGTCCACCATCGACCGGCTGCTGGCCGAGGCCGGCAGCAGCAAGTCGCGCATCCTGATGTGCCAGATCTTTCTGGCTGACATCGCCGATATCGGCGTGATGAACAGTGTCTGGGACGCGTGGGTCGACAGCGCCAGCAGCCCGCCGCGCGCCACCGTGCAGGCGGTGCTGGCCGATCCGGCCTGGCGCATCGAGGTGGTGGTAACCGCTGCGCTTTAATCGCGGAAGTTGTTGAAGGACAGCGGCACTTCGCTGACTTCCTTGCGGATCAGTGCCATCGCGGCCTGCAGGTCGTCGCGCTTGGCGCCGGTCACGCGCACGGCGTCGCCCTGGATGGCGGCCTGCAGCTTGAGCTTGCTTTCCTTGACGATCTTCTGGATCTTCTTGGCCAGTTCGCTTTCGATGCCGTTGCGCACCTTGATCACCTGCTTGACCTTGTCGCCGCCGATTTTTTCGACCTTGCCCATGTCCAGGAAGCGCACGTCCACGCTGCGCTTGGTCATTTTGTTGCGCAGGATGTCTTCCACCTGCTGCAGCTGGAACTCGGCATCGCCGAACAGGGTGATTTCCTTGTCCTTGATCTCGATGGCGGCGCTGGTGCCCTTGAAGTCGAAGCGGGTGCCGATTTCCTTGGCGCTGTTGTCTACCGCGTTTTTCACTTCCACCAGATTGGGTTCGCAAACGGTGTCAAAAGAAGGCATGGCTACTCCTAGATGTCATTTCTTTTCGGGATATTGATGGGACAATTATCCCCCATGACTATCCTTCGCCTGGAACGCAATACTTCGCTGGAACACTACAACACCTTCGGCATCGCCGCACGAGCGCGCGATCTGCTGCGCGTGCGCCACGCCGCCGACCTGCAGCAGCTGGTCGACCAACCGGAACTGCTGTCACAGGGCTGGCTGGTGCTGGGCGGCGGCAGCAATATCGTGCTGACCGGTGACGTGCTGCAGCTGGTGCTCAAGATGGAAATCATGGGCCGCCAGCTGGTGGGCGAAGACGAGCAGCACTGGATCGTGCAGGCCGGCGCCGGCGAAAACTGGCACGATTTCGTCGCCTGGACACTGCAACAGGGCTGGGCCGGCCTGGAAAACCTGGCGCTGATTCCCGGTGTGGTGGGGTCGGCACCGGTGCAGAACATCGGCGCCTACGGCGTCGAGCTGCAGGACCGCTTCCACAGCCTGGATGCCGTGGATATGCAGACCGGCCGCATGCTCACGCTCGATGCTGCGCAGTGCGGCTTCGGCTACCGCGACTCGGTGTTCAAGCACAAGCCGGCGCGGCCGGGCGATTATGGGCTGGCCGGCAAGGCCGTCATCACGCAGGTGCGTTTTGCCCTGCCCAAGCAGTGGCGCCCCGAGATCGACTACCTGGATATCCAGCGCAAGATGGCCGAGCGTTCCATCACCATGCCCACGGCACGGCAGGTGTTCGACATGGTGGTAGCGATTCGCCAGGCCAAGCTGCCCGATCCGGTCGTGATCGGCAATGCCGGCAGCTTTTTCAAGAACCCGGTGGTCACGCAAGAGCAATGCGATGACATCATCGGCCGTGATCCGCACATCGTGCATTACCCCATGCCCGACGGTACTGTCAAGCTGGCGGCTGGGTGGCTGATTGATGCCTGCGGCTGGCGGGGCAAGAGCATGGGCAATGCCGGCGTGTACGGCAAGCAGGCACTGGTGCTGATCAACCGCATGCATGAAACCGGCATTCGCGCCACCGGCGGTGAAGTCATGACGCTGGCACAGGCTATCCAGACCAGCGTGTATGAGCGTTTCGGTATCCGGCTCGAACCCGAGCCGGTTGTGGTGTGATGTACTGCCGCTTCAGCCGAGTTTGATGCCGCCACAGGCGCGGCTTGCATACTGTTGGCCTATCATTGGCCATTCAATGTTTCCAGCCATAAAGGATGACTGCCATGACCAACTCTATCGTTGACGACCTGTTGGGCCAGCTGCAAGGGGCGCCGCTGGCGCAAATTGCCAGCCAGCTGGGTACCGACAGTACCCAGGCCAGCAACGCCATTGCCGCCGCGCTACCGATGCTTCTGGGATCATTGGGTAACAATGCGCAGTCGGCCGAAGGCGCCAGTAGCTTGTTGGGCGCGCTGCAGCGCGACCATATGGGCGCTGGCGGGCTGGATCTTGGCGGATTGCTGGACGGCCTGCTTGGCGGCGGCGCTCAAGCGGGCGCGGGCGGCATTCTGGGGCATATCTTCGGTGGGACGCAGCCCGATGCCGAAGCCGGGCTGGGCCAGGCCACCGGCCTGAGCTCCGGCCAGTCGGGCCAGCTGCTGCAAATGCTGGCGCCGATGGTGATGGGATACCTGGCCAACCGTGTCAGCAGCGGCGGAATGGATGCCGGCGCCTTGGGCAATCTGCTGGGACAGGAGCAGGCCAGCGTGCAGCAGCAGGGTGGTATGGGCAGCAGCCTTCTCAATGCGGTGCTCGATCAGAATGGGGACGGCAAGCTGGACCTCGGTGATCTGGTCAAGCTAGGCAGTTCATTCCTGTCGCGCCGGTAAGCCGCTGCGGCTGCCGTTCCGAAACGCAAAGGGCGCTAGCAGGGGCAAACAGCCGGCAGAATGGCGCTAGGAGGGCCGTGCTGGCCCGCCTGTAAGTTGTGTCTTTACTACACCTTGGACGTGGTCTCGGCAGTGCCGCCTCCCATGGCTTGGTACAGGGCGGCGCTGTCGACAAGGCGTTGCGCCTGCGCGGCGACCAGGCTGGTGCGGGTCTGCTGCGCCTGCTGCCGCGCCGTCAATACCTGCAGATAGCTGGCTGCGCCCAGCGCATACTGGCGTTCCATGGATTTGAGCGAGGCCTGCGCAGCGGAATCCGCCGTGGTCTGCGCGGCCAGCGCCTGGGCATCCTGGTTCAGTGCCTGCAGGGTGTCCGCCGTGGTGCGCAATGCGTCCAGTACTACACCCTGATAATTGGCGGCTGCCGCATCGACGGCGGCCAGCGAGGCCCGTTTTTCGGCGGCCAGCCCGGGGCGGAACAGTGGTTGGGTCAGCTGGGCCAGCATGCCCCACACGGCAGAGCCGCTGCCGAACAGGGCCGCCGTGGTCAAGGCCTGGGAGCCCAGGTTGGCGCTGAGATCGATTTGCGGATACAACCGGGCGATGGCGACACCATACTCGGCGGTGGCGGCATGCAGCAGCGCTTCGGACGCCCGGATATCAGGACGGCTGCGTACTAGTTCGGAAGGCACCACCACCGGCAATTCGGCCGGCAGCTTGAATTCCTCCAGGGTGAATGCCGGTATCTTCGCCGCGCCGGGCGCCTGTCCGGCCAGCACAGCCAGCAGATGCTCGCTCTGGTCCAGCTGCTTGCGCAATTGAGGCAATCCGGCGCGCGTCTGTTCTGCCTGGGCCTGCAGCGCGTGCACTTCATCCGGCGAGGCCTGGCCAATACGCACCCGCTTACGGGCCAGATTGACCAGCTCGTCCTGGGCGCGCAGCATGGCCTCGGTTGAAGCGATTTGGCCGGCGAGCCGAGCACGCGTGATGGCAGTGGTGGTGATGTTGGCCGCCAGCGTCAGGCGGGCGCCGTCCAGCTCATGGCGGCGGTAATCGGTACGGGCGGCAAGCGC
This sequence comes from uncultured Allobrachymonas sp., assembly GCA_964413485.1. Lineage (GTDB taxonomy): Bacteria > Pseudomonadota > Gammaproteobacteria > Burkholderiales > Burkholderiaceae_C > Brachymonas. The sequence goes on along the minus strand of CAYPRU010000019.1, from coordinate 17,837 downwards.
TTCCAGCGCACGCCGGTTGCCGCCGGACAGATCCAGCCGGTAATGCACTCCCAGGTTGGCGTTGTATAGGTTGAATTCGCGTGCATCGCCAGACAGGCCTTGCATACTGGGGCTCTGGCGCTGGCGCTGTGCACCCAGACCGGCATCGACCTGCGGGTACAACGTGGCGCCTGCCTGGGCGGACTGGGTTTCCTGGGCTTGCCGCAGGGTTGCCTGGGCGGATGCCAGGGTCGGGCTGGCCACCAGGGCCTGCTCGATCAGTGCATCGAGTCGAGGCGAGCCCAGGTTGCGCCACCACTGCGCATCCACGTTCATGCCGGTGGTGAAGCGTTGCGTTTCGCCGAGCAGGGTGGGCGCGGATGCCGTTTGCGCCGGCAGCGGGGCTGCCGTATAGCCGGGGACATCGGGTGCGGCAGGGCGCTGGAAATCGGGGCCGACGGCGCAGCCGGCAAGCAATCCGGCCAGCGCTGACGCGGCAATGGCACGAGCGGAAAGAGAATGGTATTCGGTGCGAAACGGTACGAGCGGGAATGGCGATTCAGCGTGATGATGCATAGAAGCACTCCAGGGCGGCGACGATTTCTTCGGCTTCGTCGACGCAGGTAAACAGGTCAAGATCTGAGGGCGTGATGTAGCCCTCGTCAACCAGGTAGTCAAAATCAATGGCGCGGTGCCAGTACTCGCGTCCGACCAGTACCACGGGAATCCGTGCCATCTTGCCGGTCTGGATCAGGGTCAGTACTTCGAACAGTTCGTCCAGCGTGCCGTAGCCCCCGGGGAAGGACACCAGTCCGCGGGCGTGCAGCAGGAAGTGCATCTTGCGCAGGGCAAAATAGTGAAACCGGAATGCCAGTTCAGGGCTGACATAGGGATTGGGCACCTGTTCGCGTGGCAGGGTGATGTTCAGGCCGACGGAGCGTGCCCCCGCTTCGAACGCGCCGCGGTTGGCGGCCTCCATGATGCCTGGCCCGCCGCCGGTGACGACCACGAAATCGCGGCGCTGCTGCTGCTGGAAGCGTGACGAAATCATCTGGGCAAAGCGGCGCGCCTGTTCGTAGTACTGCGCCTGTGCAACGCGGCGACGCGCGCGCGCAAGTTCCCGTTCGGTGTCAATAGATGCTACCGGTGCGCTAGCCGCTTCCCGCTCCAATGTCTCCAGGCGCGCGCGTGCGGTACCCGCATCCGTTACGCGCGCACTGCCGAACACCACCACCGTGGACAACACCCCCTGCTCGTGCAGGATGCGTTCTGGCTTGAGCAATTCGAGCTGCAGGCGCAGTGGCCGCAAATCGTCCTGACGCAGCAGGTCGAAGTCTTCATATGCCAGGCGATAGGTGGGTGACTCGGTGATGGCACGACTGCGCGCGGCAAGATCCGGCGACTTTTTCATTGCGGCCTCCCGAGGGCCTCGGGCCAGGTTTCAGTCTGGCCGCGTTCGGGCGCGGTGACGTGCCAGCCCAGCTTCTGGCGCAGCACGCCGGCCATGGCCAAAGCAGCTTCCGGTTCGCCGTGGACCACAAAAGTGCGTGCCGGCGGCTTGCGGAACGCGCTGGCCCAGTGCAGCAGATCGGCCTGGTCGCCATGGGCGGAAAGGCCTTCGATGGAGTGGATACTGGCACGAACCGGGATGTCGTCGCCAAAGATGCGCACCTCCTTGGCACCGTCCAGTAAACGCCGGCCCAGCGTTCCTTCTGCCTGGAAGCCGAGGATCATCACGCTGCACTCGCGTCGCGGCAGGCAGTGGTGCAAATGGTTGCGGATGCGCCCGGCATCGCACATGCCGCTGGCCGAAATGATGATGGCGCCCGAGCGGATCTGGTTCAGGGCCTTGGACTCCTCGACGCTGGACGTGAAATGCAGGTACGACAAAGCTTGCTTCAGTTTGCCTCCTTGCGCAATGCGTCTGGCCTGCTCGTCGAACATTTCCAGGTGCTGGTGCGTGATGCGGGTGGCCTCGGTCGCCATCGGGGAGTCGACAAACACCAGGGGCTGGCGCAGTCGCCCCTCGCTGATGAATTGGTGCAGGTAATACAGCATTTCCTGCGTGCGGCCCACGGCAAATGCCGGCATGATGACGTTGCCGCCGCGCTTGAACAAGGTGTCGCCGATGATGGACACCATTTCAGCTTCGGAAGCGGCCAGATCCTTGTGCAGGCGGTTGCCGTAAGTGGATTCCATGACCAGGATGTCGGCTTCTTCGATCGGCGTCGGGTCGCGCAGGATGGGACGGTCCGGCTGGCCAAGGTCGCCACTGAAGACCAACTTGGTGGTGCGGCCGTTTTCGGTGACCCAGACTTCGGCAATGGCCGACCCCAGGATATGTCCGGCATCGCGAAAACAGCAGCGCACACTGGCATGCGGGGCAAACTCTTGGTCGTAGACCAGTGCGCGCGTTTGCTTCAGGCACGCTTGCGCGTCATGCAGCGTATACAGTGCCGGCAGGGTGTTCTTGCCCGGAAAGCGCTTGGCATCGCGCAGGGCATCGGTTTCCTGGATGTGGGCGCTGTCCGGCAGCATGACTTCGAGCAGGTCCACCGTGGCGGTGGTGGCGTAAATCGGGCCCTTGAAACCAGAACGGGTCAGCTTGGGCAACTGGCCGCTGTGGTCGATGTGGGCGTGCGTCAGCAGTACAAAGTCGATCGTCTCCGGATCGAAGGCAAATGGTTCATGGTTGCGTGCCGCTGCCTCGCGCCCACCTTGCAGCATGCCGCAATCCACCAGGAAGCGGACACGCTCGGTGGTCACCAGAAAACAGGAGCCGGTCACCTCGCGGGCGGCGCCAAGAAACGTCAATTGCATGATGCATCCCCTTGTGCAATGCAGCCGGATTCCGGTTCCGGCGCCGCCAGGCTGGCTGGCAGCGCCGGTACTCAGTCGAAGCTGCGTCCTTCACCGGCTTCCTCGTGTGTAACACCATCACGAATATGGTAAATGCGCTTGAAGGTGGGAATGATTTTTTCATCATGGGTTACCACAATCACCGCCGTTTGAAAGCGCTGCGCCATTTCATTCAGGATGCGGATCACGGTCATGGCACGCTGGGAGTCCAGTGGTGCGGTGGGTTCGTCGGCCAGAATCACCGGTGGACGGTTCACCAGGCCGCGCGCGATGGCCACGCGCTGCTGTTCGCCTCCTGAAAGCTGTGACGGCATGGCCTTGGCGCGATGCTGTACGTCCAGCGCCGTCAGCAGTTCCAGTGCACGCTGACGTGCTTCGTCATTGGGCATGCCGGCCAGCATGGGCAGCAGCGCTACGTTGTCCGTCACATCCAGAAACGGGATCAGGTAGGGCGCCTGAAACACAAAGCCGATCTTGTCGCGGCGCAGGGCGCGCAGATCGCGCACTTTCCAGCCATTGTCGAAAATCACTTCGTCGCCCAGCGACATGCGCCCGGTGGTGGGATCGATAACGGCCCCCAGACACTTGAGCAGAGTGCTTTTGCCCGAGCCGGACGGTCCGATCAAGCCGACCACCTCGCCGGGGGCGACATGCATGGTGACCTCTTTCAGGGCCAGCACGGCGGTGTCGCCTTCGCCATAACGCTTGCTCAAGCCCTCGATGTGCACGCCTTTGCCTGGCATCTCAACCTCCTATCGCTTCGGCCGGATCGACCTTGAGCGCCATGCGGATGGCGACCAGGCTGGCCAGCACACAGATGCCCATGACGGCAAAGAACCCCAGAATGGAATCGGTCGGTATCAGCAGCACGTACTTGGGAAACATCGGTGCGGCAAAAGTTGCGGCAATCTTGCCCACCACGAAGCCGATCAGGCCCAGCACCACGGATTGCTGCATGATCATGGCAGCGATGGTCCGGTTGCGCGTGCCGATGAGCTTGAGCACCGCGATTTCACGAATTTTGTCCATGGTCAGGGTGTAGATGATGAAGGCTACAATGGCGGCGCTGACCACGGCCAGGATGACCAGGAACATACCGATCTGCTTGGCCGAGGTGGCGATCAGCTTGCCGACCAGGATGCCTTCCATCTGTGCGCGGTCGTACACCGTCAGGCGTTTCCAGCGCCGGATCGGCTCTGCTACCTCCTGGGGAGTGACACCCGGGCGTATGCGCACCAGCACCGCGTTGACATAGCTGTTGCTGGTCTGTGAGCCAATCACGGCATCCAGCAGGCCTGGCACGCCGGGACGGTTGAAGGCAGGATTGGCCTCGGTGCGGCGGCGCTGCATCAGGATGGCATCGTTGTCCTTGAGAAACTGTGCTTCCTGCGCGTCCTTGATCGGAATGAACACCATCGGGTCGCCGCTGGAAGACACCATGCGGCGCGTGAGGCCGACCACGGTGTACTGGTTGCGGCGGATTTTCAGCACGTCGCCGATCTTGAAACCGGATGCCAGGTCGGCCACTGCCTCGTAGTGGCCGCGCGTGATTTGCCGTCCAGCGACCAGATATGGCGGCCATCCCGGCAAGCCCGGTTCGCCCGCGGCAATGCCCACTACCATGGCGCGCACGTCCTGCTCGCCCTGGCGCACCTGCATGGTCAGATAGGTGATGTTGGCGCTTTGGGCCACGCCCGGCATGGTCTGGATGCTGCGCCACAGATCATCCGGGATGCTGGACGATTCGGCATAGGGGCCCAGCGTGTCCTTCTGCACCACCCAGAGGTCCGCGCCGCTGTTGTCCAGTAGCACGCGGCCGTCGTCGACCATGCCGCGGTAGACCCCGGCCATGGTCAGCGTCACGCCGATCAGCAGGCCCAGGCCAATGCCGGTGAAAATGAATTTTCCCCAGGCATGCAGGATGTCACGTCCGGCCAGGCTGATCATGGCCGTACTCCAGGTATGCGATCCACCACCTTGGTGCGGCTGCGCGCCGTCAGGGTTTTTTCACTGTATACGACAATCCGGTCCCCTTTGGCGAGTCCCTGCTTCACCTGGGTTCGCCCCTCCAGATCGTGGCGTTCCAGCACCAGCGGTGCAAAGCTGATGCCCCCGTTGGTGAGCTTCCACGCCCCGACCTGGCCATCGACCGTGCGGATAGCGGCGTTCGGGATGGTGGGCGCTGCGGGAGCAGCGGACAACTGTACGGTGATCTCGGTCAGCTCACCGATCGGCGGCAGCGGCGCAGGCGGCTGGTCAAAGACGATCTTGGCCAGGGTTTCTTCCGTCACGGCATCGGCACGCGGCTCGACGCGCAGCACGTGCCCGGTCAGCGGCGCGGCGCCTCGGCGCGAGCGCAGCACGATCTGCGCAGGCAGGCCGGCTGCCAGGCCTTCGGCGCTGATCTGGTCAAAACGGGTATCCACCCACAGACTGGCGGGATCGATCACCTCCACCACGGCCTGTCCGGCCACCACCGTAGTGCCGGGATCGGCATCGCGTGCCACCACCAGACCGGCTACCGGCGCAATCAGCTTCAGATTGCTACGCTGCGCGCGCAGTGCTTCCAGGTCGGCGCGCAACCGGGTGATGTCTTCGCGCGCTGCCTTGAGTGCAGCATCGGCCACGGCCAGCTCCTGCCGCTTGGTGGCGACCATTTCCTCGCTGGTGCTTTGCACCGCCAGCAATTGTCCATAACGGTTGGCCTGCGTGCGCGCATAGATCTGCTTGGCTTCGGCCTGCCGCACGGCCGCTTCGGCACTCTTGATGGCCGCCTGTTGTGCGCGCAGACGATCGTCCAGATCCACCGGATCCATTTCTCCCAGTGTCTGCCCGGCCTGGACTGCATCCCCTACATGGACGTCCAGCTGCCTGACGCGTCCCGCATAGGTCGGACCAATCTTGTAAGTGTAGCGCGCTTCCACGGTGCCGATCCCTGCCAGCGCGGGAGTGATGGAGCGCGATTCCACGCTGGCTACCGTTACCGTCACCGGCGCCAGCGGCCCGGAGCGCAGCGCCACATAAATGAACAGCACCAGCAACGGTGCAATGATGGCAACGAGCATCACTGTGCGGCGTTGCAGTTTGGGAAATTTCATGAAGCGCTCCTGATACCGCGTCGGTAAATGGCAAAAACTCCGGGGGCATCCTTGCGGATACGCGCCACGTCGCAGACCAGCATGGATTGCATGACCAGGCCTTGGACGGTGCCTATGAACAGGGCCGCAGCCGCTTCCACATCCAGCGTGGCGTCCAGTTCGCCCTGAGCCTTACCGGCCTCGAGCAGCTGGCGCAGGCGCCCGCTATAGGCATTGATCATGGTCTGCACCACCTGTTTCGGCAGGGTGTCGCCGGGTCGCTGCAGTTCACCGAACAGCATTCTGGGCACGCCCGGATGCCGGGAGACGAAGTCGGTATGTGCCAGGAACACTGCCTCGAGCGCGGCCAGAGGAGAACTGGCGCCTTGTGCGGCCTGATCCGCCTTGGCCAGCAGGCGCTGCGACACCCAGTTCATGACTTCCTGCAGGATTGCGTCCTTGGTCGGAAAATGCCGAAACAGCGCACCTTGGGTCAGACCCATGCGCTGCGCAATGGCATTGGTGGTGATATCGCTGGGGTTTTGTTCGGCGGCCAGTGCGATGACCGCGTCCACCGTAGCGGCGCGCCGTTCGTCAGCGGGAAGATGTCTGGGGTGTCCGCGCATGGAAGCCATTCGTAAAAGATAGTGATTGATTACTATCTTATCAAGGGAAAAAATTTTTGCAAGTGGGTGCTGCCAGAAAAATAAAAAGCCCGCTCGGCACAGGCGGCCGGCGGGCTTGGTGCAAGGCGAAATTGTCAGCTTCAGTCGTTGCTGCCTTCCAGCTTGAGCATGGCTGCTCCTTCACCCAGCTGCAGCAGGCCGGACTTGGCGTAAATGCCCAGCTTGTTGCGCGTATCGACGATGTCGAGGTTGCGCATGGTGAGCTGGCCGATACGGTCGGCCGGGCTGAACGGGGCGTTTTCTACCTTTTCCATGCTCAGGCGTTCGGGCGCGTAAGTCAGGTTGGGCGATTCGGTGTTCAGGATCGAGTAGTCGTTGCCGCGGCGCAGTTCCAGCGTTACTTCGCCGGTAACGGCACGTGCCACCCAGCGCTGGGCGGTTTCGCGCAGCATGATGGCCTGCGGGTCGAACCAGCGGCCCTGATATAGCAAACGGCCCAGGCGCAGCCCGTTGATGCGGTACTGCTCGATGGTGTCTTCGTTGTGGATGCCGGTGACAAGGCGCTCGTAGGCGGTGAACAGCAAGGCCATGCCGGGCGCCTCGTAAATGCCGCGGCTTTTGGCTTCGATGATGCGGTTCTCGATCTGGTCGCTCATGCCCAGGCCGTGGCGGCCGCCGATGCGGTTGGCCTCCAGGAACAGCTCCACCGGATCGGCATATTCCTTGCCGTTCAGGGCCACAGGCACGCCTTCTTCAAAGCGCACGCGCACTTCCTCGGCCTTGACGTCCACCTCGGGCTTCCAGAATGCCACGCCCATGATCGGGTTGACGATGCGGATGCCGCTATTGAGGAATTCCAGATCCTTGGCCTCGTGCGTGGCGCCCAGCATGTTGCTGTCGGTGCTGTAGGCCTTTTCCACGCTCATCTTGTAGTCGAAGCCGCTCTTGATGAGGAATTCGCTCATTTCCTTGCGGCCGCCCAGTTCGTCGATGAAGTTCTGGTCCAGCCAGGGTTTGTAGATTTTCAGGGACGGGTTGGTGAGCAGGCCGTAGCGGTAGAAACGCTCGATGTCATTGCCCTTGAAGGTGGAGCCGTCACCCCAGATGTTGACGTCATCTTCCTTCATGGCGGCCACCAGCATGGTGCCGGTCACGGCGCGGCCCAGCGGCGTGGTGTTGAAGTAGTGGATGCCGCCGGTGGAAATGTGGAAGGAACCGCACTGGATGGCGGCAATGCCTTCGTGTGCCAGCTGTGCGCGGCAGTCGATCAGACGGGCCTTTTCGGCGCCGTATTGCTCGGCCTTGCGCGGAATGGCGTTGTAGTCTTCTTCGTCCGGCTGGCCCAGGTTGGCGGTGTAGGCATAGGGCACTGCGCCTTTCTGGCGCATCCACAGCAGGGCGGCCGAGGTATCCAGGCCGCCGGAGAAGGCGATGCCGACCTTCTGGCCGACGGGAATGTTTTGCAGGATGGTATTGGACATGGAACTATCAGGCGTAATGGCAGATGTAGTGGTAGGGCTCGGTCACGCGGATGTCGAAAGAGCTGTTGGCCGGGATCTGGAATGATTCGCCGGCGCTGCTGCGCTTCCATGCATCGCTGCCTGCCAGCTTGTACTCGCAAAATCCAGCCACGCATTCCATGATTTCGGCAGCGACCGTGTTGAAGGTCAGCGTGGCGGGCAGCACCACACCCGCCGACTTGCGGGTGCCATCGGCCAGCTCGAAGCTGTGCGAGATGCACTTGCCGTCAAAATACACATTGGCCTGCGGGTTCAGGGTCACGTTGCTCAGTGGGGCGCTCATGGGAGGCTGCTTTCAGGATAAAAGGACGCACGCGATCGCGGCAAAGGGCCAATGTTACCTTTTTTTGCCGGCAGCGGCGACTCTGCTGCCGCTACAACAGGGGGGATAGCAAACGCGCAAAGGCTGACGGAAAGCGCCGGTACCAGTGCCGCCCGTCCGCAGAATAGGTTTTTCTTTGCGCCTTGCGCAAATCACGCCGGAAGTCTTCGGCCAGGGTCTGATTCATGCTGCGACCGTACACTGCCACCGCAATTTCGAAATTCAGCAGAAAGCTGCGGTTATCGAAATTGGCGGTGCCGATCATGCTGTAGTTGTCGTCCACCACCAGGGTCTTGGCGTGCAGCATGCTGGCGTGGTATTCAAAAATCTTGGCACCGGCCTGGCACAGCGCGGGAAAGTAGGAGCGCGCCGCCAGCGTCACCAGCAGCGAATCGCTGCGGTGGGGCACCAGCAGCTGCACGTCCACGCCGCGCTGCACCGCGTTCATCAGGGCAAAATAGGCCGGATCGGGTGGCACGAAGTAGGGCGTGGTCAGCAGGATGCGGTGCTGCGCCAGGTTGATGGCGTGCACCATGGCGTGGTGGATGGACTGCCCCCCGCTGTCGGGTCCGGATACGCTGATGTGCACTCCGATGGCGCCCGGGGCATGCGGCGCCAGCACCTCGGGCTCAAAGTGCTGCCGGCCGCTGGCATAGACCCAGTCCTGCATGAATACATATTGCAGCCAGCGCACGCCCGCGCCCTCCAGCCGCAGGTGCGTGTCGCGGTAGGCGGTGCCCGGCTGCACGGCTTCGTTTTCCGTATCGGAAATGTTGATGCCGCCGGTAAAGCCGATGCTGCCGTCCACCACCACGATCTTGCGGTGCGTGCGCAGGTTGACCAGCGGCCGCCAGCGATCCAGACGCGTAGGGTGGAACACGGCGAATTCGCCGCCTGCGCGGATGAACGCCTCGATCAAGGGCCTGCCCTTGTGCCCCAGCAGGTCGCGCGAGCCGACACCGTCCACCAGCAGGCGCACCTTGACGCCCTTGGCCAGCCGCTCCTGTAGCGCCTGCAGCACTTCGCGGCCGGTCTGGTCGGGATCGAAAATATAGTATTCGAGGTGGATATGGGATTGCGCCGCAGCCAAGGCCTGCAGAATGGATTGCAGGGTGTGCATGCCATTCAGCAGCCGTTCGCAGCGCGTGCAGCTGGATGCCGGAATGCCCGAGCTGGCTTCGATCAATTGGCTGTGCTGCCGTGCCCAGGCGGGTGCGTCCCGGTGGTAGGGCGACCAGCCCTGGTCGGCCGTGGCCGACAGCAGAACCCGGCTGCGCATGCGTCGCAATGACTGGCGCTGGATGCGTTGGGGGCCGACAAAATGGTACAGCACTACGCCCACCGGAGAAATCAGGCACAGCACCAGGATCCAGGCCAGGGTGGCAATCGGCGAGCGTCCCTGCAGCACGATGCGGATCGCCAGGTACACCCCGGTGATCAGCCACAGCCAGCCCAGCAGGCTTTTCCAGTGTTGTTGCAGCAGCGCGAAGAGTTCGGGCATGGCACGTGAGACTCAGCCCTGTTGCGGCCAGTTCTGCGGCGCGTAGCCCACGGTGATATGCCCATGGCCCCAGTCGATCACCGGGCGCTTGATGGTGCTGGCGTGCTCCTGCATTACGGCAGCAGCGCTGGCGCCGTCACTGACGGACGCCTGCACTGCGGCGTCCAGCTTGCGCCAGGTGGTGCCCTTGCGGTTGAGCACCACATCCCAACCGGCGGCTTCGATCCAGCGCTGCAGTTCTGCGGCCGGTACTCCCTGTTTCTTGAAATCGTGAAACTGATAAACAATACCGTGCTCGGCCAGCCAGACACGGGCTTTTTTCACGCTATCGCAGTTGGGGATGCCGTACAGAGTGATGGGGGATGTGGTCATGGCCTGATTATGGGATGGATTTGCGCTGCCACTCCGCAGCATAGCGCAGAGTCTGGGACAATATGCACCATGCAATCGTTCACTACCCTCGAGCAGTGGCTGAACCACTGCGAACAGCTGCATCCGGTTACCATCGATCTGGGACTGGATCGACTGCGCAGCGTGGCTGCGCGCATGCATGACGGCGCCGGCTTGCGCTTTCAGTGCCCGGTGTTTACCGTGGCCGGCACCAATGGCAAGGGGTCGACCTGCGCCATGCTGGAAAGCATCCTGCGCCATGCCGGTTACCACACCGGCGTGTTCATGTCCCCCCACCTGGTGCATTTCACCGAGCGCTGCAAGATCAACAACCAGCCCGTGGCAGAAGAGGTGCTGATGCAGCACTTTGCCGCCGTCGAGCAGGCGCGCGGCGACACCACGCTCACCTATTTCGAATTCACCACCCTGGCCATCCTGGATGCGCTGGCCAGCGCCGGTCTGGATGCGGTCATCCTCGAAGTCGGCATGGGTGGCCGCCTCGACGCGGTCAACATGATCGACACTGACTGCGCCATCATCACCAGCATCGATATCGACCATGCCGAATTCCTGGGCGATACGCGCGAAAAGATCGCCCTGGAAAAGGCAGGCATCCTGCGTGCCGGCAAGCCGGCGGTGGTCAGCGATCCGGTGCCGCCACAGACGCTGATCGACTACGCCCAGCAGCTGGGCGCCGATCTGTGGCTGGTGGGGCGCGACTTCAATACATCCGGCGACAAGCAGCAGTGGAATTGGGCCGGGCGTGGCCGCCGCTACAGCGGGATGGCCTATCCGGCCTTGCGCGGCGCCAACCAGCTGGTCAATGCCGCCGGCGTGCTGTCCGCCCTGTCCGCACTGCGCGACCGGCTGCCGGTCACGGCGCAGTCGGTGCGTCTGGGGCTGGCACAGGTCGAGTTGCCCGGCCGGTTCCAGATCGTGCCGGGCCAGCCTGCGCTGGTGCTCGATGTGGCGCACAATCCGCATGCCATGGCGGCCCTGGTGGCCAATCTGGATGCGATGCAATATGCGCCCACCACCCACGCAGTGTTTGGCGCCATGGCCGACAAGGATTTGCCCGACATGCTGCGCCGCATGCATCCCGTGGTCGACAAGTGGTATTTCACCGATCTTCCCACGCCGCGCGCCAAGACCGCAGAGGGCCTGTACCAGTTGTGGCAGCAGCATTGCGCCGGGGCCGGCGGCAAGGTGGTGCCGTCCGAGGCGCAAACGTTTGCAACACCGCGCCAGGCGCTGCAGGCAGCCATTGCCGCGGCAGACCCGACTGATAGAATCGTGGTTTTCGGATCGTTCTATACCGTGGGCGACATTCTCCAGGAACCCTTGCCTCGGTTGTCTGCGCCCCATGTGGCAAACTGATACGCTCCTGAACAACTGGTAGTTGCATGGCTCTGTTCCCTAAGCGAAATTCAGGCTCCGACACTGCGGCTTCCGGCAAGCCGGCGCCCGATCCCGTGCGCAGCGCCGGCATGGTGCCTTCCGTGGAAGAACTGCGCGGTCGCGCGCGCCACCGCCTGATTGGCTCGGCTGTGCTGGTGGTGGTGGGCGTCATTGCTTTTCCCTTGCTGTTTGACGCAGAGCCACGCACGGTTTCTCCTGCCATCCCGATTGCCATGGACGGCAAGGTGGATACGCCGGCGCCCAGCGCCGTGGCCGCCAGACACAGTCTGGCTGACAACGAGGAAATCATTGCCGAACCCAAGGCGTCTGCTGCGGCAAAGGCGAATGGCAGCGTGACAGGGGCCGCAACAGGCGCGGCTGCAGGAAGTGCCGCCTTGCTGGCGCAAAACACTCAGGCGGCTGCAGACCGCGAAGCGGCAAGCAAGGCCAAGGCCGCGGCAGAACGCCAGGCACAGGAGCAGGAGCGGGCCGCCCAGGAAAAGGCTGCGCGCGAAGAAGAAGTCCGCAACAAGGCCGCTGCAGAAAAAGAGTCCCGGGACAAGGCCGCCGCTGAAAAGGCAGCGGCCGACAAGGTTGCGGCGCAAAAGGCCGCTGCAGACAAGGCTGCCCGTGAAAAAGCGGCACGTGAAAAGGTGCGCCAAGAGGAACAACGCAAGGCTGCAGCAGAAAAGGCTGCTGCAAGCAAGGCCGCCGCTGAGAAAAAGGCGGCAGCCGAACACCAGGCGACTGCCAAGCCGGCCGCCAAGGAGGAAACTCCCGCCTACAACTTCCCGGAAAAAGGACGTTTTGTCGTGCAGGTGGGAGCTTACGTCGAAGAGAATCGCGTTGCACAGGTGCGTCAGAAGCTGTCTGCCGCCGGCCTCAACAATTTTACGCAAAAGGTCAAGGTCAATGGCAAGGATGTGACGCGCGTACGCATGGGACCATTCAACTCGCGCCAGGAAATGAAGCGGGTGGCTGCAAAGGTGCGTGCGCTGGGCTTGCCGGTGCAGCAATTCAGCTATTGATGGTAGTACGGTGAATTTCGGTAACGTACTGGGCGCCTGGCACGCCGCCGGGTTGTGGGATGCCTTGTGCCTGGCGGTGCTGTTGCTGTCCGTGGCGGGAGGCCTGATGCGTGGCCTGGTCAGCGAACTGGCTGCGCTGCTGGCATGGGCCGGGGCGCTGGTGTTCGCGTACTGGGCTGCCCCGGCTGTCGTGCAATGGCTGGGCGCTGTGCAGATGGTGCAGACCTGGGGCGCGCAGGCGCGCTACCTCGCTGCCTTCGTGCTCGCTTTCATGGTGGCTATGGTATTGCTGGGAATGCTGGCCGGTGCGCTGCGGCGCTCGCTTGCCGCGCTGGGTTTGGGCACAATAGACAGCTTGCTTGGAGGGGTGTTTGGTGTTGCGCGCGCGTTGCTGCTGCTGTGGATCGCCACCGTGGTGATCACATCGACGCCGCTACAGCACGGAATGTGGTGGAGGGAGTCGCCCACTGCCGGCTGGCTGGTGCAAACGCTGCGCACCGTGGCGCCATCGTTGCCGGCAGGAGTGCAGCGCTGGCTGCCACAGACATTGGGCTCAACCCGAGTCTGAATGCCGAAGTTTTTAAGGGGAATCGAACATGTGTGGAATCGTGGGCATGGTCAGCCAATCGGCTGTCAATCAGTTGATTTATGACGCCTTGCTGCTGCTGCAGCACCGTGGGCAGGATGCGGCGGGTATTGCCACGCAAATGGACCGCAAGTTCTTCATGTTCAAGGCCAAGGGCATGGTGCGGGATGTATTCCGCACGCGCAACATGCGCGCGCTGCCCGGCAATTGTGGCCTGGGCCAGGTACGTTACCCCACCGCGGGCAATGCCTACAGCGAAGAAGAAGCGCAGCCGTTTTACGTCAACGCACCGTTTGGCATCGTGATGGTGCACAACGGCAACCTGACCAACGCCCGCGCCCTGCGAGCCGAGTTGGCCTCGGCCGACCATCGCCATACCAACACTGAAAGCGACTCCGAGGTGCTGCTCAACGTGCTGGCGCATGAATTGCAGCGCGCCGCTCCGAAAAACGAGCCCACTGCCGACGACGTTTTTGCCGCGGTGTCCGCTGTGCACAAGCGTCTGCGTGGCTCCTACGCAGTCATCGCGATGATTGCCGGCCAAGGCCTGCTGGCATTCCGCGATCCCTTCGGTATCCGCCCGCTGTGCGTGGGCAAGGACGAGGAAACGGGCACGGTCATGGCAGCCAGCGAGTCGGTGGCGCTGGAAGGCGTGGGCATACCGTTCCTGCGTGACATCGCGCCTGGCGAAGCCATGTTCGTCGATCTGGACGGTAATGTGCAGTTCCGCCAATGCGCGCAGCATCCTGTGCTCAACCCCTGCCTGTTCGAGTTTGTGTACCTGGCGCGCCCCGATTCCGAGTTGGATGCCGTGTCCGTGTACCGCTCCCGCCTGAAAATGGGCGAGGCCCTGGCCAAGCGGGTGACCGAGATGGTGCGGCTGGATGAAATCGATGCCGTGATCCCGATTCCCGAATCCAGCCGCCCCAGCGCCATGCAGCTGGCCCATGTGCTGGGCTTGCCGTACCGCGAAGGCTTCGTCAAAAACCGCTATGTCGGCCGCACCTTCATCATGCCCGGCCAGGCCGTGCGCAAGAAATCGGTGCGCCAGAAGCTCAATGTGGTGAGCAGTGAATTCAAGGACCGCAACGTGCTGCTGGTGGACGACTCCATCGTGCGCGGCACCACTTCGCGCGAGATCGTGCAGATGGCCCGCGATGCAGGTGCCCGCAAGGTCTATCTGGCCAGCGCGGCCCCGCCGGTGCGCTATCCCAACGTGTACGGCATCGACATGCCCACGCAGCAGGAACTGGTGGCCTACAACCGCACCGAGGAAGAAGTGCGCGCGCTGATCGGTTGTGATGCGCTCATCTACCAGGATCTGGCTGCGCTCAAACAGGCCGTGCGCGAGCTCAACCCCTCTATTCATAACGTGGATGCGTCGTGCTTTGACGGCATCTACGTGACCGGCGATATCAATGACGATGATATCTCCCGTCTGCAGCAAGAACGCCCCAAGGCCAACGAGGATGATGTCGACACTTCGCGCCTGAATCTGCCCAACTCCAGTGCGCAGGCCTGATTTTCAAGGATAGTTTTCATGTCTTCCCTACCTACGCAAGCCGACTGGCATACCGAAACGCTGGCCGTGCGCAAGGCACTGCCGCGCAGCCAGTATGGCGAGCATTCCGAAGCCCTTTACCTGACCAGCAGCTTCGTACTGCCCGATTCCGCAACGGCTGCAGAGTATTTCGCCCATCCGTCCGAGGGCTTTACCTACACCCGCACCGGCAACCCGACCGTGGCCAGCTTCGAACAACGCCTGGCGGCACTCGAAGGCGCCGAGGCGGCTGTGGCAACCTCCAGCGGCATGTCTGCCGTGCTGCTGATGGCGATGGGTCTGCTCAAGGCCGGCGATCACGTGGTGTGCTCGCAATCGATGTTCGGCTCCACCATCAAGCTGCTGGGCACCGAGATGGCACGCTTTGGCGTGCAAACCAGCTTCGTGCCGCAAACCGACGCCGAGGCCTGGCGTGCAGCCATGCGTCCCAATACGCGTCTGTTGTTTGCCGAAACCCCCACCAACCCGCTGACCGATCTGTGCGATATTGCGGCGCTGGCCGATATCGCCCACGCTGCGGGAGCCTTGTTGGCGGTGGATAACTGCTTTGCCACGCCGGTGCTGCAGCGCCCGCTGAGCCTGGGTGCCGATTTGGTGATCCACTCGGGCACCAAATCGCTGGACGGGCAGGGCCGTGTCATGGCCGGCGCCATCTGCGGCAGCAGCCAGCTGATCAACGAATGCTTTGCGCCGCTGGTGCGCTCGGCCGGCATGGTGCTGTCGCCGTTCAATGCCTGGGTCGTGCTCAAGGGGTTGGAAACCCTGGCACTGCGTGTACGCGCCGAGTCGGCCAGCGCACAGGCGCTGGCCGAATGGTTGGAACAGCAGCCGCAGGTCGAGCATGTGTTCTATCCCGGCCTGGCTTCGCATTCGCAGCACGACTTGGCCATGCGCCAGCAAAATGGGCTGGGGGGAACGGTGCTGTCCTTTGCCGTCAAGGCAGATACACCCGAGCAAGGCCGCCAGCGCGCCTTTCACGTGATCGACAGCACACAGCTGTGCAGCATCACCGCCAACCTGGGTGATGTGAAAACCACCATCACCCATCCCGCCAGCACCTCGCATGGCCGCCTGAGCGAAGAGCAGCGGCAGTCCGCGGGTGTGGTGCAAGGCCTGATCCGCGTGGCGGTAGGCCTGGAGCACATCGATGACATCAAGGCCGACCTGCTGCGCGGCCTGTCTTCCCTGGCTTGACATACTTTTTCCCAAGACATGACTGCAACCGCCAAAGTCCGTACCCGCTTTGCCCCGTCGCCGACCGGGTTCATCCACCTGGGCAACATCCGCTCGGCACTGTATCCCTGGGCCTTCGCCCGCGCCAATCGTGGCGATTTCATCCTGCGCATCGAAGACACCGATCTGGAGCGCTCCACCCAGGCCGCGGTCGACGTGATCCTGGAAGGCATGGAATGGCTGGGCCTGACCCCTGATGAGGGGCCTTTCTACCAGATGCAGCGCATGGACCGCTACAAGCAGGTGCTGGCGCAGCTGCAGGCAAAGGGCCATGTGTATCCCTGCTACATGAGCATGGAAGAGCTCGACGCGCTGCGCGAGCGTCAGATGGCCAACAAGGAAAAGCCGCGCTATGACGGCACCTGGCGCCCCGAACCGGGCAAGGTGCTGCCGCCCGTGCCGGAAGGGGTGCAGCCCGTGCTGCGCTTCAAGACGCCGAAAGAGGGCGTGGTCGGCTGGGATGACAAATGCAAAGGCCGCATCGAGTTCCAGAACTCCGAGCTCGACGATCTGGTGATTGCCCGCCCGGACGGCACTCCCACCTACAACTTCTGCGTGTGCGTGGACGATATGGATATGGGCATCACCCATGTGATCCGCGGTGACGACCACGTAAACAATACGCCGCGCCAGATCCACATCTTCGAGGCCCTGGGTGCCCAGGTGCCCGTGTTCGCCCACCTGCCCACCGTGCTCAACGAGCAGGGCGAGAAGATGAGCAAGCGCAACGGCGCCAAGGCTGTGACGCAGTACCGCGATGAAGGTTATTTGGCCGACGCCATGGTCAACTATCTGGCACGTCTGGGCTGGAGCCATGGCGACGACGAAATCTTCAGTCGTGCGCAGTTCCTGGAATGGTTCAGTCTGGACCACCTGGGACGCAGTGCTGCACAGTTTGACGAAGCCAAGCTGAGCTGGGTCAATGCCCAACACCTGAAAGCCACCGTTGACGCCGAGCTCGCGGCGCTGGTGCACCCGTTCCTGCTGAAAAAGGGCATCGCCGCAGAGGCGCTGGGCGACGGCCGCCTGCCAGCCATGTGCGGGCTGTTCAAGGACCGTTGCGACACCCTGGTCGTGCTGGCCGACTGGATTGCGCGCTTCCATTTGCCGGTGCAGATCCAGGACGCAGACCGTGCCAAGCACCTGACGCCGCAGATCCAGCCGGCGATTGCCGCCCTGGCTGGCAAGCTGGCCCAGTGCGAATGGACGCAAGTTGCAATTTCTTTGGCCATCAAGGAAGTTTTGGCTGAAAACGGACTTAAAATGCCTGCTTTGGCAATGCCGGTACGGGTTCTCGTGCTGGGAACGCCACAAACGCCATCGCTGGATGCTGTACTTTCATTACAACACCGCGAAAAAATTTTGGAGGACTTGCAGAGACTCTAAAAAATGGCATATACTTCAAGTCTTCGCAGTAAACGAAATTCGTTGAAGCGAAAACAAGAAAATTTGGGGGTATAGCTCAGCTGGGAGAGCGCTTGCATGGCATGCAAGAGGTCAGCGGTTCGATCCCGCTTACCTCCACCAAGTTTCTAGGTTTTGACCCTATCGTCTAGAGGCCTAGGACATCA
Source organism: uncultured Allobrachymonas sp. (assembly GCA_964413485.1). Taxonomy (GTDB): domain Bacteria; phylum Pseudomonadota; class Gammaproteobacteria; order Burkholderiales; family Burkholderiaceae_C; genus Brachymonas. The sequence goes on along the minus strand of CAYPRU010000019.1, from coordinate 186 downwards.
CCCTTTCACGGTGAGTACCGGGGTTCGAATCCCCGTAGGGTCGCCAAACAAGTTGCTGGCAACGGCAGCGATGGCAAGCAAGGTGGCAACACCTTGCAAACCACAGGAGTGGTAGTTCAGTTGGTTAGAATACCGGCCTGTCACGCCGGGGGTCGCGGGTTCGAGTCCCGTCCACTCCGCCAACAT
>CAYPRU010000018.1:33832-50857 GCA_964413485.1 uncultured Allobrachymonas sp. | reverse complement strand
GCAGGCGGTCCCAGATCTGGCGGCTGGTCACGAACTTGCCTTCGCGGCCGGCCAGCGGGCTGGTGTTGACGCAGAAGTTCATGGTCAACGTCGGCTCGTCGATATTGAGCATGGGCAGCGGCTGCGGGTTGGCCGGATCTGTCAGGGTTTCGCCAATGCCCACGTCCTCGATACCGTTGATCAGCACGATGTGGCTGGGGCCGGCTTCGCTCACCTGCACGCGATCCAGACCCTGGAACTGGTGAATCTGGTTGACGCGGCCTTTGTAGCTCTTGCCATCCGGACCGGCCATCACCAGCACATCCTGACCCGCCTTGAGCGTACCCTGGGTGATGCGGCCAATGCCGATACGTCCCACGAACGTGGAATAGTCCAGCGCAGAAATTTGCAGCTGCAGCGGAGCGTCCGGATCACCCTTGGTTTCCGGAACGTGCTCGAGGATGGTGTCAAACAGCGCCGACATATCGGGGCCCCATTGCGCGCCCGGCTCGCCCTCTTCCAGCGAAGACCAGCCGTTGATACCGGAAGCGTAGACCACCGGGAAATCCAGCTGCTCGTCGGTAGCACCCAGCTTGTCGAACAGGTCGAAGGCGGCGTTGATGACCTTGTCGGGATCGGCACCCGGCTTGTCCACCTTGTTCACAACCAGAATCGGACGCAGGCCCAGGGCCAGCGCCTTCTTGGTCACGAAACGGGTTTGGGGCATCGGGCCTTCCTGGGCGTCGATGAGCAGCACCACGCCGTCGACCATGGACAGTGCGCGCTCGACCTCGCCACCGAAGTCCGCGTGGCCAGGAGTGTCGAGGATGTTGATGTGCGTGCCTTTCCAGCTCACGGCGCAGTTCTTGGCCAGGATGGTGATGCCGCGTTCGCGTTCGATGGCGTTGTTGTCCATCACGGTGTCAACCACTTTTTCGTGCTCGGCAAAGGTGCCGGACTGGCGCAGCAGCTGGTCGACCATGGTGGTCTTGCCGTGGTCAACGTGGGCAATGATGGCGATATTGCGAATGGGAGTACTCATGGATTTTCAGTCGGTAATAAAACGGATTGCGCCAGGATCTGCCGGATTTCCGGCGGCGCCAGCAAACGGTCGGGAATGAGCTGACCAGCTTGTGTATGCGCGGTTCCCAGCAGCACAGAAGCGCTGTCGGCCTCGGGAGTCGGCCCGTACACCGCCACTTTGGGCATGTCGGGCCAGGTGCCGCGGCGGCGCAAACCAGTCAGGAAACGCGCAGCATCTTCTGCGCCCAGCGTGACAGGCACGTGACCGTGCAGCAAAATATCAACAGGATGTAGCGCCTGCAGTCGCTTTTCTTCGGGCATGGCCGCCAGCGCTTCCAGCGTGATGCAGCCCTGCACATTGAATACACCGGTCTGCACGCGGCGCAAGCCGATCAGATGAGCGCCACAGCCGAGCGCTTCGCCGATGTCCTCGGCCAGTGTGCGGATGTAGGTGCCCTTGCTGACCGCAGCGTGCAGGCGAATGACAGTACCCGTCGGATAGTCAGCAGCCAGTTCGGCAGCCACCGGCAACCGGCGCAATTCAAAGACGGTGATGTTGCGCGGCGCGCGCTCCACTGTCTGGCCAGCGCGCGCATATTCGTACAGGGCCTTGCCGTCCTTCTTGAGCGCCGAATGCATTGGCGGCACCTGCTGTTGCGGGCCGGTAAAGCGCTGCAGCACGGCAGCAATGGCTGCATCGTCCACCTGCATCGGTCGTTGCTGTACCACTGCCCCTTCGGCATCGCCGGTAGTGGTGGTGATACCCAGACGCAACACGGCCTCGTAGGCCTTGTCAGCATCCAGATGCATCTGGCTGAACTTGGTGGCTGCGCCAAAGCACAGCGGCAGCGCGCCGGTGGCAAGCGGATCCAGCGTGCCGGTATGGCCTGCCTTTTCGGCGCGCAGCAACCACTTGACCTTTTGCAAGGCCTGGTTACTGGACAGTCCGATCGGTTTATCGAGCAGCAACACCCCATGTACAGGGCGGCGCTGCACCCTGGTACGTGGAGCAGCCGTCATGTGTTTATGCCTCGTCTTTGGAACGGGATGAGACGGCCTTCGCGATCAGTGCGTTCATGTCAGCCGCACGCTCTTGCGTTCGGTCGTAAATGAAGTGCAGGGTCGGTACCGTGTGGATGTGCAGGCGCTTGAACAGGCCGCTGCGCAGATGCCCGGCGGCATGGTTCAAGGCCTCTTCGGTCTGGTGCGGATCGCCTGCCAGCACGCTGAAGAAAACCTTGGCGTGGGCGTAGTCGGGTGTGACTTCCACGCCCTGCAAGGTCACCATGCCTACGCGTGGGTCCTTCAGTTCGCGCGCTATCAGTTCCGACAGATCCCGCTGGATCTGATCGGCAATCTTGTAGCTGCGGTTGGTCGGTGCTTTTTTCTGCGCCATGGGCAATTACAGGGTACGAGCCACTTCCTTGACTTCGAAGAATTCGAGTTGATCGCCTTCCTTGATGTCGTTGTAACCCTTGAGCTTGATACCGCACTCGAAGCCTTCCTTGACTTCGCGCACATCGTCTTTCATGCGCTTGAGCGATTCCAGCTCGCCAGTGTAAATGACCACATGGTCGCGCAGCAGGCGGAAGTGCGCCGCACGCGAAACGTGGCCGGACGTGACCATACAGCCCGCCACGGTACCGATCTTGGACGCCACGAACACGGTACGGATCTCAGCATTGCCGATGACCTCTTCCTTCTTCTCGGGCGTGAGCATGCCGCTCATGGCTGCCTTCACCTCATCCACGGCATCGTAGATGATGTTGTAGTAGCGCAGGTCGATACCGTTGGTTTCAGCGGCCTTGCGGGCCAGCGAATCTGCACGTACGTTGAAACCGATCACCACCGCATTGGAGGCAATCGCCAGGTTGACGTCGCTTTCGCTGATGCCACCCACGCCGGCGTACACGATCTGCACCTTGACTTCGTCGGTGCTGAGCTTGAGCAGCGAAGAAGCCAGAGCTTCCTGCGAGCCCTGCACGTCGGCCTTGATGATGATCGGCAGCTGCTTGACCTCGCCGGCCTCCATGTTGGCAAACATGTTTTCCAGCTTGGCCGCCTGTTGCTTGGCCAGCTTGGTGTCGCGGAACTTGCCCGAACGGTAAGTGGCGATTTCGCGGGCGCGGCGCTCGTCGGCCAGCACCTGGAATTCATCACCGGCCTGCGGCACTTCGGTCAGACCCTGGATTTCCACCGGGATCGAAGGGCCTGCTGCCTTGGTCGGACGGCCATTTTCGTCGTTCATGGCACGTACACGGCCCCAGGTCTGGCCTGCCAGCACGATGTCACCGGTCTTGAGTGTACCGGACTGTACCAGTATGGTGGCCACCGGGCCGCGGCCCTTGTCGAGCTGGGCTTCCACCACCAGGCCCTTGGCCATGGCGTCCACCGGCGCCTTCAGTTCCAGCACTTCGGCTTGCAGCACCACGTTTTCGAGCAGCTCGTCGATGCCCATGCCGGTCTTGCTCGACACGGCCACGAACGGCGAATCGCCGCCGAACTCTTCGGGCACCACTTCTTCAGCAACCAGTTCGCCCTTGACACGATCCGGGTTGGCTTCGGGCTTGTCGGCCTTGGTCAGGGCGACCACGATGGGAACGCCCGCCGCCTTGGCGTGCTTGATGGCTTCGCGCGTCTGCGGCATCACGCCATCATCAGCTGCCACTACCAGAATCACGATATCGGTAGCCTGGGCGCCACGTGCACGCATGGCGGTAAAGGCCTCGTGACCAGGGGTGTCCAGGAAGGTGACGATGCCACGATTTGTTTTAACGTGGTAGGCACCGATGTGCTGGGTGATGCCGCCGGCTTCGCCCGCAGCCACCTTGGCACGACGGATGTAGTCCAGCAGCGAGGTTTTGCCGTGGTCGACGTGCCCCATCACGGTCACAACCGGAGCACGCGGCAACAGCTCTGCTGTTTGTGCCTCGACCTCTTCTTGGGTGAATGCTTCCGGATCGTCCAATGCAGCCTGCACTGCCGTGTGCCCCATTTCCTCGACCACGATCATGGCCGTATCCTGGTCCAGCGGCTGGTTGATGGTAACCATCTGACCCAGCTTCATCAGCTGCTTGATGACTTCGGAGGCCTTGATGGCCATCTTGTGTGCCAGCTCGGCCACGGTGATGGTCTCGGGCACGTGGATCTCGAGCTGCTTGAACTCGACCGGAGCTTGCTGATGATGACGTTCTTCATGGCCGCGACGGTCATTGCGGCGGCCGCCGCGCGAACCGGAAGAGCGCCAATTGTTGCCACCCCGGTTGCCACCAGAGGTGTCGCCACGGGTCTTGATTTCGCCTTTTTTCTTGCTGTCGGCATCACCAGCCCAGCTAGAGGACAGCTTGGCGGACTTGACTTCCTTGGCACCGGCTGCCGGTTTCTCGCCTGCGGCGGACTTGGCAGCAGGCTTGGCCGTGACATCTGCCTTGGTCGCCGGCTTGTGCAAGGTTCCCTTGGACTTGTCCGCCTTGGGCTCCTCGGGCTTCTTGGCCGTCAGCACCTTGGCCGGTGCGTTCATCATGGCGCGGATCGCCTCTGCTTCGGCCAGCGCCTTGCGACGGCGTTCTTCCAGATCACGCGCCTTGCGCGCTTCTTCTTCCACGCGTGCCTTGCGCTCGGCTTCGGTCTTGGCGCGTGTCTCGGCTTCTGCGGCCTCGGCGCGAGCCTTGCTTTCGGCGGCCTCGCGGACACGTTCCTCTGCAGCATGGCGAGCGGCAGCTTCACGCTCGGCAGTGGCAGCGCGTGCATGCTGGATGGCAGCCACTTCGGCCTCTGCGCGGGCACGTGCTTCTGCACGCGCTTTGTCGGGATCGACCGAAACAGTCTTGCGTGCTGCTTCTTCTGCGGCAGCGGCAGCTGCAGCGCGAGCGGCCTCGGCGGCACGCGCACGCTCTTCGGCCTCACGTGCTTCCTGTGCCTCACGCTGGCGGCGCTGTTCGGCCAATTCTTCTTCCTGGCGACGGATCAGTTCGGCCTGGTGGCGCGCTTCCTCTTCGCGCTGGCGCAGCGCTTCGGCTTCAGCCTCTGCAGCCTGGCGGGCGGCTTCTTCGGCACCGCTGCCGTCCAGGTCATCACGCTTGATCAGCGTGCGTTTCTTGCGCACTTCCACCTGGATGGTGCGTGCCCTGCCAGTGGCGTCCGCCTGCTTGATTTCGCTGGTGGAGCGCTTGGTCAGTACAATCTTCTTGCGCTCGCCGCCGGCGCCGTGGCTGGCGCGCAGGTACTCAAGCAGGCGATGCTTGTCAGAATCGCTCAGGAGATCGGATGCGGAGTGCTTGCTCACGCCGGCGCCACGAAGCTGCTCCAGCAAGGCTTGCGGGGTTTTGTTGAGTTCGGCGGCAAAATCTGCGACTGTTGTATTTGACATGTGGTTATATACCCCTCTCCTTTATGCCTGACCCTGGTCGAACCAGTGTTCGCGAGCCTTCATGATGAGCGCGGTGGATTCTTCCGCCCCCAGGCCGCTTATTTCGACCAGTTCATCGGTTGCCAGATCCGCCAGGTCATCGCGGGTATGGACCCCATTTTCAGCCAGCGTCGCCAGCAGCTCGGGCGTCATGCCCTCCAGGTCACGCAGATCCAGGGCGACCTCATCCACGCTTTCTTCGCGGGCGATTTCCATGGTCAACAGCGCATCCTTGGCCCGTGCACGCAGCTCATTGACGGTATCTTCGTCAAAAGCCTCGATTTCGAGCATTTCCTGCAGCGGCACATAGGCCACTTCTTCCAGGCTGGTAAAGCCTTCTTCGATCAGGATGTTGGCGATTTCCTCGTCCACATCCAGTTTGCTCATGAACAGCGCACGCAGTTCCTGCTCTTCGCTGGCTTGCTTCTGGGCAGATTCTGCCGCGTCCATGATGTTGATTTTCCATCCGGTCAGGTCCGAGGCCAGGCGCACGTTCTGGCCGCCGCGACCAATCGCCACCGCCAGGTTTTCCTCGTCCACCACCACATCCATGGCGTGTTTCTCCTCGTCCACCACGATGGACTGCACGTTGGCCGGAGCCAGCGCGCCGATCACGAACTGTGCCGGATCTTCACTCCACAACACGATGTCCACGCGCTCACCCGCCAATTCGTTGGTGACGGCGGTCACGCGGCTGCCGCGCACGCCTACGCAGGTGCCGATCGGATCGATGCGCTGATCGTGCGCCAGCACGGCGATCTTCGCGCGGCTGCCCGGGTCGCGTGCACAGCTCTTGATCTCGAGCAGGCCCTGTTCGATTTCGGGCACTTCCTGGCGGAACAGTTCCACCATGAATTCAGGCGCGGAGCGCGACAGCAGGATAGGCGCACCGCGCAGCGTGGCATCCACTTCCATGATCATGGCGCGCATGCGGTCCCCGGTGCGAAAGTTTTCCTTGGGAATCATCTCGCCGCGGCGCAGGCGGCCTTCCACGCGGCCGCTCTCGACAATCAGGTCACCTTTGTCGGCTCGCTTGACCGTGCCCACGAAAATCTTTTCGCCGCGCTCCATGAATTCGCGCAGCAGCATTTCTCGCTCGGCGTCACGGATGCGCTGCAGCACCACCTGCTTGGCAGTCATGGCGCCGATACGCCCGATCGGCACCGATTCAACCTGCTCCTCGATATAGTCGCCTACGGCGATGTCGGGGATGCGGTCCTCGGCGTCCATCAGCAGTTCTTCGGCATCGGGGTTTTGCAACCCGGCCTCGTTGGGCACCACCAGCCAGCGGCGGAAGGTTTCATATTCGCCGGTGTCGCGGTCGATGGCCACGCGGATGTCCACTTCGCCCTGATACAGCTTGCGCGTTGCCTGCGCCAGCGCCATCTCGATGGCGCCGAACACCACATCGTGCTCGACGTTCTTTTCACGCGCAATTGCTTCGACCAGCATCAAAAGTTCGCGATTCATGGGTGTTTACTCCGTATCTTGTATATCGTTCCCGGTGCCGGGTTGTTGTTCGATTTGTGCATGCTGGGCCGACTGGCGCCGCCCCTTGAAATCAACCACCGGAGCCAGGCGCGCCTCGCGTACTTCATCCAGTACAAAGCCAAGCGCCTGCAATGGCGGCGGCTCCTTTTTCTTGCTGACGCGCTGCCCGGGTTTCACCGGCGGCGCATCGCTCCATACCACCTGCCAGCCGGAATCGGTTTGCTCCAGCGTGCCGCGGAATTTCTTGCGATTGGCGGCGATGTTACTAGCATTAGGACCGATCGGCTCCTTCAGGGTGATATCCACCTGCTCTCCGGCAAAACGCAGGAAGTCATCCTGGTGGCGCAGCGGGCGATCGATGCCAGGAGAGGACACTTCCAGGCGCGCGTAATCCACGCCCTCCACCTCAAAAACATACTGCAGTTGGCGCGTTACTTTTTCGCAGTCTTCGATGGTGACGAACTGCTCGGGCTGAGCTGCCATTTCAGGCGTCCACGGCAAGTCGATGGTGATGCGCAGCAGGCCACCCGCCGAGCGTTCGATCTCCACCAGATCGAGATCCAGCCCCTGTACCGTTTGTTCAACCAGACTGTGAAGCGACACGCGTTACCTTTGTTCCCTGTTCTTGCCAGACAATGGCAAGTGTTTGATTTTCAACGAAAAAATCCATCACTTACCGACTCTTTCCCACGTACAAGCAAAAAAAATGGGCGGGTAAGAACCGGCCCATACTGTGTATGCTTGGTGGTGATTTTTTGATTATAGTGCAGATTAATGCGGCGCACAAGGGGCAGACACCGCTTCATGAATCTGCACGCTGCCGGCTACCAGCACTTTTTTTTGCGAAAATACGGGGCTGTTTGCTACCCCTCAACATCATGACAAGCTCTTCCTGCGATTTTCCCGGCAATCTGTACGTGGTGGCCGCGCCCAGCGGTGCCGGCAAATCAAGTCTGGTCAAGGCACTGATGGAAGTGGACAGTGGCGTGCATGCCTCCGTCTCGCACACCACACGCGCGCCGCGCGGACAGGAAAAACATGGCCGCGAATACTACTTCGTGGACAACGCCTCTTTTGACGCCATGGTGGCAAGGCACGACTTCCTGGAATGGGCGCAAGTGCATGGCAACCGCTATGGCACCTCGCGCCAGGCCGTCGAACATCGCCTGACCGAAGGCGGAGACGTGCTGTTGGAAATCGACTACCAGGGCGCCCTGCAGATCAAGCAGTTGTATCCGCATGCCGTGCTCATCTTCGTGCTGCCCCCCAGCTGGGACGAGCTGCGCGCGCGCCTGGAACGGCGCGGCGAAGACAACGCCGAGACCATCGAACAGCGCTTGCACAATGCAGCCAACGAGATGGCGCAGTCAAGCCATTTCGATTTCGTTATAATCAATGAGTTATTCGAACGTGCACTTTTTGACCTCAAGGCCATTGTGCACGCCCAGCGCCTCAAGTACATCGCGCAACGCCGGGCCCACGCGCAAGTGTTCACCGCCCTGCACCTTTCCTGATTTCCGGAGCTCCGCCTCATGGCCCGCATTACCGTAGAAGATTGTCTCAAGAACATTCCCAACCGCTTCCAGCTGGTGCTTGCCGCCACTTACCGCGCCCGCATGCTCAGCCAGGGGCACTTGCCCAAGGTGGACAGCCGCAACAAACCCGCCGTGACCGCTCTGCGCGAGATCGCCGCTGGCAAGGTTGGCCTGGAAATGCTGAAAAAAGTGCCCAACTGAGCTGCACGACCGGCATTTTTGCAAAAGCATCCTTCGGGATGCTTTTTTCATGGGTGTGCACTGCAACAAGCAGAAGTCCCAATTGCCCTTCCGGGTCATATCTGGGGTAGTATCGAAACTATCTATCTTCTTGCACGCAATGAGTTTTACAGCCGCCGAAAACGCCTCTGCCGCCAGTTTTGCCGCCCTGCTCAACAAGCTGGACTACCTTGAGCTGGACGAAATTGCGCGCGTGCGCGCCGCCTACAAGCTCGCCGACCAGGCCCACTTGGGCCAGACGCGCAAAAGCGGCGAGCCTTACATCACCCATCCCATCGCAGTAGCAGCACAATGCGCCGAGTGGAAACTCGATGCCCCCGCCCTGATGGCTGCCCTGCTGCATGACACCATGGAGGATTGCGGGGTCACCAAGGAAGAGCTCACAGAAAAGTTTGGCGCCCCGGTGGCCCATCTGGTGGATGGCCTCACCAAACTGGACAAGCTGCAGTTCAGCACTCGCCAGGAAAACCAGGCCGAATCCTTCCGCAAGATGCTGCTGGCCATGGCCGCCGATTTGCGCGTGATCCTGATCAAGCTGGCCGACCGCACGCACAACATGCGCACCATGTCGGACATGAAGCGCGAGGCACAGGCACGCATTGCCACGGAAACGCTGGAAATCTACGCACCCATTGCGAATCGACTGGGCCTGAACCGCACCTACCGCGAGCTCGAAGACCTCTCCTTCAAGTACCTGCATCCCTGGCGCTACGACACGCTGCTCAAGGCGATCGTGCATGCCCGCGGCCGCCGCCGCCATCTGGTACAGGAAGTACAGAGGAATGTGGAAGACGCCTTTGCCGCGGCCGGCCTCAAGGCCCGTATCAAGGCACGTGAAAAAACCATCTACTCCATCTACCGCAAGATGGACACCAAGAAGCAGAGCTTTGCCCAGCTCTACGATATCTATGGCTTTCGCATCATCGTGCCAACCAATTCGGATTGCTACCTGGCACTGGGCATTCTGCACTCGCTCTACAAGCCGGTGCCACAGCGCCTCAAAGACTTCATCGCCATTCCCAAAGACAATGGCTACCAGTCGCTGCACACCACGCTGATCGGGCCGGCCGGCATCCATGTCGAGTTTCAGATGCGTACCCAGGTGATGCACCAGGTGGCCGAGTCGGGTGTGGCAGCGCACTGGCTGTACAAGACCCAAAGCGAACAGCTGGCTGCCGAAGGGGGCAACGGCAAACCGGCCAACTGGCTCAAGAGCCTGCTCGATATCCAGAAGGAAACGCTCGACGCCAACGAGTTTCTGGATCATGTGCGGCTCAACCTGTTCCCGGAAGACGTGTTCGTGTTCACCCCCAAAAACCGCATCATGTCCCTGCCGCGCGGTGCCACGGTGGTGGACTTTGCCTACGCCATCCACAGCGATGTCGGCGATCACGCCATTTCCGCCATCATCAACAACCACGAATCGCCACTGCGCACCGAACTGCAAAGCGGCGATGTGGTGCAAGTCATCACCGATCCTTCGTCCACGCCCAAGCCTGGGTGGCTCAGCTTTGTGCGTACCGCACGGGCGCGTTCACGCATCCGCAACCACCTCAAGGTCCAGTCCAACGAAGAAGCCTGCGTTCTGGGTCAGCGCCTGTTCATGCAGGCCTACCGTGCCGAAGGCATGGAGCAGCTGCCGCCCCAAGACGACGAGCACCGCCAGGTATGGGAAAAGCTGCTGCGTTTTGCCAACAACAAGTCCATCGAAGACCTTTTTACCGACATTGGGCACGGCAAGCGCATTACCACGGTCATCGCGCGCCAACTGGCGACACTGATGGCTGAGCTGGGCGAAAAGCCCGATGCCGTGCTGATGAGCATGGAGCGTTTTGCCGACGAACAACACCATCACCAGATCATCGCGCTGGATGGCAGCGAGAAGTCTTCGGTCAAGTATGCAGCCTGCTGCCATCCGCTGCCCGGTGACGATATCGTCGGTTATCTGGGTCGCGGTGAGGGCCTGATCGTGCATACCTCCGATTGTTCGGTTGGCAAACACCTGCACACCAAGGACGCCGAGCGCTTTGTCGACGTGGAATGGGCAGAACACATGACACGCCGCTTCCCCACGGCGGTCACGGTCACCATCCATAACCGTGTGGGCGCGGTGGCCGGCATCACGGCGGCGATTGCCCGTTCCAATGCCAACATCGGCTACATCAGCATGTCGGACGACATGAACCTGGAAGTGATGGACGTGCGCCTGATCCTGCAGGTGCGCGACCGTGTACATCTGGCCCATGTGATGCGCGCGATCCGCAGGGTGCCGGCAGCAATCCGGGCCACGCGTGTGAAATCGGCGGAGTGACGCGCACTGCGGTGCGCGTCAAGTCCGAATCAAGAAGGCTTACTTCTGCTGCGGCGCCGGATAGCGGACCTCAAGCACCTCGATCTCTTCCACACCGTGTGGGGTTTGCAGCTGCACGGTGTCGCCCACGTGCGCGCGCAGGAGCGCGCGGCTGATGGGAGCAATCCAGCTGACCTGGCCCTGCAGGTTATCCACCTCATCCACCCCAAGGATGGTGATGGTGTTTTCGTCGCTGTCTCCATTGGCATAGGTAACGGTGGCGCCAAAAAAAACCTGATCGCCCCCGAAATGCACGCTGGGATCGGCCACTTCGGCCTTTTCCAGGCGCTTGGTCAGAAAACGGATGCGACGATCAATTTCGCGCAAGCGTTTTTTGCCGTACAGGTAATCACCGTTCTCGGATCGGTCTCCGTTGCTGGCGGCCCAGTGCACGATTTCCACGATGCGTGGGCGCTCTTCGTCGATCAGCTGCATCAATTCGCCGCGCAAACGGGCGTAGCCCTGCGGCGTGATGTAATTCTTGAAGCCCGCTGGCATGACCGGCGTGACGTCGTCATCGTCTTCTTCGTGGTCGGTTTCCTTGGTAAATGCCTTGCTCATGAAACCCTCATTCATCGCAAAAACAAGCACATGCCCTTGCATGCACAGCCGTTTTTACCGATAAGTAAGCGTCGTTTTTGAAAAAACAAGCACTTACAGCACAAACGGCCGCCCCGTCACCGGCGTGCTGGCCACGGCCATTTCCTGCGGCGCAATGATGCCCGCCTCATGGCCGGCGCGGCCAGCGGCCACGGCATCGCGGAAAGCCCCTGCCATCTTGACCGGATCGTGGGATTGCGCCACCGCCGAATTGAGCAGCACCGCATCAAAGCCCAGCTCCATGGCCTGGGCCGCATGCGAAGGCGCGCCCAGGCCGGCATCGACCACCAGCGGCACATCAGGCAGACGCGCACGCAGCGTGCGCAGTGCCCACGGATTGAGAATGCCCTGGCCCGAGCCGATCGGCGCACCCCAGGGCATCAGGATGCGGCAGCCCACGTCCAGCAGGCGCTGGCAGCTGACCAGATCATCCGTGCAGTACGGGAACACCTCGAAGCCGTTGCGCACCAGCTCGTCGGCCGCCTGCACCAGCTCGAAGGGGTCGGGCTGCAGGGTCTGTTCGTCGCCGATGACTTCGAGCTTGATCCAGTGCGTGCCCAGCAGCTCGCGCGACATCATGGCCAGCGTGACCGCCTCGCGCGCACTGTGGCAGCCGGCAGTATTGGGCAACAGGTGCACGCCGGTGCCGCGCACTACGTCGACAAAGCCATTGTCGGACTGCCCACCGCGGTCGATGCCGAGCTGGCGACGCAAGCCCAGCGTGACCACCTGGGCGCCGCTGGCCAGGATGGCCTGGCGCAGGATTTCGGGAGAAGGGTAGCCTGCGCTGCCCAGGAAGAAACGGCTTTCCAGCACGGTGTCTGCAATCTGCCAGCTCATGGTCAACCTCCTACGATGGCCTGGAAACAGGTAACGGCGTCACCCGGCTGCAGCACTTGGGCGGATCGCGCTTCGCGCGCCACAAACTGGCCGTTGACCGCGGTGGCGTGGGTGCGCGGGTCGAGTCCCCGCTGCTCCAGCAACTGTGCAAGCGAGCTCACGCCAGCAAGCTCAACCGCCTCGCCATTGAGTTGTATCGACACGGTCTCTGCCATGTTCCGGTCCTTTGTCATGAAAGCTGAATCATAGCGCCGTAGCGCACGGCAGGCCGCCCTGCTGCAACCGTGCTGCTGCCAATCAAGGCAAATCGGAACAATCCCGCAAATTACCAAAGGCCAGTGCCACGTCCGCCAGTTTGTGCATACAATGGGGGCGCTCCGGGGTGTTTCGGGCAAGGTTTGCGCCTGCCATGAAGCTGAGATGGCCATTGCCGAACCCGTGAACTTGATCCGGTTCAGACCGGCGGAAGAAGAGCATGCCTGCAACAAACACATGGCGCGCCCCCGCGGCACATGGTTGCCATCTCCGGAGCACAAGTATGTACCCACCTGGAGATCCCGCCCATGAACGCGCCCGAACAAATCCCTCAGCCCCCGGCAGACCTGAATGCACTGCTGACCCTGACGCGTGATCCGCTGCCGGCCTCGCGCAAGGTGCTGCACGCTGGCAGCCAGCCCGGTGTGGCGGTGCCGATGCGCGAGATCGCACTCACCAACGGCGAAGCCGTCACCGTCTATGACACCTCCGGCCCCTACACCGACCCGCAGGCACAGATCGACGTGCGCAAGGGCTTGCCAGCACTGCGCAGCCAGTGGATCGAAGCACGCGGCGATACCGAAGCCTACGAAGGCCGGCTGCACCATATCCTGGACGATGGCGGCAAGCTGGACGAACGTGACGCCGAGCGCATCGAAGTGCTGCGCCGCGAGGCGGCTGCGCTGCAGCGCCAGCCGCGCCGCGCCAGCTCGGGTGGCAACGTCACCCAGATGCACTATGCACGCCAGGGCATCATCACGCCCGAGATGGAATTCATCGCCCTGCGCGAAAACGGCAAGCGCGAGTGGATGGCCGAGTACCAAGGCGACCTGAACCGCGAAATACGCCTGAAGGGCAACGGTCTGGGCGCGCAGATCCCCAAAATCATCACGCCCGAGTTCGTGCGTGATGAGGTGGCCCGCGGCCGCGCCATCATCCCGGCCAACATCAACCACCCGGAGATCGAGCCGATGATCATCGGCCGCAACTTCCTCACCAAGATCAATGCCAACATCGGCAACTCGGCCGTCACCTCCAGCATCGAGGAAGAAGTGGAAAAGCTGGTGTGGTCGATCCGCTGGGGCGCGGATACGGTAATGGACCTGTCCACCGGCAAGAACATCCACACCACGCGCGACTGGATCATCCGCAACAGCCCGGTGCCGATCGGCACCGTGCCGATCTACCAGGCGCTGGAAAAAGTGGGCGGCATTGCCGAAGACCTGACCTGGGGCATCTTCCGCGATGTGCTGATCGAGCAGGCCGAGCAAGGCGTGGACTACTTCACCATCCACGCCGGCGTGCGCCTGCCCTATATCCACCTGACGGCCAACCGCCGCACCGGCATCGTCAGCCGCGGCGGCTCGATCCTGGCCAAGTGGTGCATTGCCCACCATAAAGAAAACTTCCTGTACACGCACTTCGAAGAGATCTGCGAGATTATGAAGGCGTACGACGTAAGCTTCAGCCTGGGCGACGGCCTGCGCCCCGGCTCCAACGACGATGCCAACGACGAAGCACAGTTCGCCGAGTTGCGCACGCTGGGCGAGCTGACCCAGATTGCCTGGAAGCACGATGTGCAGACCATGATCGAAGGCCCGGGCCACGTGCCCATGCACATGATCCAGGCCAATATGGAGGAGCAGCTCAAGCACTGCCACGAGGCGCCGTTCTACACGCTGGGCCCGCTGACGATCGACATCGCGCCGGGTTACGACCACATCACCAGCGCGATTGGCGCGGCGATGATCGGCTGGATGGGCACCGCCATGCTGTGCTACGTGACGCCCAAGGAGCATCTGGGACTGCCGGACCGCAACGACGTCAAGCAGGGCATCATTGCCTACAAGATCGCGGCGCATGCGGCCGACATTGCCAAGGGGCATCCGGGGGCGCGTGCGCGCGACTCGGCCATCAGCAAGGCGCGCTTCGAGTTCCGCTGGATGGACCAGTTCAACCTGAGCCTGGACCCGGACACGGCGCTGGCATTCCACGACGAGACGCTGCCCAAGGACAGCAGCAAGGTGGCGCATTTCTGCTCGATGTGCGGGCCCAAGTTCTGCTCAATGAAGATCACGCAGGAGGTGCGTGACTATGCTGCGCAGCTGGAGGAGCAGGAAAAAGGCATGGCAGAGAAGTCGGCCGAGTTCATGGCCGGCGGTGGCGAGATCTACGTGCCGGTTGACGGGCACCAGGCCTGAGGACGCATCGCGCTTTATATTAGGGAATGTGCATATAATGACTACGCATATTTACTTTGTAGGAGAGCGCGATGAATGTTGGAGGCATCGACCGTCTGCTGCGTATTGTGGTGGGCTTAGTCCTGATCCTTGGTACCCCGCAGCTAATGGGTTACATCGGCAGCAATTGGGCCTGGATTGGTGTGCTGCCGTTGGCTACTGGCCTGTTCCGCTTCTGCCCGGCATACAAGCTGCTGGGCATGAATTCCTGCCCCATGAAAAAATAAAGGAGATCGCCCATGGCGCTTCCAGAATACAAAAGTCACATCAAGGAAATTTCCACGCAGCTGGCCACCATGCGTACCGACCAGCCGGATCTGATGCAAGCCTTCAACAATATGGCGGCAGCAGCCACCAAGCCTGGCGTGATCGATGCCAAGACCAAGGAGCTGATTGCACTGGCCCTTGGCGTGGCATCGCACTGCGATGCATGCATCGGTTTTCATGCCAAGGCGCTGGTCAAGCTGGGCGCCACGCTGGCCGAGGTGGAAGAAACACTGGCCATGTGTGTCTACATGGGCGGCGGTCCGTCCCTGATGTACAGCGCCAATGCCATCGCAGCCTTCAAGGAGCTTTCCTCAGCTTCCTGAGCGTTTGCGCATTTGTTTCTTCTGCAAGCCTGCAGCGGCCCTCGGTCCTGCGGGCTTTTTCTTGCCATGGCCGACATGCAGGCTGTTGCCGTTCATGGCCCATTCTTGACCTTCCTATCTTATGACCGAGACATCATCCCCCGCCTTGCACGCTCCGCTCTACCCGACGCTTCAGCCACCGGCCCGCATCGGCATTGCCGGTGCCGGCCTGCTCGGCCGCCTGCTGGCCTGGTCGCTGGCGCGACGCGGTTTTCAGGTCACCGTGTTTGATCCGGCCGCGTCGGCAGAGCCTGACTACGCCCATCCACGCGCGGCCGGCTGGACGGCAGCAGGCATGCTGAGCCCGCTGGCAGAGCTTGAAACCGCAGACTGGGATCTGGCGCAGTTTGGCTGGCGCAGTGTCGATTTGTGGCGCGAACATGTCCAAGCGCTGCTACAGGAGCATCAGCAAAGCGTGTACTTTGCTCAGCGTGGCAGTCTTCTGCTGGCGCATGGCACTGATCAGGGCACGGCGCAGCGGCTGATATCAGGCCTGCAAAGCAAGGCTCCAGCCGACCATCCGGAGCCGCTGGCACAGGCACTGACACAGCAGCAGCTGCACGAAATGGAGCCTGGCGTGGCTCGCCAGCTGCGGGCCTGGCTGCTGGACAGAGAAGCCCAGATCCACCCAGTTGAAGCGCTGCGGGCGTTGGCTGCTGCGGCAGCACAGTGCGGAGCCAATTTCCGCTGGAACACGGCGGTCCGTTCGGTCACACCACATACCATCGACGGCGAGCAGTTCGACTGGGTGTTTGATGTGCGGGGGGTGGGGGCACGAGAGGGCAATAGCGGCCAACCGGTCGACAGTGCGAACGCTCAGCCAGACCAGACCTTCCCGCCTTTCATGCACCAGCACGCCGATGGCGCGACCCTGTCCGATCAGCGCCTGCGCGGCGTGCGCGGCGAAGTGTTCTGGCTGCATGCGCCCGGCGTGTCACTGCATCGCACGCTACGCCTGTTGCATCCGCGCCATCGCGTCTATATCGTGCCACGGCCGGGGGACCTGATCGTGATTGGCGCCAGCGAAATCGAAAGTGAAGACCGCAGTCCGGTCAGCCTGCGCAGCACGGTGGAACTGCTGGCTGCCGCCCACAGTGTGCTGCCCGAACTGACCGAAGCACGCGTGATTCACACCGAAAGCAACCTGCGCCCCGCCCTCCCGGACAACATGCCGGACATTACCGTGAGCGACGGCCTGACCCGCATCAATGGTCTGTTCCGCCATGGCTGGCTGATTGCACCGGCCATGGTGGAGCGCGCCCTGTCGGCGGTGGGTCTGTAAATTGCCAGCCATCGTTTAATGGCAATTCCGGTCCGTGCGTGGAGCGCCCGAGCCGGGCCCATGACCGGCTTGTGCACGGTACGCCACCGGGCTTGCCTGGCAGCAAGGCAGCAAGGCAGCAAGGCAGCAAGGCAGCAAGGCAGCAAGGCAGCA
>CAYPRU010000018.1:0-33732 GCA_964413485.1 uncultured Allobrachymonas sp. | reverse complement strand
GGCAGCAAGGCAGCAAGGCAGCAAGGCAGCAAGGCAGCAAGGCAGCAAGGCAGCAAGGCAGCAAGGCAGCAAGGCAGCAGCCATTCTGCTCTGTGAAAACGACGGTACGGCAGAAGAAGTTGAAGAAGAAATCGCCCACATGAGTGCGGTGCTGCGTGACGCAGGTGCCACCGCCATTGCCGTCAGCCGCACCGAAGAAGAACGTCTGCACTTCTGGAGTGGCCGCAAGAATGCCTTTCCGGCCAGCAGCTGCATCAGCCCTGACTACCTGTGCATGAACAGCACGATTCCGCGCAAGCTCCTTGCAGACATTCTGCTGGCCATCGCCGAAATGGAGCACAAATACCAGCTGCGCTGCAGCAATGTATTCCATGCAGAAGATGGCAACCTGCATCCACTGATCCTGTTCAATGCCAACGATCCCGACGAGCTGCTGCGCGCCGAATAATTTGGCGCCGACATTCTGGAAACCAGTGTGGCCATGGGCGGCACCATCACCGGCGAGCACGGTGTCGGCATCGAAAAAATCAACAGTATGTGCGTGCAGTTCAGCGACAAAGAAAACGCACAGATGTTTGCAGTAAAAAGCGCTTTTGACAGTCACGGACTGCTCAACCCCGGCAAGGTCATTCCCACCCTGCAGCGCTGCGCCGAATACGGAAAAATGCTGATCCGCGGTGGCCGGTTCCCCTTTCCAGAACTGGAACGCTTCTGAAACCACCCCATGCTGCCGGCGCGGCATGGGGCCTGCCATCGGCTCAGCGTAACGGATAGCGCATCAGCCTCGCGTCCTGGCCGCAGCGCACTGCGGTAATACGCTGCACAAATCGCTCCGGCTGCGCTTCGTAACCATTTTCATAGGCCACGACCGTCCACCTTGGGCCGGCCCCCCCCACCAGTTGCAACAGCTCGCCGGGACGCAGCAGAAACTCCGGCCGTGCTGGTCGGCCCACGGTCTCGTTGCCAACCGCGAAGGTTTCATACAGCAGCACACCGCCCGGTGCCACGCTGGCCAGCAAATCAGGAAACAGCGGCCGCCACAGATAATTGGTGACCACCACAGCCTCGAACTGCCGCCCCGCCAAGGGCCAGGGCTGGCCATTTTCCAGGTCGGCACATACTGTTTCGCCCAGCCCGGACAGCGTTGCCAACACCTCGGCGTTGCAATCCACACCGGTGACCGCATGGCCATGCTGCGCAAACCAGCGCATATGCCTGCCAGAGCCGCAGGCCACATCCAGCACACGCCCGCCCACAGGCATCAGGTGCGAAAACCGCTGTACCCAAGCCGAAGCCGGCGACAGTCCGTGCAATTGCTTGTCCGCCATGAGGCCCCCTTTACATCAGGACATTGTTACGGGGCAACACAGGTTCCGGCAAATGGACCTCACCCAGCTGCTCGCGCAAATTGATATCGATGGTACGGCTGATGGCATTGAGCGGAAGATCGTGCGGAAGCTCATCAAATGGATCCGCAATCTCGTCACCAATGGCGTCGAGCCCGAAAAAAGTGTACGACGCAACGCCCACCACCACTGGCGTGAGCATGCCAATGCTGTCCGTCAGCGCAAACGGCAACAGAAAGCAATAGACATGCACCGTGCGATGCAGCAGCAGCAAATAGGGGTGCGGAATTGGTGTGCCCTGAATGCGTTCACAGCCGGCCTGCACACGCACCAGTTCGCAGATCTCGCTATCCATGCGTGCCAGCAACTGGGCGTCCAGCCCGTCCTGTTTCCAGCGCGCGCAGGCCTGTCCCAGCAGCTGCAATAGTGCATTGGGCCGGTTTTGCGCAGCCAGCACCCGCTCCAGATCGATCGGTCGCAACAACGGCTGCAAATCCGCCAGCGGATCGGTGCGGCGCAAATGGTGCTTGAGTGCATATCCGAACGCGATCGTCAGGTACACGCGATGGCGCACGGACGCGGCGTCTTCCACCGGCGCAAAGGCGATGAGCTGACGCGCCAAGTTGCGACAGCCAATGACGGCTTCACCCCACAGCTTGCGCCCCTCCCAGAAGCGGTCATAGCTGGCGGTATTGCGAAAGCCCAGGAAGATGGCCAGCGTCAAACCCATAATGGTGAACAGCGCCGGCGTCATCGTTACCTTGTAGTCATACAGGTAGCCATGCGTGTAATTGACTGCAATCGACAAAATCACCGTGTACAGCACGCGCCGCCAGATCTGGGGCAGAATCGACCCCTGCAGCGTGAGCAGGATGTACAGGATGGATGGCCGGTTTGGGGTAAGAATCATGAATGCGCCTTGATTGTAAGGCGCATATTGAAACACAAACCGGCACATCCCGGCTCAGGGTGCCGGTAATCCCGAACGGCGCGGGCTTGTTCCTGTCAGGATTTGCGTCCTGCGGGAATGCGCCACATGGCCACCAGGAACGACACCAATGCAAACAGCAAGCACACCGACAAGGCCACCATGGCTGCCTGCCGAACAACAACGTTGTCCTGGCGCCCGATGAACATGGCCGGATCCACCCAATTCAATGCTGTACCACCGCTGACGATGGCGGTGTACACGCCGGCTGACAGTGCGATACCCATGGCTGAGCCAATGGATGACGCCATTTTGAAAATGCCGGCGCCTGCGCCCGACTGCTCGGCCGGCAGGTTAGAGAGTGCCGCATCCGTAGCCGGTGTGGCGAAGAATGCCAGCCCCAGCCCCATGGCCGTAAAGCCCAGAATGGCCAGAATCTGGTAGGTACCTACCAACACGTACGTCTGCATCAACAGCACGATACCCAAGGCAACAATCAGCGAGCCCCACATGATCGGCTTGCGTGCACCAAAGCGCTGCAAAAGCTTCTCACCTACACGGATAAACGCAATCACGGAAAAAGCATATCCCAGAGTCAGCAGGCCGGCGCTCTGCGATGTATAGGCCGCGCCTTGTTGCATCAGCGTCAGCGTCACGATAATCAAACCCGCTGTACCGTTGAGCAGCAGGTTGCACACCACGGCTGCCGCAAATACGCGATTGCGGAACAGGCGGAAATCAAAAAAGGCAATCGGAGAGCGGCTTTCATGATGGAAGAAAAGCCCCAGGAATACGACCGTCAATGCCACCAGTCCCAGTGTCACGCCACTGCTCCAGCCGAACTGCGCCCCTTTGGTCACGAACAGCATCAGCGACAGCATGGCCACCAGAAAATACGCAATGCCCAGCCAGTCCGGACGATAACCTTGGGCATCATCCTTGCGGCTTTCCGGCAAGCCACGCAGCAACAGCAACGCGATCATTGCCACCACGGCCGACAAGACAAAAATCCAGCGCCAGCCGAAATTGGTGGCAATGATGCCACCAAACAGGGAGGACAAGCCCGCGCCGCCAAATGTGCCCATTGACCAGTAGCTGATGGCGCGCTGCCGTTCGGCTCCTTCCCAGTACAGCTTGACCAGCCCCAGGCTGGTCGACATGACACAGGCCGCCGAAAAACCCTGCAGGGCACGACCCAGCAACAGCACCGGCTCTGCCAGCTTTCCGGCAGGCGCAACGGCGATCAGCAACGATCCGGCCATTGCCAGGTAGATGCCGATACGCAATACCTTGACCCGGCCCAGACTGTCGGCCAGGCCACCAAATACCACGACAAATACACCAGAAAACAGTGCCGCCAGGGACACTGCCATATTCATGGTGTTACGACTGACACCAAGATCCACTGTCATGCGTGGAGAAACGTTCATCATCGCATTGGCGAACAACCAGAAAGTCAGTACCGCCAAAATGAAGCCGATGAGTACCCGGTCATTGCCTTTAAAACCGGCAGATTGCATGGAGAATCCTTTCCTGAGCAAACAACGCTCCTCCGCAATATACGCCATCGCCTGCCCATTTCGTGTTTTTCAGCACGAATGACTTGTGTCGCGTCAAGTCAGCTAGCAAGAAAGCCGCGGCATGACTGCCGCGGCTTTTGTCTCCCGCCTCCTTATGCAGTGACGGTGGCCGCCCCCCTGGCTGCCCCGTCACCGGCAGATCCGGATCAGTGGAACTGCTCTTCTTCAGTAGAGCCGGTCAGGGCCTTGACGCTGGAAGAACCGCCCTGGATCACAGTGGTCACCTCGTCGAAATAGCCGGCGCCCACTTCCTGCTGGTGCGACACAAAGGTGTAGCCCTGCTCGCGTGCCTTGAATTCGGGCTCCTGCACCATTTCGGTGTAGTGCTTCATGCCTTCGCCACCTGCATAAGCGTGGGCGAACTGGAAGGTGTTGTACCAGTTGATATGGATACCGGCCAGCGTGATGAACTGGTACTTGTAGCCCAGTGCGGACAGCTCGTCCTGGAAGGTGGCGATGGTTTTTTCGTCCAGGTTCCGCTTCCAGTTGAAGGACGGCGAGCAGTTGTAGCTCAGCAGCTTGCCAGGGCATTCGCGCTGCACGGCCTGTGCAAACTCGCGGGCAAAGCCCAGATCCGGCGTGCCGGTTTCGCACCACACCAGGTCAGCGTACGGCGCATAGGCGACGCCGCGGCTGATGGCCTGCTCCAGGCCGTTCTTCACGCGGTAGAAACCTTCCTGGGTACGCTCGCCGGTCAGGAACGGCTTGTCGTTGGCATCGTAGTCGCTGGTCAGCAGGTTGGCGGCTTCCGCGTCGGTACGGGCCAGCACGATGGTGGGAACACCCATCACGTCAGCGGCAAAGCGGGCAGCGGTCAGTTTTTCGATGGCTTCCTGGGTGGGCACCAGCACCTTGCCACCCATGTGACCGCACTTCTTCACGGCAGCCAGCTGGTCTTCGAAGTGCACGCCAGCCGCACCTGCGGTGATCATGTTCTTCATCAGTTCAAAGGCATTCAGCACGCCGCCAAAACCGGCTTCGGCATCCGCCACGATCGGCAGGAAGTAGTCGATATATTCCTGGTCGCCGGGATTGACGCCACGGCTCCACTGGATTTCGTCAGCACGCTTGAAGGTGTTGTTGATGCGGCGCACCATGGTCGGCACCGAGTCGTAGGCGTACAGCGACTGGTCGGGATACATGGTTTCGGAGGTGTTGCCGTCAGCGGCGACCTGCCAGCCGGACAGATACACGGCCTCGAGGCCTGCTTTGGCCTGCTGCATGGCCTGGCCGGCAGTGATGGCGCCAAACGCGTTGACATAGCCTTTCTTGGCGCCGCCGTTCACGCGCTCCCACAGTTTTTCGGCGCCACGCTTGGCCAGCGTGTACTCGGGTTGGATGCTGCCGCGCAGGCGCACCACGTCAGCTGCGGTGTAGCCGCGCTTCACCAGTTTCCAGCGGGGGTTTTCAGCCCAGTCTTTTTCCAGGGCTGCAATCTGTTGTTCGCGGGTCAGTTGGGTCATGGTAGCTCTCCAAAAAGTACAAAGTGATCCGTTTACCGGTGGATGGCGCTGCCGCGCCGGCTTGTCTCGCTCCACCCAGCCTCCAGGGCTGATTTCTTGCCGTTTTTTGTATTCGGCATGGCTCTATCATAAGTCTTGTATAAGACTAAAAACGTGTCTTATGTCTTATATAAGAGTTAATTTTGTTCATTAAAAATCAACAACTTATGATTTATTTATCGCATCATGAAATCATGTATTTCCCAGTGGAAGAGACATTCGGCGCTTTGGCCATTCATCATTTCACAATGTAAAAATGAAATTGATATGACGGAAACCTGTTTATTTGCTGCGTGAAAACCCGGCTTGCAGTGGAACCAGAGGGTGTGTTGGCGCATGGCACCACTCGCGCGCAACGCCGGCCACGAGATGCCGGGCACACCGCCACCTGTCCGTCCCATACATATCGGCCAGGACGAAAAGCGATGGCGACTGCCTTGCCACTGTACTTACAGCAACGGTTCGCGGCTGATCAGGATGCCATCGTCGTCTGCGTACAGCCAGTCGCCCGGCATGATGATGACACCCTGCACCTGCACGGCCACATCGATCAGGCCCTTGGTTTTCTTGCGCGGAGGCATCGGCATGGATGCCAGGGCGCGGATGCCCAGCTTCAAGGGTGCAAGCTCACGCACATCGCGCACGCAGCCATCCACAATCACGCCGGCCCAGCCGTTCTTTTCGGCCAACACGCCAATGTTTCCCCCCACCAGCGCAGTGCGTAGCGAGGCGCCTCCTGCCACAACCAGCACCCTGCCCGCGCCGGGAGTTTCCAGCATGGCGCGCACGCTGGTGTTGTCTTCCAGGCATTGCACGGTCACTACCTGGCCCGAGAATGGTTCGGTCGAGGCAAAGTTGCGGAACACCGGTGGCAGCACGGCAAAGCCGATCGGGGCTTCGTCACGATAGGGGTCGCACAAGTCACAGGTAGAAAAGCCTTGGGGCTGCATGCAGGGTCCTCCTTTGAATGGTTTCAAGATGCATCATAGCCAATGTGCCTTGGCTTCTCGTATATACCAAAGGCAATACACTCTTGTGAAGAATGTCACATCGCTTACAGGTCCAGGATCAAGCCCTGAGGCAAAATCTCACAAACCAAGCGCTTCCCTCTGTGAAAGAGGAAGAAACTCTATTAGGATTGGCCTTGATGCACCGAAGACTCAGTTCTTCTGCACCTTTCATTTCCATTGTTCCACTCGAGAAAGCATCACCATGGCTACTGCAAAGAAACCCGCCGCTACCAAGGACGCCCCGAAGAAACGCGCACCCAATGCTGCTTTCATGAAGCCGATGACTCCCAGCGCCGAACTGGCAGCCGTGGTCGGTAAAGATCCGCTGCCGCGTACCGAGGTGATCAAGAAGCTGTGGGAATACATCAAGGCTCACAAGCTGCAGGATGAGCAAAACAAGCGCAACATCAATGCAGACACCAAGCTGGCCAAGGTATTCGGCAAGAAGCAAGTCACCATGTTCGAAATGGCCGGCCTGATTGGCAAGCATCTGTCCTGATGCCTGTTCCCCACCCATGAAAAATGGCTGCCTGATGGCAGCCATTTTTCATTGTTGCATCCTCATGGGCTGATGCTTATTGGGCCCACTGCATGTAGCCGGGGCCCATGCCACCGCGCTGGCCGCCCATCATGTAGCCACCATATCCCTTGTGCGCGCCGGGCTGGTGCAGCTTGTCGAATTGCGCGCGCTGTTTCGGGGTCAGGGCATTGCGCAGTGCCTTGGTGGTGTCGGCCACCTTCTGCATCTGCCTGGAACGTTCGGCCATCTGATCGGCATGGTACTGCGCACGCTGATCCGCCGTCATGTTCTGCATCTTCTGCCAGCGCGCTTGCGGACCACCCTGAGCCAGCATCGGCGCCATCATGCCCTTGCGTGCCTGTACATAGGCATCCCAATGGGGTTTCTGAGCCGGTGTAATGTGCAGCGCATTGGCTTCGGCAGCGACGCGCTGGTCAAAGCGCTGCTGCATCTGTTCGGGCGTCACACGCTGGCCTTTATTGCCCCACCAACCGCCCTGCTGTCCCATCATCGGACCGGCCGCAACCGGCGCAGCCGCGGCAGCAGGAGCAGAAGACGGAGCGGCTGGCGCCGGGGCATTTTGTGCGCAGGCCACCAAGGACAGCGCGACTGCGACTCCCAGCACCGAGGTTTTCAAAGTCGAACGCATGATTTTCTCCTTCTAATGAATTCCAGACAGACCACATCGGTCTGCCGGAGTTCCGGGCGGCATGCACCTGAATGTAACCACATGTAACGCCAAAACATTGGATTCAAGCTGCACTGAATTGGAACTCGCCCGGTGCCTGCACCGGATCCACAGTCACGTGAATCGTGCTCTTGGGCGGGAATTTCCCCTCCAGCAAGGCCTTCGACAGCGGGTTTTCAATCCGCTGCTGAATGGCGCGCTTGAGTGGCCGCGCCCCAAACACCGGGTCAAAGCCCACCTTGGCCAGTTCCTCCAGTGCGGCTGGGGACACGTCCAGGGCCAGGTCCATCTTGTGCAGGCGCTGTTCCAGCACATGCAACTGAATCCCGGCGATGCTGGCGATATGGGCGGCATTGAGCCCATGGAACACCACGATCTCGTCGATGCGGTTCAGGAACTCGGGGCGGAAGCTCATCTTGAGTTCATCCCACACCGCGTCCTTGATTTCCTGCTGGTCACTGCCCACCATCGCCTGGATGATGGGTGAGCCGATATTGCTGGTCATCACCACCACCGTGTTCTTGAAGTCCACGGTACGGCCCTGGCCATCGGTCAGGCGGCCATCATCCAGCACCTGCAGCAGCACGTTGAACACATCCGGATGCGCCTTTTCGACTTCGTCGAACAGGATCACGCTGTAGGGCTTGCGGCGCACCGCTTCGGTCAGGTAGCCGCCCTCGTCATAGCCCACATAACCCGGAGGCGCCCCGATCAGGCGTGCCACCGAATGCTTCTCCATGAACTCGCTCATGTCGATGCGGATCATGTGTTCGTCGCTGTCGAACAGGAAGCCGGCCAGCGCCTTGGTCAGCTCGGTCTTGCCGACACCGGTCGGCCCCAAAAAGAGGAAAGAACCGAGCGGGCGATTCGGATCGCTCAAGCCGGAGCGCGAGCGGCGGATGGCATTGGCCACGGCGCTGATCGCCTCGTCCTGCCCCACCACACGCTCGTGCAGTTTGCTCTCCATCAGCAGCAGTTTTTCCCGCTCGCCCTGCATCATCTTGGACACCGGAATGCCAGTGGCACGGCTGACGACCTCGGCAATTTCTTCTGCCCCCACCTGCGTGCGCAGCAGCTGGTTGCCCTTGCCTTCGCCATCGGCCGCAGTTTCCTTGGCCTGCGCTTCCTTCAAGCGACGCTCCAGCTCTGGCAATTTCCCGTATTGCAGTTCGGCCACCTTGTTGAAATCGCCCTTGCGAGTGAATTCCTCGATTTGGAACTTGACCTTGTCCAGCTCTTCACGCACCTGCTGGCTGCCCTGGGCCGCAGCTTTTTCACTCTTCCAGATTTCTTCGAGGTCGGCGTACTCTTTCTGCAGGCTCACGATTTCCGCTTCGATGATGCCCAGACGCTTTTGTGAGGCCTCGTCCTTTTCCCGGTTCAGCGATTCGCGCTCGATCTTCAGCTGAATCAGGCGACGATCCAGCTTGTCCATCACTTCCGGTTTGGAATCGATTTCCAGCTTGATCTTGGCGGCCGCCTCATCGATCAGATCGATGGCCTTATCGGGCAGGAAGCGGTCGGTGATGTAACGGTGGCTCAATTCGGCCGCAGCCACGATGGCCGGGTCGGTAATGTCCACCCCATGGTGCACCTCGTACTTTTCCTGCAGGCCGCGCAGAATGGCGATGGTGGCTTCCACGGTAGGCTCATCCACCAGCACCTTCTGGAAGCGGCGCTCCAGTGCGGCATCTTTTTCGATGTACTTGCGGTATTCGTCCAGCGTGGTGGCCCCCACGCAGTGCAGCTCGCCACGAGCCAGGGCAGGTTTCAGCATGTTGCCGGCGTCCATGGCGCCTTCAGCCTTGCCCGCCCCCACCATGGTGTGCAGTTCATCGATGAACAGGATGGTCTGGCCCTCGTCCTTGGCCAGCTCGTTCAGCACGGTTTTCAGGCGCTCTTCAAAATCGCCACGGTACTTGGCACCGGCCAGCAGTGCTGCCATATCCAGCGAGAGCACACGCTTGTTGCGCAAAGTGTCCGGCACCTCGCCGTTTACGATGCGTTGTGCCAGCCCCTCCACAATCGCGGTCTTGCCCACGCCAGGCTCACCGATCAACACCGGGTTGTTCTTGGTGCGGCGCTGCAGCACCTGAATGGTGCGGCGGATTTCATCGTCGCGGCCAATCACCGGGTCGAGCTTGCCCACACGGGCACGCTCGGTCAGATCCAGGGTGTACTTTTTCAATGCCTCGCGCTGGCCTTCGGCTTCCGGACTGTCCACGTTCTGGCCGCCGCGTACGGCGTCGATGGCAGCAGCCAGGCTCTTGCGGGTCAGGCCATTGGCACGGCAGAGATCGCCCACGCTGCCCTTGGCATCGGCCGCCGCCAGCACGAACAGCTCACTGGCAATGAACTGATCGCCACGCTTGATAGCCTCCTTTTCCGTGGCCTGCAACAACTTGCCCAGTTCTGGGCCCGGCTGCACCTGCTCCTGCCCCTCCACCTGGGGCAGGCGCTTTACGGCAGCCTCGAGTGCAGCAGTCAGGCCAGGCACATTGACGCCGGCACGCTGCAACAGCGCGCGCGGGCCGTCTTTCTGGCGCAGCATGGCCAGCAGCACGTGCACGGGTTCGATATAGGCATGGTCGTTGCCCAGAGCCAGGCTTTGGGCATCGCCCAAGGCTTCCTGGAATTTCGTCGTCAGTTTGTCAAGTCGCATCAGGAAAATCCTCCTTCATTGCCGTGACATATACGCCCCAATCAAAGGCTTTCAAGACCCGATTCCCGTACTACCATGCACAAAGCCTGCGAAAATAGGCAAAGGCCGGATTGGCACTGCCCATCGTAGCGCAAGCCGCTATGTGCCGCCAATGCCTCCGCACCAGATTTTCCCATCGCTGCTGTTCCGCACTATGAGCCCTCTGACCACGCCCACCTCGCTGCGCACCGTATTCTTTGTTTCCGATGGCACCGGCATCACCGCCGAAACCTTTGGCAAATCACTGCTCGCGCAGTTCGATACCGCCGTACGCCATGTACGCCTGCCGTTCACTGACAGCGTTGAAAAAGTGCGCAAGGCAGTAGCACAGATCAATGCCGTCGCCGCCTCCGGCGGTACGCGCCCCATCGTGTTCACCACTCTGGTCAATCAGGAGTTGATTGACATCGTGCACAACGAAGTGCAGGCCATGGTGATGGATCTGTTCACCACTTTCGTGCGACCGCTGGAACAGGAGTTCGGCATCAAGTCGCACCACCGTGTCGGGCGTTTTTCCGATGTGGCGCAAAGCCAGTCATACCGTGACCGCATCGAAGCCATCAACTTCAGCCTGATGCACGACGATGGGCAAACCAACAAGAACCTGGAACAGGCGGATGTGATCCTGGTCGGGGTCAGCCGCAGCGGCAAGACGCCGACTTCGTTGTACCTGGCCATGCAGCATGGCCTGAAAGTGGCCAACTATCCGCTGATTCCGGACGACTTCGAGCGCAATCAACTGCCACCGGCGTTGCTTGCGCACAAGCCCAAGCTGTTCGGACTCACCATCCATCCCGAACGCCTGAGCGACATCCGCAATGAGCGTCGCCCTGGCTCGAAGTATGCTGATCTGGCCAATTGCCGCTACGAAGTGGCCCAGGCCGAGGCCATGATGCGCCGCACCGGCGTGCGCTGGCTGTCCACCACCAGCAAATCCATCGAAGAAATCGCCACCACCATTCTGCAAGAAGTGCTGCCCGACCGCGATTGCTGATCCTGCCCTGCTGCCAGTCTCAGCCGTTCAGCATCAGGTCGTCGGCATAGTCGCGCTCGATGCTGACACTGCTGTGCTTGCCCACGAGGTCAAAAGCGGTGTTTAGCCAGGCCTGCGCCTGGGCCCGACCGTGCTCGAACAGGCGCTTCAATGCTGCGGCATCCGTGGATAGCATGCTGCCTCCGTCCAGGTTGTCCAGAATGTCGCCGCCGCCGATGCGATGCATGTGCACGCGCTTGAACTGCGGCCCCTTCAGGTGGCCTCGATCGATCATGCGGTTGACAAAGCCGATAGTGCGTATCTGCGCCAACAGATTGGCATTGAAGGTGATTTCGTTGACACGATTGGCAATCGCGGTCTGGCTGGTCGGCAAGGTTTGATAATGCAGCGGATTGAGCTGCACCAGCAGGATATCAGTCGCGTCACAGCGCGCAATCAGCGGCGTCAACGGAGGATTGGCCCCGTACGCACCGTCCCAGTAGTGCTCACCGCGCACCTCGACGGCCTGGAACACCTGCGGCAGGCAAGCCGATGCCATCACTGCCGGCAAGGTAATTTCTTCGCCGGTAAATACCTCCGTTTTACCCGATGCCACATGCGTGGCCGAGATGAACAGGAACATGTCACGCATGCGTGCCAGCTCTTCAAAATTCACCTCGCGATGCAGCAATTCGCGCAGCGGATTCAGATCCAGTGGATTGAGCATGTACGGGGACGACCACGGCTGAATCATGGAGGACATGATCTGGCTGGGGTTGGGCAGCAGGGACATGAAAGGCAGCATGGTGGCCAGATTGTCACCAAACGCAGTCAGGCTGCCTGCCGCCATCACGCCTTCCCAGATGGTGCGTAACTTGGCGCGCGCCTGCTCCCGCCCGTCGGCATCGCCGCCACGCAGCAGACCATCAACCATGGTCACTGCATTGATGGCGCCCGCACTGGCGCCGCTGATGCCTTCGAATTCCAGCCGGCCATCCTCCAGCAGCGCATCCAGCACACCCCAGGTAAAGGCGCCGTGCGCCCCCCCTCCCTGCAGGGCCAGATTGATGCGCTTGCGCGCGGACGGTTGGGGCGTAGCGGAAGTCTTGTTCAAGGAGACGTCGGAATTGGGGATACTCATGCGCAATTTTCTTTAACTATCAAGATCTTCCAGCCGGGAATGGTACACGAAGGTACGGTCGCATCACTCTCAAGCATGCAGCATCAGGTCATCGGCATAGTCACGCTCGATATTGATGCTGCTGCGTTCGCCCACGGCATCCCACGCGGTTTCCAACCAGGCTTGCGCCTGGGCACGCCCATGCTCGAACAGACGCGTCAATGCGGTGACATCAGTGGACATCTTGCTGCCACCGTCCAGTGCACGCAGGATGTCGCCCCCATCGATGCGATGCATATGCACGCGCTTGAAGGCGGGCTCTTGCGATGGGCCCTGATCGATAATGCGGTGCATGAAACGCAACCACCCTGGCCGTGCTCTGTTCTCTCGCAGTAGCCCCCGGTCGATCATGCGGTTGATGAAACCAATGGTGCGCATCTGCGCCAGCAGATTGGCATTGAAGGTGATTTCATTGACGCGATTGGCGATCTCGGTTTGGCTGGTAGGCAGGGTCTGGTGATGCAGCGGATTGAGCTGCACCAGCAGGATATCGGCTGAATCACAGCGCGCAATCAGCGGCGTAAGCGGAGGATTGGCGCCATACCCGCCATCCCAATAGTGCTCACCATCCACTTCGACGGCCTGGTATACCTGCGGCAGACAGGCTGAGGCCATCACCGCAGAAAGCGATATTTCCTCTCCGGTAAATACCTCGGTCTTGCCCGATGCCACGCGTGTGGCCGAAATGAACAGCCGCATCTGGCGCATGCTTGCCAGCGCCTCAAAATCCACCTCCTGCTTTAACAGATTGCGCAGCGGATTCAGGTCCAGCGGATTGAGCGTGTACGGCGATGACCACGGCTGGATCACGGAAGACATGATCTGGCTGGGGTTGGGCAGCATAGTCATGAACGGCAACATGTTGGCCAGATTGTCCCCCATGGAAGCCAGGCTGCCGGCTGCCATCACCCCCTCCCAGACGGTGCGCAGCCTGGTACGCGCCTGCTCCCGCCCGGCTGCTTCGCCGCCCCGCAGCAACCCATCGGCCATGGTCACAGCGTTGACGGCGCCGGCGCTGGCGCCGCTGATACCTTCAAAATCCAGCCGGCCATCCTCCAGCAGCGCATCCAGTACGCCCCAGGTAAAGGCACCATGAGCGCCCCCTCCCTGCAGGGCCAGATTGATGCGCTTGCGCTTGCGCTTGTGCAGCGTGCCGCAGTCAGCGCAGGAAATCGTACTTTCCGGGTGTTTCATCTCGGTAACCTGTGTGTAAGCGCGACCTTTCCACCAGATGCCCCGCCCGATCGCGACAGCGGATTGCGTCCCGCACCCGATTTCAACCGTGCAACATCAGGTCATCGGCGTAATCGCGCTCGATGCTGACGCTGCTGCGCTTGCCAACGGCATCCAATGCGGTTTCCAGCCAGGTTCTTGCCTGAGCGCGCCCGTGTTCGAACAGACGCGTCAGCGACGCCGCATTGGTGGACATCTTGCTGCCGCCATCCAGATCGCGCAAGATATCGCCGCCATCGATGCGGTGCATGTGCATGCGCTTGAATTCGGGTTCATGCAGCAGGCCCCGGTCGATCATGCGGTTGATGAAACCGATGGTGCGCATTTGCGCCAGCAGGTTGGCATTGAAGGTGATTTCGTTAACGCGGTTGGCGATCTCGGTCTGGGTGGTTGGCAATGCGTTGTGACACAGCGGATTGAGCTGCACCAGCAGGATATCCTCCGACCCGCAGCGTGCAATCAGCGGCGTGAGCGGCGGGTTGGCACCATAGCCGCCGTCCCAGTAGTGTTCGCCACCTACCTCCACCGCCTGAAACACCTGTGGCAGGCAGGCCGAAGCCATCACTGCGGGCAGCGAAATTTCCTTGCCGGTAAACACCTCGGTCTTGCCCGATGCCACATGCGTGGCCGAGATGAACAGGTGCATCTTGCGCATATTGGCCAAGGCATCAAAATTCACCTCGCGATGCAGCAGTTCTCGCAGCGGATTCAGGCCCAGCGGATTGAACACATAAGGTGACGACCACGGCTGGATCACGCAGGACATGATCTGGCTGGGATTGGGCAGCAAGGACATGAAGGGCAGCATGCTGGCCAGATTGTCACCAAACGCAGTCAGGCTGCCGGACGCCATCACGCCTTCCCAGATGGTGCGCAGCTTGGCGCGTGCCTGCTCCCGCCCGTTGGCTTCACCGCCACGCAGCAGGCCATCGACCATGGTCACCGCATTGATGGCACCCGCACTGGCGCCGCTGATGCCTTCGAACTCCAGCCGGCCATCCTCCAGCAGCGCGTCCAGCACGCCCCAGGTAAAGGCGCCATGGGCGCCCCCTCCCTGCAAGGCCAGATTGATGCGCCTTCGACGCGGCGGGTCGGACGCCACGGCTTCGTCATTGAAAGGCGGTGAGGAATCGGGGTTTTTCATGCCAAATATCCTTGAACGGGCTACGCCCCCATTATCAGTTACCATGCAGGCGTCCGCATGACAGGCGAATTCTTTCATCCATGACTACACCAGCGAGCGACAGCGAGCGCATGCGCATCGACAAATGGCTGTGGGCCGCGCGTTTTTACAAGACGCGCGCCCTCGCAGTCGATGAAATTCACAAGGGACGCGTGCGCGTCAATGGGCAGGAATGCAAGCCCTCACGCGACATCAAGGTCGGTGACGAAGTCAGCTTGCGGCAGGGATATGCTACCCGTACCGTCGTGGTGCAGGCGCTGTCGCCGCGCCGCGGTCCGGCGCCCGAAGCACAGCAGCTGTACGAGGAAACAGCCGAAAGCCTGGCATTGCGCGCCGCGCTGGCCGAGCAACGCCATTTCGCTCCCGAGCCGGCCCATGCGATTGCGCAGGGTCGCCCCACCAAGCGCGATCGCCGCCAATTGCAGGAGGCGCGTGAGCGCAACGCCGACAACTGGGGCAATCGATGGAGCGCCAGCCTGAAATGAAAGCCATTGCACACTCGCTGCAGGAAATGCGGGACCTCAAGGCCACCCTCGAACAAAGACGCATACAGGCGCAGCAGCACGCCCATGCCGAAGCGGAGAAACGTCGACGGCAGGAGCAGCAACAACGCCTGTTTGCCCATGCGGTGGGCCCGGTATATCCATTGGCTCGGCACCATCAGGACCGCGTGGCACTGCGCCCCGATCCTGTCGCACCACGCCCGCTGCAACGTGAACGCGACCATCAGGCCGTGCTGCAGGAAGCGCTGAGCGACGAGTTCGATGTCACTACCCTGCTGGAAACCGACGAAAGCCTGAGCTATCGCCGCCCCGGCATCGGCCCGGATGTAGTGCGCAGATTACGGCAGGGAAAATGGAGCATCCAGGCACAACTTGATCTGCACGGCTTTCGGCGCGATGGCGCACGGGAAACCCTGGGCGCCTTCATCCGCGAGTGCCAGCGCCGTGGCATCCGCTGTATCCGCGTTGTCACTGGCAAAGGGCTGGGCTCACCGGGCAAAACGTCCGTCATCAAGCACAAGACCTATGGCTGGCTGGTCCAGAAAAAGGAAGTGCTGGCCTTTGTGCAGGCCAAGCCCTCCGAGGGAGGCGCTGGCGCCCTAATCGTGCTGCTGGCGCCTGGCGCACGCCGCGATTGACGGTGCACGACGGGCGTTCCTAGCGATTGCGCATCCGGTCAGCCGTCTGGAAAAAGCTGTGATTGAGGCGCTCGCGCAAGACCGTATCCACCCCTGTATCGCCCATGGCCTGGTCCATACAGGCCAACCATAGGTCGCGTTCGAGAATGCCGATCGAAAACGGCATGTGAAGGGCCTTCAGCCGTGGATGGCCGAAGCGTTCCACAAAGTAATCCGGCCCGCCCATCCAGCCACACAAGAACCAGAACAGATGCTGGCGAGCGCGCGTCAGATCAGGGCCATGGCTGGCGCGCAATGCCGCGTAGCCCGGCTCCAGCTCCATCAGGTCATAAAAGCGTTGCACCAGCGTCTGCAGCGCGGGTTCACCCCCCATCCATTCAAATATGGTCTTTGGTGTCGGTGTGTCCATCATCGTCTCTGTCATTCCATGGAGGCGGCGCGCAGGGTCTCCATGACCGGTCGGCGCAATACACCGCGCAGACTCCACCATCCTGCCGCAGCGGCCAAGGTGGCGCCGGCCAGGGTACCCGCCGGCAAGACCCACCAGGCCAGCATCCAATCAAATGCGAATACATAATGCGCCAGGGCCCAGCCCAGTAGCAGCGCCAGCACACTGGCCAGAAAACCCGCCAGCGCCCCCACGCCCCACAGTTCGGCATGCTGCATCCAGCCCAGCAAGCGACTGTCGGCGCCCAGGGCGCGCATGATGGCAATATCCCGTGCACGCTGCTCACGCGTGGCACTTACCGTAGCCAACACCACCACCACGCCAGCCGCCAGGCCGAAGCCGAACAGCAGCTCCACGGCGCGGATCACCTGCGTCAACACCTGTTGCACCTGGACGATGGTGCTGCCCATGTCGACCTGCGTGATGTTGGGAAAAGTCTGCAACAACACACGATCCAATCCAGGCTGGCCCGCCCCATCGTGCGGCGTACGGTAGGCCGTGATCCAGGTGCTGGCCACGTTGTCGCCCAACCCAGACACCGGGTACATGGCAAAGAAGTTCACATGCATCGAGCTCCAATCCACCTTGCGCACCGACGTGATGGCGCTTTCCCGCAGCACGCCGCCCATGTCGAACACCAGCCGATCGCCCAGCTTGAGCCCCAGCGTCTCCATGATGCCCTCTTCCATGCTGATGCCCTGCTCATCGCCGCTGCGCCATTGCCCCTGCACGACCGGGTTGTAGGCTGGTGGTTGCGCGCTGAAGCTCAAGTTGAATTCACGGTCCACCAGACGGCGCGCCCGGTCGTCCTGGTATTTTTCTGGCGTTACCTGCTGACCGTTGACGCTGACCAGGCGTCCCCGCACCATCGGATACCAGTCATAAGCCTGCACTCCGGCGCGCCGCAGCGCTTGCTGGAACGCCTCAGCCTGGTCCGGCATGATATTGATGACAAAACGATTAGGAGCATCCTTGGGCGATGCCTGCTGCCACCCCTGCACCAAGTCTGTGCGCAACAGCACCAGCAGCAAGAGGGCCAGCAAGCCCACAGCCAGACTGGTGATCTGCACCACTGTAAAGGCTGGCCGTGCACTGAGCTGTCGCACGGACAATGCAAGCCAGCGCGGCATGTGGTCCACTGCGCCGCTGCGCACCCACCGTTGCAGCAGCCAGACCGCTCCCCACCCCAGCGATGCAAAAACCAGTACCGCAGCGGCAAATCCGCCCACTGCGATGCCGCCGAGTTTCAGATCGCGGCTGGCTGCCAGCAGCAACACGACAAAACCAGTCACACCCAGAACAATCGCTCCGACAGACGCGGGCTTCAGCGCCCCCAGTTCACGCCGGATCACGCGCAGCGGCGGCGTGCCCGCCAGCTGCAACACCGGCGGCAAACCAAAGGCAATCAACAGCGTCAGCCCCACACCAAAGCCGAGCAGCACCGGTGCCACGCCAGGCTGCGGCAGGACGGTCGGCACCAGACTGGCCAGCAGCGCAACAAACAGGTAATGCACGGCATAACCCAGCAACAAGCCCAACAGGCTGCCCGCCAATCCCAGCAGCACGAATTCAAAGGCATAGGCCCAGGCGATGGTACGCTGCGGCAAACCCAGCACCCGCAGCATAGCGCAGTCGTCCAGATGGCGTGCGGCAAATGCCCGTGCTGCCAGCGCCACCGCCACGGCACTGAGCAGCGCCGCCAGCAAGGCTACCAGATTCAGGAAATTGCCGGCTCGGTCCAGCGTTTGCTGCATTTGCGGGTTGCCGCCCTCCAAACTATCAATGCGCATGCCGCGCATGTCCGGCTTGTCCAACTCAGCCCGTGCCCATTCTGTATAACTGCGCACGGCACGCTGACTACCCACCAGCGGCAAGCGGTAGGTCACGCGACTGGCCGGCTGCACCAGCTGGGTGGCCGGCAAATCCTCCAGCGCCATCAGCACGCGCGGGGCAAAGTTGATGAAGTTGGCCCCTCGATCCGGCTCCTGCACCAGCACCCTGGCAATGCGCAACTGGGTATCGCCCAACAAGAGCCCATCACCCAAATGCAGCCCCAGTGCATCCAGCACGGCCGCCTCCACCCAGATTTCCCCGCGCGCCGGTCCGGTTTGCACAGCCTGTTCCGCCGTCCCCGCTGACAAGGGATACTGCGCTGCCACACGGATACTGCCACGCAGCGGATATCCGGGCGCTACCGCCTTCAGTGCCACCAGGCGCCCGGCACCGCCCTGCGCCTCGGTGGCACGAACCATGGTCGGAAAAGTCTGTGTTTGCGTGTCCTGCAGTCCCAGTCGCCTGGCCTGCTGTAGAAAAGTCTGCGGCAAAGGGTGATCGCCGCTGATAACGACATCGCCGCCCAGCAACTGCGCGGCATCGCGCTGCAGGCCTGCACCAAGCCGATCGGAAAAGAAAGCCACCGCGCTCAGGGCTGCCACCGCCAACAGTACGGCCAGCACGAGCATGCGCAACTCGCCCGCACGCACGTCGCGCCATAGAGTGCGCCATCCCAGACGCCAAAAGGAAATACTGCTGTTGGACTGCAATCCGGCTACCTTCCTGCCCTCACGGCCATGAAGTCCAAAGCATACCAGCACGCCCCAGGTGTTGCCGTAATCTGGTTATTGCACCTTGTCGCTACGCAGCGTCTGGCTTCCCGTCCAGCTGGCGCCCGGTGGCAGTTCGACCGGCTGGTCAATGTGTGCGGCCTCAACACAGACAAACCGCATCCAGCCGTCTGCGTCCATATCCTGCAGGGTGGCCGCCAGCGCCTGCCCGGGATTCCAGACCACGGTATGAGCCATGTTGCCGGATTGCTCCACCAACAAGGCATGATTGCCGTCGCGCAGCACAGCATGGAATGCCGGATAGACCCGATCGACTTCTGCCACAAACTCAATGGCGCCCTGTTGCACCGGATGTGACACCGGCGCATTGACCACGGCATCCCAATAGCGCAGTTGATCGGCGCCTTCGATGCGCAATGACGCTATCTGATCCACCGCCAGATAGCTGTGCAACGCCACGGTAAACGGTAGGGTTTGCGCCCCCGTGTTGTGCACTTGCAGCCGTAGCTCAATGTTGTCCCTGGCCAGCGCCACCTCCTGCTCCAGCACGAAGGCATGGGGCCACAGGCAATGCCCGCTGGCATCGTGTGTCCAGCAATCTGGCACATCAGCGTCCGTCAGGCGCAGCGTGACAGCGTCTGCCTGCTGCCGCACCACTTGCCAGGGCAGCATGCGGGCAAATCCGTGCTTGGCCAGCGGCCCGCGCCGATTGAACTGCGGCCAGCACACCGGCACACCACCGCGAATCGGGGCGCTGCCATCCCATATTGCCTGCGAACTCAGATACAGCCGCTCGCGCCCATCCGCCGTGATCCAGGACAGCACTTGCGCACCACGCAACGCCACCACCGCAGTGGCGCCATCCGGCCCCTGCAGGCGCACTACCGGAAAATCATCCGGCCAGATGGTCATTTCACTGAGCCTGTTCGCTCAGGGCGTCAGCCCGTTCCTGGCCTGCTGCAAAATCCAGATCGCCGGTATAGATGGCGCGACCGCAGATCACGCCCTCCACGCCTTCGCCCTCGACCGCGCACAGCTTTTCAATGTCGTCCATATTGCTCAGGCCACCGGAAGCGATCACCGGAATGCGGCTGGCGTGGGCCAGGCGCACAGTAGCGTCGATGTTGATGCCGCTGAGCATGCCGTCACGGCCGATATCGGTGTAGATGATGCTTTCCACACCCAGATCTTCGTACTTCTTGGCCAGCGTGGTCACTTCGTGGCCGGTCAGCTTGCTCCAGCCGTCGGTGGCCACCTTGCCGTCCTTGGCATCCAGGCCCACGATGATGTGGCCGCCAAACGCACTGCAGGCATCCGCCAGGAAGCCAGGGTTCTTGACCGCTGCCGTGCCGATGATTACATAACGCAGGCCGGCATCGATATATTGTTCGATGGTGTCCAGGTCACGAATACCGCCCCCCAGTTGCACCGGGATCTCGTCGCCCAGTTCCTGCAGGATTTCCTTGACCACCCCCAGGTTCTTGGGCTTGCCGGCGAAAGCGCCGTTCAGGTCCACCAGATGCAGGCGGCGCGCGCCCTGCTCCAGCCAGTGCAGGGCCTGCTCCACCGGGTCAGTGTTGAAGGTAGTGACTTTGTTCATGTCGCCCTGTTGCAGGCGCACACATTGGCCGTCTTTCAGATCGATGGCGGGTATCAGCAGCATGGTGCAGTGTCTCGGTGGGGAAGGAAAACAGGGAAGCGCCAGACCATGCGGAATCAGGGCTTCCAGTGAAGGAAATTGCGATACAGCGCCAGGCCCATATCGGCCGATTTTTCCGGATGGAACTGTGTGGCAAAAATATTGTCACGCGCAATGGCGGCCGTGTAGCGACCACCGTAATCGGCTTCGCCCACGCTGTGCTCGGCATGTGCCGGCGCCGCATAGTAGCTGTGCAGAAAATAGAACCAGCTCTGGTCAGGAATGCCCTGCCAGACCGGATGCGGCCGCGTGATGTGCACCTGGTTCCAGCCCATTTGCGGTACCTTGAAGCGGCTGCCGTCCGGCTGCAGCTTGCCTTCCAACTGGAAACGCCGCACCGTGCCCTCAAACAGGCCCAGCGCCGGGGTATCGCCTTCCTCGCTGTGCTCCAGCATCATCTGCATACCAACACACACGCCAAACAGCGGTTTGCTGGCGGCGGCCTCCAGCACTGCGTCCAGCATGCCGCTGTCACGCAAATGTTGCATGCAATCGCGCATGGCGCCCTGCCCTGGCAGCACCACGCGTTCGGCCTCGCGAATCTGCTCGGGCTGGTGCGCAATGACCACCTCGAAGCGATCTTCTGCCACCTGCTGCACGGCCTGCGAGACCGAGCGCAGATTGCCCATTTCGTAATCGACGACGGCAACGACCGGCTTGCTCATCACAGACTTCCCTTGGTGGACGGAATCGCGTCGCCTGCACGTGCATCGATCTCGAGTGCCACGCGCAGCGCGCGGCCAAAGGCCTTGAACACTGTCTCGCACTGGTGATGCGCATTGATGCCGCGCAGGTTGTCAATATGCAGCGTGACACCGGCGTGGTTGACAAAGCCCTGGAAGAACTCGTACACGAGCTGCGTGTCCAGTGCACCGATCATGCCGGCGGTAAACGGAATATGGTAGGTCAGGCCAGGACGCCCGGAGAGGTCGACAACCACGCGGCTGAGTGCTTCATCCAGCGGAACATAGGCATGGCCATAGCGGCGCAGCCCCTTCTTGTCACCCACGGCCCGCGCCACGGCCTGGCCCAGCGTAATGCCCACATCCTCCACCGTATGGTGGCCATCGATGTGCAGGTCACCCGTGCATTGCACGGTCAGGTCAATCAGGCCATGTCGGGCAATCTGATCGAGCATGTGATCGAAAAATCCGATGCCGGTGGACAACTCGGCCTTACCGGTACCATCCAGATTGATGGCAACATGGATGTCGGTTTCGGCGGTCTTGCGCGCCACTTCGGCAATACGGGGGGAAATCATGGTCATGTTTGAAAAGCGGTATACGCCTGACATGTCATTGTAAAAATGTTTTCAGACGTGTGAGCGACGGGCCACCATGCTTGTGCATGGTGTGGCGCCCCGGCAAGTTGCTATTGTCGCATTCCCGCAGCAAATCTGCCGTCCTGCGCTACCATTGTTCCTTTCCAAGACCCTCTCTATTGCCGGGATAGCCGCATGAATCGCTTCTGGAGCGCCATTGTCCACGACCTTGTTCCCTATGTTCCGGGCGAGCAGCCCCGCATCAACAATCTGGTCAAGCTCAATACCAACGAAAATCCGTATGGCCCGTCTCCACGTGTGCTCGAGGCCATTCAGGCTGCCACCGACGACAGCCTGCGCCTGTACCCGGACCCCAACGCCACCACGCTGACGCAGGCCCTGGCGCAGCATCATGGCCTGCAGCCCGACCAGATCTTCGTGGGAAACGGCTCTGACGAAGTGCTGGCCCATGCCTTCATGGCCCTGCTCAAGCACGATGCTCCGCTGTGGATGCCTGACATCACCTACAGCTTCTATCCCACCTACTGCGGCCTGTACGGCATCGACTACCGGCTGATCCCGCTGGACGAGGCCTTCGGTATCCGTCCCGAGGACTACCTGCCCCAGGCTGGCCAGCGCGCCGGTGCCATCGTGTTTGCCAATCCCAACGCTCCCACCGGCCGCTTGATGCCGCTGGCAGAGGTCGAGCGCATCGTGGCCGGCAATCCCGATGCAGTCGTGCTGGTGGATGAGGCCTATGTCGACTTCGGCGCAGAAAGCGCGGTGCCGCTGATCCGGCGCTACCCCAACCTGCTGGTCGTGCATACGCTGTCCAAGAGCCGTTCACTGGCCGGCATGCGCATCGGCTATGCGCTGGGCGACGCCGGCCTGATCGAGGCGCTCGAGCGCGTCAAGAACAGCTTCAACTCGTACCCGCTGGATCGGCTGGCACTGGCCGCCGCCGCGGCCTCGGTGCAGGATGACGCCTACTTCAGGCAATGCTGCACGCAGGTGATTGCCACCCGCACGCGCCTGACGGACCAGCTGCAGGGGCTGGGCTTCGAAGTGCTGCCTTCGGCTGCCAACTTCATCTTTGCCCGCCACCCGCAATACGGGGGCGCAGCACTGGCCGCCGCACTGCGCGAACGCGCCATCCTGGTGCGCCATTTCAACAAACCGCGCATCGACGCTTTCCTGCGCATTTCCATCGGTACCGATGCCGAGTGCGATGCGCTGGTACATGCCCTGCAACAAATTCTGGCTGCCCGACAGTAAGAATTTTCCGGATTGCCGCAGTTGACAAATTTCTGTCATATTGGTTTCTTACATTGTCTTACCTGTTGTGTGTGCACACACAGTCCCGTGTATCCAATCACTCTGCAAGGAAGATGTCCATGAAAAAACTGCTGTCCCCCCTGCTGTGCGTTGTTGCTGCTGCCGCCCTGACGGCATGCGCCAGCAATACCACCCAACCGGCCGCCAAGGCAGAAGCCAAGAAGCCGGCCGGCATCACGGCCACCCTCGCACCTACCAGTGCCGACAGCAAGGCCAAGGGCAACCTCAAATTTGCACAGACCGCCAATGGCGTGGTCGTTTCTGGCACTGTGGAGGGTCTGACTCCCGGCTGGCACGCGTTCCACGTGCATGAAAAAGGTTCCTGCGCCGACGCAGGCAACGCTGCTGGCGGTCACTGGAACCCCACGCACAAGGCACATGGCATGCACGGCGCAGGCGAGCACCACGTCGGCGACATGCCCCCGCTGTTTGCAGATGCCAAAGGCGTGGCCAGCATAGACATCACCAGCCAGACCCTGGCCCTGAGCGGTGCCAACAGCATCATCGGCAAGGCCGTGATTGTGCACGCCAACGACGACGACTACAGCGCACAGCCGGCTGGCAATGCCGGCGCACGCATTGCCTGCGGCATCATCACGCAGTAAACATCCATTGCACATGCAAAACCGGGTGGCTTTTCAGGCCACCCGGTTTTTTTATGCAACGCACAATCCTGTCTTCAGGCAGAGGCAGTGCTGTCCTCCACCGTGCAGCCGGTGGTGATTTCGGCCGTCTTTCCCAGCATGATGCTGGCGGAGCAATATTTTTCATGGCTCATGGCAATCGCACGCTCCACTGCGGCGTGGGACAGCTGACGGCCACGTACCGTGAACTGCATGTGGATGCGCGTGAAGACCTTGGGATCCTCCTCTGCGCGCTCGGCCTCGATCCTGACACTGCAGTTTTCGACGGCGTGCCGCCCACGTTTAAGAATCAGCACCACGTCATACGCCGTACAGCCGCCCAAGCCACTCAACAGCATTTCCATCGGGCGTGGCGCCAGATTCTGGCCACCGTTCTGCGGCTGTGCCACGTCGGGCGCACCATCCATGGCCACCACGTGGCCACTGCCGGTTTCAGCGACAAAACCCATGCCTGAACGGGTGCCCATTGCGCCGGTCCAGGTAACGGTACATTCCATGTCTCACTCCTTGAATATCGGGTGCCGCAGCGGTCTGCCCCCTGTCTTCGTCAGTCGGCCTTTGACAGCTGGCTTTAGCAACTGCTCAATTGGAGCCACACTGCCGCTTTCCCAAGCGCAGCCCTCCGACTCCACCAGGCACAGCATCAGTTGTTTTTCAGGCGCATCTCTGCAGATCGCGCGTGCGCCTGCAACCCCTCACCATGCGCCAACACGCTGGCAATCTGCCCCAACTCCTGTGCACCTTGCTCACTGACCTCGATCAGACTGCTGCGCTTCTGGAAGTCATACACCCCCAGCGGCGAACTGAATCGCGCCGTACCACTGGTGGGCAACACGTGATTGGGCCCCGCACAGTAATCGCCCAGGCTCTCACTGGTGTACGCCCCCAGGAAAATGGCCCCCGCATGCTTGAGCAGCGGCTCCCACTGGTGCGGCTGGCGGCTACTGACTTCGAGGTGCTCTGGCGCAATGCGGTTGGAGATCGCGCAGGCTTCCTCCATGCTGGCGGTATGAATCAAGGCGCCACGGTCATTCAGGCTCTTGGCGATAATTTGCGCACGCGGCATGTCGGGCAGCAACTTGTCTATCGCCGCCTGCACGGCATCGATATAGGCGGCATCGGGGCACAGCAGGATGCTTTGGGCCAGCTCGTCGTGCTCAGCCTGGCTGAACAGATCCATCGCCACCCACTCGGCAGGCGTAGTGCCGTCAGCCAGCACCAGAATCTCGCTGGGTCCGGCAATCATGTCGATGCCCACAGTACCGAACACGCGACGCTTGGCGCTGGCTACATAGGCGTTTCCGGGACCCGTGATCTTGTCCACCGGAGGAATGGTATCCGTGCCATATGCCAACGCCGCCACAGCCTGTGCGCCACCCACGGTAAATGCACGGCTTACCCCCGCCACATATGCAGCTGCTAGTACCAGAGAGTTCTTTTCGCCACCTGGCGTCGGCACTACCATGATGATATCCTGCACGCCAGCCACATGTGCCGGAATGGCGTTCATCAGCACACTGCTCGGATAAGCAGCCTTGCCGCCAGGAACATAAATGCCGACGCGATCCAGCGGTGTGACCTTCTGTCCCAGCAATGTGCCATCGGCGTCGCGATAGCTCCAGCTTTCACCACTGGCATTTTTTTGCGCCTCGTGGTAGCTGCGCACCCGGTCTGCAGCGGCCTGCAAGGCATCGCGCTGTGCTTGCGGCAAGCTGTCGAAGGCGGCCTTCAGTTCGTGCTGCGTCAGCTCAAGTGCCGACATGCTGTCCGCCTGCAGGTTATCGAAGCGTGCGGTGTACTCGAGCACAGCGGCATCGCCACGCTGGCGTACGTCGGCAAGGATGTCGGCCACACGCTGCTCGATGGCTGAGTCGGTGTCCGCGCTCCAGTGCAGCCGGGCCTTGAATGCAGCATCAAAATTGGGCTGGGAGGTGGAGAGGCGAAGAGGATTTGCTGTGGTCGACATAGGGAATCAGGGAGGCACGCAACGACGGGACGATCCACCGGCCCACCAAGGTAGCACCGGTCAATCGCTATAGACAGGGCCTTGTAAACATGACAAGCGCCATTCAGGCAATGGCGTCGTATTTACAATTTGTCAGTATAAACCGCTCGTGCAAATGTGTCGATCAAGTGGCGGATCGGTTGCTGTTTGAGCTTGAGCGCCGCCTGATTCACGACCAGCCGCGAGCTGATGGGCATGATGTGCTCCACCTCGACCAGGTTGTTCGCCCTGAGCGTGCCACCCGAGGACACCAGATCCACGATGGCATCGGCCAGGCCAGTCAGTGGCGCCAGCTCCATGCTGCCATAGAGCTTGATGATGTCCACGTGCACGCCCTTGGCCGCAAAGAATTCGCGTGCAATGTTGACGTACTTGGTGGCCACACGTAAACGCGCTCCCTGCCGCACCTTGCCTGCGTAGTCGAAGCCTGCCGGCACAGCCACGCTCATGCGGCAACGGGCAATTTTCAGATCCAGCGGCTGGTACAGACTGGTGTCACCCCATTCCGCGCAATGCTCGATCAATGTGTCCTTGCCGACTACGCCCAGATCGGCACCGCCGTACAGCACATAGGTGGGCACATCGGTAGCACGTACCAGCACCACGCGCACGTCAGGCTGGTTGGTGGGCAAAATCAGTTTGCGCGATTTTTCCGGGTCTTCCAGAACCTCGATACCCGCTGCTGCCAGCAGCGGCAAGGTTTCGTCAAAAATGCGGCCTTTGGACAGGGCAAGAGTGATCATAAAAAATTGAATCCTGAG
The DNA here is from genome assembly GCA_964413485.1 of uncultured Allobrachymonas sp. GTDB lineage: Bacteria > Pseudomonadota > Gammaproteobacteria > Burkholderiales > Burkholderiaceae_C > Brachymonas. The sequence goes on along the minus strand of CAYPRU010000018.1, from coordinate 7,030 downwards.
TAATGCAGCGGCGGGCATATGCCCGCCCTGCCCCGGTCATGCCGATACGCGCTCGATATCCGCGCCCAGCATGCGCAGCTTGACCTCCATCTGGTCATAGCCACGATCCAGATGGTAAATACGGTCTACGACAGTTTCGCCATCCGCCACCAGGCCGGCGATGACCAGGCCGGCAGAAGCACGCAGATCGGTGGCCATCACGGTCGCACCGGACAGCTTGCTCACGCCTTCGACCATGGCATTCTTGCCCTCGATCTGGATGTTGGCACCCAGACGCGCCAGTTCGCTGACATGCATGAAACGGTTTTCGAAAATGGTTTCGGTGATCATGCTGCTGCCTTGGCTCACGGCATTGAGCGCCATGAACTGCGCCTGCATGTCGGTCGGAAACCCGGGGTATTCGGTAGTACGGAAACTTTGCGCCTTCAGGTACTTCCAGGCCGGACCGGCTGCCTGCACGCGAATGCCGTCATTCAAGGCAGTCACTGTCACGCCGGCTTCGCGCAGCTTGTCAATGACCGCATCCAGATGGTCGGCGCGGCCAAGTCGGAGCACCACATCACCACCGGTAGCTGCCACCGCACACAGGAAGGTGCCACATTCGATACGATCTGCCACCACGGCATGTTCACAACCATGCAGCTTCTCGACGCCCTCAATGATGATGCGGCTGGTACCATGCCCTTGAATCCTGGCCCCCATCTTGATCAGCATTTCTGCCAGATCGGGAATCTCGGGTTCCTGCGCGGCATTTTCAAGCACAGTGGTCCCCTCGGCCAGGGCGGCGGCCATCAGGAAGTTCTCGGTGCCTGTCACGGTGATCATGTCGGTGGTGATGCGTGCGCCTTTCAGGCGGCGCTGCCCCGCCGGCAGACTGGCCACCATGTAGCCCTGCTCCACGTTGATGATGGCCCCCATGGCCTGCAGCCCCTTGATGTGCTGCTCTACCGGACGCGCACCAATGGCGCAGCCGCCGGGCAGAGAAACCTTGGCGCGGCCGGTGCGGGCCAGCAGCGGTCCGAGCGCCAGCACGGAAGCGCGCATGGTTTTGACCAGCTCATACGGGGCTTCCGGATTCACCGACTCTTTCGCCTGGAAAACCATGCCGCCGCGTTCGCCCAAGGCTTCGATCTGCACGCCCATGTTGGCGAGCAGGTGGCGCATGGTTGCCACGTCGCGCAAGCGCGGCACATTGGTCAGCTTGACCGGTTCATCGGTCAGCAAGGTGGCACACATCTCCGGCAGAGCCGCGTTCTTGGCACCGGAAACGGTAATTTCACCCTGCAGCATCTTGCCGCCGCGGATCAGGAGTTTGTCCATTCAGAGTCTTTCGGAGCTATCTGGTGTGCCGTATCAGGCCTGTTGCTGCGCCTGTGCCCACTCGGCGGGAGTAAAGGTTTTCATGGACAGTGCATGCACCTCGTCGGTGTGCATGCGCTCCCCCATTGCGCGATAGACGAGCTGGTGGCGCTGGATCAGGCGCTTGCCATCGAATGCCGGCGATACGATGGTGGCAAACCAGTGGCGGCCGTCACCCTCAAGAGTTATATGTTCGCACGGCAAGCCGGCAACAATCAGATTACGCAGTTCGTCAGCAGTCATGGAATGCTCCGGTCAGTCAGCCGCGCAGCTTGTAGCCAGTACGCAGCAAATACAGGCACAGCAGCGAAACAAGCGCAAAGGCACCGGCAGCCACGCCCAGGCTCAGCCAGGGAGAGACATCGCTGATGCCGAATACGCCATAGCGCAGGCCATCAATCATGTAAAAGAAAGGGTTGAAATGGCTGAGTGTCTGCCACATGCCAGGCAGCGAATGGATCGAATAGAACACCCCAGCCAGGAAAGTCATCGGCATGACGACAAAATTTTGGAACACCGCCATCTGGTCGAACTTGTCGGACCAAAGACCGGCCAGAAGCCCCAGTGCCCCCATCAAGCCGCTGCCCAACAGCGAGAACGCCAGAATCCACAATAAGGAATAAGCTTGCGCAGGCGCGTACAGCAGGGTAACCAGATAAACGCCCACCCCCACCAGCAACGCACGCGCCACGGCTGCACCCACATAGGCCACATACCAGTGCCAGGCCGCCATCGGCGTCAGCAGGATGAATACCAGATTGCCCATGATCTTGCTCTGCACCATGCTGGACGCACTGTTGGCAAAGGCATTCTGCAGCATGCTCATCATGACCAGGCCAGGAACCAGGAAGGCCACATAACTGACACCCGGATACACCTGCACACGCTCACTCAAAACATGCCCAAAAATTAGCAGGTACAGCACTGCGGTCAGGACCGGCGCTGCAATCGTCTGGAAAGCCACGCGCCAGAAGCGCAGCACTTCCTTGTACAGCAGCATCTTCCAGCCATTGTTCGGCGCGGGCAGTGCTTGCAAGCCCGCGAACTTGCTCTGCTTTTCAGGCATCATGGCTGTACTCCCTGGGCCGGCGCATTCATCAATGCGATGAAAACGTCTTCAAGGTCTGCCTTGCGGATTTCCAGATCTTCCGGGGTAATGCCTGCTGCCCGCAGCGTGGCAAGATGCTGCTCGATTTCGGCGGCTGAATGGGCTGGAAGTTCGACTATGCGACCGGTTATGCGCGCCATCGCAGCTAGTGCAGGTGGCAAAGCGGCGTCCGTCTTGAAGTACAGCATGGTCGCCTTGGCATTGTCCAGCAATGTGCTTGTTTTTTCCAACGCGATCACCCGTCCCTTTTTGAGCATGGCGATGCGATGGCACAAGGCCTCGGCCTCCTCCAGGTAATGGGTGGTCAGCAACACGGTATGGCCTTTGCGGTTCAAATCGGACACGAAATGCCACAGGGTCTGGCGCAGTTCGACGTCCACTCCGGCAGTGGGCTCATCCAGCACGATCACCGGAGGTTTGTGGACCAGCGCTTGTGCAACCAGCACACGGCGCTTCATGCCGCCAGAAAGCTGGCGCATATTGGCGTTGGCCTTGTCGGCCAGTCCCAGTCCTTCGAGCAACTCGCTGATCCAGGCATCGTTGTCGTACAGGCCAAAATACCCTGACTGGAAGCGCAGGGCTTCCTGTACGGAAAAAAACGGGTCGAAAACCAGTTCCTGTGGCACGATACCAAGGTGTCTGCGCGCCTGCACGAAATCATTGCGCACATCGAAACCATGTACCCGGATGGTGCCTGAGCTCGCACGCGCCAACCCGGCCAGGATTGAAATCAGCGTGGTCTTGCCAGCGCCGTTCGGGCCAAGCAAACCGAAGAATTCCCCGTGTTCGATATCGAAGGTGACGTTGTCGAGCGCATGCACCGCAGGCGCGGTGCCGCGCGGCGGAAACAGCTTGGACAGTGACTGAATGGAAACAGCAGACATGAATCAGGTATTGTAACTTTCCAGACGCGTGGATCAGGTTCCGTGCGAAACCTTGATGGTCGGGAACTTGTGGGTGTAATCACGCCCCTTGGCAGCAATGCTGGCCGTGACCTTGCGTGCAATCTCGCGGTAAGTGGCCGCCACGGCGCCCTCAGGGTCCGCCGCAACGGTGGGCTTGCCGCCATCCGCCTGCTCACGGATGGCCAAAGACAGGGGCAATGCGCCGAGATAGGGCAGATTTTGCGCCTCGGCCAAACGCTTACCGCCTTCCTGACCAAATACATGTTCGGCGTGCCCACACTGACTGCACACATGCACTGCCATGTTTTCCACCACGCCCAGAATCGGAACACCCACCTTCTGGAACATGTTGATGCCTTTCTTCACGTCCAGCAAGGCAATGTCCTGTGGAGTGGTCACCATGATAGCGCCGGTCACCGGCACGCGCTGGCTCAGGCTGAGCTGGATGTCACCAGTGCCGGGAGGCATGTCGACAATAAGATAATCCAGTTCATCATCCGGAGGAGTACCCCAGTGGGTCTGATGCAGCAACTGATCGAGCGCCTGGCTGGCCATAGGGCCACGCCAGATCATGGCCTGATCACCATCCACCAGAAAACCGATCGACATGACGCGTACGCCATGCCCCACCAGCGGCTCCATGTTCTTGCCGTCAAGGGCTTGCGGCTTGCCCTGCACACCCATCATCATTGGCATGCTGGGACCATAGATATCGGCATCCAGCAGCCCTACATTGGCGCCTTCCGCCCTCAGAGCCAGAGCCAGGTTGGCTGCGGTGGTGCTCTTGCCAACACCGCCCTTGCCAGAGGCCACGGCAATCACGTTTTTCACGCCTTTGACCAATTGCACACCAGACTGCACAGTATGGGCTACCACCTGTGTGGCGATCTCGACATGGACCTGCTGCACGCCGGGCAAGGCGACGGCTGCAGCTCGCAAAGCCTCTTTCAGCGCCGCATGTTGGCTGGCGGCAGGATACCCCATGACCAAGGTAAAGGACAGTTTGCCGCCCGTCCATACCAAGTCACGGATCGACTTGTCATTTGCCAGCGGCGCACCGGTTTCATCGGTCACACTGGCCAGGGCTTGCAAAAGTTCGACTGGAATCGTCATGGTCTGGCTCTCCGTATTTTGTGGTGGGATAACTTGCATGTGAATGGCATCAAGTGTAGCGAAGCAGATATGCCCGTGGGGCCGCACGTCCATACTCGCTGCCACATGTTCCCGTACACACACCCATGCTGTTGCATCCGTGCAGCTTTGTCAGAACCTTCGCCGGCCACCCAGCACGCCCCTTCTCCAGGCAGGGCCTGGTCGAAAACAGCCCCATGCCGCCCCTTTGTACACAAGCTCGTCCGGATTTGCTTTGCGAACAAACGAAAACAGGCACCGAAGTGCCTGTTTTCAGAGAACTACTGGGGTGGCTAATGGGACTCGAACCCACGACAACCAGAATCACAATCTGGGACTCTACCAACTGAGCTATAGCCACCGTAGAAGGGGAAATTATAACGGCATTTTTGCTCTTTTCAAAACTTATTCACTTTTTGTCGTTGCCAAAATTGCAGAAGGCTTGGGAACCAGCATCTTGACCTTGAGCAGCTTCTTGAGCGACTCATAATAGGCCTGCAATTCGGCATCGCCCACGGCCTGCGCCACTTGCGGATACTGCTGCTTTTGCACTTCTTGCGTGCCTGCATCAGGCTCAAGAACACTATTCACGCGCACAACGACATAGCCATCACCGCCCAAATCTGCGCCCTCAAACGCAGGAAGCTTGGCACGACTGGCACGCATGGCGGCATTCACTACCGCAGCCGGTGCACCGGCCTGCGCACGAGACAAGGTCATGTTCTCGCCCCCGGTCGTAGCCTGCGCGTTTCCGCGCCACTCCTTCAGCTTGTTCTCGCCTGCAGCCTTGGCCAAGATGGCTGCCTGGCTCTGGAGGAAGCCCTGGGTTACCTCGTTGCGTACTTCGTCCAGCGCAGGCTGGCGTGCTGCCTGATATTCCACGATACGCGCAGCAGCCACCTGATTGCTGCCAATCTCTACCGTTGCCGTATTGTTCTTGCTCTTGATGGAATCCGGCGCGAACAATGCGTCCAGCAGCTTGGCATTGGCCAAAGCCCCCTCTGCGCCACGCGCCGGCGTTCGGGTCACACCAGTTGCCGAATGGATTTCGAGGCCCAACTTGTCCGCTGCGGTTTTCAATGTCTGCGGGTCACGGAATACAGCATCCGACAACTGCTCGACAGCCTCCGCAAACTTCTGCTGGGCTTGCTGACGCTTCACCTCAACCTCAATCTGGGCACGGCTGCGCTCAAATCCTTTGTCACCGCCTTGCACACCGGTCAAACGAATTATGTGATATCCATACTGTGTCTCCACCACAGGGCTGATCTCGCCCGGCTTCAATGCATATACCGCATCGCTGAAGGGCTTGACCATGCTTTGACGGTCAAAGAAGCCAAGATCGCCGCCCTGTGCGGCAGAACCAGGATCCTGCGAATAGCGCTTGGCCAGATCTGCAAAATTCTGTGGATTCTGCTCGACCTCGGCCAGCACTTCTTCTGCCTTTTTCTTGGCAGCGGCTCGTGCCTCCGCGCCCGCCGACTGGTCCGCTGCAATCAGAATGTGGCTGGCACGGCGCTGCTCGCCACCAGCCAGATGCGCCTTGTTTTGCTCGTAATAGGAGTGCAGATCCTGTTCAGAAACAGTCACCTTTTTTTCAACAGCAGGCAGGTCCAGCACCACATACTGGACACTGGCTTGTTCCGGGCGGCGAAATTGTGCCGCATGTGCCTTGTAGTAGGTCTGCAGGCCAGCATCGGTAACCTGAACCTGTGACTGGAAGTCAGCCGGCTTGAATCGATACAACTGCACATCACGGCGCTCAAAGAAGGGCCGCAATACCAGATCGGCCTGCGCTGCCGGAATCCAGCCGGCTGCGTCAGCAGGGCCTCGTACTACTTGCTGCTGCGCTAATTGTGCACGGGTGCCTGCCTCGAAGGTTTGCGGGGTCAGCCCTTGCTTGGACAGCGCTTCCCGATAACGGGCCTCGTCCAGCTTGCCATCTGCCCCCTTCAATGCAGCGATGTTTGGATCGGCAAGCAGTTCCCTGGCAAGGCGCTGGTCACTGACAAACAATTTGAATTTGTTGGCGGCTGCTGCAAGCACCCGCTCCTGAACCATACGCTCAAGCGTCGCGTAACGCGCTTGCGGAGAATCCAGCAGCGCAGGATCCACATCGGGATTGTTGGAGCGAATGTCATCCGCCTCGCGCCGATGGCGCTCATCCCATTGCGTCTGGGTAATCTTTTCGCCGTTTACCTCTGCCACGACTGCATTGCCCGCACTGTTCATGTTGCGGTAGTTATCGACCCCCAGAAACACAAACGAGGGCACGATGAAAAGGAAAAGCAGAACGCCGATGATCTTGGTGTTTTTGCGAACCAGGTCAAACATGAATGTTATCCAGAGGGGGGAAGAAGCCGGCACAAAAAAGGCGCCCTGCGCCTGTGAATGCCAGTGGGCCGAACGACCCGCACAGTGTATGAAATGACTGAATGCCATTGTACCAATACCCACAGGAACAACCCGCCAGACATCATCGTCCTCTTGTCGAAGGCAAAAAAAAAGCGCCCCCAGGTCGGGGGCG
>CAYPRU010000017.1:0-53733 GCA_964413485.1 uncultured Allobrachymonas sp. | reverse complement strand
CCCGTGAACAGCGGGCGGGTGGGGTCGGCGTGTTGAAAGCAGGCCGACAGGCCAATCTTGAGGCGAGGGACGGCGGGCATGGAAGAATTCCGGTGGAGTGCAGAGCGGTGGTGCGGTGGAGACCCGTCCGTGTCTTTGTAGCACCGCCCCCCCGTGGCGTCTGTAGGAAAGCACCGTGCACTCGCTGCCGGGTGGGTGGCAAGCCGGCCAAATGTGGCTTTCTTCATGAAATCGGCATGGCGCATCGTGCCCGTGCAGCGCGCTGGCCATGATTTCCAGCGCCGGGCGCAAGGCGCTGGAGAAACTCTGAAGAGGGGCACGCCAGCGCCTCGCAGAGAATGTGTTGCGTGGGCTTCAGTTGGCGGTGCGGCCCCGGCAGTCCGAAGTGTTATTGACCGGAATCAAGCCCGGCGCCATGGTTGCGTGCATGATGGACCCATCCCGGTGGCCATGGCTTGCGAGCCAGCCCCACCTCGTTTTCATAAGGAGTGCCTCATGCAAGTACAAGTACACACCGATGACCATATCCAGGGCGGAGAGTCTTTGGCCCAATGGATCCAGGAAGAGGCGGCCAGCCGACTGGCGCGGTTCCGCGACCATCTCACCCGGCTGGAGGTGTTCCTGTCGGATGTGGATGCGGGCAAGTCGGGCGCAGAAGACAAGCGCTGCCGCATCGAGGCCCGCGTGGCCAGCCGTCAGCCGGTGACCGTGACGGCGGACGCCGACAAGATGGCCATGGCGTTCACCAATGCGGTCGAGAAACTGATGCGCGCGCTCGATGCCGACATCGGCCGTGCCAAGGACCGGAACGGGCGCGACACCATCCGTGATGCCCAAGAATAAATCGGCGATGGATTGATCGCCCAAGCTTTGTCCCTGCCGGACCCGGAATAAAAAAACGCGCCCGAGGGCGCGTTTTTTTGTGGGCTTGCGGTGCTTACTTGGCCGCGACCACGCGTGCCATTTCCAGGCACTTGTTGGAATAGCCCCATTCGTTGTCGTACCAGGCCACCACTTTCAGGAACGTGGTGTCCAGGGCAATGCCGGCTTCGGCATCGAACACGCTGGTGCAGCTTTCACCGCGGAAGTCGGTGGCCACCACCTTGTCTTCCGTGTAGCCCAGGATGCCCTTCAGGGCGCCTTCGGACTGTGCCTTCATTTCGGCGCAGATCTCGGCGTAGGTGGCGGGCTTTTCCAGCTCGACCGTGAGGTCCACCACCGACACGTCGGACGTGGGCACGCGGAACGACATGCCGGTGAGCTTCTTGTTCAGCGCAGGGATCACCACGCCCACGGCCTTGGCGGCACCGGTGCTCGAAGGGATGATGTTTTCCAGAATGCCGCGGCCGCCGCGCCAGTCCTTGTTCGAAGGGCCGTCCACGGTCTTTTGCGTGGCAGTGGCAGCGTGCACGGTGGTCATCAGGCCGCGCTTGATGCCCCACTTGTCGTTCAGCACCTTGGCCACGGGAGCCAGGCAGTTGGTGGTGCAGGAAGCATTGCTGATGATGGTCTGGCCAGCGTAGCTTTCGCAGTTCACGCCGTGCACGAACATCGGAGTGTCGTCCTTGGACGGGGCAGACATGATCACCTTCTTGGCGCCAGCGTCGAGGTGCTTCTGGGCTGCTTCCTTGGTCAGGAACAGGCCAGTGGATTCGATCACCACGTCCACGTCGAGCTCGCCCCACTTCAGGTTGGCGGGATCTTTCTCGGCAGTCAGGCGGATGCTCTTGCCGTTGACGACCAGCTTGCCGGCTTCGACCTTGACATTGCCGCCGAAACGGCCGTGCACGCTGTCGTACTTCAGCATGTAGGCCAGGTAGTCGGGCTCGAGCAGATCGTTGATGCCGACGATCTCGATGTCGTCGCCGAAGTTCTCGACAGCAGCGCGGAACACGCAGCGCCCGATGCGGCCGAAGCCGTTGATGCCTACCTTGATTGCCATTTGGGATTCTCCTTGAAGATTGAAAACTGAAACTGTGCTGCTGCGTTCAGGCCTGCAGGACCTGGCGTACCGTGTTGGCCACGTTGTCGGCGGTAAAGCCGAAGTGCTTGAACAGCACGCCGGCCGGGGCCGATTCGCCGTAGGTGTCAATGCCCACCACGGCGGCGCAACGGTACTTCCACCAGAAAGCGGTCACGCCCATTTCGACGGCCACGCGCGGCAGGCCGGCGGGCAGCACGCTGTCCCGGTAGGCCTGATCCTGGCGATCGAAGACGGTGGTGCTGGGCATGCTGACCACACGCACGGCCACGCCCTCTTGCGCCAGCAGCTGCTGTGCCTGCAAGGCCAGCTGCACTTCGCTGCCGGTGGCCATGATCACGGCCTGGGCCGACTTGCCGTCGGCTGGCTCGGCCAGCGCATAACCGCCCTTGTGGATCACGCTCAGGTCGGCCTTGGGCGCATAGGGCAGGTTCTGGCGGCTCAGCAGCAGCGCGCTGGGGCGTTGCTGGCTCTGCAGCGCCTGCGCCCAAGCCACCGTGGTTTCGGCGGTATCGCACGGACGCCACACGTCCAGGTTGGGAATCAGGCGCAGGCTGGCAGCATGCTCGATCGACTGGTGCGTGGGACCGTCTTCGCCCAGGCCGATGGAATCGTGCGTGAACACATGGATCACGCGCTGCTTCATCAGCGCCGCCATGCGGATGGCGTTGCGGCTGTAGTCGCTGAACGTGAGGAAGGTGCCGCCGTAGGGGATGAAGCCGCCGTGCAGCGCCACGCCGTTCATGATGGCGGCCATGCCGAACTCGCGCACGCCGTAGTTGATATGGCGGCCGATCTGGCCTTCTTCGGTCTTGACCACGGCACCCTTGTCGTCAACGCGGAAAGCGGGAGTGGACTTGGTGTTGGTCAGGTTGGAGCCGGTCAGGTCGGCGGATCCGCCCAGCAGTTCGGGCATGGCGGCCGTGAACACCTCGAGCGCCAGCTGGCTGGCCTTGCGGCTGGCCACGGTTTCCGCCTTCTGGTTGGCCGTGACGGCCGCATCGATGGCCAGCTGGGCAAAATTGTCGACCAACTTGCCGCTGGCGCGGCGGGTGAATTCGGCGGCCAGCTCGGGATAGGCGGCCTGGTAGGCAGCAAACGCCTGGTTCCATTCGGCTTCGTGGCGGGCGCCGGCCTCGCGCGCATCCCAGCCGGCATACACCTCCTGCGGGATCTCGAACGGACCATAGTTCCAGCCCAGCGTGGCGCGCGTGAGAGCGATCTCGTCGGCGCCCAGCGGCTCGCCGTGCGCCTTGGCGGTATCGGCGCGGTTGGGGCTGCCCTTGCCGATATGCGTCTTGCAAATCACCAGCGTCGGCTTGTCAGTGCTGGTCTTGGCCTGGGCAATGGCGGCCGAAACGGCTGCGGCGTCATGGCCATCCACCGGGCCGAGCACGTTCCAGCCATAGGCCTGGAAGCGTTGCGCGGTGTTGTCGATGAACCAGGGCTGCACCTTGCCGTCGATGCTGATGCCGTTGTCGTCGTACAGTGCGATCAGCTTGTTGAGTTTCCAGGCGCCAGCCAGCGCGCAGGCTTCATGGCTGATGCCTTCCATCAGGCAACCATCGCCCAGGAAGGTGAAGGTATGGTGGTGGACGATCTGGTGGCCGGGGCGGTTGAATTCGGCGGCCAGCAGCTTTTCGGCCAGGGCCATGCCCACGGCATTGGAAACGCCCTGCCCCAGCGGACCAGTGGTGGTTTCCACGCCGGGCGTGACGCCGGTTTCGGGGTGGCCGGCCGTCTTGCTGTGCAGCTGGCGGAAGTGCTTGAGTTCTTCGATCGGCAGCGCATAGCCGGTCAGGTGCAGCAGCGCATACAGCAGCATCGAGGCGTGACCGTTGGACAGCACGAAACGGTCGCGGTCGGGCCAGTGCGGGTTGACCGGGTTGTGACGCAGGTGCTGACCCCACAGGGCCACTGCCATATCTGCCATGCCCATGGGGGCGCCGGGGTGTCCGGAATTGGCTTGCTGCACGGCGTCCATGGCCAGCGCGCGGATGGCATTGGCCAGGGTAGCGGCCGATACGTTGGAAGTCATGGGGGAAAGATCCAATTGGAAAAAAACGGAAACGCTTATTCTATCCGCAGCGACCGTCCTAGCACAAAAAAACAGCAAGAAGCCATGCTGTCAAGCGGGCTGCAGACCGCCCATGACATAAACAGGGACATAACACGCGCTTCATAATGTGCAGATCATGCTGAATGATTCCCTTTTCTCCGGAGGCCAGCGATGACCGACCGTCGTGGCCTGTGGGCCGCCCTGCTGGCCTATGGCGTGTGGGGGGTGTTTCCGCTGTATTTCCAGTTGACCAAATCTGCCGGTTCGCTCGAGGTGGTGGCGCACCGGGTGGTGTGGTCGATGCTGATCCTGCTGCTGATGCTGCTGGCCGTGAAGCGTCTGCCCACCGTGCTGCGCTGGTGCACGCCGGACGTGCTGTGGCGGCTGGCAGTGGCCGCGGTACTGCTCGGCGCCAACTGGCTGGTCTACATCTGGGCCGTCACGCACGGCCACACGCTGGATGCCAGCCTGGGCTATTTCCTCAACCCGCTGCTGAGCGTGGCGCTGGGCGTGGTCTTTCTGGGCGAACGGTTGTCCCCGCTGCAATGGGCAGGCGTGGGCGCTGCCCTGCTGGGTGCGTTGTACCTGTGCGTGGTATCGCCGCAGTTTCCCTGGGTGGCGCTGGTGCTGGCCGCGACCTTTGCACTGTATGGCTGGATCAAGAAAAAAGTGCGCACCCCTGCGCTGGAGGGCATGCTGATCGAAACCGCCTGGCTGCTGCTGCCTGCGCTGGGCGTGCTGGGATGGCTGGCGGGGCAGCAGCAGTTGGTGTTCCTGCATCACTCCGCGTCTACCGATCTGGCCCTGTGGGGCACCGGCCTGGCCACCACCATTCCGCTGCTGGCCTTTGGCGTGGCGGCACAGCGCCTGCCGCTGGCCATGCTCGGCATGATGCAATATGTGGCTCCCACGCTGCAGTTCGTGTGTGGCGTGCTGATTCTGCAGGAGCCGATGGACGCGCACCGCCTGACCGGTTTTGTCGGCGTGTGGATCGGGCTGGCCCTGTTCACGCTGGCCTCGGTACAACGCATGCGCCAGCAGCTGCGGCAGTCGCCGGTATGATCATGGCATGACTACGCTGACCCTTACCGGCCCCCCTGCCCAGGCCATGCTGCTGGCGGCAGGACGCGGCAACCGCATGCGCCCGCTGACCGATGTAACGCCCAAGCCGCTGCTGCTGGCCCATGGCAAACCCCTGCTGGAGTGGCCGATGCGCGCCCTGGCCGCACAGGACTTTGTGCGCGTGCTGGTCAATACTGGCTGGCTGGGGGCGCAGATCCCGGCGCACTTCGGCGCCTGCCACCCGCATGGCGGCGCCCTGCCCGACACCCATCTGCAGTACTCGCGCGAAGAACTGGATTTCGGCGACGCCCTCGAAACGGCCGGCGGCATTGCCCGCGCGCTGCCGCTGCTGGACAACATTTTCTGGCTCGCCGCCGGTGATGTGTATGCGCCCGATTTCGTGTTTGCCCATGCGGCGTGGGAACGCTTTGCCAACAGCGACGCATTGGCGCACCTGTGGCTGGTGCCCAACCCGGAGCACAACCCGGCTGGCGATTTCGGCCTGACGCCCGACGGGGTCGTGCAGGACACGGCCAAGGACGACAGCACCCTGCCGCGCTACACCTACAGCACCATCGGCCTGTTCCGCCGCGCGCTGTTTGCCGCCCCCTGGTGCCACATCGCACAGGGCAACCCACAGGGCGAAGTAGTGCCGCTGGCGCCGCTGCTGCGCACGGCCATGGCACAGGGCAAGGTGACCGGCAGCGTGTACCACGGCCGCTGGACCGATGTCGGCACACCCGAGCGCCTGGCCGACATCAACAACAAGGCCCGCTGACAATTGCCGGGACGGCACACCCCATTTTTCATGACACGCCACCATGGAATCCGCGCCGGGGCCACAATAGAAGCATGAATCTGCAAGCTCCCACTTCCGTGTATGCGCAGCGCCGCAACCAGCTCGCCGCGTTGCTGGGCCCGCGTGCCGTCGCCATCATTCCCACCGCCCCCGAGCAGCTGCGCAACCGCGATGCGGATTTTCCGTACCGCCACGACAGCTACTTTTACTACCTGACCGGTTTTGCCGAGCCGGGCGCGGTGCTGGTGCTGCGCACCGATGCCAACGGCCAGGCCGATGCCACGCTGTTCTGCCGCCCGAAGGATCTGGAACGCGAAATCTGGGACGGCTACCGCCTGGGCCCTGAAGCCGCACCTGCCAAGCTGGGCGTGCAGGCGGGCCGCAGCAGTGTCTCGCTCGATACCGAACTGCCTGCGCTGCTGGATGGCGCCAGCGTGCTGGCCTACCCGTTTGCCACCCACCCCGGTCTGGAAAGCCGCGTGGCGGGCTGGCTCGACACGCTGCGTGGGCGCGTGCGCCAGGGCGCCGTGGTGCCGGCGCGCCAGCTCGACCTGTGCCTGTTGCTGGATGAAATGCGCCTGCACAAGGATGCCCACGAACTGGTCATCATGCGCCAGGCCGGCCAGATCAGCGCGGCCGCCCATGTACGTGCCATGCAGCGCTGTGCAGCCATGCTGCGCGAGGGCCATGACGTGCGCGAATACACGCTCGACGCAGAGCTGCTGCACGAGTTCCGCCGCCATGGCGCGGACGGCCCGGCCTATACCAGCATCGTGGCAGCGGGCGCCAATGCCTGCGTGCTGCACTACCGTGCCGACAAGGCACCCATACGCGCCGAAGACCTGGTGCTGATCGACGCCGCCTGCGAGCTGGATGGCTACGCCAGCGACATCACGCGTACCTTCCCGGCCGGCGGACGCTTCAGCGGTCCGCAACGTGCGGTGTACGAGCTGGTGGTGGCCTCGCAGGAGGCTGCCATTGCGGCCACCCGCGCCGGCGTCCGCTTCAATGATCCGCACGATGCCGCCGTGGCGGTGCTGGCACAGGGCCTGCTGGATCTGCAGTTGCTCGACGCCAATGTGGTGGGCAACGTGCAGGACGTGATCGCGCAACGCAGCTATTTCCGCTTCTACATGCACCGCACCGGCCACTGGCTGGGCATGGATGTGCACGACTGCGGCAGCTACGTGGAGCCGTCCGAAGCCGACCAGGCCACCGAGCGCACCGACCCCATCAGCGGTCAGACCGTGCTGGAACGCCCCAGCCGCATCCTGCAGCCGGGCATGGTCACCACCATCGAGCCCGGACTGTATATTCGCCCGGGCCAGGACGTGCCGGAACAGTTCTGGAACATCGGCATCCGCATCGAGGACGATGCCGTGGTCACCGACAGCGGCTGCGAGTTGCTGACACGCGGGGTGCCGGTCGCGGCGGACGAGATCGAAGCGCTGATGCGCGGTTGAAGTCCGCTTACAGCGGCACCGGCCGGTCATCCAGCACGCGACGCAGCACGAAGCTGGTGTGCACGCCGGTCACGCCCTGGATGCGGGTGAGCTTGTTGAGCAGCAGGTGCTGGTAGTGGTCCATGTCACGCACCACCACCTTGAGCTGGTAGTCGGACTGCTGGCCGGTAATCAGCAGGCATTCCAGCACTTCGGGAATGTCGCCCACCAGCGCCTCGAAATTGGCAAAGCGCTCGGGCGTGTGCTGGTCCATGGAAATGCCGATCAGCGCCATCAGGCTCAAGCCCAGCTTGCGCGCATCCACCTGGGCGCGATAACCGGTGATCAGTCCAGCCTCTTCCAGTGCGCGCACGCGGCGCAGGCAGGGCGATGGCGACAGGCCGATGCGCTCGGCCAGTTCCTGGTTGGTGATACGCGCATCGGCCTGCAACGCGGCCAGGATGGCGCGGTCATGGCGATCAAGCTCCATACATTGCCCTCATCTTCTGTTCGTCGCAATTTTCTGCCAATACTCTGGAAAATTGGCATGAACATCGCAAGAATCTGCCGGATACCCGCCACTATGATGGAGTCCATGCAGCAAGCACAACCAGCCCCGGTCTGACGCAGCACCCACGCGCAAGACCCCGTCCAGCGGCTTGCGGCAGCCCCTATCCGGGACGCGCCGCAAGGAGACAGCAGCCCATCCGGCAGCCAAGGCAACACAGTGATACAGTTGGCGGCACCTTATCCAGGTGCCGCCACATGTCCATTGTCCTTTGCAGCCTCAATACCGCCCTCGCCAGCCCCTTGCACATTCAGGGGCGCCGCGTGCTGTCCGGCATCGGCAAGCAGCCGCGTCCGGACACGGTAGCGGTGCGCACGCTGGGCCTGGACGGTGACGAACAGGCCGATCCGCAATGGCACGGCGGCCCGCGCAAGGCAGTGTACGCCTACCCGACCGAGCATTACGCCTGGTGGCAGGCGCAGCGGCAGGAACACGCCACGGAAGGCACCGACATCCCCCTGCCACCCGGCTTTCTGGGCGAAAACCTGACCCTGTCCGGCTTGCTGGAAACCGAGGTGCATGTGGGCGACCGGCTGGTGTTTCCCGACTGCGTGCTGCGCGTGACCGAACCGCGCCAGCCCTGCTACAAGCTGGTGCACATCATGGGCTACGCGCAGGCCGCACGCGACATGGTCCAGCACCAGCGCTGCGGCTGGTATCTGGCGGTGGAACAGGCAGGTACACTGCGCGTTGGCCAGCACGCCACCCATGTGTACGGCGCGCGCCAGACCCCGGTCGCCAGCCTGCTGCGCCGGCATCGCCATCTCTGAACCCCTTCTCCCATGCACGATCGCCTTCCGCTGGATACCCGCGCCATCAGCCTGATGCTGCTGCTGTGCCTGATCTGGAGCATGCAGCAAGTCATGCTCAAGGCCACAGCTGCCGATATTTCCCCCACCTTGCAGCTGGCGCTGCGCTCCGGTATCGGTGCACTGCTGGTCTGGTTGCTGATGCGCTGGCGCGGCGAACAACTCACGATAAGAAATAGCATGTGGAAGCCGGGTCTGGCCGTCGGCACGCTGTTTGCGCTGGAATTCCTGCTGCTGGGCAAGGCCCTGCAGTACACCACCGCCGGGCATGCGATCGTGCTGCTGTATTCGGCCCCCATTTTTGCCGCGCTGGGCCTGCACTGGAAGCTGCCCTCCGAGCGGCTGGCGCCGCTGCAGTGGGCGGGCATTCTGCTGGCCTTTCTCGGGATTGGCATAGCCTTTCTGGGCAAAGGCACCGCTGTCGGCCGCGATATGCTGCTGGGAGACTTGCTGGCCCTGGGCGCCTCCGTGGCCTGGGCCGCCACCACCGTGACCGTGCGCACCACGCAGATGGCCAGCCTGCCCGCCACGCAAACCCTGCTCTACCAGCTGGTCGTGGCCTTCCTGCTGCTGCTGCCTGGCGCCTGGCTGCTGGGGCACACCACCTTCCACCCCACGGCTGCGGTGTGGGCCAGCCTGGCGTTTCAGGCGCTGGTGGTGTCCTTCTTCAGCTTCCTGATGTGGTTCTGGCTGCTGCGGCACTACCTGGCCTCGCGCCTGGGCGTGCTGTCTTTCCTGTCGCCGCTGTTCGGCGTTGCGCTGGGAGCCTGGCTGCTGCGCGAGCCGGTCGAATCGAATTTCATCGCCGGCGCGCTGATGGTGCTGGCCGGCATCCTGCTGGTGAGTGGCCATGCCTGGGTGAAGCAAGGCCTGCGGCGCGGCTGACCCCGGCAGCTACATGCGGCGGCTGCGGTCTGGTGCCGCTTGTGCGTGCAGCGCGCGGAGGCTGCCCTGGCCGGCCCTAACGCCACGTCAGCGCCGGCCGTGCATGCATAGCGCACTGCCGAGCACTGCCGCTCACTCTACATGCTTGCCGACAATGCCCGCCAACGCAAACATGTTGACGCTGTCGGCTCCCAGCACGGCGCGCAGCTTGTCATCGGCGACGATGGTGCGCTTGTCACGTGGGTCCTGCAGGTTGTGCGCCTTGATGTAGTCCCACAGCTTTTTCACGGCCTGCGGGCGCGAGACCAGCTCGTCGCCGATCACGGCGGCCAGCGCGGCGCTAGGCTTGAGCGTGCCGGCGGCAGCGGCGCGCGGCTTCTTGGCGGCGGCGGGTTTGGCAGCCTTGGTGGTGGCAGCCTTGGCGGGTTTGGCTGCGGTCTGGGCCGTAGTCTTGCCCGTTTTGGCCCCGGCCGTGGCGGCAGCGCCCCGCACCGGCTTGCCGCCGGCACGCGGTTCAAACTCGAAGCCGACCTTGCCGGTCTTGGCATCCCACACCAGGAAAGCCTTGAAGGCGCGACGTGTCTTGTTGGAAATGAACTTGTCCAGCAGGTCGGTCTTGCCTTCGGCCAGCAGCTTGTGCAGCTGCTCGTGGTTCACCGGCTGCTGCAGGATCACGGTGCCGGTCTTGAAGCTGCAGCTGGGCGTGGGTTGCTGCACGGTCGGCACGGCTTTTTCGCAGACATAGTTGCTGCCATGCTCCACCACGCGGGCGCCGCAGGCCGGGCACTGGCCCAGGCTGTGCGCATGCGTCAGATCCAGCAGCTCTCCGGTTTCTGCCTCGTCCTTGTCGCCAAAGTCGAATTCTAGCTTGTGGTTCTTGTTTTCTTCGTCAAAAACGATGTTCAACGCGGCCGTGAACGGCCAGCCGGCCTTGCTGCGGAAGCCTTCCAGCGGGCCGATGTGCTTGTCACGCAGCAGCTGCTCGACCTCGGTGTCTTCGAAGGTGCGCCCGCCCGGCATCTTGCTGATCGAAAAACCGCAGCCCTCGCTGTGGCCGTCGGCGCCGGTGCAGGTGTAGCGGCGGTAGTTCTCCTTGACCACGCCACCGCAGGTGGGGCATGGTGTCTGCAGGGTGGCATAGTCGCCAGGCACGGTGTCGCGGTCGTATTCCTTGGCCTTGCGCACGATGCGCTCGGTCATCGCAGCAATGTCGCGCATGAAGGCTTCGCGGCTGAGCTTGCCATGCTCGATCTGCGTCAGCTTGTACTCCCAGTCGCCCGTGAGGGCCGGCTTGCTCAGGTCTTCCACCTCCAGGCCGCGCAGCAGCGTCATCAGCTGAAACGCCTTGGCCGTGGCGATCAGCTCGCGGCCTTCGCGCAGCAGGTATTTTTCGGTGAGCAGGCCTTCGATGATGGCCGCGCGCGTGGCCGGCGTGCCCAGGCCTTTTTCCTGCATGGCTTCGCGCAGTTCATCGTCCTCGATCCACTTGCCGGCGCCTTCCATCGCGCCCAGCAGCGTGGCTTCGCTGTAGCGGGCCGGCGGGCGGGTTTTCAGGGCCTTGGCCTCGGCATGCTCGGTGCGCGCCATTTCGGCCGGCTGCACCGCCACCAGCGTCTTGCCATCCTTGTCCTTGTCCTTGTCCTCTCCCTGCTCCGCAGCGGCTTCCTTGCCGTAAATCGCCAGCCAGCCTGGCTTGACCAGCACCTTGCCGTCACTGCGGAAATGGTGGCTGATGCCGGCACGCTGGCCATCGCTCGAGCCGGCCGGCACCGATACCGTGCTGATGCGGGTGGTGACCAGGAATTCGGCGCTGGGGTAGAACACCGCCATGAAACGGCGCACCACCAGATCGTACAGCTTGCGCTCGGCGTCGCTGAGCGCGCCTGGCGCCTGCAGCGTGGGAATGATGGCAAAGTGGTCGCTCACCTTGCTGTTGTCGAACACACGTTTGGTGGGCTTGACGTAACCCTTGTCGATGGCCACTTGCGCATGCGGCGCCAGATGGCCCATACCGCTACCGGCCAGCATGGCAAAGGTCTTGTGCACCACGCCCAGATAGTCCTCGGGCAGGTGGCGCGAATCGGTACGTGGGTAGGTCAGCGCCTTGTGCCGTTCGTACAGGCTTTGCGCCAGGCTCAGCGTGGTCTTGGCGCTGAAGCCAAACTTGCCGTTGGCCTCGCGCTGCAAGCTGGTAAGGTCGAACAGCCCCGGTGAAGCCTGTGTGGCGGGCTTGCTTTCCTCCTTGATGGAGGCGGCCTTGCCGCGCACCGCCAGCGCAATCTCGCGCGCCTGCGCTTCGTTCCAGATGCGGTCGGCCCTGGCCTCGGCATCTTCGCCTTTCTTCCAGGCCGGATCGAACCATTTGCCGGCGTATTCGCCCGCTTCGACGCCAAAGGTGCCGTGCACCTCCCAGTAATCACGGCTGACAAATTGGCGTATTTTCTCTTCACGTTCGACGACGATAGCCAACGTTGGCGTCTGTACGCGCCCCACCGTGGTCAGGAAGAAACCGCCATCGCGTGAGTTGAACGCCGTCATGGCGCGCGTGCCGTTGATGCCGACCAGCCAGTCGGCCTCGCTGCGGCTGCGTGCCGCATCGGCCAGCCCCTGCATCTGCGCATTGCTGCGCATCTTGTCGAAACCGTCGCGAATGGCCTGCTGCGTCATGCTTTGCAGCCACAGGCGCCGCACCGGCTTGCCCAGCGGCTTGCCGCCACCGGCGTATTGCTCGATCAGGCGGAAGATCAGCTCGCCCTCGCGGCCCGCGTCGCAGGCGTTGATCAGCTCGGTCACATCCTTGCGCTTGGCCTGCTTGACCACGGCATTCAGGCGCGTCTTGGTCTTGTCCACTGGCCTCAGGTCGAAATGCGGAGGGATCACCGGCAGGTTGGCAAAGCTCCACTTGCCGCGCTTGACGTCGTACTGCTCGGGCGCCTGGATTTCCACCAGGTGGCCCACGGCGCTGGTGACGATATAGCGCTCGTTCTCAAAATAATCGTCGTGCTTGGCAAAGGCGCCTGCCACCGGCGTGAGGGCACGCACAATATCCTGTGCGACGGAAGGTTTTTCGGCAATGACGAGGGATTTGCTCATGGCAGGGGTGTTCTGGTTCAACGCGGGCTGCACTCGTACAATGGCACAGCCCTCTCTTTTTTAAGGTATCACAACAACACGTCGCCCTTGGGCGATTGCCCGGATTATGGCCCACCTGTCTGCTCCTGCCCTGCAATGGCCCGCCGAATCGATCTGGAGCGAGATCGAACCGCTGTGGCCGGGCTTCAGCGTCGAAGTCCTGCCCAGCATCGCCTCCACCAATTCCGAATTGATGGAGCGTGCCCGCAATGGCCAGATGTACCCGGTGCTGTTGGTGGCCGAGCGCCAGACCGCCGGACGCGGCCGGCAGGGGCGCCAATGGGTCAGCGAAAGTGCGCCCGGCGCCGGCCTGACGTTTTCGCTCGGGCTGCCCATGCCCGACTGTGATTTGTCCGGCCTGTCGCTGGTGGTGGGCTACAGCCTGGCCAACAGCCTGGATCCGCAGTACCAGCACGAACTGCGCCTGAAATGGCCAAACGACCTGTGGCTGCACCAGCGCAAGCTCGGCGGCGTCCTGGTCGAGGTGTGCATGCTGGGCGGCGCGCGCTACGTGGTGGTGGGCGTCGGCATCAATATCGAGATGCCCACGGCCCTGCCGGAGCGCGCCGCGGCGATGCCGCCAGCCTGTCTGCAGGAGCTGGATCCGGCCGCCACGGCGCCATCGGCACTGCAACGCGTGGCGCGCCCGCTGGCGCAGGCACTGCAGCAGTTTGCAGCACGCGGCTTTGCCCCCTGGCAATCCCGCTTTGCCAGCCGCGACGCGCTTGCCGGCCGGCAGGTCTGGCTCTCCGATGGCAGCCAGGGCACGGCCCTTGGCATTACGGCCCGGGGCGGCCTGCGCGTGGCGACCGAACAGGGCGAGCGCGAAATCCTCAGCGATGAAATCAGCGTGCGTCCCACGCCCACTGCCCCATGACCAGTTCTACTCCCCCCTCACAAGTGCACGTGCTGGACTGGCAACCGGCACTGGCCGGCATGCCCGGCATCCAGACTGGCATTGCCGCCGACCATGCCATCGAACGCTGGGCGCAGGCCTGCCTGCAGGACCTGTCCGCCGCACTGCCCCACCAACAGCATGCCGTGCTGGCGCATCCCGGCAATGTATCGGTTCCGGTGCGCGTGTACCTGGCCAGCCCGCAGGCCTGCGGCTGGCTGTACAGCCCGCTGCACGGTCAGCCAGACGCCCCGCACTGGCATGCCGTCGCGGCCGACTGCCTGCAAGTGGCTGCAGAGCGTGCCACGGCCCACCATTTCTGTGCTGCGGATGCCGCGATTCTGGGCATGATGGGCGCATTGGCCGCCATCGACCAGCATTGCAGCGCGCTGCCCGACGACTTCACGCGCCGTCGCCGCCACTTCCCGCTGCTGGGCGAGCCGCGCCAGCATGCGTTTGCCGCCATGCCGCGCACCATGCTGCGACCGTCCCACCCGCACGCGCTGTACGCCGTCATGGGCGATGCCGACTGGGTCATCCGCTGCATGGAGCATGGCGTCAAGCTGGTGCAACTGCGCCTGAAAAACGCCATGCCCGATGTGCTGGACAGCCAGATTGCCCGCTGCGCCGAAGCAGCCGGCCGGCATGGCGCACTGCTGGTCATCAACGACCACTGGCAGGCCGCGCTGCGCCATTTGCGGCACCGCAACGGTCACGGCATTTACGGGGTCCACCTGGGACAGGAGGATCTGGCCCGGCTTGATGATGAAGATCTGGACAGCATCCGGCTGGCCGGTTTGCGCCTGGGCCTGAGCACGCACAGCCTGTGGGAGCTGTCGCGCGCACTGCGCACGCGCCCCAGCCATGTGGCTTGCGGCCCGGTGCACACCACCACCACCAAGGACATGCCCTGGCTGCCCCTGGGCGAGGTGAACGTGGCTTGGTGGGCCCAGCTGGTGCACGAGGACGCCGGCCCCGGCCACCCGCCACTGCCACTGGTGGCAATCGGCGGCATGCATCCGGTACGTGCACAGGCCGCCGCGGCAGCAGGCGCCGACATGGTGGCGGTAGTCAGCCATATCACTGGCGCCGAAGTCCCTGGTATCGCCATCCAGTCCTTGCGCGAGGCGATTCAGGCCGGCCATGCGCTGCGAAGTACCCAGAACGGTGCGGACTGGCCGCAGTCTACGCTGCCTCCAGTCTGAGCCACCGCACTGACCGGCTTACAGGCGGCGGAACACCAGCGGCTCACGTGCCGCAGCGGTTTCGTTCAGGCCATCGCGGCCGATGCGCACCAGCGTGTCGCCGTCCAACCGCAAACGGGTATTTTCATCCTTGGACGCCAGCGTGATGACGCGCCCATCCGGATCCATGCGGAATTGGGCGCGGCTGGTGACGGTATAAGGGCGACCGCCACGGCGATTGGTGGTAGTCGCCAGGCTGTAACTGCGGTCCGGGTTGAGCGTCAGCAACAGCACCTGGCTGGTACAGCCGCCAGATGCCGTCGGGCACGATGCCTCGGCACGGTAGCGACCCACCCAGGGCATGGCATTTGCCGTGGACGGCACCCGGCGCACGCTGCCGGCACGCGGCGACGATGGCGTGGTGCTGCCACAACCTGCCAGCAGCGCAGCAGCAGCAACGGCAACAGACGCAGCACCCAACAGATGTGCGCGTCGGGATGGGGAATCAATGGAACTGGGCATAAAGCAACTTTCAGCCAAGCCGTGAACAGGCGACTGCATGCGGAAGGAACAAACGGTCACATTCATTAAACCATGATCTTCCGGTCCCCGGAACCTTGCTGCCCTCTGCAACTGTTGTTACATTCACATGCACGCCTCCTGCCGCATTTTCTCCTTATGTATCACCATGCCTTCTGACCACTCCATTTCGGCGCCCATCGGCATCATCGGCGCCATGCGCGATGAACTGTTTACCGTGCTGCAACACATGCAGGACATCCGCGATACCACGCTGGCCGGCCGCAGCTTCCGCCAGGGGGTCTGGCACGGGCAGACCGTGGTGACCGTGCTCTCGCGCATCGGCAAGGTGGCGGCGGCCACCACTGCCACCGCGCTGATCGAGCGCTTTGGCGTGCAGGCCATCGTGTTCACCGGAGTGGCCGGCGGCATTGGTGAGGGTGTGCGCGTGGGCGATGTGGTGCTGGCACGCAGTTTCGTGCAACACGACATGAATGCCTCGCCGCTGTTTGCGCCGCTCGAGGTGCCGCTGTACGGCAAGATCCGTTTCGATACCGATGCAGCGCTCTCCGATGCCCTGGCGCAGGCGGCGCACAGCACGCTGGCACAACCGCAGCAGATGCTAGCCGACGAGGCCATTGCCGCCTTCAACCTGCACGCCCCCCGGTTGCACCAGGGCCTGATCGCCAGCGGCGACCGTTTTGTCGGCACCAGCGCCGAAAGCCACACCCTGCGCCAGCGCCTGCCGGATGCGCTGGCGGTGGAAATGGAAGGCGCCGCCGTCGCGCAGGTCTGCCATGACTATGGCGTTCCGTTTGCCGCGCTGCGCACCATCTCCGACCGGGCCGACGAGCAGGCCAGCACGGATTTCAGCCGTTTCGTGGAACAGGTGGCCAGCCACTACAGCGCGGCGATTCTGGACCGCTGGCTGCGCACCGGCAGCTGACACAAATCCGTCATCTGGCTGTGTACAGTAGCGGCATGCAAGCCTTCCAGCAGTTCACCGCCGCCAGTTTTCTGGATACCCTCGTCAGCCTGCTGGCTGCCTTCGTCCTGGGCGGCCTGATCGGGCTGGAGCGCCAGTACCGCCAGCGCACCGCCGGACTGCGCACCAACGTGCTGGTAGCGCTGGGCGCTGCCGCCTTTGTCGACATGGCCCACACCCTGGCTGGCAACGATGGCGCCGTGCGTGTGATTGCCTATGTGGTATCGGGTGTGGGTTTCCTGGGCGCCGGCGTCATCATGCGCGAGGAAGGCAATGTGCGCGGCATCAACACGGCCGCCACGCTGTGGGCCTCCGCCGCCGTGGGCGCTGCCGCCGGCGCCGACCAGCTGGCCACCGCCCTGCTGCTGACCGGCTTCGTGCTGGCGGCCAATACCCTGTTGCGTCCGATGGTCAACGCCATCAACCGCAAACCCATGGAAAGCGACGAGGTGGAAGTCACCTACCGTGTCACGGTGATCGCGGAAAAGGACGCGCAGGGCACCGTGCTGGACCAGCTGGAAGAAGCGCTGGCACACGCCAACTACCCGGTCAATGACCTGGACATCCGGGCGTTCGGCGACAACGAGGTGGCGATCGAGGCCACGCTGGCATCCACCTCGGTGGATACCGACGAACTGGAACAGCTGGTGCAACGCCTCGCCCCGCTGCCCGGCGTAGTGCACGCCTACCGCAATTCCAGCACCACCGAATGACCGTCGCTGTGCCCTAGGCCAGCAGGGCCTGGCGCAACCGCGCTGCATAACCCTGCAGCACCTGCGACCCCGGTTCCTTGCGCGGCCAGCTGAGCGCAATGCCGTCTCCAGCGTGGCGCGGCACCACGTGCATGTGAAAGTGGGCCACGGTCTGGTCGCCCTCCTTGCCGTTAGCCTGCAGCAGTGTCAGGCCGGGCGGGTCGAACACAGCGCGAACAGCTTCGGCCACTTTCTGCGCGGCCTGCATCACCGCCGCAGCTTCTTCGGACGTCAGGTCGAACAGGGTCACCGCGTGGCGTTTGGTGGCCACCAGCACATGGCCGGGGTTGACCTGGCCGATGTCCATGAACGCTATGGTCAGCGCATCCTCGTACACGCGGGCCGAGGGAATCTCGCCAGCGATCAGTTTGCAGAAAATGCATTCACCGGGCGGTGAGGTGTCGACGAACATGGGCATGCAAATCTCCTGGAAGGTGGTTTCGGCACTTGCCAACGCAAGGCCCCATCTTCGCATGGTTGCACGCCGGTGCCGCTTCAGCGTTGCGGCCGCAGCAGCTTGCCCAGATACCGCCCGGTATGGCTTTCGGCCACTGCGGCCACCTGCTCCGGCGTACCCTGCGCCACCACGGTGCCACCGCCGGCCCCGCCCTCCGGCCCCATGTCGATCAGCCAATCGGCGGTCTTGATCACGTCCAGGTTGTGCTCGATGACGACGATGGTGTTGCCGGCGTCGCGCAGCTGGTGCAGCACTTTCAGCAGCAGGGCAATGTCGGCAAAGTGCAGCCCGGTGGTGGGCTCGTCCAGGATATACAGCGTGCGGCCGGTGTCGCGCTTGCTCAGCTCCAACGCCAGCTTGACGCGCTGCGCCTCGCCACCGGACAGGGTGGTGGCGCTCTGGCCCAGCTGGATATAGCTCAGGCCCACATCCAGCAGGGTCTGCAGCTTGCGCGCGATTGCCGGCTGCGCGCTCATGAAGGCGTAGGCCTCTTCCACCGTCATGTCCAGGATTTCGGCAATGTTCTTGCCCTTGTACTGCACTTCGAGGGTTTCGCGGTTGTAGCGCCGGCCGTGGCACACGTCGCAAGGCACGTACACATCGGGCAGGAAGTGCATTTCCACCTTGACCACGCCATCGCCCTGGCAGGCCTCACAGCGGCCGCCGGCCACGTTGAAGCTGAAGCGACCCGGCCCGTAGCCGCGCTCCTTGGCAGTGGACATTTCGGCCATCAACTCGCGGATATGCGTGAACAGGCCGGTATAGGTGGCCGGGTTGCTGCGCGGCGTGCGGCCGATCGGGCTCTGGTCCACGTTGATGACCTTGTCGAACTGCTCCAGCCCGTTGATGCCGGCATGCGGTGCCGGCTCGGTGTGTGCGCGGTGGATTTTCTGCGCAGCAGCGGCGTACAGCGTGTCATTGACCAGCGTGGACTTGCCCGAACCGGAGACGCCGGTCACGCAGGTCATCAGCCCGACTGGAAAATCCACCGTAACGTTATGCAGGTTGTGGCCGCTGGCGCCGCACACGGTCAGGCGTTGCAGGCCCGGGTGCGTCGGCGCCGCCTCGGGCGCGGCCGCTGTGCGCAGACGCGCCAATGCACTCTGGCGCTGCGGCGCCTGCTCCTGTGCCTTCTCGGGCAGCCAGGCGGTGCGCCGAGCCGGCACGGCAATCGTCTTGCGCCCGCTCAGGTACTGGCCAGTGAGTGAATCGGGCGCATCCAGCAGATCGGCATAGGTGCCCTGCGCCATGACGCGACCACCGTGCACGCCGGCGCCCGGCCCCATGTCCACCACCCAGTCGGCGGCCCGGATCATGTCCTCGTCATGCTCCACCACCAGCACGCTGTTGCCGATGTTGCGCAAATGTTGCAGGGTGCCGATCAGGCGGTCGTTGTCACGCTGGTGCAGGCCGATGCTGGGTTCGTCCAGCACGTACATCACGCCGGTCAGACCGCTGCCGATCTGGCTGGCCAGGCGAATGCGCTGCGCCTCGCCGCCCGACAACGTTTCGGCGCTGCGCTCCAGGCTCAGGTAGTTCAGGCCCACATCATTCAGAAAGCGCAGGCGGCTGGCGATTTCGCGCACGACCTTGTCGGCGATTTCGGCCTTGGCCCCGTGCAGTTGCAGGCTGTCGAAATACTGCTGCGCCTCGCCCAGCGTGGCATGGCTGATCTGGTAGATGGCGCGCTTCTGTTCGCCCTCACCGATCAGCACGTGGCGCGCCTCGCTGCGCAGGCGGGTGCCGTGGCAGCTCGGGCAGGGCTGGGTGCTGCGGTAACGCGCCAGATCTTCGCGCACCACGCTGGAGTCGGTATCGCGGTAGCGTCTGTCCATATTGGGCAGCACGCCTTCGAACGGATGCTGCTTGGTGACCGCCTCGCCCTTGCGGCGGCCGCTTTCCAGCACGTACTGAAAGGCAATCTCTTCTTCGCCCGAACCACGCAGCACCACCTCGCGCACCTGCTCCGGCAGCGCTTCGAACGGCGCCTCCACATCGGCGCCATAGTGCTGGCACACGCTTTCCAGCAGCGAAAAATAATAGCCATTGCGCCGGTCCCAGCCCTTGATGGCGC
Source organism: uncultured Allobrachymonas sp. (assembly GCA_964413485.1). Taxonomy (GTDB): domain Bacteria; phylum Pseudomonadota; class Gammaproteobacteria; order Burkholderiales; family Burkholderiaceae_C; genus Brachymonas. The sequence goes on along the minus strand of CAYPRU010000017.1, from coordinate 34,130 downwards.
CACTGGCCAGGCTCAGCGACGGAAACGCCACCACGCGCTGTGGGTCGAACACATCCACGCTGCCGATGCCATCGCAATGCGGACAGGCGCCGGTGGGCGAATTGAAGGAAAACAGGCGCGGCTCCAGCTCGGCGATGCTGTAATTGCACACCGGGCAGGCATATTTGGCGTTGAACAGGTGTTCCGCGCCGCTGTCCATTTCCAGCGCCATGGCGCGGCCATCGGCCAGGCGCAACGCCGCCTCGAAGCTCTCTGCCAGGCGCTGGCGCACATCGGGGCGCACCTTCAAGCGGTCGATCACCACATCAATGGTGTGCTTCTCGTTCTTGGCCAGGGGCTCGACCGATTCGCCGTCCACGATCTGCCCGTCGATGCGAAAGCGCACATAGCCCAGCGCCTGCATCTGCTCGAGCAGCTCGACAAATTCGCCTTTCTTTTCGCGCACCACCGGCGCCAGCAGCATCACGCGCGTTTCGGCCGGCAGCGCCAGCACCGCATCCACCATCTGGCTCACGGTTTGGGCCTGCAGCGGCAACTGGTGGTCTGGGCAATGCGGCGTGCCGGCACGCGCATACAGCAGGCGCAGGTAGTCGTGGATTTCGGTGACGGTGCCCACGGTGGAACGCGGGTTGTGGCTGGTGGCCTTTTGCTCGATGCTGATGGCCGGCGACAGGCCCTCGATCAGGTCCACATCGGGCTTGTTCATCACCTGCAGGAACTGGCGCGCATAGGTGGACAGGCTTTCCACATAGCGGCGCTGCCCCTCGGCATACAGGGTGTCGAACGCCAGGCTGGACTTGCCCGAACCGCTCAGCCCGGTAATCACCACCAGCTGGTTGCGCGGGATGTCCAGGTCGATGTTCTTGAGGTTGTGCGTGCGCCCGCCACGAATGCTGATGTGGGTGTGGGCAGAGACAGAAGGGGCGGCTTTGGGCATGTAGTGGTCAGCAAAAAGGCAACTCTAGATGATAGTACGAGTGTTAGCAGCCCGCCAGTAGCACAGCCAAACCTGCAACATCGCGCGCAGGCCTGCATGGCCACCAGCCAGTTTGCAGAATCCCAATCAAGCCATTCGCAGACGGCTGCCACAGCCAAAGCCATCAGGCTTAGAATGCGCGTTACTTTCCGTACTAGAGCGCACATTGAGCATGTCATCCCCCTCCCCCCGCGAAGGTTTCAGTTCCGGCTTCGGCGTGCTGGCCGCCACCCTGGGCTCGGCCGTAGGGCTGGGTAATATCTGGATGTTTCCCTACCAGGTGGGCAGCGCGGGCGGCGCCGGATTTCTGCTGATTTACCTGCTGTCCACGCTGCTGGTCGGCCTGCCGCTGATGATTGCCGAAACCAGCCTGGGGCGCAGTGCGCGCACCGATCCAGTGGGCGTGTACCTCAGGCTGGCTCCTGGCAAGTATTGGTGGATCATCGGCGTGTTCGGCCTGATGGCGGTGCTGCTGATCATGGCGTTTTACTCGGAAGTCGTAGGCTGGGTATTCGCCTATGTGGCCAGGAGCCTGGGCAGCAGCCTGTTCACGCAGGACAAGCAGGCTCTGCAAGACGCCTTTGGCGCGCTGGTCGGCAACCCCGTCGAGGCGCTGGGCTGGCAATGGCTGGTGCTGCTGCTGGTGGGCGGCATCATCACGCTGGGCGTGACGCGCGGCATCGAGGCTGTGACCAAGCGCCTGATGCCGATTCTGCTGGTGCTGCTGGCGCTGATGGCCCTGCGCTCACTGAGCCTGCCCGGCGCCATGCAGGGCGTGCATTTTCTGTTTCTGCCGGACTTTTCCAAAATCGATGCCGGCACCGTCCTGAAGGCGCTGGGGCTCGCGTTTTTCAAGTTGTCGCTGGGCGTGGGCTCGATGACGATTTACGGCAGCTATTTCCGCACCGAACAGAACATTCCCAAGACTGCACTCACCGTGATGCTGGCCGACCTGACCGTTTCGCTGCTGGCCGGGCTGGCCATTTTCCCGGCCGTGTTCGCCCTGGGCTTCGATCCTGCCGGCGGCCCGGCGCTGCTGTTCCAGACCCTGCCGGCCGTGTTCAGCCAGATGCCGTTCGGGCATGTGCTGATGGTCGCGTTTTTCGTGCTGACCGCCTTTGCCGCCATCGGCGCCATGCTGTCGCTGGTGGAGGTGCCCGTGGCGGTGTTGCACGAGCGCCATGACTGGAGCCGCGTGCGCGCCACCTGGTCCGTCACAGCCGTGCTGATCGGACTGGGCGCGCTGGCCGCCCTCTCCAGCAGTACGCTGGCCAGCGTGCACATTGCCGGACTGAACTTCTTCGACGCCTTTGACTTTGCCAGCAGCAAGCTGTTGATGCCGTTCAGCGGCCTGCTCACCAGCCTGTTCGTCGCCCTGCACTGGGGCCGCACGGCCTTTGTGCAGGCCAACAGCAATCAGGGCTCGCTGGGCAACCAGGCGCTGGCCCAGCTGGTGTTTCTGGTGCTGGCCCGCATCACGCCAGTGCTGATCGCGGTGATCATGGTCTGGGGCCTGTTGCAGTAAATTTTCCACCACCTGGCAAGGAAGGCCAGCCATCCGGCAATGCCACGTTCGGTCTGCGCCTGGTACTGCGGAAGTTTTGGAACCACATCCTTCTGCCATGCACTGATTTTGCCAAAGCGCTACCATGTGAGGGTTTGTTTCACTCTTCCTTCCCCGTCATGCTCAACTTCGACTTTCAGAACCCCACCCGCATCGTCTTTGGCCAGGGCAGCATTGCCAAGCTGGGCCAGATGGTCCCCGCCAATGCCCGCGTGCTGATCCTGTACGGTGGTGGCAGCGTCCTGAAAAACGGCACGCTGGCCGAAGTCAAGACTGCGCTGGCCGACGGCGGCAGCCGCACAGTGAGCGAATTTTCCGGCATCGAACCCAACCCCACCTTTGAAACGCTGACGCGCGCAGTGGCCCAGGTCAAGGCTGAATCCATCGACTTTCTGCTGGCCGTGGGCGGCGGCTCGGTAATTGACGGCACCAAGTTCGTGGCTGCGGCAGCCATGCTGCCCGAGGGCGAAGACGCCTGGAACATCCTGCTCACGCGCGGCAAGATCGTGCAGGCCGCCCTCCCCTTCGGCTCGGTGCTGACGCTGCCGGCCACCGGCTCGGAAATGAACAATGGCGCCGTCGTTACCAAGGCTGCCACGCACGACAAGCTGCCCTTCTTCAGCGCCGTGACCTATCCGGTGTTCTCGGTGCTCGACCCCACCAAGACCTTCACCCTGCCGACACGCCAGGTGGCCAATGGCGTGGTCGATGCCTTTGTGCACATCATGGAGCAGTACCTGACCTATCCGGTCGATGCCCGCGTGCAGGACCGTTTTGCCGAAGGCCTGCTGCGCACGCTGGTTGAAGTGGGCCCACACACCGTGCAACATCCGCAGGATTACGATGCCCGCGCCAACCTGGTGTGGACCGCCACCATGGCCCTCAACGGCCTGATCGGCGCCGGTGTGCCGCAGGACTGGGCCACCCACATGATCGGCCACGAGCTCACCGCACTGCACGGCATCGACCATGCGCGCACGCTGGCCATCGTGCTGCCCGCCGTGATGCAGGTGCTGCGCGAATCCAAGCGCGCCAAGCTGCTGCAATACGCCGAGCGCGTATGGGACATCCGCGAAGGCGACGACAACGCCCGCATCGATGCTGCCATTGCCCGCACCCGTGACTTCTTCGAATCGCTCGAAGTACCCACCACGCTGGGCGCCTACCAGCTTGGCACCGATGCCATCGATGTACTGGTTGCACAACTGGAAAAGCATGGCATGACGCAGCTGGGCGAAAAGCACGACATCACGCCCGCCGTCAGCCGCGACATTCTGCAGGCAGCGTTGTAATAACAGGTCTCTACCCTGCGCCTTCTTAAAGGCACGCCTGCATGGCGTGCCTTTTTTTGCGCCATCACCCCCCCCCCCCGGCCCGGCCGTGCTTGCAGGCAATGTAGCGTCCATGGCCACGAAAAAGGCCTCCCGCGTGCGGGAGGCCTTCTCGGAAGCCTGTTTGGCGCTCAGGGTAGCGTGCCGGTACCGTCCGTGACGGACGACACTACACGCCAGCCCTTATGCCATCAGCGCCCCATTACCACATGAAGCCGACCTGTGCACGCACAGCGGTCTTGCTGCTGCCCTTGGTAGCCTGGGACACACCCACGCCCACGTTCCAGGCATCATCGATCTGGTAGGCTGCAGCAGCACCCACGGCCGTCGCACTGCCGTAGTTGCCCACTGAGGCACCCACCCAACCCTTGCCGGCCGGCAGATGCGGAATGCTCGGCATGGCCAGGGCAGCGGCTACACCGCGGTCGGTATATTCGTTGCGTTCTTGCTGCAGCAGGTTGACAGCGCTATCCAGCTGGTTCTTGTTGACTGCATCGGTACCGGCGACAGCATCACCCACGTTCTGGATACGCTGGCCATTGTTGCTGATGCCATTGGTGAAGGACATGCCGGAAACGTTCAGCGAACTGGTGCTGAAGTTACCGCTGTTGCTGAAGTTACCGGTGTTGGTGATGCCATGGGTTGCAGTAGCGCCGGCGACATTCAGCGATCCGGTGCTGATGTTGCCGCTGTTGCTGAAGTTACCGGTGTTGGTGATGCCATGGGTTGCAGTAGCGCCGGCGACATTCAGCGTATTGGTATTGATGTTACCCGAGTTGTTGATGTCCGTGGTCGTGGTGGTGCCAGTCACAGCAAGATCACCATTCAACTGCGTATTGCCATTATTGGTCAACACGCCGGTGTTGGTGATGCCCTTGGTCGTGGTGGTGCCAGTCACAGCAAGATTACCATTCAACTGCGTATTGCCGTTATTGGTCAACACGCCGGTGTTGGTGAGGCCATGGGTTGTAGTAGCACCCACCACATTCAGAGCGCCGCCCACCGCGGCATTGCCTGTGGTCGTCAAGGTACCAGTGTGCACATTGCTTGCGTTCACGTTCGTGATGTTGCCTGTATTGGCCGTCACGACATTCGAGTTCACGTTCGTAATGTTGCCGGTAGTGGCGTTCACGACGTTCGTAGTAACCAGGTTGCTGGCAACCGTATTAGCGCTTACGGTGTTTGCAGAGAGAACATTGGTACTAATAATACCAGTATTAACGATATGGTTCGTGGTCAGAGTACCGCCCACGGAGGCATTGCCTGTTACACCCAAACTGCCGCCAACGGTTGCATTACCGGTGGTGGCCAAGTTACCGGTGTTGTTGATGCCATGGGTTGTAGTAGTTCCCAACACTTGCAGACCGCCATTCACCTGGGCATTCCCGGTGTTGAGCAACGACGTGGTTTGGATGGTACCGATGTTGTTGATGCCATGGGTTGTAGTACCGCCGGCGACATTCAGCGTATTGGTGTTGACGGCACCCGAGTTGTTGATGTTGCCCGTGTTGTTGATGCCCTTGGTCGAGGTGATGCCATTTACACCCAAAGTGCCGCCCACCGTGGCATTGCTTGTGGTCGTCAAGGTAGCAGTATGCACATTGCTTGCGTTCACGGTATTGATGTTGGCGGTGGTGGCGCTGAGGCCGGTGGTAGCAATACCACCGGGGGCAATCAGCAAGCCGCCATTATTGATATTGTCCACGCCGGGATTCCGCACTTCAATAGCGTGTCCGCCAATAGTAACCTGCGCCTGCACCGCCGGCGCAGCCACCATAAAACCAGCACTGGCCAGCAACCCGAACAGCAGAGAGTTCGTGGCTGTTTGTTTGCGATGTTTCAATTTCATGTCAATATGCTCCGTTAATAAAATTGTCAAACTGAAGCAAGGCATGACGTGTTTGCACTTGTCCTCGCAAATTCCTCAGATAAAGCTGCGCCCCACCGCTGAAAGGGAACAAATGCGAAATTTGTCACGCAATTTCCAGTGCTTTTGATTCTAGCGAAGACATTCATCCACGTAACAAAAATTTGCGTCTGTGGCGAAATAGCAACTTGTTATGCAAGTTTACCCTTATTGAAGCATTTAATTTTTCTCAAAAATCCGATACGACAACAAGGACTCCGAATCGTCATCATTGCCCAGCGCCTTGCCCGCTGGCGGAAAGGCGCGCTGCACGCAATCGGTACGCGGGCATACCCGACAGCCCGGTCCGATCGGGGTGATCGCCTGCGGTTGCTGCAAATCCCAGCCATCGGCATACACCAGCTCACGCGCCTGTCCCAGCTCGCAGCCGATGCCAAAGGCAAAGCGCTTGCGCGGGGCGTGGTAGCTGCCGCCGCCACGCTGCACGCTGCGCGCCAGGCCAAAGTAGCGCGTGCCATCGGGCATTTCGGCCACCTGCGTCAGGATGCGGCCGGGCTGCACAAAGGCCTCGAACACATGCCACAGCGGGCAGGTGCCGCCATGGCGCGCAAAATGCAGCGAGTTGGCACTTTGCCGTTTGCTCACGTTGCCGGCCTGGTCCACACGGATCAGGTAGATCGGCACCCCGCGCGCGCTGCTGCGCTGCAGCGTGCTCATGCGGTGGCAAATGCTTTCAAAACTCACGCCAAACTGCTGCTGCAGCAGTTCGATGTCGTAGCACGTCTTGCGCGCTGCGGCCAGAAACTCCCCATAAGGCAGCAGCATGGCGCCGGCAAAGTAATGCGCCAGCCCCTGCCGCGCCAGCGTGCGCGTTTGCGCATCGGCCAGGGCACCGTCCTCGCTGCAAGCGGCCTCCAGCAAGTCATCATGCGCCAGGAACACCAGCTGTGACGCCATCTGGAACGCCTGCTGCGCATCGTTCAACTGCGGGTGCAGCAGCAGCTGGCGCTTGCGCGCATCATAGTGGCGCAGTTCCAGCGCATCTTCTCCGCGCACCACACGTATGCCGTGCTCCTGCTCGAGGCGTGCACGCAATACGGCAGCGCGCTGGCCGGGGGCCAGTTTCCAGCGCAGCGCCAGTGCTTCCGCGGTGCGGTCCAGCGCGTCAAAGTAGTTGTCGTTGCGGTTGAAAAACTCGCGCGCCGCCTCGTGCGGAAAGGGCGCCAGCGCCGCCTGCTGCGGCGCATCGCCGTAAAAGCGCTCCACCAGCTGTTGCAATTCATCCTGCAAATGCAGCTGGCGCTGGTACAGCGTGACCAACATTTCGGCCAGTGCCGGCACCGTATGCACCATGCGGTCAATATCGGCCGGCGTGGCCACCACATCACCGGCCAGACGCTGGTCGCGGAAAATGGCATCCAGCTCGCCCAGCAGGCGCCGATTGCGGTCTTCTGAAAAATCGCTCAAATCCACCTGAAAGGCCTGCGTGAGCTTGAGCAGTACTGCAACCGTCACGGGGCGCTGGTTGTTTTCCAGCTGGCAGATATAGCTGAAAGAAAGCCTCAGCCGTTCGGCAAAGGCCGATTGCGACAAGCCGTTTTTTTCGCGCAGGCGACGCAATGCCGGCCCCATCAGCAGTTTGCGGTTCATTTCACAACCTTTACAAAATGGATAACTGGTCTGTAAAAATCATCACATACACACACGATTTACAGTTGGATCAGGGCAAACCCGTAGATATTTTGCAAATCTTGTGAACAACAATTTTGCAAAGATTATTTCACACCCATTGCGAGGAGACACCCATGAGCATTCCCCAGGTACCGCTGCTGATCAACGGCGAATTCGTGCAATCCAAAACCACCGAATGGCGTGATGTGGTCAATCCCGCCACGCAGGAAGTCATCGCCCGCGTGCCCATGGCCACCCAGGAAGAATTGCATGCGGCCGTGGCCGCCGCCAGGGAGGCCTTCAAGACCTGGCGCTACACCCCGATCGGCACGCGCGCCCGCATCTTCCTCAAGTACCAGCAGCTGATCCGCGACAACATCAAGGAAGTGGCCGCCATCCTCACGCGTGAACAGGGCAAGACCCTGCCCGATGCCGAAGGCGATGTATTCCGCGGCCTGGAGGTGGTCGAGCACGCCGCCAACATCGGCACGCTGCAAATGGGCGAATATGCCAACAACGTGGCCGGTGGCGTGGACACCTACACCATCCTGCAGCCGCTGGGCGTGTGCGCCGGCATCACGCCGTTCAACTTCCCGGCCATGATCCCGCTGTGGATGTTCCCGATGGCCATCGCCACCGGCAATACCTTCGTGCTCAAGCCCTCCGAGCAGGATCCGATGTCCACCATGCGCCTGGTCGAGCTGGCGCTGCAGGCCGGCATTCCCAAGGGCGTGCTCAACGTGGTGCACGGCGGCCCGGACGTGGTCAACGGCATCTGCGACCACAAGGACATCAAGGCGATCAGCTTTGTCGGCTCCACCGCCGTGGGCACGCATGTGTACCAGCGCGCCAGCCTGGCCGGCAAGCGGGTGCAGTGCATGATGGGCGCCAAGAACCACGCCATCGTGCTGCCCGACTGCAACAAGGAACAAACCCTCAACGCGATTGCCGGTGCCTCCTTTGGCGCAGCCGGCCAGCGCTGCATGGCGCTGCCGGTGGTGATCCTGGTGGGCGAGGCCCGCGAATGGGTCGGAGACATTGCCAAACGCGCACGCAACCTAAAGGTCGGCAACGGTGCCGCCCCCGGCGTGGACGTGGGCCCGCTGGTCAACAGGAACGCCCGCGCGCGCGTGGACAACCTGATCGCCTCCGGCGTGGCACAAGGCGCCACGCTGGTGGTGGACGGCCGCAATCCGCCGCTGCAAGGCGCCGAGGCCAATGGCAACTTTGTCGGCCCCACCCTGTTCAACGACGTCACGCCTGCCATGGACATCTACCAGCAGGAAATCTTCGGCCCGGTGCTGTGCCTAATGGGCGCCGAAACGCTGGACGACGCCATCCAGATCATCAATGACAACCCGAACGGCAACGGTACCGCCCTGTTCACACAAAACGGCGCCGCCGCGCACAAGTTCCAGGAAGAGATCGACGTGGGCCAGGTCGGCATCAACGTGCCGATTCCGGTGCCGGTGCCGCTGTTCTCCTTCTCCGGCTCGCGCGCCTCCAAGCTGGGCGATCTGGGCCCCTACGGCAAGCAGGTCATCACCTTCTACACGCAGACCAAGACCATCACCAAGCGCTGGTTTGACGAGGCCAACGCCGGTGGCGTGCACACCACCATCAGCCTGAAGTAAGGAGTGCGCACCATGGTCACCAAGGAAGAAGTCGCAACCTTTCTGGCCGCCGAGTTTCCGCAGACCCGGTGCGTGGTGGAAGCCTTGGGAGACGGCACCGCCGTGGTATCGCACCCGGTGGGCGATGCCGAACTGCGCCCTGGCGGCACCGTCTCCGGCCCGGTCATGATGGCCCTGGCCGACGTGGCGCTGTACGTGGGCCTGTTCTCCCGCATCGGCATCGTGCCCCTGGCCGTCACCACCAACCTGACCACCAACTTCCTGCGCAAACCGGCTGCCAGTCACTCGATCGTGGCCGAGTGCCACATGATCAAGGTGGGGCGAACGCAGGCGGTGGGCGAAGTCACGCTGTACAGCGCGGCGGATCGCAGCACGCCGGTGGCGCACGTGGTGGGCACGTATGCGATTCCCGGCTGAGCGCCAGCCTGTTTTGCCGCACGAGATAAAAACAACAAGGAGACAAGCCCATGTATTTCGACCTGAACGACGAACAGCAGCAGTTCGTCAGCACGGCGCGCGACTTTGCTGCGGGCGAGCTGGCGCCCAATGCTGCCAAGTGGGACGCCGAGCACATCTTCCCGCGCCAGGCCATCGCCACCGCCGGCGCGTTGGGTTTCTGCGGCCTGTACGCCAGTGAGAACTACGGCGGTCTGGGCCTGTCACGCCTGGACGCCACGCTGGTGTTCGAGGAGCTGGCCGCAGTCGATCCGTCCACCACCGCCTTCATCACCATCCACAACATGGCCACCTGGATGATCACCAGCTGGGCCAAGCCGGAGATTGCCGAACAGTACGCCCCGGCGCTCACCGCTGGCGATCAGCTGGCCAGCTACTGCCTGACCGAACCGGGCGCCGGCAGCGATGCCGCCAGCCTGCGCACCACGGCCGTGCGCGACGGGGACGAGTATGTGATCAACGGCGAAAAGATGTTCATCTCGGGCGCCGGCAGCACCGATGTGCTGGTACTGATGGCGCGCACCGGCGGTCCCGGTGCGGAAGGCATTTCGGCGCTGCTAGTGCCGGCCAACCTGCCCGGCATTCAGTACGGCAAGAACGAGGAAAAGCTCGGCTGGCACAGCCAGCCCACGCGCGCTATCAGCTTCCATGAGGTGCGCGTACCCGCCAGCCACCTGCTGGGCCAGGAAGGCGAAGGCTTCCGCATCGCCATGAAGGGGCTGGACGGCGGCCGCATCAACATTGCCACCTGCTCGGTGGGCGCCGCACAGGGCGCGCTCAATGCCGCCACACAGTACATGCACGAGCGCAGCCAGTTCGGCAAGAAGCTGGCCGCATTCCAGGCCTTGCAGTTCAAGCTGGCCGACATGCAGACCGAGCTGGTGGCGGCACGCCAGATGGTGCGCCTGGCCGCCTACAAGCTCGACACGCGCAGCCCCGATGCCACCACCTACTGCGCCATGGCCAAGCGCTTTGCCACCGATGCCTGCTTCCACGTGGTCAACGAGGCGATGCAGATCCACGGCGGCTATGGCTACCTGCGCGAATTCCCGCTCGAGCGCTTGCTGCGCGACGTGCGCGTGCACCAGATCCTGGAGGGCACCAACGAAATCATGCGCGTGATCGTATCGCGTCGCCTGCTGGGCAACCAGGGGCTGGACAGCATCCGCTAAGCCATTCCATTCACATCCAAGGAGACATTGCATGAACATCGCCTTCATCGGCATCGGCCACATGGGCGGCCCGATGGCCATCAACCTGCACAAGGCCGGCCACACAGTGCAGGCTTTTGACCTGTCGGCAGCCGCCTGCGAAGCCGTCAAGGCCGAAGGCCTCAGCGTGGCCGCCAGCGCGGCCGATGCAGTGCGCAACGCCGAGGTCGTGATCAGCATGCTGCCGGCCAGCGCCCACGTCGAGGCCCTGTACCTGGGCACGGACGGCCAACCCGGCCTGCTCGAAGTGCTGCCTGCCGGCGTGCTGGTCATCGACAGCAGCACGATTGCCGCAGCCAGCTCCCGCAAGGTCGGTGCTGCCGCACAGGCCAGGGGCTTTGATTTCATCGATGCGCCGGTCTCCGGCGGCACCGCCGGCGCTGCCGCCGGCACGTTGACCTTCATGGTCGGCGGGGAAGACACGGCGCTGGAACGTGCGCGCCCACTGCTGGAAAAGATGGGGGCCAACATCTTCCACGCCGGCGCCGTCGGCGCCGGGCAGACCGCCAAGATCTGCAACAACATGCTGCTGGGCATCCTGATGATCGGCACCAGCGAGGCGATGGCGCTGGGCCTGGCCAACGGGCTCGATCCCAAGGTGCTGGCCGAGATCATGCGGCGCAGTTCGGGTGGCAACTGGGCACTGGAAAAATACAACCCGGCCCCCGGCGTGATGGACAACGTGCCCGCCAGCAAGGGCTACGCCGGCGGTTTCGGCACCGACCTGATGCTCAAGGATCTGGGCCTGGCGCAGGAAAATGCCACCCAGGTCAAGGCCAGCACGCCGCTGGGCGGTCTGGCGCGCAGCCTCTACGCTGCGCACAGCCTGGCCGGCAAGGGCGGACTGGATTTTTCCAGCGTGATCCAGTTGCTGCAAAAGCAGAGCTGAGGCCCTTCCGACATCCAAAAAAGAACGCCGGGCGGTGCATACCGTCCGGCGCTTCTGTTGGAAAGCAGGCCTACAGAAAGCCCTCATGCAAGATAGGCCGCGTCTCTCGGGCGCCGCCCGCCGGACTTACTTGCTGTCCGCGCCCGCCAGTGCAGGCTGCAGTGCTGCTGCAGCTTGCGCCTGCCCCCGAGGCTGCCGGATCAGCGCCACGGCGACGGCAGCAATGGCGCCAGGGATGGCAATCGCCAGGAAGTTGTGTTCCAACGGCAGGCTCATGGCCACCAGCATGCCGATCAGGATCGGTGCCAGGATGGCGCCGCTGCGACCCACGCCCGAGGCCCAGCCAATGCCGGTGGAGCGCATGTCGATCGGGTAGTACTGGCCCACGTAGGCATAGGTGATGATCTGGGTACCGATGGTGCTGGCGCCGGCCAGCCCCACTAGCAGATACAGTACCGGCGTCGGCACCTTGTAGCCCAGCAGCGTGATCGACACGGCTGCCAGGGCATAGAACACCACCAGCACGTGGCGAATGTTGAAGCGGTCGGCCAGCCAGCCGCCGCCAATGGCGCCGATCATCGCGCCAAAATTCAGCACCAGCACAAAAGTCAGCGCTGAGCCCAGGCTATAACCGGCCCCCGCCATCAGCTTGGCCAGCCAGGAACTGAGCGCATACACCATGAACAGGCACATGAAAAAGGCCACCCAGAACATGATCGTGCTGAAGGAGCGGCCATGCTGGAACAGTTGCCCCACGCTGACAGAGGCGCCCTTGCCGACCACCGGCATGGTATAGCTATCGCCGGCTTGCGGCACGTAAGACGGGTCCACGCCTTGCGCGACGCGGCGCAGCGCCTCGGTCTGGCCCTGCTTGATCAGGTAACTGGCCGATTCTGGCAGGGTCTTCATCATGAACGGCACCAGCAAAATGGGCGTTGCTGCGGCAAAGAACACCGATTGCCAGCCGTGCGCCTCGATCAGGCCTTTGCCCAGCACTGCCGCCAGCATGCCACCCACGGCGTAGCCGCTGAACATCAGCGTGACCATGGTGCTGCGGATGCGGCGCGGCGAATATTCACTCATTTGCGCCACCACATTGGGCATCACGCCCCCGATACCCAGGCCGGCCAGGAAGCGCATCACGCTGAAAGAGATCGGCTCGGTGCAGAAGCCGGCCGCCGCGGTGAACACGCTGAACAGGCCAATGCAGATGGCAATGGTCTTGCGCCGGCCGATGCGGTCGGACAGCGTGCCCAGGAATATCGCGCCAAACATCATGCCGAACAGCGCCGAGCTGACCATGAAACCGGCGTTGGTGGGCGAAACACCCATCTCCTTCATGATGGACGGCAGTGCCGCCCCGGCCACAGCCAGGTCGTAGCCATCGAAGATGATGATGAGGGCGCACCAGATCAGTACGGTCCAGTGGAATTTGTTGAGTTTCGCCCGGTCGATCAGGGCGTGCAGGTCAAGGGTTCGCATGGCATTGTCTCCTTTGGGTATGTTTATTGCCGTACAGCGAGGCTCCCGCAACGATCCGCGCCGCGGGAGGACATGGCGGATGCCATGCATCAGGGATTGGCTGCCTCAGGCAGCCGGCCGCAGAAAGTCGAGCAGCACCTGCGTGAACTGCTGCGGAACTTCCACGTTGGAAATATGCGAGGCCGGCAGCACCGCCACGCACGCATCGGGCAGGGATGCCTGCATGGCGCGAGCATCGGCCTCGGTGGTCACAGGGTCCTGGGCGCCGGCAATCACCAGCACCGGATTGGTGATGCGTGCAATGTCGTGGCGCAGGTCCGCAGCAGCCAGCGCCTCGCAGCACGCGGCGTAGCCTTCCGGGCTGCCCTTGCGCAGCACCTCGGCCATGGACTGCACCAGCTGCGGGTGCTGCTGCACGAAGTCGCCGGTAAACCAGCGCTCGTATGCGCTGTCGGCCAGCGCATCCAGGCCGTCGACACGCACGGCTGCGGCGCGGGTGTTCCAGCCCTCGGCAGTGCCGATCTTCGGAGCGGTGTTGCACAGCACCAGCTTGCGCAGGCGCTGGCCGGCGTACACGCCCAGCCACTGGCCCACGATGCCGCCCATCGACAGGCCGCAGAAATCCACCTGCGCCAGGCCCAGCTTGTCCATCAGCTCCAGGACGTCGCTGCCGAGCTGCACCAGCTGGTACGGTCCGGGCGGTGCGTCGGAGCGGCCATGGCCGCGCGTGTCGTAGCGCACCACGAAAAAGTGCTGTGCCAGCGCCGGCACCTGAGCATCCCACATGGTGTGGTCGGTGCCCAGCGAGTTGGACAGCAGCAATGCCGGATTCTTCGGATCGCCATCGGTGGTATAGAACAGTTCGGTCTCGCCAAGATTTGCCATGGGCATGGTGTGCTCCTTACACGCGTTCGATGATCAAGGCGATGCCCTGGCCCACGCCGATGCACATGGTGCACAGTGCGTAGCGGCCGCCAGTACGGATCAGCTGGTACATGGCGGTGGTCACCAGGCGCGCACCGGAGGCGCCCAGCGGATGGCCCAGTGCAATCGCACCGCCGTTCGGATTCACGTGCTCGGCAGCATCCGGCAGTCCCAGGTCCCGCGTCACGGCCAGCGCCTGCGCAGCAAAAGCCTCATTGAGCTCAATCACGTCCATCTGTTCCAGCTGCAGGCCGGTCTGCGCCAGTACCTTGCGTACGGCCGGCGCCGGACCGAAGCCCATGATGCGTGGCGGCACACCGGCGGTGGCCATGCCGACGATGCGCACGCGCGGCGTCAGGCCGTGGCGCGCGGCAGCCTCCTCGGAGGCCAGTAGCAGCGCACAGGCGCCGTCGTTCACGCCACTGGCATTGCCGGCGGTCACGGTGCCATCAGGACGCACCACACCTTTCAGCTTCGCCAGCGTCTCGAGGGTGGTGCTGGCGCGCGGATGCTCGTCCTGCGCCACCACCAGCGGATCGCCCTTGCGCTGCGACACCTTGACTTCAACAAGCTCGTCGGAAAAGCGACCGGCAGCTTGCGCGGCCGCGGTGCGCTGCTGGCTGCGCAGCGCGAACTGGTCCTGGTCCTCGCGGCTGATGTTGAAATCGGTAGCGACGTTTTCGGCGGTTTCGGGCATGGAGTCTACGCCGTAGGCCGCCTTCATCTTCGGGTTGATGAAGCGCCAGCCGATGGTGGTGTCCTCCACCTTGGCGCTGCGCGAGAAGGCACTGTCAGCCTTGCCCATCACGAAGGGCGCGCGGCTCATGCTTTCAACGCCGCCGGCCAGCATCAGACCGCATTCGCCGCTCTTGATGGCGCGTGCCGCCATGCCCACAGCATCCAGGCTGGAGCCACATAGGCGGTTGATAGTGGTGCCGGGCACCTGCACCGGCAGGCCCGCCAGCAGGCTGGCCATGCGCGCCACGTTGCGGTTGTCTTCGCCGGCCTGGTTGGCGCAACCGTAGATCACGTCATCGATGGCATTCCAGTCCAGATTGGGGTGGCGCTGCATCAGCGCCTGGATCGGCAGCGCAGCCAGGTCGTCGGCGCGCAGCGAGGACAAAGCGCCGCCGTAACGGCCGAAGGGGGTGCGGATGGCGTCGCAGATATAGGCATTCATGCGTAACTTCCTTGCATTCAGGCGGCGATGCCGTTGGTCAACGGGGCTTCGGTCAGGGCCTGCAGCGCGTCAAAGCTCAGGCCAGGCACCATTTCGCTCACGACCAGCCCCTGCAGCGTGACTTCGATCACGCACAGGTCGGTGTAGATGCGGCTCACGCAGCTTTTTCCGGTGAGCGGATAAGTGCAGCGCTCCACGATCTTGGGCTCACCCTGCTTGGTCACATGGTCCATCGTGACGAACACCTGACGCGCACCCACGGCCAGGTCCATCGCGCCGCCCACGGCCGGGATCGCGTCCGGCGCGCCGGTGTGCCAGTTGGCCAGGTCGCCATTGGCCGCCACCTGGAAGGCGCCTAACACGCAGATGTCGATGTGGCCGCCGCGCATCATCGCGAACGAATCGCCGTGGTGGAAGAAACTGCCGCCGGTCTGCAGCGTGATGAATTCCTTGCCGGCGTTGATCAGCTCGGAGTCACGGTCTTCCGGTGCCGGCGCCGGACCCATGCCCAGCACACCGTTTTCGGAATGCAGGAAGATTTCCTTGTCCTTGTCCAGGAAGTTGGCAATGCGCGTCGGCAGGCCGATGCCCAGGTTTACATAGGATCCCTCGGGAATGTCCTGGGCCACACGGGCGGCAATCTGGTCGCGGGTCAGCTTTTCATAACTCATGGGGGTTCTCCTCAGACTGCGACCACGTGTTGCACGAAGATGCCGGGGGTGACGATGTGCTCGGGATCGAGCGCACCCAGCGGCACGATGTCCTGTACCTGCGCAATCGTGCAGGTGGCGGCCATGGCCATGATCGGGCCGAAGTTGCGCGCCGTCTTGCGGTACACCAGGTTGCCCCAGCGATCGCCCTGCTGCGCCTTGATCAGGGCAAAATCGGCCTTGATCGGGTATTCCAGCACGTAGTCCTTGCCGTCGATGCGGCGCGTTTCCTTGCCATCGGCCAGCAGCGTGCCAAAGCCGGTCGGCGTGAAGATTGCGCCCAGACCGGCACCGGCCGCCTGGATGCGGCAGGCCAGGTTGCCCTGCGGGACCAGTTCCAGTTCCACCTTGCCGGCGCGGTACAGGGCGTCAAACACATGCGAATCGGATTGGCGCGGGAACGAGCAAATCATCTTGCGCACATGGCCCGCCTTGAGCAGTGCGGCCAGGCCCACGTCGCCGTTGCCGGCGTTGTTGTTCACGATGGTCAGATCGCTGGCACCATGCGCGATCAGTGCATCAATCAGCTCGGTGGGCTGGCCGGCGGTGCCGAAGCCACCGATCATCACGGTCGCGCCGTCGGGAATCTTGCCGATGGCTTCGGCCATCGTCGCGGAAGTCTTGTCTATCATTTACTTATCCTTGTCAGAAAGGGGGTGGAGGGGCGGCCTTCAGGTGCGCGGAGCCGCAGGGCGGCGGCGCAGCACGGCGTATGCCAGCGAGCCGATGGCAATACCCCAGAATGCCGAACCCAGCCCCAGGAAACTCATGCCCGAGGCCGTGGCCAGGAAGCACACCATGGCGGCTTCGCGATGCTCGGCCTCTTCCATGGCCGTGACCACATTGCTGGCAATCGCGCCGATCAGCGCCAGGCCGGCCAGGGCCGCCACGAAAGCCGGCGGCAATGCCGCGAACAGCATCACGATGGACCCGGCAAACAATCCGCCCACCAGGTAGAACACACCGTTGGCAATGCCGGCGATGTAGCGCTTGCCGGGATCCTCATGCGCATCCGGACCAGTACACAGTGCTGCCGTGATCGCCGCCAGCACGATGGTGATGCCCCCCGCGGCAGCCACCAGCAACGACGCCAGGCCGGTGACGGCAATGATGGGACGTGCTGGCGTCTTGTAGCCGGACACGCGCAGAATCGTCATGCCCGGCAGGAACTGACCGGTCAGGCTCACCACCACCAACGGCAGTGCAAAGCTCAGGGTGCTTTGCCAGGTCCATTCAGGCATGATGAAATGCGGGCGCGCGATCTCGAGCGTGACGTGGCCAAAGCGGAATTCACCCATGCCCCAGCTCAGCACCACGCCGGTGGCCAGCACCACCAGCACCGCATAACGCGGCAGCAGACGCCGCCCCAGCAGGTAGGCCGCCAGCATGCCGAAGGCAATCACCGGCATGCTGGCCGTGGCCTTGAACACGTTCAGTCCGAACTGGAACAGGATGCCGGCCATCATGCCGGCCGCCACGCCACGGGGAATCAGGCGCACCAGCCGGTCAAAGCCACCTGTCACGCCGATGATCAGGACGATGACCGCCGCCGTGAAGTAGCTGGAGACGATTTCTGGCAGCGTGATGTCCGGAAACAGCGTGATCAGCAAGGCCGTGCCGGGCGCCGACCAGGCGGTCACCACCGGCACCTTCAGGTACCAGCTCAGCAGGATGCCCGCCACGCCGGCCCCCATCGAAATACCCCACACCCAGGAGGTGGTCACCTCCTGCGGAACGTGGCCTGCATGGGCGGCCTGGAACAGGATCAGCAATGGGCCGGCATACGACACCATCACGGCCAGCAAACCGGCCACGATGGCCGACAGTGGCCCCTGTTGCGATGCCGGCAATGCCACGGTCGATTGCGGCGCGGACATGCGGACTCAGCCCTGGTCGCCGCCGGCCACGGGCAGCACCGAGCCGGTAATGTAGGAAGCATCGTCCGAGCCCAGGAACAGGATCGCTGCGACCTGCTCATCGATGGTGCCGTAGCGGTGCATCAGGCTGCTGTTGATAGTCTGGTCAATGATGCCCTGCATCCACACCTTTTCCTGCTCGCTGAGCGGATTGGGGTTGCGTGGCACCTTGCGCGGCGGCGCATCGGTGCCGCCGGTAGCCACCGCGTTGACGCGGATGCCGTCCTGAGCATGTTCAAACGCCAGGCTGGCGGTCAGGGCGTTAACGCCGCCCTTGGAGGCGGAATACGGAATGCGGTAAATACCGCGCGCAGCCACCGAGGACACGTTCACGATCGCGCCCTGCTGCTGTGCAATCATTTGCGGCAGCGCAGCACGCACCATCCACAGGGTGGGAAACAGCGAGCGACGCACTTCGGCCTCAATCTCGTGCTCGGCAAACTCCTGGTACGGCTTGAACCAGATCGAGCCCCCCACATTGTTGATCAGCACATCGATGCGGCCGGCATGATGCACGGCGGCTGCCGCCACCGACTGGGCGCCGGCAAAGGTTTCCAGATCGGCCAGCTGCGCCTGCACGCTGGCGCCCAGTGCACGCGCCTCTTCAGCGACTTCGTGTACCAGCTCCGCACGGTCGGCCAGCAGCAGCTGTGCGCCCTCGCGCGCCAGCTGCAGCGCCACACCGCGGCCAATGCCCTGTGCCGCGCCAGTAACGATCACGGATTTGCCGGCATAACGTTGACGTGTATCCATTTCAGGCCTCGCTGGGAGTGAATTTTTCGTAATGGAAGCTAGCCGGCTGGATGTTTTCCTGCTCCAGCCAGTGGCGCACCGCATCCACCATGGCCATCGGGCCGCACAGGTAGATATCGACGTCGCCACCATTGAGCCAGGCGGCATCCACGTGCTGCGTCACGTAGCCCTTGCGCTCGTGCGCGCTCTCGGGTGCGGCCACGCAGGTGCGGTAGTCGAACCAGTCGTGCTCGGCCTTGATGCGCTCCAGCTTGTCCAGCCCCACCAGATCCGCGTCGTTGGTCACCCCCAGCACCAGACGCACCGGCTGCGGGCTGCCATTGCGCGCCAGCACGTCCAGCATCGACAGGAACGGGGCCAGGCCGGTACCGCCAGCCAGGAACACTACCGGACGCGTCACAGGGCGCAGGTAAAAGCTGCCATACGGCCCGGTGATGGTGATACGGGCGTCCACCTGCGCCTCGTTGCCCAGCCAGGCGCTCATGCGACCGTTGGGCACGTTGCGGATCACAAACTCGGCATGGCTGGCGCCAGGCGCCGAGCTGAACGAATAGGCCCGCGTCAATGCGGTGCCGGGAATCTGCACATTCATGTACTGGCCGGCCAGGAAGCCGGGCACACCTTCGTTGTCCAGCTTGATGGACAGACCGAACGTCGAGTCGGACAGGCGATCCACCGCCGCCACGGCGCCGTCGAAGCTGTCGACCCCGATCTTGCAGGCGGCGGAAGTGGTCGGCACCTTGATCACGCAATCGGAAGTGGGCTTCATCTGGCAGCTCAGCACATAGCCTTCGGCGGCTTCTTCTGAAGTCAGCGCATCATCCACATAGCTCGATGCCGGCATGTCGTAGCTGCCCGATTCGCAATGGCAGCGACAGGTGCCGCAGGCGCCGTCACGGCAGTCCAGCGGAATATTGAGCTTCTGGCGATAGGCGGCGTCGGCCACCTTTTCGTTGGGTTCGCAACCGATAAAACGGGTCACCCCGTCCTCGAACTGCAGGGCAATGTGGTAGGTCATGCTTGTCTCCGGAATCCGTCTTGTTCTGGCCGCCCATGCTGTGTGGCGGCACAGGGCGGGCGAGTCGCCCGCCCTTGCGTCCATCAGATGTGATAGATGTCAATCACCTGGGCGATGTAGTCGTTCTTGAGCACGACGTACTTGTCCAGGATCTTCGGCTGTACACCAGAAAAATCGATCTGGTAGCGCGACATGCCGAAATAGCTGTAGGTGGTCTTGTAGCGGAAGCTCAGGGTGTGCCAGTTAAAGCGCACCGTGACCACGTCGCCGTCCTGCCGCACGATTTCCACGTTGGAAATGTTGTGGCTGGTGCGGGTGTCTGGCATGGTGGCGCTGGAGCGCTCGGTCTTGATGCGGAACACGCGGTCTTCCAGGCCCTGGCGGCTCGGGTAATAGATCAGCGAGATTTCGCGCTGCGGATCGGTCACCAGCTTGTCGTCATCGTCCCAGGCCGGCATCCAGAACTGCACCCTGGGCGCATAGCATTCCAGCCATTCGTCCCACTGTTCGTCGTCCAGCAGGCGTGCCTCGCGGTACAGAAAGGCCTTGACATCTTCGATAGTCTTGGCGTCTTCGATGGCCTTGGCGTTTTCCTTAATTACTGCGCTCATACCGCCTCCTCTTGCTGGCCCAGGACCTTCTTCATCACGTTTTTCCAGTAGTGGTGCTGCACGGTGTACAGACCTTCGTCCTCGGTCTTGACGCCGCTGAGCAGCGGTTTCAGGCCGATCGCGTCGGCGTGCGCATCGGCGCCCTGGATCCAGTGCTTGGAGCCGCGGCTCTGGTCGTTCCACTCCAGCGCAATGCCGTTGTAGCCTTCCTGGCAGGCACGGAACTCTTCCAGGTCATCCGGCGTGGCCATGCCACTGGCGTTGAAGAAATCCTCGTACTGGCGGATGCGGCGGGCACGTGCTTCTGCCGATTCACCCTTGGGTGCGATGCAGTAAATGGTCACTTCCGACTTGTTCACGGCAATCGGGCGCACCACGCGGATCTGCGAACCGAACTGGTCCATCAGATACACGTTGGGGTACAGGCACAGGTTGCGCGAGTTGTTGATCATCCAGTCGGCCTTGGCCTCCCCGAACTTCTCCACGTACTCGGCGCGATGTGGGAAGTTGGGTCGGTCCTGCGGGTTGGCCCATTGCGTCCACAGCAGCATGTGGCCGTGGTCGAACGCATAAAAACCGCCACCCTGCTTGCCCCAGTTGCCAGCATCCATGGCCTTGATGCCATCCGGGCCGGCATTGACTTCCTTGCGGCGGTTGGTGGTGGCGGCGTAGTTCCAGTGCACGGTGGTCACGTGGTAGCCGTCAGCACCGTTTTCGGCGGTCAGTTTCCAGTTGCCGTCGAAGGTGTAGCTGGAGGCGCCGCGCAGCACTTCCAGGCCTTCCGGCGACTGGTCCACGATCATGTCGATGATCTTGGCGGCTTCGCCCAGGAATTCGGCCAGCGGCGGCACGTCGGGGTTCAGGCTGCCGAACAGGAAGCCACGGTAGTTTTCAAAGCGCGCCACCTTCTTCAGATCGTGCGAGCCTTCCTTGTTGAAGCAGTCGGGATAGCCGGCTTCTTCGGGATCTTTCACCTTCAGCAGCTTGCCGCTGTTGTTGAAGGTCCAGCCATGGAACGGACAGGTGTAGGTGGCCTTGTTGCCACGCTTGGTGCGGCACAGCTGCGCGCCGCGGTGCGTGCAGGCGTTGACGAAGGCGTTCAGCTCCCCCTGGCGGTTGCGCGCGATGAACACCGGCTGGCGCCCCATGTAGGTGGTGTAGAAATCGTTGACGTTCGGAACCTGGCTTTCGTGCGCCAGGTAGATCCAGTTGCCTTCGAAGATGTGCTTGAGTTCCAGTTCGAAAAGGGTTTCGTCGGTGAAGACGCTGCGGTGCAGGCGGTAGTCACCCTTTTCTGCGTCTTCAATCAGCAGGTCGTCGATGCGCGGCACAGGACGCACGGCCTGCTCGGGATGGATCGGGATCATGGCTTGTGTCTCCAAATATGATTTTTATGTTGCGGACCAGAAACTGCCTTGGGCCCGCCTTGGGTTTCCAGCCACCTGCCTGCGCGGCAGGCGACTGAAGAGGGTGCGACGATCAGGCAGCTGCGCGCAGGCGGTCCACAATGGGGGACGGCGCCTTGTCGTTGTTGTCGGCATGCAGACGGAAGTCGAAGTCGATCGAGGCGAACGGCTTGTTCAGGCCCTTCTCCTGGATGGCAGCGGCGTCGCTGATCTGCTTCACGGCCGGCACCAGGCCTTCACGGCTGGCAAAGGCAAAGTCGTCCCACAGGTACTCATCGCCATCGATGTTGATCTGCGTGGTCAGCTTGCGCTGGCCGTCAGCGGTGACGAAGAAGTGGATGTGTGCGGGGCGGTTGCCATGGCGGCCCAGCAGGTCCAGCAGTTGCTGGGTGCTGCCTTCGGGCGGGCAGGCATAGCCCACCGGCACGATGCTGCGGAACTGGTAGCGGCCCTGGTCATCGGTGAGGATGGTGCGACGCAGGTTGAAGTGCGACTGCGACTTGTCGAAGAAAGAATAGTTGCCCAGCAGGTTGGCATGCCACACTTCGACCTTGGCACCCTTGATCGGAGCACCGTCGTCACCGTACACGGTACCCTGCATGAACAGCACGGTAGCTTCCGGCTTGTTTTCTTCGCTGCCGTCGTCCAGGCGGGCAAAGCCAGTGGTTTCGGGTGCGCCGGCCACGTACAGCGGGCCTTCGATGGTGCGCGGGGTGCCGCCAGTGATGCCGGCACGGGCTTCGGCTTCATCGGCACGGATGTCCAGGTAACGCTCCAGGCCCAGGCCGGCTGCCAGCAGACCCAGTTCATAGCGCTGGCCGGCTTCGGTCAGGTACTGGATGCCGGACCAGACTTCGCTGGGGCTCAGGTCCAGGTCTTCGATGGCCTTGAACAGGTCACCCAGCAGGCGCACGACGATGGCCTGCACGCGCGGGTTGGCCGGCTGGTCAGCGGCGTCTACGATGAATTGCTTGACGAGAGTGTCGATTTCGGAATGGTTCATGTTGTGTCTCCAGGGTTATAAAAAAAATAGTTGTAAAACAATCCGTGCGGACACGGGGCGAAGAAAAAACGGGATCAGCGGTCGTCGTCGCGGATCGATGAGGGATGGCGACACAGCGGCATCACGCTGATGTCCATGTACGGGAACAGGGGCAGGCTGGTGAGCAGGTTGTGCAGCTCGTCCACGCTGTCCACATCGAAAATGCTGACGTTGGCGTACTGGCCGGCAATGCGCCACAGATGGCGCCATTTACCGCTGCGCTGCAGCTCCTGGGACAGATTCTTCTCGGTCAGCTTGAGGGCATCGGCATCGGCCTTGGGCATGTCAACCGGCAGGTTGACGTCCATGCGTACATGAAACAGCATGAGGTTCTCCTAATCAGAAACGGGGTTATTTGCGGCGCATGGCCTGCAACTTGTCGCGGTCGATGTCCACGCCGATGCCGGGACCGGTGGGCACGTGCAGCATGAAGTCGCGGTAGTCCAGCGGCTGCTGCAGGATTTCCTCGGTCAGCAGCAGCGGGCCGAACAGCTCGGTGCCAAACTCCAGATGCGGGAAGGTGGACACTACCTGGGCGGTGGCTGCCGTGCCCACGCCGCCTTCCAGCATGGTGCCACCGTACAGCGCGGTGCCGGTCAGCTCGGCCAGCTTGCCCACCAGGCATGCCTGGGTCAGACCGCCGGACTGGTTGATCTTGACGGCAAACACGTCAGCGCCGGCTGCCACGCCGATCGCGAGGGCGTCCTGTGGGCCGTTCAGTGCCTCGTCCGCCATGATGGCCACATCAAAATGGCGCGCCAGGCGCAGCATGGCGCCACGGTTGGTTGCCGCTACCGGCTGCTCGATCAGGTCGATGCCGCCTGCCTGCAGGCGGGCAATGCCGCGCATGGCCTGCAATTCGGTCCAGGCCTGGTTCACGTCCACGCGCACGCTCACCTTGTCGCCTAGCGCCTGCTTGATGGCCAGCACGTGGTCCACGTCCTGATCAACTTCGCGCAAGCCGATCTTCAGCTTGAAGATGTTGTGGCGGCGCAGCTCCAGCATGGTTTCAGCTTCGGCAATGTCCTTGGCAGTGTCGCCGCTGGCCAGCGTCCAGGCCACGGGCAGCGCGTCATGCACGCGGCCACCCAGCAGGTCGCTCACCGGCACGCCCAGGCGCTTGCCCTGCGCATCCAGCAACGCGGTTTCGATGGCGCACTTGGCAAAGCGGTTGCCGCGCACGGTCTTGCGCAGTTTGGCCATGACCTTGGCCACCTGGCTGGCTTCCATGCCCAGCACCAGCGGCGCCATGTGGGTGTCGATATTGGTCTTGATGCTGTCGGGGCTCTCGTCGCCGTAGCTCAGGCCGCCGATGGTGGTGGCCTCGCCCCAGCCCTCGATGCCGTCGGCGCAAACGATATGCACCAGCACCAGCGTCTGGGTGTTCATGGTGGCCACCGACAGCTTGTGCGGCCGGATGGTGGGGACGTCCACCAGAATGGTTTCAATCGACTGAATCATGCGATCCCGGTATAGATTTATGTGGTCTTCGATGAAGTCAGACTGTAGAAGCCAGAAAATTTGACGTCCAACACTGAATTGGTATCATTTCCATACTTAAAAGGTATAGACATGGAAATGCGCCAACTGCGTTACTTCGTGGCCGTGGCCGAAGAGCGCAACTTCACCCGTGCTGCCGAGCGCCTCTTCATTGCGCAGCCACCGCTGAGCCGGCAGATCCAGCAGCTGGAGGAAGACCTGGGCGTGCAGCTGTTCGAGCGCGGCACGCGTCCGCTGTCCCTGACCGATGCTGGCCAGTTTTTCTATGCCCACGCACGTGACATGCTGGCACGTGCTGCCGAGGTCAAATCCATGACGCAGCGCGTCGGCCACCTCGAACGCACCCTGACCATGGGCTTCATCGCCACGACGCTGTATGGCTTGCTGCCGACCATCATCCGGCGCTATCGGCAGCGCAATCCCCATATCGAACTCGTGCTGCACGAGATGACCACGGTCGAACAGAACCAGGCCCTCAAGGAGGGGCGCATCGATGTGGGCTTCGGCCGCCTCACGCTGGACGACCCGATGATTCGCCGCATCGTGCTGCGCAAGGAAGTGCTGATGCTGGCCGTTCCGCAGAACCATCCGATCGGGCTGGCCGGCATCCCGGTGCGGCTGCAGGACATCGTGCACGAGCGCCTGATCATCTTTCCGGCCCAGCCGCGCCCCAGTTTTGCCGACCAGGTGCTGACGGCGTTCAAGGACCGTGGACTCAATCCGAGCAATCTGTACGGCGTACGCGAATTGCAGATCGCGCTGGGGCTGGTCGCTGCCGGCGAGGGCGTCGCCATCGTGCCGCGCAGCATCTACGGTCTGCAGCGCAACGACATCCGCTACATCTCCCTGAACGAGTCCAACCTCTACTCCAACATCGTGCTGGGCGTACGCCGGCTCGACCAGTCGGCAGACCTGCGCGCCTTACTCCATCTGATTTACGACATCTACAAGGACGAGGGGATTCCATTTACGCGGGAGGAGTTGTAACAGATCCCCGATTCACGACCAACAATGCCGCTGCCGGCTTTATTGCCATTGGGCCCAGTCATTCAAAACTGAGTTGGTAGCCGCGCACCGGCATTCCTGGCAGATCGATTACTGACTTGCCCCTGAAAATCGGCATGAACGCCAGCACTTGGCCGCTGATCCTCCTCGAATCAGCGGCGAATTTGAATGCAGCAAAGTCCATGCGTTGATAAAGTAGGACCATTCTATTGTCGTTAGCGCGATGAAAATCCATCAACTCTCGGTTGCAGAATCCCTTGAAAGCGTTTGCAGCTCGGAGCAAGGGCTTTCGTTTGAGAATGCGGCCCCAATCAGATCGAGCCGATGAAGCGTCAATCATGGCTCATCAGACTCCGGAAGGAACTCACAGGGCGGGCAAAGCGCGATGCCATCTCCCTCCAGACTGAACGAAATGTTCTTGGCTAGCCGCTGTGCAGCGATTACTGTCTCTAACCGCAGCCCAACATACTCACGCTTACGGCTGCGAAGCAGGTATCGGGCACCGCGACCGACATGGGCCTGAGTGACAGCTGTTCGAGGTGCAGCGATCATCGAACGAAATACCATCAGCTTGCGCTGGGCTGCCGACAGCTTTCACGCCATCTGGACTGCCAATATTTGATCGCTTGTGCTGCTCGGGGATTCGTAGGCGTCTGCATCATGACAGTGCAAAGCCTCGCCACGTCGCGCTGCGATAAGTACCGGAATCTCCTGGTCTTGAAGGCTGTGCGCAGTGCGCGTTCAGATCGACTTACCTGGCTTTCGGCTTCTGGCCCCAGGCGTCGAACAGCATGGTCGATGAGAGGGCATTGAAGGGCATTGTGATCCCATTCTCCAGACCCTTGAGGTGCGCGGCCTTCAGGTCCTTGAGAAGTACCGCCAGCGCGGTATCCGCGGTCCACTGCGAGACGGAATCCCAGTTTCGGGCGACCCAGCTGTCACCCGTGCTGACCTTGAACAGGTTGAGCAGCTCGTCCTGAGGAAGATTGTAGTGCGCACCAAACTTCAAGCCCTCGGCGACGCCGTTCATGATGATGCCCAGCACGAGGTTGTTGACCAGCTTGGCAGATTGGCTGTTGCCCGGCTCGGCGCCATAGTAAAAGGTGTTCGAACCGACGGCATCGAAGTACGGGCGGGCTGCCTCCACGCAATCCTTGTGGCCCGAGGCCATGATGGACAGCGTACCAGCCTGCGCTCCTGTGGCGCCACCGCTGACGGCGGCAGCGATCAGCTTGACGTCGGCGGCCGCCTCCACCCGCTGACCGAGCTCGTTCATCGAGTCAGGATCAAGCGTGCTCATGACGATGATGGTCAGGCCCTGGCGATTGGCGGACAAAAGCCCGCCGTCCCCCAGGATGATCTCGACGTTCTGGGCATAGTCGCGCACCATCGATACCACCGCATCGTCAGCCTGCTCGGCCACTTCCTGCAGGGTTTGCGCGACCGTGATACCTGCAGCCCTTGCCCTCTCGCGGCTTCCCGCGAAGGCGTCATAGCCGATGACCTCGAAGCCAGCCTTGTTCAGGTTGACTGCCATGGGGAGTCCCATGGTACCGAGTCCTACGAAACCGATCTTTTTACTCATGATGTGTTCCTTTCGTGGTGAGGCCGGGTGCTCGGCTGTTTGCGAGAGCACCTGATGCCGTGTTAGTGTGCGGCTCACAATTCATTTCAGCCAGGCCATGCCGATGCAACCCATGAGAATGACGAGGCCGGTTGTGTGGGGTGCGTAGAAGTTGCTCCACGCCGGGGAAATGGATTTCCTTGCCAATCTCAGCCCGCGGCGGACTCCGTGGCAAGATCGCGCTCCGCCACCACCTGCTTGAGTAGACTCAACGCGTTGAGCACCCGTGGAAACCCGATGTAGGGGATGCCCTGGATCAGGGTTCCGACAATTTTTTCCTTGGTCAGGCCCACATTGAAGCCTACGTTGATGTGCAGCTTCAACTGCTGTTCTGTGCCCAGGGCCGCCAGCATGGAGATTGTCACCATCGTCTGCTCCTGCTGGGTCAGGCTGCTGCGAGAGTAAATATCGCCAAAGGCAAAGGAGACGATGTAGTCGGATAAATTGGGATCCAGATCTTTGTAGGACTCAACGAGCTTGACGTGGTCGTAGGTGTTGGATGGGCTGCCGGTGACGAGCTCCATCATGCGGTCGAGTCCGTTCTGGTAACGTTCAGTAGTCATTGGGAAAATCCTCATGTGGATGGAAGAAGGGTAAAGTTGAGTTCTAAAAAAACAAAACGATACGTTGCGTATCGAATGATAGCGATGCTTTTCAGGTGATGGAAGGGATTTGATCGAATGACCATATCAAGACCAGGGGCTGACGGCGCTGTCAGCACAGCATCCGGGCATGCACTGCGACGTTCCCGCAGCGAGCGGGTGGTGCTGGACGCAACCCGGGAATTGCTTGGAGAGAAAGGATTTGGCAGCCTGACCGTCGAGGGAGTCGCGGCGAGAGCCGGGGTGGCCAAGACCACGATCTATCGCCGCTACCGTTCGAAGACGGATCTCGCTCTGGCGGTCCTGATTGACATGGTTGGCGACGTGAGCACTCAACCCTATGTCGAGGACACAGCCACGGAGTTGATAGCGCTGGTCAACAAGACCGTCACGCTCATGGCTACCACCGTGCTGGGCCGAATCATGAAGGGTCTTGTGTCAGAGATTGCCGCAGATCCCGAGCTCGCTCATGTCTACCGGGAACGGGTGGTGAGCCAACGGGTAGCGGACGTCCGTGTCCTGGTAGAGCGAGGTATCGCCAGAGGAGAACTTCGAGCGGACCTGGATCCGGAAATGGTTACCGACCTCTTGCTAGGTCCCATCTACTACCGTTTGTTCCTCAGTGGCTCCCCCATGGACGACGACTTTGGAAAACGGCTTGTCACCGGATTGATGCCAGCCCTCAAGGCCTGACCTAGACAAGATGAAGTCCCTGGACGTCATATAGGCCAGGTCGACGACCTGGCCCATTGTGCAGGCAGAAACATCCGCGCGTGCAGTCGGAGATTCCGCTTGCAGTGTTGAGCTCCGTGGATGAAAAGGCCGTCATTAACCGCCCGGATCCGTGCCGGGCGGCGACAGCGTCAGCACCCGGTCTCTGGGGTTGAACGGTCATGGGAGCCGCTGCCCGCTTAAAAAACCGGTAGTGATCGCAGTGGCCATTCCGGCGGCAGATTGCGCGTGACGCGGATCAGCCTCCAGATGCCGTAACTCGCCCATGCAAGGGCGCAACTCCTGGCTCGCCCACCATCCTCAAGCCCGGCCCACTGACGGCCAGTAGAGGGCCAAAAACAAAAATGCCAACCCGGTCAGTTGGCGTTTTGCAAAGGTTTTACTGGCTAAAACCGTGTGAAGAATGGCGCGGCTGGCGGGGATCGAACCCACGACCCTTGGCTTCGGAGGCCAATACTCTATCCACTGAGCTACAGCCGCACGCCGGATGATGGCAATCTGCTGCATCTTTACCATACTGCAGCAGCAACCCGCAATTGTAGGTGTTTTTCAACATGACGATGACTATAATTGCCTGTCACGATTGGTTTCCACTTTCCACATAGCCCCCTGAGGACCGTTATGAGCCAGAACGCTCTTGATTCCTATGATGTTTCCGAGGCGACCAAGAACCGCCAGCTGGCCCTCGTTGCCGCACTGACGTTCGGCGCCCTGCTGGTACTGCTGGCCATTGCGGTGTATTTCACCACCTACGCCACCCCTTCTTTCGATTCACGCAATCCTGCCGCGCAAATGGCTGCCGCCAAGCGCATCCAGAAAGTCGGTACCGTCGAACTGACCATCGCCCCGGCCACCGGCGGCGCCCCCAAGACCGGTGAAGAAGCCTACAAGTCCATCTGCGTTTCCTGCCACGGTGCTGGCGTAGCCGGCGCACCCAAGTTTGGCGATGCCGGTGCCTGGGCTCCGCGTATCGCCCAGGGCGCCGACATGCTGTTCAAGCATGCCCTCGAAGGTTTTACCGGCGCTGCGGGCACCATGCCTCCGCGCGGTGGCTCCACCATGACGGACGACGAAATCAAGCGCGCTGTAGTCTACATGGCCAACAACAGCGGCGGCAAGCTGCCTGAGCCCGCTGCTGCAGCCGCTGGCGGCGCTGCCAGCGCCCCGGCAGCCGGTGCTGCGTCTGCTCCGGCCTCCGCTGCGGCTCCCGCCTCTGGCGCTGCTCCCGCTGCCGCAGCCGCTCCTGCTGCCACCGCCGTGGCCGACAATGCTGCCGGCGAAAAGCTGTTCAACAGCACCTGCCAGGCGTGCCATGCTGCCGGCGTGGCCGGCGCCCCAAAGCTGGGTGACAAGGCCGACTGGGGCCCGCGTATCGCCCAGGGCGAAGCCCTGCTGTTCAAGCACGCCATCGAGGGCTTCTCCGGTGCCAAGGGCGTGATGCCGCCCAAAGGCGCATCTGCTGCTTCCGACGACGAAGTCAAGGCCGCCGTGCGTTACATGGTTGCCAAGGCCAAGTAAAACATTGCCTGCACAAGACAAAGCCGCTCCCAGGAGCGGCTTTGTTGTTTCCGGCAGCTGCCAGGCAGCGTACCAGGTATCTCAGAGGGCCTGCCCGCGCTGCTGCGGACTGCACACAAAGCCGTAGCGCAGGGGCAGTTCGTACGCCTGCACCTGCTCCAGCGGCCACACCATGCGCTCGATTGCATCTGCCATGTCCAGCGTATCCAGCGTGTGCACCAGGCCCAGCCCACGGCTGGTCAGCAAATACACCTTGCCGCTTTCGTCGCACAGTGCCCGCTCGGCCTCCACGCCCTCGCCAGTATGCGTGCGGACAACAAATTCGCGGTCCATGCGCTGCACCCGCAAGACCCAGGGTGCGGCATCCAGTTCGACAAACACCCGTTGCGGCCCATTCTGGAAAAACCAGCGCCCGGCTTCATCCACCGCATAATTGCGCCCGATGAAATCGATCAGCGCGGCATGCCGCAATGCCGCCCCCCGGCTGGCAGCATTGCTGCCCTCTCCGGCAAATGGTCCAGCCGCCTGCGCGCGGTCATCCCGCATGTACCAATCGCCACGGCTGCCCAATGCCAGCCAGCCATAACAGTCCGGCACATTGGGCCACTTGGCCATGGCCTGCTTCACCAGATCGTCCATCCTGCTGCTCCTTTTCTTGTTGCTGCACCCATCGCCGCTGGCGCGAGCCTCATTGCCCCTTTGGCAGGGTGTCCATGTCCTATGGCTGCTGACGCCTCCCGCATGACCGGCCATCCATGCACCGGCACATCCGGATCATGGCATGCATTCTGCCGTACACGCTGGCAACCAACGCGGGACCATGTCGTGACCATATTGCAAGCATAACGTAGCCTTGAACTGTGAATGTGTGCATGCTTACGTCCTATGACAGCATCTACTCCTACACTGGCAACCACTGAATTTCGGCTATGCTTGCCGAATCCCATTCGCTGTTCGGAGAAATGCATGAAACGCTGGTTCCTGGTCCTGATTTCACTCCTCGGGTTGTTCAGCCTGAGCGGCTGTGGCTACAACCGCTTTCAGTCGCTGGATGAGCAGACCAAATCGGCCTGGAGCGAAGTCCTTAACCAGTACCAGCGCCGCGCCGATCTGGTACCCAATATCGTTGCCACCGTCAAGGGCCAGGCCAACTTCGAGCAGGACACCCTCACCCAGGTGATCGAAGCACGTGCCAAGGCCACCTCGATCCAGGCCACACCCGAGCTGGTCAACGACCCGGTGGCGTTCCGCAAGTTCCAGCAGGTCCAGGGCGAACTGTCCGGCGCACTGTCACGCCTGATGGTGGTGTCAGAGCAATATCCGCAGCTCCAGGCCAACCAGGCCTTCCGCGACCTGCGGGTCACCCTGGAGGGCACCGAAAACCGCATCACGGTCGCGCGCAATGGCTATATCAAGGCGGTCCAGGAATACAACATCCTGGCACGCCAGTTTCCTACCAACCTGACGGCGATGGTTTTCGGCTACAAGCCCAAGGCCAATTTCACCGTCGAAAATGAAGCGGCCGTCTCCGCCCCGCCCAAGGTGGATTTCGGCACCGAGAAGAAGGCGCGCTGATTGCAGCACATACACACCTTGGCCATCTCTCTGCACGGGGCAGGCGTCCGCCGCGCCACGCGATGGCTGCTGGCGGCCATGCTCGCGCTCTGGCTGGCACTCGGCTGGGCCCAGTCATTGCAGCCGGTTCCGGCGCTTAGCGCCAGGGTGATCGACCAGACCAGCACCTTGTCGACGGAAGAGCTTGCTGCCATCAGCGGCAAGCTCGAGGCCTACGAAAAAAAGCAGGGCAGCCAGATCGTGGTGCTGATGGTGCCCACCACCCAGCCGGAAGACATTTCGGCCTATGCCTACCGTGTGGCCAGCACCTGGAAAATCGGGCGCCGCACGGTCGGAGATGGCCTGTTGCTGGTCATTGCCAAGGATGACCGGCGCATGCGCCTGGAAGTCTCGCGCGCCCTCGAGGGTGCGGTACCGGATATCGCAGCAGCAGCCATCATCGACCAGATCATGGCGCCGCAGTTCCGCAACGGCCACTATGCCGCCGGCATTTTGACAGCCATTGACCACATCAGCGCGCGCATCGATGGCGAAGCGCTGCCGCTGCCGGGCTCGGAGCGCCCACAAGCCGCCGCTGCCGGTCAGGTGGATTGGGTAACAGCCGGCGTGCTGGTGGTCATGGGCTCGCTCATCGGCAGCAGCGTGCTGCGGGCGCTGCTGGGGCGTCCTCTGGGAGCGCTGGCCACAGGGGCTGCAGCGGGTGGGCTGATGTT
This sequence comes from uncultured Allobrachymonas sp., assembly GCA_964413485.1. Classification (GTDB taxonomy): domain Bacteria; phylum Pseudomonadota; class Gammaproteobacteria; order Burkholderiales; family Burkholderiaceae_C; genus Brachymonas. The sequence goes on along the minus strand of CAYPRU010000017.1, from coordinate 2,220 downwards.
TCTGCTGACCGGCGTCTTGTTGGCGGCCGGTTTGGCGGCGTTGGTCGGACTGCTGGTGGGATTGCTCGGTGGCATGAGCGGTGGGGGTGGGGGTGGGGGTGGGGGTGGGGGTGGAGGCATGATGCCACCTCCCGGAGGCGGAAGCCGCCACGGTGGCCCGATCATCCTGCCCGGTTCCCACTCCGGCTGGGGCCGTGGGGGTGGGTTCGGCGGTGGCGGATTCGGTTCCGGCGGAGGAGGCAGTTTTGGCGGCGGCGGCGCCTCGGGAGGCTGGTAGCATGGGCTGGAAGGATCTGTTTCGCAACCCTGCGTTAGGCAGCCAGGCGAAAGAATTGCAGCAGCTGGAGGCACTGCTGCCGCAAGATGCGGTGGCGCGTCTCACCGCGCAAGTGGCAGCCAGCGAACGCCGACACAGCGGCGAAATCCGCATCTGTCTCGAATATGCCATGCCGCGCGCCTACGTACAGGCCGGCTATACTGCGCGCGAACGCGCACTGACCCTGTTCAGTGAACTGCATGTCTGGGACACCGAACACAACAACGGCATATTGCTGTACGTGTTGATGCAGCAGCACGCCATAGAGATCGTTGCTGACCGAGGTTTCAATCGGCATGTGCCCCAGGAAGCATGGGCAGCCATCACCCGCCGCATGGTGCCGCATCTGCGCGACGCCCAGCTGGAGCAGGCCCTTGCTGTTGCCCTCGCCGAGCTCACAGAGCTGTTATCCACCCACTTTCCGCCCAATCCCGCCCAGCCTCGGCTGAATGAGCTGCCGGACAGCCCGGTTCTGCTTGGTTGATGAGTGCCAACCTCTCACAGCACAGCAGGATGCCGCCCACCTCCCTGGTCTGCTGTTTAAGACCATCGATTTTGAGCGCCAGCAGCCCTCGGTGACTTCCCCAGCTGCACCGAGCCACCAAAGTCCTTGACTGCGGCAGTTCAAAGCTGAGCGAGACACGGACGACCGCACTGCTGCGCCATGGGCGCCCGAAATGCATTTTCCGCCACTTTCGACCCAAGAAAAAACCCGCAGTGCTCACGCATCTGCGGGTTGTTTTTTTGCACTGAACGCTGCTCGAACGATCAGTGCTTCTGGCGATACTTGCGCAGCGCAGCAAGCTGTGCCGCCATCACGGCCAGTTCGGATTGCGCCATGGCAACGTCGAACTCCGTCTTGGCATTGCGCAAAGCCTCTTCGGCTGCGCGCTGGGCCTCCTTCGCCTTGCTTTCGTCCAGATCCGAGCCACGAATGGCCGTATCGGACAGTACCGTCACCACGTTCGGTTGCACTTCGAGAATACCGCCAGCCACGAAGACAAACAGTTCTTCGCCGCTTTCAGTCTCGATGCGCACCGAGCCGGGTTTGATACGGGTGATCAGCGGCGTATGGCCGGGCAATACACCCAGCTCACCGCTTTCACCCGGCAGTGCCACGAATTTGGCGCGCCCGGAGAAGATGGACTCCTCCGCGCTCACCACATTGACTTGCAGGGTGTTGGCCATGCCGTACTCCTATCAGCCCAGCTTCTTGGCTTTTTCGAAGGCTTCGTCGATGGTACCCACCATGTAGAAAGCCTGTTCCGGCAGGTGGTCACACTCGCCGTTCACGATCATCTTGAAACCGCGGATGGTTTCGGCCAGCGGCACGTACTTGCCCGGAGAACCGGTAAACACTTCTGCCACGTGGAACGGCTGCGACAGGAAACGCTGGATCTTGCGCGCACGCGCAACAATCTGCTTGTCTTCCGGCGCCAGTTCATCCATGCCCAAAATCGCGATGATGTCGCGCAGTTCCTTGTAGCGCTGCAGCGTGCCTTGCACCTGACGCGCCACTTGGTAGTGCTCTTCACCGACCACCTGGGGGTCCAGCTGGCGGCTGGTGGAGTCAAGCGGGTCCACGGCGGGATAGATACCCAGTGCAGCGATGTCACGCGACAACACCACAGTGGAGTCCAGGTGGGCAAACGTCGTAGCAGGCGAAGGGTCGGTCAAGTCGTCGGCAGGCACGTACACGGCCTGAATCGAAGTGATCGAGCCGACCTTGGTGGAGGTAATACGCTCTTGCAGACGGCCCATTTCCTCGGCCAGCGTCGGCTGGTAGCCCACTGCGGAAGGCATACGGCCCAGCAGCGCGGACACTTCGGTACCGGCCAGGGTGTAGCGATAGATGTTGTCCACGAAGAACAGCACGTCCTTGCCTTCGTCACGGAAGGCCTCGG
>CAYPRU010000016.1:0-54360 GCA_964413485.1 uncultured Allobrachymonas sp. | reverse complement strand
TTCCTCAATAGCTCAGTTGGTAGAGCGCCGGACTGTTAATCCGTAGGTCCCTGGTTCGAGCCCAGGTTGAGGAGCCAAAAAAACGGACTGCACGCTGTGCAGTCCGTTTTTTTACGGCCGTTGCTCCGTTTGCACGGAAAGATCCCGCCTGTTGATCCAGGCCTCGACCGGGGTACTGCGAGCGCTTGCTGAAGCGGGGGGAAGTTATACTGATTTGCATAACCATGCCGCGCCGATTAATTGGGCGCGGCTTCGCGTAATATGGCCCATCGATAATGTTTGCGCCCGTGTTGTCGTGTGGCTTCTGGTGTGCACCCAAACATGTCCTTTATGAAGAGCGCCTTCGCCACTCTGTCCGTTGTGCTGGGGGTGACCGCCTGTTCTGCGGTGGGCCCGTCCAGGTCGCTTGCGGCGATCACCGGTTCCGGGGTGTTTGTGTCCGACTCCGGACAGTCCATCCGCGCCGACTATCGCCGCGATGACACTGTCACGCTCACTTTCCAGAACGGGACCACCAAGGTGTTGCAGCGCGCCATCTCGGCGTCCGGTGCACGTTACGCGGCGAATGCATCGGAGTGGTGGGAGCACCAAGGCCAGGCTAGCTATTCCGTCAACGAACAACCAGTATTTATCGGCAAGCTCCAGAACTGAATCACCATGCCCAGTTTCGATTTTCGTTATTTTCGTGTCCTCAGCATTGCCGGCTCCGACAGTGGAGGAGGGGCCGGTATCCAGGCTGACCTGAAAACCTGTGCGGCCCTGGGCGTCTACGGCATGACGGCCATTACCGCCATCACCGCGCAGAATACCCAGGGAGTCACGGCCATTCACGGCATTCCGACCAAGGTCATCGCGGCCCAGATCGATGCCGTTGCTGGGGATATCGGGGTGGATGCGGTTAAGATCGGCATGCTGCATGCGCCGGCAGTGGCAGAAACCGTGGCACTGGCCTTGCAGCGGCATGGGTTTGACCAGGTTGTGCTGGATCCCGTGATGGTGGCCACCAGCGGCTCGGTCTTGATGGAAGAGTCGGCTCGCGCCGTACTGGTGCAACGCCTGTTCCCGCTGGCCACCGTGATCACCCCCAATCTGGACGAGGCCAGCCTGTTGCTGGATCGCACCATCGCCTCGGTGTCGGACATGCAGCAGGCCGCACGTGATCTGCAGGCCATCGGCGCGCGTGCCGTGCTGGTCAAGGGCGGGCATCTGGCAGGCGATCAAGTGGTCGATGTGCTGCGGCTGGAAGATGGCACCGAGCACCTGATGGCAGACACGCGCATCGATACACGTAACACGCACGGTACCGGCTGCACGCTCTCTTCGGCTATTGCTGCCTGCCTGGCACTGGGTGAAGAACTGGAAGATGCCGTGCGCATGGCGCGGGTATTTGTGCGCAAGGCGCTGGAAGCTGGCGCAACGGTGCAAACCGGACAGGTGGGCAATGGCCCCCTCAACCATGGTTTCGCACCGCGCGTGATGCGGCTCGACCGCTTGTAATCAGTCGAAATTGGGCGATTCCACACCCAGCACCTTGTGCAGCTTGGGGCTGGTGGTGGTGTATTGCAGGAACACCTTTTTCTCGGAAAAAATGTAATCCATGGCACCAAAGGCTGCGAGCGCGCACTCATGGAAGCCGGAAAGAATCAGCTTCTTCTTGCCGGGATAGGTGTTGATGTCGCCCACGGCAAAAATGCCGGGCACGCTGGTGGAGAATTTTTCGGTGTCGACCACCAGCTGCTTGCGCTCGATCTCCAGGCCCCAGTTGGCAATCGGGCCCAGCTTTGGGGACAGGCCGAAGAACACCAGCAGCATGTCCAGCGGTACGCTGCGCGTCACGCCATCGGCACCGGTGACCTTGACGCTGGTGAGGCGTCCATCGCGCTCTTCAAAAGCAGTGACCTGACCGACCAGAAACTGCATCTCGAGTTGCTCGCACAGTTCCTTCATGCGCTGTACGCTGGCTGGCGCCGCACGGAAGCCGTCGCGGCGGTGCACCAGAATCACGCTGGCAGCCTTGTGCGGGCCATCCTGCACAAAGTTGAGCGTCCAGTCGAGCGCAGAGTCGCCGCCGCCCACGATGACCAGATGCTTGCCCGCAAAGGCATCCGGATTCTTGACACGGTAGAACAATTGGCTGCCCTGGAACTTGTCCAGACCGTCGACCTTGAGGGTACGTGGCTGGAAAGCGCCCACGCCAGCGGCGATGAAAATGGTGCGCGTGAAAAACTCGGTGTCCTTGCTGGTGCGCACGTAGAAGCGACCATCCTGCTGGCGCTCCACTTCGCTCACTTCCTGGCCCAGGTGAAATGTGGCGCCAAAGGGCTGGATCTGCTTGAGCAAGGCATCGGCAAGTTCCTTGCCGGTGCATACGGGCACGGCAGGAATGTCGTAAATAGGCTTATCGGGATACAGTTCGACAGGCTGACCACCCGGATAAGGCAGCGCGTCAATGATGTGCGCCTTGACTTCGAGCAGGCCGAGCTCGAACACCTGAAACAGGCCCACCGGTCCGGCGCCGATGATGACGGCGTCGGTTTCGATGAGCTGGGCGGGATTCCGGATGGCCGCAGACACGGTCATCAACGCTGCAGTTCGCTGAGCTTGCCGGTCTTGTCCTTCCACTCCTCAGCGTCGGGCAGGGCGTCCTTGCGCTTGGTGATGCTCTTCCAGTTGGGCAGGCGAGCCAGTTCGGCGTTGAGCTTGATCATGTGCTGCTCGTTGGCCGGCACATCTTCCTCGGCGTAGATGGCGCCAACCGGGCACTCGGGGATGCACACGGCGCAGTCGATGCACTCGTCGGGGTCGATGGTCAGGAAGTTGGGGCCTTCGCGGAAGCAATCGACGGGACACACATCGACACAGTCGGTGTATTTGCAACGGATACAGGCTTCGGTGACGACGTGGGTCATGGTGACTTCTCTTTGCTGAAACGGTTGAATATGACGAATAGTCAGTGATTTTAACGATAGCATGCGGGAAAGTGAATACTGGCACCAGTGACATGGACAGCGGCGGCCGAATCTTGCGTCAAATCAAAGGGGCCGGGAATGCCTGGATGCGTCAATCGGACCACCCTGCGGGGGTATTCAACGAGCAGCTGGGTACAGAAGGGCATGGCTGCCGGCCGACACAGGGGCTGCCGAGCTGGCATCCGGGGAGTTTGGAGCCGGCGGTGCATTATTGGCATGATTGCCAATCCATGCAATTGTGGATAAATTGCAGGCCGTACGGGGGAGGGAGCATGGCTCCATCCGGATTTGTCCACGCTGTGTGCACAACTTGTCCACACACTTGTACACAAACTTTCCGCTCCAATCCACTACCATCATGCCTCGAACAGATTCAGACAATGCAGGCAGTGGACAACATCGAAGCCGTATACCAACCCCCTTTTGACTATCGCAGCGGTGCAGACCTGCAGTTGCAGAGCTTGCGTGTTCCGCCCAATTCCATCGAGGCCGAGTCCAGCGTGCTGGGCGGCTTGCTGCTGGACAACAACGCCTGGGACCGCGTGGCCGACCTCCTGGTGGCAGGTGATTTTTACCGCCACGAGCACCAGCTGGTGTTCGTGGCCATCGGCAAGCTGATCAACGGCTCCCGGCCCGCGGACGTGATCACGGTACTGGAGGCGCTGCAAAGCCTTGGCAGAGCCGATGACGTCGGCGGCCTGGTGTACCTGAACGCGCTGGCTCAGTATGTGCCCAGCGCGAGCAATATCCGCCGTTACGCCGAAATCGTGCGTGAGCGTTCCATCCTGCGCAAGCTGGTCAGCGCCAGCGACGAAATCGCCACCAAGGCGTTCAATCCGCAGGGCGTGCCGGTGGAAAAAATCCTGGACGAGGCCGAGCAGAAAATCTTCAAGATCGGCGAAGAAGGCTCGCGCATGAAGGAGGGCTTCCAGGCGATGGAGTCGCTGGTGGTGGACCTGCTGGACCGTGTAGAGGAGATGTCGCAGAACCCGAACGACATCACCGGCGTACCCACCGGTTTCTATGACCTGGACCGCATGACCAGCGGTCTGCAGGCGGGTGACCTGGTGATCCTGGCAGCGCGGCCTTCCATGGGCAAGACGGCGTTTGCCATCAACATCGCCGAGCATGTCGCCATGACCGAGGGACTGCCGGTGGCTGTGTTTTCCATGGAAATGGGGGCGGCGCAATTGGCGGTGCGTATTGTCGGCTCCATCGGCCGGATCGACCAGGGCCGTTTGCGCACCGGCAAGCTCAGCGACGAGGAATGGCCGCGGTTGACCGAGGCGATCGAGAAACTGCGCACAGTGTCCTTGCACATCGATGAAACGCCCGGCCTGACCACCAGCGAGCTGCGCGCCAACGCGCGCCGTCTGGCACGCCAGTGCGGCAAGCTGGGCCTGATCGTGGTGGACTACCTGCAACTGATGAGCGGCAGCGGCGGCGCCAGCAGTGAAAACCGTGCGACCGAACTGAGTGAAATCTCGCGCGGCCTGAAGATGCTGGCCAAGGAGCTGCAGTGTCCGGTGATCGCGCTTTCGCAGCTGAACCGCAGCGTGGAGCAGCGCACCGACAAGCGTCCGATGATGAGCGATTTGCGCGAATCCGGCGCCATCGAGCAGGACGCGGACATTATCATGTTCATCTACCGGGACGACTATTACAACAAGGAAAGCCGCGAACCTGGCGTGGCCGAAATCATCATCGGCAAGCAGCGTAACGGCCCGACCGGCACCGTCAAGCTGGCCTTCATCAAGCCGCTGACCAAGTTCGAGAGCCTGGCCAGCATGCCTGATGAATATTGATTGTGGTCAAGGAAGCCATTGGGGGGTCGGGCGCACTATAACAATTATGGCCAAAATTTTCCCGATCCATCCCGCCCACCCGGAGCGCATCTGCTGGGGTTGTGATCGTTATTGCCCGGCGGATGAGATGAAATGTGGCAACGGCTCGGTACGCAGCCCCCACCCCAGTGAGCTATTTGGCGACGACTGGGCGGAGTGGGAGGTCGGCGCGCCCCCCGCGGAGGCAACGATAGCTGGTGCCCAGGGCGAGTCCAAGGGACTCGCGACCAGTTGATGCAGCGGCCGAAAGGTTGCCAGCTTCAGGTTTTCGTTGCGTTCAAAAGCCGGCGATCCATAGCGGCACCCAGCCGCGTACGCTGTTGATGAACCACAGGCGGTCGCCGGATTGAGGCTGCAGCAGGCGATCGAGTGGTAACGATGCTTCCTGTACCAGGCCGCGCTGCAGCAACGCTGTGCGCAAAGTGCCTGCCAGCAGGCCGTCAGACAATGGCGGCGTCAGCCATTGCCCACCCGATTGCAGCACGATGTTGCCACGTGTGCATTCCGTGGCATGACCCTGTGCGTTGTGCAGCAGAACGTCCCAGGCCTGCGGGTGTTGCGCCAGCACCTGATCGTAGTAGTGGCGCTGGCTGGTCTTGTGCTGCAGCCAGGGCAGTTCAGTAGCAGGATTGGGCGAAATTTCGATGTAAACATCTTGTTTCAGAAGGGATGAATCCTGATCGGGAACATGCATCCATTCGCTGGGGATCCATCCAATATCAGGGTCTTCCATCCACTGCGCGGATGGGGTTTGCGGCAGCGCCGTGCCTTGCACGGACAGCGCGCCATCCGCTGCAAGCAGTAGGCGCACACGCCAGCAGCCTTGTGCATGGGTGGCCGCATAATCCTGCAATGCGCGCCGGTTGCGGGTCGGCGGCATAGGGCGAAAATTCCAGGCTTGTGCCGAAGCCTCCAGGCGTTGCAGGTGCAGCGGCAGCAGCGCGTAGCGGCCCTCCGACAGCAGCAGGGTTTCCAGCAGCGACCAGTCCGGCGCGGGCAAGGGTGGCGTGCGCAGGAATTGGCTTTTGAGCGCGCACTCGGCATATTCGGCCTGGGCCTGCGATGACCAGGTGATACCGCTGCCGAAACCTGCCTCCAGCGGCTGTTGCGGCCAGGCCGCCACGGTGCGGATGGCGACGTTGAATACTGCCCGGTCCGGGCTGACGATGCCGAGTGCACCGCAGTACACATCGCGTGGTCCGGATTCGAGCGCGGTAATTTTTTCCATCGACTTGCGTTTGGGCGCGCCGGTGATCGAGCCGCAGGGGAACAGCGCCTGCAGAACCGTGGCCAGATCAGTCTCGTGGGGCAGCCGGGCCTGTACCGTGCTGGTCATCTGCCACAGCGTCGGGTAGGGCTCGGTGGCGAACAGCGCTGGTACCCGCACGCTACCGGTTTCGGCGATGCGGCCCAGGTCATTACGCAACAGGTCCACGATCATCACGTTCTCGGCACGCTCCTTGGAGCTGGCCTGCAGTGCCTGCGCGGCGGCACTATCCTGTTCTGGTGTGTTGCCGCGTGGCGCCGTGCCCTTCATGGGCCGGGTGACAATCCGGCCGGTGGGGCGATGCCAGTCGAAAAACAGTTCCGGCGACAATGACAGCACCTGCCAGTCGCCCCAATCCAGCCAGGCGCAATAATCAGCCTGTTGCCGCTGGCGCAGCGCTTCGTAGTAGTGCCAGAGCGACAGCGCACCGTCTTCCCGGCTGTGTGCACGCAGGGTGTAGTTGACCTGGTACACCTCGCCAGCGGCAATGTCCTGCCGGATGTGTTCCACCTGGCGCGTGTAGGTGTCGGCGTTTTCGCTCAGGGTCCACTCGGGCGCCGGCGTGTGCGCGGAGGGCGCTGGCAAACTGCCATCTGCAGCGGGCAGCATGCAAGGGCCGTCAAACAGGCCGAAGGCGAGCAAGGGCCGTGCGTGCACCGTATCGGGCAGGATGTGCATCGATTGTGCCAATTTGGCGTCCAGGCCGGCTGCAGCTTCGTACGCCAGATAGCCCACAGCCCACACACCCCACCGGCTGGCCTCGTCGATACGCCGCAGTGCCGGCAGCACGTCTGAGGCGCGCCAGGCCAATACACATTCGGCCGGTGCGCGGAAATGCAGGCGTTGCTGCTTTCCGTCCGCATCGGGAAAATCGGTGACAAGGCAGATCTGATCGGGGTGGGCAATATCCATGGCGGCAAGGATAGCAGGATGCGCCGCAGACACGCTGCCAAACCGGCATGAAAAACCCCGGCTGTGCCGGGGCTCCGCGCTGCCAGGGCCGTGTTGCAAATACTTCTAGAGCACTTCGCTGGCAAAGTCCGCCAGGCGCGAGCGTTCGCCGCGCGCCAGCATGATGTGGCCGGCGTGCGGCCACCCCTTGAACCGGTCGACCACGGAGGTCAGGCCGGACGAACCTTCGGTCAGGTAGGGGGTGTCGATCTGCCCAAGGTTGCCCATGCAGATAATCTTGGTGCCGGGGCCGGCACGGGTGATCAGGGTTTTCATCTGCTTGGGTGTGAGGTTCTGGGCTTCATCAATGATGACGTACTTGTTCAGGAAAGTACGGCCGCGCATGAAGTTCATGCTCTTGATCTTGATGCGGCTGCGCACCAGTTCCTGGGTGGCGGCGCGGCCCCACTCGCCAGCGCCGGTGTTGTCGCCGCCCTTGGTCAGGAACTCGAGGTTGTCGTCCAATGCGCCCATCCACGGGCCCATTTTTTCCTCTTCGGTGCCGGGCAGAAAACCGATGTCCTCGCCCACGCTGACGGTGGCCCGGGTCATGATGATCTCGGTGTAACGGCGCTCGTCCAGCACCTGCGTCAGGCCGCAGGCCAACGCCAGCAGCGTCTTGCCGGTGCCGGCGGTGCCGGTCAGCGTGACGAAGTCGATCTCGGGATCGAGCAGCAGGTTCATGGCGAAGTTCTGTTCGCGGTTGCGTGCGGTGACGCCCCAGGCCGCCTGCTTGGGATGCGTGCAGTCGCGCAGCGTCTTGAGCACAGCGCTCTGGGCCCGGATTTCCACCACGCGGGTGTAGAGGCTGGGTTCGCCAGGCTGTTCGAAGTAGACAAACTGGTTGACCAGCATCTGCTGCACCAGCGCACCGTGCACGCGGTAGAGGGTATGAGCGCCGTCCTTCCAGCTTTCGACGTCACCCTGCGTGTCCCAGAAGTCGGCGGGCAGTGCCAGCGCGCCGTTGTACAGCAGTTCGTCATCATCGAGCGTCTTGTCGTTCTGGTAGTCCTCGGCGGGCAGCCCCAGGGCACGCGCCTTGACGCGCATGTTGATGTCCTTGGACACCAGCACCACTTCGCGGCCCGGGTGTTGCTGCTTGACGGCGGCCACCACGCCCAGGATCTGATTGTCGGCTTTGCCCTGCGGCAGGGTGCTGGGCAAGGTGTAATGCAGCGCCTCGGTCTGCAGGTACAGCCGGCCGGTAGCCTCGATCTGCCCAGTGGCATCCAGCGGCATGCCTTCGCTCAGATCGTCCTGGTGCACGGTGGCGACCAGGGCATCCAGCATGCGGCTGACCTGGCGCACGTTGCGCGCCACTTCGGTCACGCCTTTCTTGTGGCCGTCCAGTTCTTCCAGCACGATTAGCGCCAGATAGATGTCGTGTTCTTCGAAACGGAACAAGCTCATGGGGTCGTGCATCAGCACGTTGGTGTCCAGCACGAACAGCTTGCGTGGTCCCGGTGGGCCTTTCTTGCGGCTGCGGCCCGTCGGGCGTACAGCAGCAGGTGGCACGCTGGCGGCCGGTGCTGTCTCAACGGCAGGGACGGGGGCGGGAGCCCGGGCCGGTTCGGCAGCAGGAACCGCGCTGGCGGCAGCCTTGGCAGCAGTTTTGGCCGTGCCGCGGCGGCGCGGTGCTGGGCGCGCTGGTTCTGCTTCAGGGGCAGGAGTGACCGGTGCAGAGGCTGTGGCGGGCTTGTCGGCGGTCAGGTCGATCGGGGGCTGGGAGGTCAGAAGCTTGGGATCCAGCAGAGCGGCACGCTTCTTGGGTGGGGGAGGCAGAGGCATGTAGGTAGCAATCGTACGTCAGGTGATCCATGCATGCGCTGGCGCATGCCACCCGTTCAATATACATGCTTGCGTGGGCTGTTTGTCATGTTGCAGTCATCGAGCCGGGTGTTTCCCTAGGAATAAAGCCGGCGTCCGGGCAAGAAAAAACCGCTCCAGGGAGCGGTTGTGAATGGCTTTGCAATAGCAGGACGGCTTATTCGGCCTGTTCGGCTGCAGCCATGTCCTTTTTCAGGGCCTTGACGGCCTTGAGCACATCGGCCACGTGGCCGGCAACCTTTACGCCGCGCCACTCCTGGCGCAGGATGCCATCGGGGCCGATCAGGAAGGTGCTGCGCTCGATGCCCTTGACCTTCTTGCCGTACATGATCTTGTTCTTGACCACGCCGAACATGTGGCACATCTTTTCTTCAGTGTCAGCGATCAGTTCGTAAGGCAACTCGAGCTTGGCCTTGAAGCCGTCGTGCGAGGCCATGTTGTCGCGGGACACACCAAAGACCGTGGCACCTGCCTTGACGAAGTCTTGGTACTTGTCACGGAACTCCATGGCTTCGGTGGTGCAGCCGGGGGTGTTGTCCTTGGGGTAGAAGAAGAGGACCAGGGTCTGGCCCAGATGGGAGGTATTGCTGACCTTGACTGCGCTGGTGGCGGTGGCTTCAAATTCGGGAATCAGCTTGTCGACGACGATTGCCATGTGATTATTTGATCTCTTCGTGAAAAGGAACCCGGAAGGCGGTTCAATATGTCATTTTAAACCATTTTGGCGAACAATGCCAGCGAGCTTCCCCCTGAATGGCTCAGGCGGAGGGCTCCAGCAGCAGGGCTGCGAGTACCTTGCGGCCCTCGTTGGCAAGTACGTTGTACGTGCGGCAGGCGGCTGCCGTGTCCATGGTTTCCACGCCGATGCCGCGCGCCATCAGTGGCGCCAGCCACTGCGGGGGGACAAAGCGCAGGCGACTGCCGCTGCCAAGGATGACGACCTCGCAGGCGTGCTCGGCCAAGGGCGCGAAATGCTCGGCGCTGAGGTCTTCGAAATGCGCGCAGTTCCAGGGTTGCAGCAGACCGTCGGAGCTGACCAGCACGCTGTGCTCGATCCTGAGGCCATTGACTGCCAGCCAGCCGGGGCCCAGGCTGGTGACGGCCTGCACGTCCATTTTGTCGGGAGTGAATTTCATGGGCAATGAAGATGGCTGCAGTGCAGCAATGAGACAGCAATTTGTGGTCAAATTATAGTTTTCCTCGAGAAACCCTGAGCAGGAGTCGGTGTGAAGCCCATCCACAAATCTTCCAAACTTGCCAATGTGCTGTACGACGTGCGTGGACCCATTGTCGACGCGGCGCGCCAGATGGAAGAAGAAGGCCAGCAGATCATCAAGCTGAACATCGGCAACATGGCGCCGTTCGGCTTTGATGCTCCAGAGGAAATCCAGCAGGACATGATCCGCAACCTGCCCAATTCCGCCGGCTATTCCGACAGCAAGGGCATTTTTGCTGCGCGCAAGGCAGTCATGCACTACACCCAGCAGCAGGGTATCGCCGGCGTTACGCTGGACGATATCTACCTGGGTAACGGCGCCAGCGAGCTGATCACCATGGCCACCAACGCCTTGCTCAACGATGGCGACGAGCTGCTGGTGCCCATGCCCGACTACCCACTGTGGACCGCGGCCACCACCCTGGCTGGCGGCGTGCCGGTGCACTATGTCTGTGACGAGACCAATGACTGGATGCCCGATCTGGACGACATGCGCGCCAAGATCACCCCCCGCACGCGCGGCATCGCGGTCATCAATCCGAACAACCCCACCGGCGTGATCTACAGCGATGAGCTGCTCAAGGGCATCATCCAGATCGCTCGTGAGCATGGACTGGTGCTGCTGGTCGACGAGGTCTACGACAAGATCCTGTACGACGGCTACAAGCACACTGCCATGGGCTCTCTGTCCACCGATGTGCTCACGCTCACCTTCAATTCGCTCAGCAAGGCCTATCGCTCCTGTGGCTATCGCGCTGGCTGGATGGTCGTTTCCGGCCCCAAGGAGTCAGCGCGTGACTACATCGAAGGCCTGAACATGCTGGCCAACCTCAAGCTCGGCAGCAACGTCCCGGGCCAATGGGCCATCCAGACTGCGCTGGGCGGCTACCAGAGCATCAATGACCTGGTCAAGGAAGGGGGGCGTCTGCGCCGCCAGCGTGACGTGGCTTACGAGCTGATCACGGACATTCCAGGCGTCACCTGCGTCAAGCCGCATGCCGCGCTGTACATGTTCCCGCGCCTCGACCCCGAGATGTACCCCATCCAGGACGACCGCCAGTTCTTCCTGGAGGTGCTCAAGGCCACCCGCGTGATGCTGGTGCAGGGATCGGGTTTCAATTTCCCCGACAATCAGCATTTCCGCATCGTGTTCCTTCCGCATGAGGCCGATTTGCGTGAGGCGATTGGCCGCCTGGCCAAGTTCCTCGAGGCCTACCGCAAGCGACACGGCGCCAGCGCCTGACGCGCATCCGCTTTTCGCATCCTGAATCAAGACCAGACTTATTTATCCATGAATCCCATCAAAGTTGGCCTGCTCGGCATCGGCACTGTTGGCAGTGGCGTGTACACCGTTCTCAATCGCAACCAGTCAGAAATCAAGGGCCGTGCCGGTCGCGGCATCGAGATTACCGTGGTAGCTGACCGTGACGTCGAACGTGCGCGCAACCTGGTGGGCGCAGGCACCGAAGTGGTGGCCGATGCCTTTGCCGTGGTGGCCCGTCCCGATGTCGATATCGTGGTGGAGCTGATCGGCGGCTATACCGTGGCCAAGGAGCTGGTGCTGCAGGCCATCGAGCATGGCAAGCATGTGGTGACTGCCAACAAGGCACTGCTGGCTGTGCACGGTACCGAAATTTTTGCAGCTGCCCAGCGCAAGGGCGTGATGGTGGCTTTCGAGGCCGCTGTCGCCGGCGGCATCCCGATCATCAAGGCGCTGCGCGAAGGCCTGACTGCCAACCGCATCGAGTGGGTGGCCGGCATCATCAACGGCACCACCAACTTCATCCTTAGCGAGATGCGCGACAAGGGGCTGGATTTTGGCGTGGTGCTGAAAGAGGCGCAGCGCCTGGGCTACGCCGAAGCAGACCCGACCTTCGACATCGAAGGTGTGGACGCCGCCCACAAGATCACGCTGATCAGCGCGCTGGCTTTCGGCATCGACGTGCAATTCGACAAGACCTATGTCGAAGGCATCACCAAACTGTCTGCTGCCGACATCCGCTATGCCGAGCAGCTGGGCTATCGCATCAAGCTGCTGGGTATCACGCGCCGCACCGACAAGGGCGTGGAGCTGCGCGTGCATCCCACGCTGATCCCGGCCAAGCGCCTGATCGCCAACGTGGAAGGGGCGATGAACGCGGTGGTGGTGCAGGGCGATGCCGTAGGCACCACGCTGTACTATGGCAAGGGCGCCGGCAGCGAGCCGACTGCCAGCGCCGTGATCGCCGATCTGGTGGATGTCACGCGTCTGCACACATCCGATCCTTCCAACCGTGTGCCGCATCTGGCCTTCCAGCCTGATGCCAAGCGGGACCATCTGCCGGTGTTGCCGATGGACGAAGTCGTCACCGGCTACTACCTGCGCCTGGTCGTGGCCGACCAGCCGGGCGTGCTGGCGCGCATTGCCACCGTGCTGGCCGATGGCGGCATCAGCATCGATGCCATCGTGCAGCGCGAAGCCGACGACGCGCTCGGCGGAGGCGCCAGCCAGACCGATGTCATCATCCTGACGCACGAGTGCACCGAAGCGGCCATGAATGCGGCCCTGGCGCACATGCAGGCTGCGCCCACGGTGCTGCAGCCCATCGTCCGGATTCGCAAGGAAGAGCTGAACTGATGCACTACATTTCCACCCGTGGCAATGCCACCCCCCGCAAGTTTTCCGACATCCTGCTGGAAGGACTGGCGCCCGACGGCGGCCTGTACATGCCGGTGCGCTATCCACAGGTGGACGCACCCACTCTGGACGAATGGCGCACCCTGTACGCAGAACAGGGCTACGCGGCGCTGGCGTTCGCCATCCTGTCGCTGTACATCGATGACATCCCCGCCGCCGACTTGAAGGTGATCTGCGACAAGACCTACACCGAAGCCGTATTTGGTACGCCGCAAATCACCCCAGTGCGTCAGCTCGAAGGCGATCTGTACCTGGAAGGCCTGTCCAATGGTCCGACGCTGGCCTTCAAGGACATGGCGATGCAGTTGCTGGGCAACCTGTTCGAGTACGAACTCGGCCGTCGTGGCGAACAGCTCAACATTCTGGGCGCCACCAGCGGCGATACCGGCAGCGCAGCCGAATATGCCATGCGCGGCAAGCAAGGCGTGCGCGTGTTCATGCTCAGTCCGCATGGCCGCATGAGTGCTTTCCAGCAGGCGCAGATGTTCAGCCTGCAGGATGAGAACATTCACAACCTGGCGGTGGAAGGCGTGTTTGACGATTGCCAGGACATCGTCAAGGCGGTCAGCAATGATCTTGCCTTCAAGCGCGAATTCAAAATCGGCACGGTCAACTCGATCAACTGGGCCCGTCTGCTGGCGCAAGTGGTGTACTACTTTGCCGGCTATTTCCAGGCCACCAGCCATAACGGCCAGCAGGTCAGCTTTACCGTGCCCAGCGGCAACTTCGGCAACATCTGCGCTGGCCATGTGGCACGCATGATGGGCCTGCCGATCGACCATCTGGTGGCGGCCACCAACGAAAACGACGTGCTCGACGAGTTCTTTCGCACGGGGGTGTATCGTGTGCGCAGCAGTGCCGACACGCACGAAACCTCCAGCCCGTCGATGGACATCAGCAAGGCCAGCAACTTCGAGCGCTTCGTGTTTGACCTGCTCGGGCGCGATGCCAAGCGTACTGCCGAACTGTTCAGCACACAGCTGTCCAGCCAGGGACAATTCGACCTGTCTGGCGATCCGGTGTTTGCGCTGGCCGCCAGCCGCTACGGTTTTGAGAGCGGCAGCAGCACCCATGCCGACCGCCTGACCACCATCCGCGATTGCCACCAGCGCCTGGGCGTGACGGTGGATACCCACACTGCGGATGGCATCAAGGTGGCGCGCGACCATCTGCAAGCCGGCACCCCCATGATCGTGCTGGAAACGGCATTGCCGATCAAGTTTGCCGACACCATCGAAGAGGCTATTGGCCAGCGGCCAGAGGTGCCCGCTCGTTTTGCCGGGCTCGAAGCATTGCCGCGTCGCGTGCAGGTGGTGCCCGCCGATGTTGCGCATATCCAGCAATTGATTCGCCAGACTTGCCATTGAGGCTGTGGCGAGACAGACAGCCGTATACATCGCGCGCTAAAATGCGGGCACGTTTATAACCGGAAAGGGCACAACATGACGAGCAGTACACTGTCCTTGCACAGGCACACGCACGCGATGGTCGCACTGATTGCCGTGACAGCAGCGCTGTCAGGCTGTTCGACCATGGACGGTATGCTGGGGGCAGTGGGGCTGCAGCGTGTTCCGGCTGCACAGCAGCCGGCCCCTCCAGTCAAGCAAGGCCCTCGCGCCGGCACCGAATCCGCTTCCTGGGTGGGGGGGTACCGAGGCGAACTGCCCTGCAATGACTGTGCGGGCGTGGAAATAAATCTTTCCCTGTTCCGCGATTCCACCTACAAGCTGGAAACCCGCCAGCTCGGCAATCAGCAGCAACAGTTTTCGCGGCAGGGAAGTTTCAACTTCAACGCGGATGAAACGCGCATCGTGCTCGATGCCAATGGCCGGGGGCGCGTGTTCCAGATCCTGCCCGGTGGCCGTCTGCGCATGATGGGGCCGGACGGCAACCCCGTCACTGGCCCGGACGCCGGTCGCTATATCCTGCGGAAAGTCCACTAATGCATATACGCGCGGCATGCCTGCATGGCATGCTGCATTCTTTTTTTGTGCCCGTTCAACAACCAGAAAAAGCAAAGTGACGGGCTGACCAGTTTAACTTTTGGAGCATGTAATGGCGTCTCAACTCTTCAGCGCAACCGACCTGGTTGTTCCTTTCGAAAAACTGCGCATGTCCGACGTGGACGCGGTAGGCGGCAAAAATGCCAGCCTGGGCGAAATGATTTCGCAGCTGCCGCAGGGCGTGCGCGTGCCGACCGGTTTCGCTACCACGGCACACGCCTTCCGCGAGTTCCTGCGCCATGATGGCCTGGACGCCCGCATCCAGGCACGCCTGGATGCACTCAATGTGGACGACGTGAATGCGCTGGCTGCGGCCGGCGCCGAAATCCGCGCCATGGTCGAACAGCAGCCGTTCCCGGCGGATCTGGAAAAGGCCATCCACGATGCCTTCGTCACCCTGAGTGGCGGCAATGAACAGGCCAGCTACGCCGTGCGCTCTTCGGCCACGGCCGAAGACCTGCCGGACGCTTCCTTTGCCGGTCAGCAGGAAACCTTTCTGAACGTGGTCGGCATCGACGCCGTGCTGCACAAGATGAAGGAAGTGTTCGCCAGCCTGTACAACGACCGCGCCATCAGCTATCGCGTGCACAAGGGCTTTGCCCATGCCGAAGTGGCCCTGTCGGCCGGCGTGCAGCGCATGGTGCGTTCCGATCTGGGCGCTGCCGGCGTGATGTTCACCATGGACACCGAGTCCGGCTTCCGTGACGTGGTGTTCATTACCTCCAGCTATGGCCTGGGCGAAACCGTGGTGCAGGGCGCCGTCAACCCCGATGAGTTCTATGTGCACAAGCCCATGCTGCAGGCCGGCAACAAGGCGCTGATCCGCCGTAACCTGGGCAGCAAGCTGATTCAGATGGTGTTCGCCACCCCTGAAGAAAAGGCTGCCAGCGGCAAGCTGGTCAAGACCACCGATGTGCCGGCCGAACTGCGCAATCGCTATTCGCTGACCGATGCCGACGTCGAGCAACTGGCCCACTATGCGCTGGTCATCGAGAAACATTATGGCCGCCCGATGGACATCGAGTGGGGCAAGGACGGTACCGACGGCCAGCTCTACATCCTGCAGGCGCGCCCCGAAACCGTGAAGAGCCAGGCCGAAGGCAAGGCCGAGCAGCGCTACAAGCTCAAGGGCAAGGGCACCGTGCTGGCCGAAGGCCGTGCCATCGGTCAGAAAATCGGCACCGGCCCGGTGCGCCTGGTGAACGATCCCAGTCAGATGGATATCGTGCAGCCCGGTGACGTGCTGGTCACCGACATGACCGACCCCAACTGGGAACCGGTCATGAAACGCGCCAGCGCCATCGTGACCAACCGTGGCGGCCGCACCTGCCACGCCGCCATCATCGCACGCGAGCTGGGCATCCCGGCCGTGGTGGGATGCCATGACGCCACCGAAACCCTGAAGGACGGTACCCTGGTCACCGTGAGCTGTGCCGAAGGCGATACCGGCCACATCTATGACGGCCTGCTCGAAATGGAAGTGACCGAGGTGGAGCGCGGCACCATGCCCGATATCTCCACCAAGATCATGATGAACGTGGGCAATCCGCAGCTGGCGTTTGATTTCTGCCAGCTGCCCAACAGCGGCGTGGGCCTGGCCCGTCTCGAGTTCATCATCAACAACAACATTGGCGTGCATCCCAAGGCCATCCTCGACTATCCGAATGTGGATGCTGACCTGAAGAAGGCCGTGGAATCGGTCGCGCGAGGCCATGCCAGCCCGCGTGCCTTCTACGTGGACAAGGTGGCAGAAGGCGTGGCTACCATTGGCGCCGCATTCTGGCCCAAGCCGGTCATCGTGCGCATGTCCGACTTCAAGAGCAACGAATACCGCAAGCTGATCGGCGGCAGCCGCTACGAGCCGGAAGAAGAAAACCCGATGCTGGGTTTCCGCGGTGCAGCCCGTTACGTGAGCGAGGATTTTGCCGAACCCTTCGCCATGGAGTGCGAGGCGCTCAAGCGCGTGCGCAATGAAATGGGTCTGACCAACGTGGAGGTCATGATTCCGTTCGTGCGTACCCTGGGCCAGGCCAAGCGTGTGACCGAGTTGCTGGCAGAGCATGGCCTCAAGCGTGGCGAAAACGGCTTGCGCCTGATCATGATGTGCGAAATTCCGAGCAACGCCATCCTGGCTGAGCAGTTCCTCGAGTACTTTGACGGCTTCAGCGTCGGCTCCAACGACCTGACGCAGCTCACGCTGGGCCTGGACCGCGACTCCGGTATGGAGCTGCTGGCCGCCGATTTCGACGAGCGTGACCCGGCCGTGAAGGCGCTGCTGAGCCAGGCCATCGCCGCCTGCAAGGCACAGGGCAAGTACATCGGCATCTGTGGTCAGGGCCCCAGCGATCACCCCGACTTTGCCCAGTGGCTGGCCAAAGAGGGCATTGTGTCGATCTCGCTCAACCCCGACACTGTGATCGACACCTGGAAACGACTGGCGGCTGACTGATCAGCTGGCCAATGACAGAGGGTTGCCATTGCGGCAACCCTCGCTTGTTTCAGAATGTCCATCGAGCGCAAGCAGGTCAACCCCACACTGGCTGATACAGAGCCGGTGGGCTGGTGGTGGCGCGGCGTGCTGTTGCTGATCTGGGGCGTTGCCGGTTTTGGCGCCATGTATTTGGTGCGGGAGCTGGAAAACTACCAATTTTTTGGCTGGCCGCTGGGGTACTGGCTGGCCTCCCAGGGCATTATTCTGGTCTACGTGGTGCTGGTGGCTTTCTATGCCTGGCTGGCCAACCGGCGCGAACGCAGACTGCAAGACAGCGCACGCGGATCAGCCTCGGAGGGCGAGTCATGACCGTCACGATCAACTTGCAGCGGCATGTCATCTTTGCCCTGTACGTGCTGGGCACGGTCGTGTTCGTGGCCGCTATGGCCGTGGCCGAACAGTACGGGCTGTCGCGCGCGTGGCTGGGGGGCATTTGCCTGATGGCCTCCATCCTGAGTTATGCCCTGATCGGCGTGTATTGCCGTACCACGAGCTTGCCGGAATATTTCGTGGCAGGCCGCAGCGTGCCGGGCTTTTACAACGGCATGGCCAGTGCGGCGGACTGGATGAGTGCAGCCACCTTCATCAGTCTGGCCGGTGGACTTTATCTGCAGGGTTTTTCGGGCAGCGCGACCCAGGCCGGCGGCTTTGCCTATCTGCTGGGCTGGACCGGGGGGTTCTGTCTGGTGGCGCTGCTGGCGGCGCCTTACCTGCGGCGCATGGAACTCTATACCCTGCCTGGCTTTTTCGAGAAGCGCTATGGCGGCGCATGGCCGCGTCGCATCGCCATGCTGGCCACGGTGGTCTGCACCTTCATCTATATGGTGGCGCAGATTTATGGCATTGGCCTGATCGCCTCACGCCTGTCGGGGGTGCGCTTTGAAATCGGCATGCTGCTGGGGCTCAGCGGTGTGCTGGTGTGTTCTTTCCTTGGTGGCATGCGCGCAGTGACCTGGACGCAGGTGGCGCAGTACGTCATCATTTTGCTGGCCTTTGCGATTCCGGTATCGTTGCTGGCATACAAGCAAATGGGTAGCCCGCTGGCGCCGCTGACTTATAGTGCTCAGCTGGAGCGTGTGACTGCGCTGGAATACGCCCTGCTGGCGTCATCGAAGGAAGCCGAGGTGGCGCAGATCTACCATCAGCGTGCCGAGACCGATGCGGCGCGCTTGGCTGATGTCAAGACGGCCATGCAGCAGGATCGGCTCAATTTGCTGCGCCAGTTGCAGGCATTGCGCGACACCGACACCGACCCCTCCACCATCTTCACCATGAGCCGTGCGCTCAGCCAGCTGCCGCGCACCGAGGCCGAAGCCCGGGCGCAGTGGACCCATTCCCTCGAGGTGAATCGGACCTACAGCCAGCCGCTGGCCGGCATGCCCTTGTCCTCGCAGGCCTATGCTGGCGATCCGCAGGGCCCGCCCCAGCAACGTGAGGCCTACGAGGTGTCGCGGCGCAATTTCCTGGCCTTGATGTTTTGCCTGATGGCTGGCACGCTGGGATTGCCGCATCTGCTCACGCGCTACCTGACCACGCCCAGCGTGGCGCAGACGCGCAGCTCGGTGGCGTGGACCCTGCTGTTCATCTCTGCCTTGTATGTGTCGGTGCCGGCGCTGGCCATCATGGTCAAGTACGAAATTATGCACAACCTGGTGGGAATGCCGTTTGAACAGCTGCCATCATGGATCACACAGTGGACGCGGGTAGATCCGAACCTGCTGTCGGTGCAGGACGTCAATGGAGATGGCATCCTGCAGTTCAGCGAATTTCATCTGAATGCCGATCTGATCATGTTGGCCATGCCGGAAATTGCCGGGCTGCCCTTTGTGGTGTCGTCGCTGGTGGCAGCCGGCGGGCTGGCCGCCGCCTTGTCCACTGCGGATGGCTTGCTGCTGACCATGGGCACCACCCTGGCGCACGATGGCTACTACCGTGAAATCAATCCCAAGGCGCCGGAAGTCCGCCTCGTGATGCTGGCCAAGTTCGTGCTGCTGGTCATGGCGTTGGCTGCGGCCTATGTGGCGGCGCAGAAGCCGGGCGACATCCTGGCGATGGTGGCGGCGTCGTTCTCGATCGCGGCCGCTACGTTCGTGCCGGCCATGGTGCTGGGCATTTTCTGGAGCAAGGCCACGCGCATCGGTGCCGTGGCGGGCATGCTGTCCGGCATGCTGGTGACCGTGGGCTACCTGATGGCGTTTACGCCTGCGGTGCGGGAGGCGTTTCCGATATTGCAGCAGATGCAGCCATGGTGGGGCATTCAGCCGGTGGCGGCAGGTGTGTTTGGTGTGCCCGTGGGCGCAGCGGTGCTGGTGCTGGCGAGCCTGGCGACACAATACAGCCATGTGCGTGGCACGCACCGCCGCTTGCCAAGCTGACTATTCGTCGCGTATAATCTTGCGTTTTCCCTTGCTGCACCGCGCACTGGCGCTGCGGGCAGCAGTTCATCCCAAAAGGAGCACCAATGCGTCATTACGAGATCATCCTGTTGATCCACCCGGATCAAAGCGAACAGGTTCCCGCCATGCTGGAGCGTTACAAGGGCATGGTGACTGCTGGCAATGGCCAGATCCACCGCGTGGAAGACTGGGGCCGCCGCCAGCTGGCTTACCAGATCAACAAGCTGAACAAGGCGCACTACCTGTGCATCAACATCGAGGCCGACCAGGCTGTGATGGCTGAACTGGAGCACGCCTTCAAGTTCAACGACGCCGTGCTGCGCAGCCTGACTGTGCAGAAGAAGAAAGCCGAAACCGCTCCTTCCACCATGATGAAGTCGGTCGAGCGCGAAGAAGCCCGCAAGGCCCAGCAGGCAAGCGAGGCTGCAGCATCCTGATCGGATGCCGGTGAACGCCAACCGCCTCGAGCTGCAGGCCCGTGTGGCTGAACGCTCGCCGTTGCGTTTCTCGCCAGCCGGCATTCCGGTGCTGGACTGCATGCTGGAACATCGTTCCGAGCAGGTGGAAGCGGGCAGCAAACGCCAGGTAACCGCCATGGTCAAGACCGTGGCCATTGGTCCCCTGGCTGAGCAGCTGGACAAGCTGGCACTGGGGCAGGAGGCGCGGTTTACCGGCTTCATGGCCACGCCTGCGCAGCGCGGTGGTGTCGTCAGATCGCCCCGGCTGGTGTTTCACCTTCAGGCTTTCCAAGTCACAGAACAACCCTTTTAACGAATTTCAGGAGTCCATCATGGCCTTCAAGAGCAACAAAGACAAGCGCCCCAAGCGCAACACCCAATCCCTGCTGTTCAAGCGCAAGCGCTTCTGCCGCTTCACCGTGGCAAAGGTTGAGGAAATCGACTACAAGGACGTCGACACCCTGCGCGATTTCATTGCTGAAAACGGCAAGATCATCCCGGCACGCCTGACCGGCACCCGCGCCATCTACCAGCGCCAGCTGAACACCGCCATCAAGCGCGCCCGTTTCCTGGCAATGCTGCCGTACACCGACCAGCACAAGATCTAAGCCAAGGAGTCATGACCATGCAAATCATTCTGCTCGACAAAGTTGTGAACCTGGGCAACCTGGGCGACGTGGTGAAAGTGAAGGACGGCTATGCCCGCAACTTCCTGATCCCGTCCGGCCGCGCTCGCCGCGCCACCGACGCTGCCCTGAAAGAGTTCGAAGCCAAGCGCGTCGAACTGGAAAAGGCTGCCGCCGAGAAACTGGCTGCTGCTGAAGTCCAGGGCGAGAAACTGTCCGGCATCACCATCAAGCTGACCCAGAAGGCTGGCGTTGACGGCCGTCTGTTCGGTTCCGTGACCAACCATGACATCGCTGAAGAACTGGTCAAGCAGGGCTTCAACGTGCACAAGTCGCAAGTGCGCATGCCCAACGGTCAGATCAAGACCGTGAGCGACAACACCGTTCAGGTGGCGCTGCACACCGACGTGGTGGTGGATGTGAACGTGACGGTGTACGGCGAAACCGCCTGATCCGCACGCAGTTTGCACACTGCAAGGCCGCCTGGGCAACCCGGCGGCCTTTTTCATGACCGCGGCTGATGTATGCTTGACCAGTTGTCTTTCAACGACCAGAAAACTGTCTGAACCCATGAATCCCGCCTTGCTCGAACCCCTGATCTCCCGCGCTGAGTCGCTGCTGCAACGCCTGGAGCAGGTGCTGCCGCAGCCGCTGCAGCAGCCCGACTGGAACGCCTCGCTGGCTTTTCGTTACCGCCGTCGTTCCAGCGGACTGGCTGGCCAGACCAGTGTGCTCGAGCCGGTGCGCCATCTGGCGGCCATCCGCCTGGACCAGCTGCAGGAAGTGGATGGCCAGAAGGAGCGCCTGGTGCGCAACACCGAGCAATTCGTCAGCGGGCGTACCGCCAACAATGTGCTGCTGACGGGTGCACGCGGCACCGGCAAGTCCTCGCTGATCCGTGCCTGCCTGCAGGAGTTTGCACCGCAGGGCCTGCGCCTGATCGAGGTGGACAAGAGCGATCTGGTGGACCTGCCGGACATTGTCGAACTGGTGGCTGAGCGCCCCGAAAAATTCATTATCTTCTGCGACGACCTGAGTTTTGACGAGGGGGAGCGGGGCTACAAGGCGCTCAAGTCCATGCTGGATGGCTCGGTGGCTGCGGCCACGCCGAATGTGCTGATCTACGCCACCAGCAACCGGCGCCATCTGTTGCCGGAATACATGAAGGAAAACCAGAGCTACCAGCATACGCCCGATGGCGAGGTGCATCCGGGCGAGGTGGTCGAGGAAAAAATCTCGCTGTCCGAGCGTTTTGGCCTGTGGATCAGCTTTTACCCGTTTTCCCAGGACGAGTACCTGGCCATCGTGCGCCAGTGGCTGCAAAGCCTGGGTATTTCGGGAGATGCCTTGGCGGCAGCCGAGCCGCAGGCCCTGGTATGGGCGCTGGAGCGTGGCTCGCGCAGCGGCCGCGTGGCCTGGCAGTTTGCCCGCGACTATGCAGGCAGGCGCGCATGAGCACCGGCAAACCCCTGGTGGCCGATGGCGATCTTCCGCGTGCCGATGCCAGCCATGGCGAAGCCCGTAAACTGGTACAGGTGGCGGTGGGTATCCTGTTGCAGGCGGATGGCAGTTTCCTGCTCACTAGCCGGCCACTGGGCAAGGTGTATGCCGGTTACTGGGAGTTTCCGGGCGGCAAGCTGGAAGCGGGTGAAAGCGTCGAACAGGCGCTGCGACGCGAGTTGCAGGAAGAGATCGGTGTCACCATTGGCGCAGCGCCGATCTGGCGTGACATGGTGGTCGATTACCCGCACGCGCTGGTGCAATTGCACTTCTGCAAGGTGCGTGACTGGAGCGGCAATCTGCACATGCGCGAAGGCCAGCAGTACGCCTGGCAGCGATTGCCAGCGAGCGTGGCGCCCGTATTGCCCGGAACAGTGCCTGTATTGCAATGGCTTGCCGAGGAGCAAGGCCTTGCCGCTGCACAAACACTCCATTCTGCGCCACAATAATAGCCCTCGGAACATGCCCATGAGGAGGGGTTTCGCATGACCGTATCGACAACTATTACTCGCGAATTCGATTTTCCGTTGCAGGACGCACGTGGTGATACCTGCACCGCCCATGCCTGGGCCAAAGTGCCAGCAGCCCTGAGCAAGGCAGAGCGCGAAGCGCTGATGCAGAAAAGCGCCGAGCTGCTCAAGGCGCGCAATGCCGTGCTGGTCGCGCATTATTATGTGGACGGCGACCTGCAGGATCTGGCGCTGGCCACGGGCGGCTGCGTGTCCGATTCGCTGGAAATGGCGCGCTTTGGCCGCGATCACGAGGCACAGACGCTGGTGGTGGCCGGCGTGCGCTTCATGGGTGAAACCGCCAAGATCCTGAGCCCCGAAAAAACCGTGCTGATGCCCGACCTGGAGGCCAACTGTTCGCTGGATCTGGGGTGCCCCATCGAACAATTCAGCGCGTTTTGCGACGCACATCTCGATCGCAAGGTGGTGGTGTATGCCAATACCAGCGCAGCGGTCAAGGCACGCGCCGACTGGATGGTGACAAGCTCCTGTGCGCTGGCCATCGTCAATCACCTGAAAGAGCAGGGCGAAAAAATCCTGTGGGCGCCCGATCGCCACCTGGGCCGCTACATCCAGCAGCAGACCGGCGCCGACATGCTGCTGTGGCAGGGCGCCTGCATTGTGCACGACGAGTTCAAGGGACTGGAGCTGGACTTGCTGCGCAAGCAGTACCCTGGTGCCAAGATCCTGGTGCATCCCGAGTCGCCGACCAGTGTGGTGCAACAGGCCGACGTGGTCGGTTCCACTTCGCAGCTGCTCAAGGCCGTGATCGATGGCAAGGAAGGCGATACGTTTATCGTGGCCACTGACAACGGCATCATGCACCGCATGCGCCAGCTGGCACCCGGCAAGACCCTGATCGAGGCGCCTACGGCAGGCAACAGCGCCACCTGCAAGAGCTGCGCGCATTGCCCCTGGATGGCCATGAACGGGCTGCAGGGGGTGGTAGATTGCCTGGAAAAAGGCAGCGGTGAGGTGTTTGTGGATCCGGATATCGGCCGCAGGGCAGAAGGCTGCATCACGCGCATGCTGGATTTTGTCAAGGCACACCCGGAAGCCCTGGTGGTCAGGGAAGGCGGACGATTGGCCGGCATGACGCCGGGTATCGGCGCAGCCTGAAAATACGATCCGGTGCACACTGCAACACCTTAAACGCCCATTAAGGCAGGACGCTTCACCCTGCCCATCACCTCTTTCGACTATTGCACTGCCCGATACCATGTTTGAATGCAACGAAATCCTTGAACAGGCCCGTACCCGCAACATCCGTGATGCGCTGATGGAAGACATCGGCACGTGCGACTGGACTGGCCAGCTGGTGCCGGTGCCGAATCCCGTGACGGCTCGCGTGCTGGTGCGTGAAGAGGCTGTGCTGTGCGGCCGTGACTGGTTCGAGGGCTGCATGCTGTGGGTGGACGCGGCATTGCAGATCGAATGGCACTACGAGGAGGGGGACCGCATGGTGCCCAATACCGCAGTGTGCCATATCCGCGGCGAAGCGCGCTCGATTTTCACGGCCGAACGGGCCTCGCTCAACTTCCTGCAATTGCTCAGCGGCACGGCCACCGTGACGCGCCGCTATGTCGATGCGATTGAAGGCGTGTCTGCCAAGGCCTGTGCCGTGCTGGACACGCGCAAGACTATTCCCGGCCTGCGCCAGGCGCAAAAGTACGCGGTGCGCATGGGCGGCGGGAAGAACCAGCGCCTGGCGCTGTGGCATGGCATCCTGATCAAGGAAAACCATATTGCTGCCGCCGGCGGCATTGCACAGGTGCTGGCCAATGCACGCGCACTGAATGCCGGTGTCGATATCCAGATCGAGGTGGAGACGCTGGAGCAGCTGCAGCAGGCCCTCGAGCATGGCGCCACCAGCGTGTTGCTGGACAATTTCAGCATGGACGACATGGCCACCGCCGTACGCATCACGGCGGGCCGGGCCTTGCTGGAAGCATCAGGTGGCGTCAGCCTGGAAAAAATGCGTGAGCTTGCCGCCACTGGTGTGGACCGCATCTCGATCGGCAAGCTGACCAAGGACGTGGTGGCTACCGACTATTCGTTGCGTATCGTCGAGGGCTGAGCCGGTACGCAGTCAGCGCTGCGCGGTCAGCAGCTTGACGGCCAGGCCGGCAAACACCACGCTGGCGCTGCAGTTGAGCCAGCGCTGCGCCACCGCCGAGTGGCGCAGTTTTTGTCCCACGGTGCCCGCCATCAGCGCCAGTGCGGAAAAAGTGAGCCATGCTGCCACAATGAACAGCAGACCCAGCCAGAGCATCTGCACTGCCACGCTGCCGTGTGCCGGGTTGGCAAACTGCGGCAAGAAGGCCAGGAAAAACAGGATCACCTTGGGGTTGGTCAGGTTCATGATGACGCCCCGCAGCCAGGCTTGCCGTGGGGACATCGGGGGCGGGGCCGGGCTGTCTGCCGTCATGGCGGGGGCCTTCCAGGCACCCCAGGCCAGGTACAGCAGATAGGCGGCGCCCAGCAGCTTGAGCACTGTAAATGCCGTGTCTGAGGCGGCAAACAGGGCGGCGACGCCAAGGGCGACCGCCAGCGTATGCACCACCAGGCCGCTGCACAACCCCAGCACCACCCACAGGCCGGCGCGCGGCCCGCGCAGCGCTGATAGAGTCAGCACGAACAGGTTGTCAGGCCCTGGCGACAGCGAGAGCAGCACGGCGATGCCGAAAAACGACACCGCAGTTTCCAACGGCAGCATGGCTTACTTGGCCTTTTTCTTCTTGCCGTTGCGGCGGTCCAGATTCTTGAACATGATGGTTGGGAAGCTGGCTGGCAGCAGTTCCGGGTAGTCGCGGATGTAATGCAGGCCGCGGCTCTCGTGCCGGCTCAGGGCGCTGCGCACGATCAGGTCGGCGCAATCGACCAGGTTGCGCAGCTCCAGCAGGTCGCGGTTGACACGGAAGTTGGCGTAGTAATCGTCAATCTCGGCGCGCAGCAGCAGGATGCGGTGCTTGGCGCGCTCCAGCCGGCGCGTGGTGCGCACAATGCCCACGTAGTTCCACATGACCAGGCGCAGTTCGTCCCAGTTGTGGGCAATCACCACTTGCTCGTCGGCATCTTCCACCTGGCTTTCGTCCCACTGTGGCAGGGTGGGCGCGGGGTGCTGTGGGCGCTGCATGATGGTCTCCGCGCAACCCTTGCCAAGCACCACGCATTCGAGCAGCGAGTTGCTGGCCAGGCGGTTGGCGCCATGCAGGCCGGTGTAGGTGGTTTCGCCCACGGCATACAGGTGATGCAGGTCGGTCTGTCCGTGCAGGTCGGTGACCACGCCGCCGCAGGTATAGTGCGCTGCCGGCACGACCGGAATCGGATCCTTGGTGATGTCGATGCCCAGCTCCAGGCAGCGCTGGTAGATGGTGGGGAAGTGCTCCTTGAGGAAGTCTGCGCCCAGGTGGGTGGCATCCAGCCACACGCAGTCGAGTCCGTGCTTCTTGATTTCGAAGTCGATGGCGCGTGCCACCACATCACGCGGCGCCAGTTCCGCACGCGGATCATGGTCGGGCATGAAGCGCACTGCGTGGACATTGCCATCGGCGTCCTTCAGCGGCAGCTTGAGGATGCCGCCTTCGCCGCGCAGGGCTTCGGTGATCAGGAAGCTGCGTTCCTCCGGGTGGTACAGGCAGGTGGGGTGGAACTGGATGAATTCCATGTTGCCGATGCGGCAGCCGGCGCGCCAGGCCATGGCAATGCCGTCGCCGGTGGAGGTGTCGGGGTTGGTGGTGTAGCGGTACACCTTGCCGACGCCGCCGGTCGCCAGCACCACGGCACGCGCCGGGATGGTCAATACCTTGCCTTCGTCAATGTTGAGCACATACACACCGTAGCAGTGCTTGATCGTGGCGTTGCCGGCATCGCCCAGGTGTTTGTCGGTGATCAGGTCGATGGCCATCCAGCGCTCGTGCAGTGTGATGTTGGGGTGCTTGCGCACGGCCTCGACCAGGGTTTCGTGGATGGCCTTGCCGGTGGCATCGGCGGCATGCGCGATGCGGCGCACGGTGTGGCCGCCTTCACGTGTCAGGTGCAGGCCCAGCGGACCACTGGGATCGGGCGTGAAGGGCACGCCCTGCTGCACCAGCCACTCGATGGCCTGGGCGCTGTTTTCGGCGATGAAGCGTGCGGTGTCTTCATCCACGATGCCACCACCGGCTTCCTGGGTGTCATGGATGTGGCTTTCGATGCTATCGTCCGAGGCAAGCACGCCCACGATACCGCCTTGCGCGCGCGTGGTGGCAGATACCTGGACCCTGCGCTTGGCCAGCATGATGACGGGCACGGACTCTGCCAGGTGCAAGGCGACCGTAAGGCCGGCCAAACCGGCACCCACAATGACAACAGGAAGCTGGTCGTTGTTGCCAGCTTCGGAGGAAAGGGAAATTTCGGACATTAGTGCTCCGGGATATCGTGGTTGTCTTCGTCCTGGCTTGGTTGCTGGGGCATGCGATAGTCTTCGCTGGCCCAGGCGCCCAGGTCGATTTTCTTGCAGCGCTCGCTACAGAACGGGCGCCACGGATTGGATGGCGCGAACACGCTGTCGCCGCCGCAGCGGGGGCAGCGCACCAGGCGTGGACGCGGTTGGTCGGGAAGTGCAGATCCGGACATGGTTGGTCAGGCGCACAGGGTCAGTTCAAAACCCATGTCGGTGGGATGCAATACCAGCTTGCGCTCGGTGTCTTCGCGCATCAGGCGCACCGAAATCATCAGATGGTTGCCGCTGATTTCGGGGATGACGCGCCGCGAGGAATCGATGCTCAGGCGCAGTAGCTGGAAATTGCGGTTTTGCGGCAGATTTTGCTGGAACTGCCCTTGGCTGGCGGAAACGCGCTGGCGGTGGCCGCCATTGCGCAGCAGGGACAGCAGCAGACGCACGCTTTCCTCGACGGGCTTGAGCGTGGCGACCCACATGCGCAGATCGGACTGGCGCTGAGATTCCGGCAAATGCTGCCAGGCATGGTAGGCAGGCAAGTCGAATTCGCAGGTGCCCCCGGGGATGGTGGTGCGGCTGCGAATGGCCATCAGCCATTCATCGCCGGTGAGCTCGGAGCCGATCTTGCCGGTCATGTCGCGCAGCTGCGCATAGCAGCTTTCGGCGGTGCGGATCATCTGGCCCAGTGCGCCTTCGTCCACGGACGGGTTGCCGCGGTAGGTTTCCAGGAGCTGCTTGTGGCGGTCCAGATCGCGCAGCAATTCGGCTTTCAGGTCGCTGCGGCTAAGGACCTCCAGCAGTTCGAACAAGGTGACCAGTGCGTAATGGTGGTCAACGGCACTGGTGCGTGCCGCCAGCGTCTGGTAATGGTCGAACAGGTGCTCCAGCCGCAGAAAGGTGCGAACACGTTCATTGAAGGGATATTCGTACTGGATCACGCAGGAGTTCCTTTGGGGCCAATGATAAGGCCGAAATACCGCGCCAGGGCTTCGGCCTGGCGCTGCAGTGTTTCCAGGGTGGCATGCCGGCTGTTGTCGACCACGATGTCGGCCGCGGCGGCACGCTGTGCGCGGGTGGCTTGGTTGGCGATGATGGCGCTGACAGCCTCGCGCGAGAGCTGGCTGCGCTGCATGACACGGGTGATCTGGGTTTCCGTGTCGCAGTCCACCACCAGCACCTGCTGCAGGCGCTTGCGCCAATGGCCGGATTCGACCAGCAGCGGGATGTCGTACACGATGACCCGTTCGCCGCGCTGCACGGCGGCATTGGCTGCCGCACGGGTCTGCTGCCATACCAGCGGGTGGACGATGGCCTCCAGTTGCTGCCTGGCAGCGGGTTGCTGAAACACCAGATCGCGCATGGCTTGACGGTCCAGGGCGCCATCGACACCGATGTATTGCGCGCCAAAGGTGCGCCGGATCGGCTCAATGGCAATGCCGCCCGCTGCCGTGGTGGCGCGGGACAGGGCGTCTGCGTCAATGGCGCAGGCACCATGATGAACCAGCATCTGGCAGAACGTGCTCTTGCCGCTGCCGATGCCGCCGGTCAGGCCGATATGCCAAGTGGATTGCATGGGAACCGTGCTGCTAGGCAGCAGTGTTACAGATATTGCAAATATACCTGTTTGTGCGGCTTCAACGTGGTAACAACCAGTTTTGTAAAGAGAATACCCAGGTCAGGGTGCCGCCCAGTGCCAGAAACGGGCCAAAGGAAATGGCCGCACCGGGCTGCAGCCGGTGCAGGCCTTGCAGTGTGACGCCAATGATGGCGCCAGACAAGGACGCCAGCAGCACGATCGGCAGCAGCGCCGGCGCACCAAGCCAGGCCCCCAGCGCGGCCAATAGCTTGAAATCGCCGTATCCCATCCCGTCCTTACCGGTTACCAGGCGGAATGCTCCGGCCACCAGCCACAGGCTCAGGTACCCCAGTGCAGCCCCCCAGACTGCCTGCGGCAGGGGGGTTGCCGTGAGCCCGGCCGCGCTGGCCAGCAGGCCGGCCCACAGCAGCGGCAAGGTCAGGCTGTCTGGCAGCAATTGATGGTCCATATCGATCAGGGCCAGGCAGAGCAGCGCACTGGTAAAGCCGAACCAGAGCAGGGCCGCCGCATCCATGCCGTAGCGCCAGGAGCAATAGATCCCCAGCAAGGCTCCGGCCAGTTCTATCAGGGGATAGCGCAGACCGATGCGGCTGCCGCAGTGGGCGCAGCGGCCGCGCAGCCACACATACCCGAGCAGGGGCAGATTGTGGTACCAGTGCAAGGGCGTTTGGCACTGTGGACAATGCGAGGCCGGCAGCATCAGATCGTATCGGGGCGGCGCAGAAGGGGCGGGCGCATGGTGCTGCTCGCTGTGCCAAAGCGCATGGTCGTGCTGCCATTGTGCTTCCATCATGCGCGGCAGGCGATGGATGACCACATTGAGAAAACTGCCGACGATCAGACCCAGCATGGCCGCCAGGGCAATGGTCCACGCACTCATAGGGCCTGCCCCAGCGAGAACACGGGCAGATAGAGCGCCAGCACGACGGCGCCGATCAGCAGCCCCAATACCACCATCAGCAGGGGTTCGAGCAGGGTGGTGAGCCCATGCAGCAGGGTATCTGTTTCGGCGCTGTAGTACTCGGCGGCCTTGCCCAGCATGGTGTCGAGTGCGCCCGAAGCCTCGCCAATGGCCACCATCTGCACCGCCAGTGGCGGAAACAGCTGTTCGTGCTCCATGGCCTGGGCCAGGCTGGCGCCGGCCAGCAGTTGCGGGCGCAAATGCAGTGTGCCTTGGGCAAAGGCATGGTGGCCGGCAGCGTTGGCCACGCTGGCCAGCGCGTCGACGACCGGTATGCCGGCCGCCAGTAACGTGGAAAGGGTACGCGCCCAGCGTGCCGTGACGGACTGGGCGACAAGCGGGCCCAGCAAGGGCAAATGCAGCAACAGGCGATCCATGGTGTGTCGCATTGTGGCATGGCGGCGCCACAGCAGGCGTGCTGCCACCGCCATGACCAGGCTTGTGGCCAGCAACCAGGCGCCATGCTGGCCCAGCCATTGGCTGAGCTGCATCAGCAGCAGCGTGGGCCAGGGCAGGCTGGCACCCAGCGACTGGAACATCTGCTCGAAGGTCGGCACCACAAACAGCAGCAACGCGGTGACGACTGCCAGCGCCACCAGGACCACGGCCAGCGGATACATCATGGCCGCCTTGATGCGCGCGCGCAGGTTTTCTGCCTGCTCCAGATCGTTGGCCAGCCGCAGCAGCAGCGTATCGAGCATGCCGGATTGCTCACCGGCGGCTACCAGGTTGCAGTACAAGACCGGAAAACAATGAGGATGTGCGCCAAGCGCCTGGTGCAGCGGCTGACCGGATTCGATCGCAGCGCGTACGGTATGCAGGACGGCGGCGAGGCGCGGCGGACTGTGCCGTATGGCCATGTCATAGGCTTGCAGTACGGGCACGCCTGCACGCAACATGGTGGCCAGCTGCCGGGTATGGCTGGCGAGGTGCCGGCCAGGAAGGTGCTGGTTGCCCGTGTGGACGGCACGTACATGCAGCGGCCGCAGGCCCTGCTGCAGCAAGGTGGCGCGCACGGCATCGTGCGAGGTGGCAGTTTGCAGTCCCTGATGCGGTTTTCCGTCGGCACCGGTAGCGCGCCAGCGGTAACTTCGGGTGGAGCGTGCTGTTTCAACCATGGGTGACAGCCAATACTTCCTGCAGCGATGTTTCGCCTTGCAAGACCTTGCGCAGACCGGCCTCGCGTAGTGTGCGCATGCCGTGTTTGCGCGCATGGCGCTCTAGCTCCAGTGCCGGTGCGTCGGACAAGATCAGTTCCTGCAGCGCTTCGGTCACAGGCAGCAACTGGAAAATGCCGGTGCGGCCGGCGTAACCGCCGTGGCATTCGCTGCATCCCACCGGCCGGTAGGCGATGCTGTTTTCATGGAGGGCTTCCTCGGCAAAACCGGTGGCCTGCATGGTGTCGGGGCGCAATGCGATGGGCTCCCGGCAGCTTGGACACAGCTTTCGCACCAGGCGCTGTGCGCTGACCAGGCTCAGGCTGGCGGCCAGATGCCAGGGCGCCACGCCCATGTGGCGCAGCCGGGTGATTGCCGAAGGTGCATCGTTGGTGTGCAGCGTGGACAAGACCAGATGACCGGTTTGTGCGGCCTTGAGCGCGATGTCGGCAGTGGTCAGATCACGGATTTCGCCCACCATCAGCACATCCGGATCCTGGCGCAGAAAGGCACGCAGCACGGTGGCAAAGTCCAGCCCGGCCTTGCTATTGACGTGGACCTGGTTGATGCCGGACAGCGGGATTTCGCAGGGATCTTCGACGCTGGCAATGTGGATGCCGGGCTGATTGAGCCGGTGCAGGCAGCTGTAGAGCGACAGGGTCTTGCCGGAGCCAGTGGGGCCGGTGGCCAGCACCATGCCGTGCGGCCGCGCAATGGCCTGTAGCAACAGGGCCTTGTCTTCCGGTGCATATCCGAGGGTGTCCAGATCGAGTCGTGACAGGCTGGTATCCAGAATGCGGACCGCGACTTTTTCTCCAAATAGCGTCGGCAAGGTGCTGATGCGCAATTCCACCACCTGGCCCTGCGGTAGCGAAAACGGAATGCGGCCGTCCTGGGGGAGGCGACGCTCGGCGATGTCGAGCCGGGCCAGTACCTTGAGGCGGGCTGCCAGACGGTCTTTCAGGGCCACCGGCGGCCGTGCCAGCTCATGCAGGGTGCCGTCGATGCGGCAGCGCACGCGGTAGTGGTGCTCGTACGGCTCGAAATGCAGGTCGGACGCGCGCGCAGCAACGGCATGTTCGAGCAGGCCGTCGAGCAGACGTACCACGGATGCATCGTCGGCATCCGGCGGGGAGGTGCCGGCAGCAGTGCGCAGAGTAAGATTGTATAGTTGTGTGGTCATGCATAAAATATACCAAAGTATTATTAAAAAATACTGTTGACTGCACAGATCCGCGCAATAAGCCCATGTAGCTTAAAATTTGGGCATGCTGTATATCACCCTGATCCGACACGGCGAGACCGATGCCAACCGGGCCCTGCGCTTCCAGGGCCACGCGGATATTCCGCTCAATGCCACCGGCCAATTGCAATCGCGCCGGCTGGCTGCCGCCCTGGCCGGGCAAGGGCTGCTGGCAGCCACGGCCGGGGCTTATTCCAGCGATTTGCGGCGTGCGGTGCAAACTGCCCAGTTGGCGATGGCCGGTCAGCAGACGGCTGCGCTGAGTCGCCTGGCCACCCTGCGCGAACAGTGTTTTGGCGTGCTGGAAGGATTGACCATGGCCGAGGCGCGCGAAACCTATCCTGACATCCTGAAAGTCTGGATGCAGTTTGATGCCGACTTTGCACTGCCTGGCGGCGAAAGCACACGCGCCTTTCACCAGCGTGTCATGCTGGCCCTGACCGACATTGCGGTGCGTCACGAGGCCATGCCGGCAGACCAGCCCGGGCGCCGCGTGCTGATCTTTACCCACGGCGGAGTGGTGGACATGGTGTGGCGCCATCTGACCGGGCAGCCGCTGTCGGGGCCACGCACCAGCGAAATCCCCAACGTGGGTATGAATCATGTCCGCTGGGATGGTGATCAATTCCATCTGCAGCAATGGGCCGACGCGCGGCATGTGGCCGATTTGCCGGCCCAACCACGCTACGAGCAGCGACAGTTTGTGACCCGGCCTTGAATGGCAATCGGTGTTTTTCTGCTTTTTTGCAAATCCCCATAAGGAACCCATTCATGGATCGTCGTTCCATTCTGCTTTCCGGCCTGGCGTTGACCACGGTTGGCAGCACGCTGGCCCTGGCTGCGTGCGGCAACAAGGACAACAGCAAACCTGCCGGCCTGACGCTGGGCATGGTGTTGGAGCCGCCGGGGCTGGATCCCACCGCAGGGGCGGCGTCCGCCATTGCCGAAATCACGCTGTACAACCTGTATGAGACGCTGACCAAAATCCAGGCGGATGGCAAGGTGCAGCCTTTGCTGGCAGAGCGCTGGGAGGCCACGCCCGACCAGAAAACCTGGACGTTTCATTTGCGCAAGGACGCTCGATTTCACAATGGCGAGCCTTTCAATGCCGCCAGCGTGCACTTCAGCCTGGCGCGCGCAGCAGGAGAGCGCAGCACCAACAAGGACAAGCGCCTGTTTGCCAGCTTTGAGCGCATCGACACCCCCGATGACTACACGGTGGTGGTGCATGGCAGCGAACCCAATCCCGATTTGCCGTTTTTGCTGGGTCAGGGTACGGCCATCATGGTGGAGCCGAAAAGCGCAGGCCAGAACGGCACTGCGCCGATAGGCACCGGTCCGTACCAGCTCGAGCAGTGGCGCAAGGGGGCCTCGCTGTCATTGAAGAAATGGCCGCAGTACCGTGCTGCCGACAAGATTGCCATCGATACGGCGACCTTCCGCTTCATTTCCGACACGGCGGCGCAGGCGGCCAGCCTGCTGTCGGGTGATGTGCAGCTGTTTGCCCGCGTGCAGGTGGCACGCAGCCTGCCGCAGTTCAAGAACGATGCCCGTTTCCTGGTGCAGGTGGGCGCTTCCAGTGCCAAGACCATTCTGGCCCTGAACAATGCGCGCAAGCCGCTGGACGACGTGCGCGTGCGCCGTGCGCTGGCCGCCGCCATTGACCGCAAGGCCGTGATCGATGGCGCTGCCGATGGCTTTGGCGTGCCCATCGGCAGCTACTATGTACCGGGCATGCCGGGGTATGTGGACACCACCGGCATCAACCCCTACGATCCCGACAAGGCGCGTGCCCTGCTGAAGGAAGCGGGAATCGACAATCTGCAGCTTACGCTCAAGCTGCCACCGCCCCCGTATGCACGTCAGGGCGGCGAAGTGATCGCCGCCATGCTGGGCAAGGTGGGGGTAAAGGTAAGGCTGGAAAACATCGAATGGGCGCAGTGGCTCAGCAATGTATATGGCAACAAGGATTACGACATGACCTTGATCAGCCATGTCGAGCCATTCGATCTGGGCAACTTTGCCAAGCCCGACTATTACTGGAATTACCATTCCACCGCATTCAACGAATTGTTCAAGCGCATCAGCCAGACTGGCGATGTGCAACGCCGTGCCGAACTGCTGCAACAGGCGCAGCGCATGGTGGCGGAAGATGCCGTGGGCGTGTACCTGTATCAGCCGCAGTGGATTACCGTGGCCGACAAGCGCTTGCAGGGTGTCTGGAAAGACATGCCGATTTTCGTGAACGACCTGTCGACATTGCGCTGGAGTTGATCGGTTGGCTGGCAGACCGATCGCTGTAGCGGGCCGGGTCCCGCGCTGGCTCGGTAGCGTGCCGGGATCCGGCGTCTACAGCAGCGGAGCCGCCGCCAGCAGCTGCCGGGTATAGGGGTGCTGCGGTTGCGCAAACAGCACCTCGGTGGGGGCCTGCTCGACCACCTTGCCTTGGTACAGCACTGCCACCTGGTCGCACACGTGGTGCACAACCGCCAGATCGTGGCTGATTAGTACAAAGCTGATGCCGTGTTCCTGCTGCAGGGTGCGGATCAGATTGAGCACCTGGGCCTGCACCGAGACGTCCAGTGCGCTGACCGGTTCGTCGGCCACGATCAGGCGCGGCTTGCTGATGAGTGCGCGCGCAATCGCAATGCGCTGGCGCTGGCCGCCGGAAAACTCGTGCGGATACTTGTCCAGATCCGCCTCATGCAGGCCGACTGCCTGCAGGGCCTGGGCCGCCTTGTCACGTAGCATGGCATGCGGCAACCTGGCTGCATGCAGAGGCTCGGTCACGATGCGTGCGATGCGCTGGCGCGGATCCAATGAGGCGTAGGGGTCCTGGAACACCATCTGAAAATCGCGGCGTGCCAGCAGCAGTTCCTGCGCGGGCAGAGCATGAACATCGCGGCCGTCAATCAGCACCTGGCCGCTACTAGGCTGGTCCAGCGCCATGATCAGGCGTGCCAGGGTGGTCTTGCCACTGCCGGATTCGCCGACGATGCCCAGGCTTTGCCCGGCCTGCAGCGTGAGGTTTACGCCATCCAGCGCGTGCGTGATGCGGGTAGCTTGCAACAGACTGGTGCGGCGCTGGCGGTACTGGCGTGACAAGGCGCGCACTTGCAGCAGCGGTGTGTTCATCGGTCCTCCTGCCAGTGCAGACAGCGCACCAGATGCGGGCAGCTGTTGCCATCGGGGATAGCCGTATCGGTCGGCTCGGTCACCCGGCAATCCTCCTGTGCCAATGTGCAGCGGCTGGCAAAGCGGCAACCCGGCGGCGGTGCAAACGGATCTGGCAGGCGCCCCGGTATGACGGGCAGCGGTATGCCACGTGGCTGGCCGATACGCGGGCGTGCCGCCAGCAGTGCACGCGTATAGGGGTGCGCCATGTGTGCAAAGACATTTGCTGTGGCACCGGATTCGACCACGCTGCCGGCGTACAGCACCATCATGCGTTGCACGTTGCGCGCGATCAGGGCCAGGTCATGGCTGATCAGGATCAGCGCCATGCCACGCTCTTCAACGAGTTCTTGCAGCAATTGCAAAATTTGTGCCTGAACGGTAACGTCAAGCGCAGTGGTGGGCTCGTCGGCAATCAAGATGTCGGGGTCGCAGGCCAGTGCGGCAGCGATCATGATGCGCTGGCGTTGTCCGCCGGAGAACTGGTGCGGGTAGTCGTCCAGCCGATGCTGCGCATCTGCAATGCCCACGCGCTCGAGCAGGGTGGCCGCCTGCTGCAGCGCCTCGCGTCGGCGCAGCTTGCGATGCAGGCGCAGCGGCTCGGCCACCTGGTCGCCAATGCGCTGCAAGGGGTCAAGCGCCGTCATCGGCTCCTGAAACACCATGCCCAGATCATCGCCACGCAGCGCACACAGCGTTGCTTCGCTGGCGCCCACCAGTTGCTGGCCATTGAACACGATGCTGCCTTCGGCCCAGGCATTGCGCGGCAGCAGCCCCATCAGCGCCAGCATGGCCAGCGTCTTGCCGCTGCCGGATTCGCCGATCAGGCCTAGCGTATCGCCGCGCTCCAGATCAAAATCGAGATGGCGCACCACTGCCGCCGCGCCACGCTGCGTGCGCACCAGCACCGACAGGTTGCGTACTTCGAGCAGGGCCATCAGCGCGCTCCTTCGTTGCGCAGGCGCGGATCCAGCAGGTCGCGCAGCGCATCGCCCAGGAAGTTCAGGCCCAGCACCGCCAGGGCAATTGCCACACCAGGGTAGACCGCCAGCATCGGGTGGGTAAACAGCAGGGTTTGCGCGTCGGCCAGCATGCGGCCCCAGCTGGGCTGAGGCGGCTGCGTGCCCAGGCCCAGGTAGGACAGGGCCGCTTCGGCCAGAATGGCAATGGCAAACTGGATGCTGGCCTGCACGATCAGGATGGCGGCAATATTGGGCAGAATGTGTTCCAGGGTGATGCGCCAGCGGTTTTTGCCGCAGGCCCGTGCTGCCAGCACGAATTCACGCCGCCACAGGGATTGCGCGCCCGCCCGCGTCACCCGGATGAAGGTGGGGATGTTGAAGATGCCGATGGCGATCATGGCATTGACCATGCCTGGCCCCCACACCGTGGCCAGCATGATGGCAGTCAGAATGGCCGGAAAGGCAAAGGTGGCGTCGGTCAGGCGCATGACCAGTTCCTCGATCCAGCCGCCGCGCGCGGCGGCCAGCAGACCCAGCGCCGTACCTGCCAACAGGCCGATGCCCACGGCAATTACGCCCACCAGGAGGGAGCTGCGTGCACCCACCAGCAATTGCGACAGTACATCGCGCCCCATCACGTCGGTGCCCAGCCAATGGCTTGCAGAAGGCGCAGCCAGCTTGTTGTCCAGGTGCATGTCCAGTGGCGGCCATGGCGTCCACACATACGACAGCAGGGCAGCGCACAGCACTGCCAGCGTGATCAGGGCGCCCAGCCACAAACCGGGATGGCGCCAGGCGCGACCATGCATGCGTTTGAGCAGCACACTCATGTGCGTCCTCGCTGTGCCAGGCGCAGGCGCGGGTCGATGGCTGCGTACAGTACGTCTACCGCAAAGTTCACCACGATCACCATGCTGGCCAGCAGCATTACGCAGTTGCGCACCACCACCAGATCACGGTTGGCGATGCCCTGGAAAATCAGCCGGCCCAGGCCAGGCAGGAAAAACACGTTCTCGATCACGATGGTGCCGGCCAGCAGGTTGGCAAACTGCAGCCCCATCACGGTCAGCACCGGGATCAGGGCGTTGCGCAGCACATGGCGCCACAGCGTGGCGCGTTCGCTCAGGCCGCGCGCGCGGGCAGTGCGCACAAAGTCTTCCTGCAGTACTTCGAGCACCGATGAACGCGTGATGCGCGCCAGGATGGCCGTTTGCACCACGGCCAGGGAGACGGCCGGCAGCAGCAAGCTTTGCAATCCATGCCAGAGACCGGCCTGCCAGCCATCGAAACCCCCGGCACTGAACCAATGCAACTGCACGGAAAACACCAGGATCAGCACGATGGCAAACCAGAAGTTGGGAACGGCCATGCCGATTTGGCTCAGGCCCATCACCACATAGTCGCCCGGGCGGTTGTGGCGCGAGGCTGCATACATGCCGACAGCCAGTGCCAGCACGCTGGTGAGCAGCATGGACAGCACTGCTAGCGGGATGGTCAGGGCCAGGCGCTCGGCGATCAGCGGCCAGACCGCACCGCCATAAGCATGGCTGGTGCCCAGGTCGCCCTGCAGTAGTCCCGCCATCCAGTGCAGGTAGCGTTGCGAGAGAGGCTGGTCGAGCCCAAGCTGGCGACCCAGTTCAAGCACCGCCTCGGGGCTGGCATCGGGGCCCAGCATGACCTGTGCCGCGTTGCCGGGCAGCACCTCGAGCACGCCGAACACCATGGCCGAGGTGAACAGCAGCGTCAACAGCAGGCTCAGCACACGTCTGGCAAGAAACAGGCCCATGAATAACCGTGAGGAAAGAAAGGAAAGCGATGACGAAAGTCATCGCTGTTGCGATAATAACGGTTTCCCAAATCTACTATCTGGAAGGACGGCAAAAGTGGCACTGATGATTACCGACGAATGCATCAATTGCGATGTGTGCGAGCCGGAGTGCCCGAACGAGGCCATCTATCTGGGCGAGTTGATCTACGAGATCAACCCCGACAAATGTACCGAATGCGTGGGCCATTTCAACGAGCCGCAGTGCGTGCAGGTGTGCCCGGTCAACTGTATTCCGATCAACCCGGAATACGTCGAAAGCCCGGAACAATTGCTGCAGAAGTACCAGCGCCTGCAGGCAGAAGCATCGAAAAAATAAGGCGCAGGCACATATCTGCGCGATAGGCCGTCATGGCATGGTGTACTGATGCCGGTACGTTCGGCATAGAGGAAAGACCATGCTCATGCGCGCTGTTCAGAGCGCCCATGGCGAATCAGACGATCAGGGCGCGGTGTGAATGTCCTTGGTGGCCTTGTTCATGTTGCCTGCCAGCAGGTCGGGCAGGGCTTTCAGGCTGTGGTCCATGGCCTGTTCGATGGCAATGCGGTCATCCATGGATGGCTTCTTGAGCACCCAGTTCACTACTTCGGACTTGATGCCCGGATGGCCAATACCGATGCGCAGCCGCCAGTAGTCCGGCGTGCCCAGTTGCGCATGGATGTCGCGCAAACCATTGTGGCCGCCATGGCCACCGCCTTTTTTCAGTTTGACCTGCCCGGGCGGCAGGTCCAGCTCATCGTGCACCACCAGAATGCGCTCTGATGGAATCTTGAAAAAGCGTGCCAGCGCAGCCACTGCCTGACCGGAGCGGTTCATGTAGGTTTGCGGCAGCATCACCCACACCGGCTGGCCCTGCACGTTGGCGCGCCCGACTTCGGCAAAATAACCCCGTTCGGGATGCAGCGTGATGCCGAGTTTGCGTGCGGCCGCTTCGGCCCACCAGAAACCCGCGTTGTGTCGGGTGGCTTCGTATTCGGGGCCGGGGTTGCCCAGGCCGACAATCAATTGGATCATGGTGCAAGTGTACGCATGAAAAAGCCCACCGAAGTGGGCTGGAAGCTGGCTGCTGGCCGGAATTACTCGGCAGCGCCTTCTTCGGCAGCTTCGCTGCCTTTGGGAGCCGTCACGGTCACCACAGCAGCGTCTTCGCTGCCGTGTGCTGCCAGTGAGACGCCATTGGGCAGGCTCAGCTGGCTCAGGTGCAGGGCAGCGCCCTTGGTCAGCTTGCTCAGGTCCACGGTGATGGACTCGGGCAGGTCGGCCGGCAGGCAGCTGATTTCGACTTCGGTCAACACGGTGTTGACCAGGCAGCTGTCCAGCTTGACAGCCGGAGATTCGTCAGCGCCGATGAAGTGCAGCGGCA
Source organism: uncultured Allobrachymonas sp. (assembly GCA_964413485.1). GTDB lineage: Bacteria > Pseudomonadota > Gammaproteobacteria > Burkholderiales > Burkholderiaceae_C > Brachymonas. The sequence goes on along the minus strand of CAYPRU010000016.1, from coordinate 14,902 downwards.
CCTTGGTGTGCAGTTTTTCGGTGGCGGACACGCGCAGGAAGTCCACGTGCAGCACCAGCTGCTTGTAGGGGTGGTATTGCACGTCGCGCAGCAGCACTTGCTGGGACTTGCCGGCCACTTCCAGATCCAGCAGGGAAGAGTGGAAGGCTTCCTTTTTCAGGGCGTGCCACAGGGCATTGTGGTCCAGCTCGATCAGTTGGGGTTCTGCGGCACCGCCGTAGATGATGCCGGGAGTTTTGCCGGCATTGCGCAGGCGGCGGCTCGCACCCGTACCTTGCAGGGAACGCTCAAAAGCGACGACTTTCATGGGATTCTCCATTTGCGGACACCACCGCGACCAGTGTGTGCCCAGGTTGTAAAAGCGCGCCTGGTGGCGCGCATCAAAGATTCACGAAGTAAGCGAATTAATCCGTGAACATGCTCATGACCGAGTCACCGTGGGCAATGCGCGTGATCGTTTCAGCGATCAGCGGGGCCACGGAGAGTTGGCGGATTTTCTTGCATTGCTGTGCCGAGGGCGACAGCGGAATGGTGTTGGTCACGACCACTTCGTCAAGGGCCGAGCCCTGGGCGATGCGTTCGATGGCCGGACCACTGAACACGGGGTGTGTGCAGTAGGCGTAAACGTTCTTGGCGCCGCGCTCTTTCAGCACCTCGGCAGCCTTGACTAGCGTGCCGGCGGTGTCGATCATGTCGTCCATGACCACGCAGTTGCGGCCTTCGATGTCACCGATGATGTTCATCACCTCGCTGACGTTGGCCTTGGGGCGGCGCTTGTCGATGATGGCCAGGTCGCAGCCCAGCTGCTTGGCCAGTGCACGGGCACGCACCACACCGCCCACGTCGGGCGACACCACGATCAGGTCTTCGTAGTTTTTCTGGCGCAGATCGCCCAGCAGCACCGGGGAAGCGTAGATGTTGTCGACCGGAATGTCGAAGAAGCCCTGGATCTGGTCAGCGTGCAGGTCCATGGTCATCACACGGTGCACGCCCACGGTTTGCAGCAGGTTGGCCACCACCTTGGCAGAGATCGGCACGCGGGTGGATCGCGGACGGCGGTCCTGGCGGGCATAACCGAAGTAGGGGATCACTGCCTGGATACGCTCGGCCGATGCCCGCTTGAGGGCGTCGACCATGATGAGCAGTTCCATCAGGTTTTCGTTGGTGGGTGCGCAGGTGGGCTGCACGATGAACACATCGCGGGCACGCACGTTCTGCTTGATTTCAACCGTCACTTCGCCATCGGAGAAGCGACCCACTTGCACGTCACCCAGAGTGGTGCCAAGGGACTTGACGATTTCTTCTGCCAGGCTGGGGTTGGCGTTACCGGTAAAGACCAGGAAATCAGAGTCGAAGTTTTGCATGCCAGCTTCCGATAAACAAAAAAAGCCATCAGCGATTGAAAGTTGATGGCTTGTGTTTTCGCGATGGATTGATATAAGTGGTGTGGCAGGGGAGGAAGGATTCGAACCCTCGCATGCCGGAATCAAAATCCGGTGCCTTTACCAACTTGGCTACTCCCCTACACACGCCGGCTGCTATTGGCAACCAGCGGTATCCGTTTTGTTAAGCTGCGCATTGTAGCATAGGATGTGCGGCTAAACTGTTGCAGATTTTGATTTTCCATTTTTTTTCTGGAAGAGAGTGTTGAATTTCTTCAACATTCCTGGAATCTGCATTCCACCTTGCAAATACTGCACTACCTGAACCAGTCATGCGGGGATGTAATCCCTGCGTTTCAAGCCAACTTAGTGCCCGGCTAACGGAAGGACAAAGGCGGCTTGCTACCGGTTGCAGGTCGTTATGTCCATAGTTCAAAGGATCAACGTCTGCAAGGAAAGACGACAGTGTAGCAGCTTTTGTGCTGCGACTCAGGTCTGGTGCCGAAAAAATGGCGCCAGTGGGGGCGCCTTCTTCGGGCTTGACCACGATCCATTGGGCGGGGGGGAGGTCCACCGCTCGCATCTGCTCGCCGATGCCCTCCACCCAGGCATTGCGGCCGAACACGAAAAATGGCACATCGGCCCCCAGCTCCAGACCGATGGCGGCCAGTTGCGGGCGTGACAGCTTCAGCTGCCACAACTGGTTGAGCGCCATCAGGCAGCTGGCGGCATCGGAGGAGCCGCCGCCCATGCCAGCTTCGGAAGGGATGTGCTTGCGCAAGTGGATGTGCGCACCCAGCCGGCAGCCGGTGGCCTGCTGCAGTTTGCGTGCGGCGCGCACACACAGGTCCTCGGCGGGAAGTGCGACCGGGCTGTCGTCGGTGCGGCTGATTTGCCCGTCTGCGCGCAGGCGGATGTCGAGCGAATCCTGCCAGTCGATCAGCATGAAGACCGACTGCAGCAGGTGGTAGCCGTCCGGGCGGCGGCCGGTGATGTGCAGAAACAGGTTGAGCTTGGCCGGCGCGGGGATGTCGAACAGGGCGTCAGTCAATTGCCGGCTCCGTTTTCATTTTCGAGCACCACCTGCAGGCGCGCCACTGGCAGCGGCTGTGCGCGGCGTGCGCTGAGGCGGCCTTCGCCAAGGTGCGTCAGGTCGGGGGTCCAGCCCGGCACCGGTGTGGCACGGCCCGCCAGCCAGTCGAACAGGGCCGCCACCGGCACATTGGCGCCGGTCAGGTCGACGATCAGGTCGTCGAGCGAGGGGTATTCGCGTGCCATCTTGCCCTGCTGCACAGTGGCCAGGGCCGGGTTCCAGCGCACCTGCGCCAGGGTGCTGCCCAGTGGGCTGAACAGATCCAGTGTGCCGGTGTGCGGATTGCCCTGCAGGCGGAAGGCCGCGATGAAGTTTTGCGGCTGTTCGTCCTTTTCGAGCACCAGCGACAGGCGGCCCGCCCAGCTTGTGCTGCTCAGAGGCGCCGCGGGCGGCGGCACGGTGGCACAGCCGGCCAGGCTGGCACCCAGCAGACCCAAGCCCGCCATGGCAAACTGGCGGCGCGTAAAGGTGGCTGCATTCATGGCTGCACCCCGAACCTTTGCATGGTTTGCAGCAGCACCTTGTCGGTGGGGTCGATCTTGAAGCCCTCGCGCCAGACGGCGCGGGCCTTGTCGGTGTCGCCCAGCTTCCAGTGCACCTCACCCAGGTGGGCAGCAATTTCGGCATTGGGCTCGCTGGCAAAGGCGCGCAGCAGCCAGGTGCGCGCTTCCGCCAGGTTACCCAGCTTGTATTCGGCCCAGCCCAGGCTGTCCTGGATGGCGCCGCTGTCGGGCATCAATGCGTTGGCTTTCTTGATCAAGGTGCGCGCTTCCGGAAGCTGGTCATTGCGCTCCAACAGCAGGTAGCCCAGGGCGTTGTAGCCGGCTGCGGCTTCGGGCTGCAGCGCAATCACGCGGCGCAGATCGGCCTCGGCTTCACGCGGCTTGTTCAGGCGTTCGCGTACCAAGCCGCGTGTATAGAGCAGGTCGGCGTTTTCCGGATCTTCGGCCAGCGCCTTGGTCAGCAATTGCTCGCTGTGGGCCTGTCGATCGGCTTCGCCTTCCAGCACTTGGGCCTCGAGCAGCGCCCTGACCGAGCGCTCCTCGACGTTGCTGCCCGGCATGGAGCGCACCACCTGCACCGCCTGGTCGATCTTGCCCTGGTTCTTGAGCGTTTCGGCGCGTTGCAGCAGGGCCGGTGCACGCGCTGCCGGCGACGGAATGCGCTGCAGCCAGGCATTGGCGGCTTCGGGGTCGTTGCGCAGATCGGCCAGCTGGGCCAGCATCAGGTAGGCCTGGATGTCACTGCCGGCATTGATGCGGGTCTGGATGGTCGCGAGCAGGCGATCGGAGGGTTCGTCTCCGGGCTGCAGGGCAATGTCGTCTTCCTTGTTGCGCAGCTGCAGATAGCGCTGCAGCGAGGCCTCCGCCTGGCTGTGCTGCTTCGTCTGCAGCTGTACGCCGCCTTGCAGCAGCCAGGCCATGGCGTAATCCGGATGCTGCTGCAGTAGCGTATGCAGCTGACGCAGGCTGTCTTCGTAGCGGCGCCACTCGATCAGGACGCGGGCGTAGCTGATCTCCAACTCTTGCGAGCTGTTGGGCTGTTGCAGGGTTTTTTGCACGAGGGCTTCGGCTTGGCGGGAGACTTCCGGCGCTTCGGTACGGCTTTCGCGCATCAGGTCCAGCGCCACCAGCGCCGGCAGTTCGCTGTTGGGCAGCAGGATGCCAAGTTTTTCTGCAGGGGGGCGTGCATGGCGCGTTTGCTCGAGCGATGCCATGGCTGGCTGCCACTGGCCGGCGGCCAGCTGCATGCGCGCCAGACTCATGTGCGTGACAAAGGCCAGGTCCGGCTTGGCCAGTTCGGGCTGGAGGGCGGCCTGTACGACATTCAGCGCATCTTGCGGGCTGCTGACATTGGCGTACAGGGCAGGCACTGCATGCAGCAGTTTCTGTTTCTTGTCGGCGGCGCTATGGGCCAGAGCGTTGCTCAGCGGCACCGAGCTTTCGTTGATGCGGTCGAGCAGTAGCAGGATCTGCAACTGGTAGTTGTCGGCCTCGGCATCGTTGGGTTTCAGGTTTTGCCAGGCGCGCACCGCCAGCAAGGCAGCGTCGGGCTGGCGGGACTGGATGGCGATTTGCGCCGCACGCTCGTACAGGCGCGTATCGGCGGTGCGGCGCGCTGCGTCCATCATGTAGGCATAGGCGCGGCTGGCATCGCGATGCTGCAGGTACAGCTCTCCGGCCAGCACGTTGTAGAGCGCGGTAGAGCTGCGCACCGCGTTTTGCAGCAGTTCGCGATCGGTGGCGGCGCGCGCCGCCTCTTCGGCAGTGCTGGCGGTGTGCTGGGCCGCAGAAGCTTTCGGGGGGGCAGCCTTGGTGGCAGCCGCCGCTGGCATGCTGGCCAGCGAGGCCAGACCAAGGGCCATACTCAGGGCAAGGGTTGATAAACGCTGCAAGGCTTTATCCTCGTTGTAGGTGGGGTCCGGCGGAGCGCGGACCGTCCATGGATAATAAATGAACTTGAATGGATTGCCGCCAGTGCGGCAGGCGAGCCAGTGTGCGTTTGCAACCAAATAGACGCTCTGCCGGAATGGAGAAGGACCGGATCTTGCCCGAATTACCCGAAGTTGAAGTCACGCGCCGCAGTTTTGCCGATCGCATCCGCAGTGCCACGGTGCAGCAGGTGCACCTGGGCAAGCCGCTGCGCTGGCCGTTGGGGGCAGAGCCCGAGGTATTGCTGGGCCAGCAGGTGCTGGAGGTGCGCCGGCGCGGCAAGTACCTGCTGATGGATCTGGATCGCGGCATGCTGATGCTGCATCTGGGCATGTCTGGCAGTCTGCGCTTTGACACTGTACTGCCGCCGCCAGGCCCGCACGACCATTTCGAGATGGAAACCAGCCTGGGGCTGCTGCGCCTGAACGATCCGCGCCGCTTTGGCGCGGTGATGTACATGCAGGGCGAATCCGATCCGAGGGCACAGAAATTGCTGCAGCATCTGGGGGCCGAGCCGCTCAGCGATGCCTTTGACCTGGCCGGTTTTGCCGCAGCGCTCAAGCAGCGCAGCGCGCCCATCAAGCAGGTGCTGCTGGCTGGGGATATTGTGGTGGGCGTGGGCAATATTTACTGTTCCGAGGCGCTGTTCCGTGCGCGTATCGACCCGACCACGCCAGCGCGCGAGCTGTCGGCCATCAAGGTCAAGCGCCTGTGGCAAGCTATCCGTTTCATTATCCAGTGGGCCATCGACGAAGGCGGCAGCACCTTGCGCGATTTTTCCAGCGCGGAAGGGCGCAATGGCTATTTCCAGCTGCAGGCCATGGTGTACGGCCGCGAAGGCCAGCCTTGCCGTGAATGCGGCACGCCCATCCGCATGCTGCGCCAGGGGCAGCGCTCCACCTACGTATGCCCGCGTTGCCAGAAAATGCCGGCGGCGCGGTTCAAGGGGCAGTGATGCAGCAATTTTTTCCGAGTCTGGTGCAGTGGCAGCGCGTACATGGCCGGCACGGCCTGCCGTGGCAGGGCACGCGTGATCCGTACCGGGTCTGGCTGTCCGAGGTGATGCTGCAGCAAACCCAGGTCACCACAGTGATCGGCTATTACGACCGTTTTTTGCAGGCGTTTCCCGATGTGCAGGCGCTGGCAGCCGCCCATGCCGATGCGGTGCTGGCGCTGTGGAGCGGCCTGGGCTATTACAGCCGCGCGCGCAATCTGCACCGCTGCGCGCAGCAGGTGTGCGAGCGTTTCGGCGGCAACTTTCCCCGTACCAGTGAAGAGCTGGTGACCCTGCCGGGCATCGGCCCCTCGACAGCAGTAGCGATTGCTGCGTTCTGCTTTGGCGAGCGCCACTCCATTCTGGACGCCAACGTGCAGCGTGTGCTGGGGCGTTTGCTGGCATTTGGCGGTGACCTGGCCGGTGCCCGCGAGGTGCGCAAGCTCTGGCAGCAGGCCGATGCGCTGATTGCGCCGCAGGCCTCGGCCGAGGACATGGCCAGCTACACCCAGGGCCTGATGGATCTGGGCGCCACAGTGTGCACACCGCGCCAGCCGGACTGTGCGCGGTGCCCGGCTGTGGCGCTGTGCCTGGCCCATGCACAGCAGACGGAGCTGGCTTACCCGGTGCGCAGCAAGAAGCTCAAGCGCAGCGCAGAAAACTGGTGGCTGCTGGTGTGGCATGGCCCGCAGGGGGTATGGCTGCAGCGCCGGCCTGAGAGCGGCATCTGGGCCGGACTGCATTGCGTGCCACTGTTTGATTCAGAACAGGCGCTGACCGGGCACTTGTCGCCAGCAGGTGGGGTGGAGCATGCACCAGCCTTCAAGCACGTGCTCACGCACAAGGACCTGTACCTGCATCCGGTGTGTGTGCACATGCAGCAGGCACCGGAATTGCCGGGCAGCTGGGTGGCCGACCACGCCGCCGTCGGCCTGCCGGCGCCATTGCGCAAGTGGCTGAACCAGCATCTGCCGGCCGGCGCAGCCTGCAGCTGAATCCGGCCGTCAGGACTTTTCCTGCTCGCGGTGGCGCTTGATGCAGCTCCAGTGGCCGGAAAATTCCTGGTGCAGTTTTTCCGCCAGATAGACCGAGCGATGCTGCCCGCCGGTGCAGCCGATGGCGATGGTGACGTAGCTGCGATGGTCCTTGCCCATGGCAGGCAGCCAGCGCTGCAGAAACCTGCGGATATCGTCGTACATTTCCTGCACGCTGGGCTGTTCTTCCAGATACTGGATCACCGGTGCGTCCATGCCTGTCAGGTCGCGCATTTCGGGTTCGTAATGCGGGTTGGGCAGCATGCGCACATCAAAGACGTAGTCGGCATCGGACGGCACGCCGCGCTTGAAAGCAAAAGATTCGAATACCACCGTGAGCTGGCTGTCTGGCACGGAGAGCAGGCTCTTGATGTGGCTGCGCAGCTGCGAGGCACGCAACAGCGTGGTGTCGATCACATAGGATTCTTCGCGGTAGGCGGTCAGCAACTGGCGCTCGAGGCGGATAGCGTCCTGCAGGTCGTGCGTCGGGTCGAGCGTGCTGGTGCGGGTGAGCGGATGCTTGCGCCGCGTTTCCGAAAAGCGGCGCAGCAAGACGTCGTCAGCCGCATCCAGGAACAGCGGGGTGACATCAATGCCGTCATGGCGCAGGGCGTTGATCTGCACCGGAACCAGCTGCAGGGAATTGGCGCTGCGGGCGTCCATGGCGATGGCAATGCGCACGGCTTCCTGTTTTTTTTCCACTTCGATGAAGGGCAGCAGCAGCTCGGGCGGCAGATTGTCCACGCAGTAGTAACCGGCATCTTCCAGCGCATGCAGTGCCACCGATTTGCCGGAGCCGGACATGCCGCTGAGGATGACCAGCTTGATGTTGGTAGAGGGCTCCTGGGCAACAATGGGTTGGTTCACGAACAACTCCTTGACGAACTCATGAAGAAGATGCGGGATGGGCCTGGCGCAGCATGTCGCTGGCATGAGCAACTGTGGTGGCCGAGTCGGCATCGCCGCCCAGCATGCGCGCCAGTTCGTGCACGCGCTGGGGGCCATCCAGCAAGTCGGTGCGGCTGGTGGTGGCGCCACTGATGGACTGCTTGGCTACGCGCAAATGGTGGTGCGCCGCTGCCGCCACTTGCGGCAGATGCGTGACAGCCAGCACCTGGCGATCGTTGCCCAGCTGCTGCATGAGCCGGCCCACGGTATGCGCCACCTTGCCGCCGATGCCGGCGTCGACCTCGTCAAAAATCAGCGTGGGGGCAGTCCCCAGCTTGCTGGTGGTGACGGCAATCGCCAGCGCCATGCGCGACAGTTCGCCGCCTGAGGCCACCTTGGCCACGGGCCGGGGCGTGGCGCCGGCATGGCCTGCCACCAGAAAATCGATGGCATCGGCACCGTGGCTGCCGGGCTGCGCCAGCGCAGCAACCTCCACCACGAAACGGCCGCCCTGCATGCCCAGATGCTGCATGGCTTCGGTGATGGCCTGCGACAGCGCCTGGCCGGCCTGCTGGCGCGCCTTGGTGATGCAAGCGGCCTCGGCAGCGTAGGCTTTGACGGCAGTTTGCTCTGCGGCCTGCAGCGCGTCCAGGTCTTCGGCGGCATCCAGCTCTTGCAGCTGATGTTGCCATTGTGCCCAGGTGGTAGCAAGTTCTTCTGGCGGCAGCTTGAAGCGCCGTGCCAGCGACAGCCAGCCGGACATGCGCTGGTCCAGCTGCTGCAGGCGGTCGGGGTCGAGCTCGGTGCGGTTCAGATAGGCGTGCAGGGCGCGCTGCACCTCTTGTAGCTGGGTTTCGCTGGTGGCAAGCAGCTCGGTCAGCTCGGCAAACTCGGGCTCGATGTGCTGCTGTTCCTGCAATGCATGGCTGGCGCGGTGCAGGCCTTGCAGCACACCGGTTTCTTCTTCATCCAGCGATTGCAGCGCAGTATTGGCGGCATCCAGCAGCTGCTGCGCATGTGCCAGGCGCTGGTGTTCGGTGTTCAGACTGTCCCACTCGTCGGGCTGGGGGGCAATCTTGTCGACCTCGGCCACCTGCCACTGCAGGCGCTCACGCTCGAGCTGGCGCTGCTGCTGGCCTCGTGCGGCATTGTCCAGGCGGGCACGGGCGTCCTGCCAGTGCTGCCAGAGCTGGCGCACGGCGCCGGTATCGATGCGGCCGTAACCATCCAGCAGCGTGCGCATGGAGGCGGCCTGCATCAGGCTCTGCCAGGCGTGCTGGCCGTGGATGTCTACCAGCAAGGCACCCAGCGTGCGCAGCTGGGTGGCCGTGGCCGGCGTGCCGTTGATCCAGCCGCGGCTCTTGCCCTGGCTGTCGATGCTGCGGCGCAACAGCACCGTGCCATCGTCGGCGGCAATGCCGAATTCTTCCAGCACCGGCTGCAGGGCCGGTGTCAGGTCGAATTCGGCGCTGATGTCGGCACGGGCGCAGCCTTCGCGCACCACGCTGCTGTCTGCGCGTGCGCCCATGACCAGTTGCAGCGCATCGATCAGGATGGATTTGCCGGCGCCGGTTTCGCCGGTAAGTGCGGTAAAGCCGGACGGCAGATCCAGGTCGAGAGACTCTACGATCACGAAGTCCTGCAGGGTGATGCGCAGCAAGGCCATGTTGTCAGTTGCTCCCGCGGTTCCAGTGCAGCTTTTCGCGCAGGGTGTCGAAATAGTTCCAGCCTTCGGGGTGCAGGAACACCGCCTCGTGCACGGCACGGCGCACCAGCACGCGGTCGCCGTTTTGCAGTGCAGACAGCGACTGCGTGTCGAAGTTGGCGCTGGCTTTGCGCCCGGCCACCACCTCGATGGCGATTTCGCCGGCGTCGCCCAGCACGATGGGGCGGTTGGACAGGGTGTGCGGCGCAATCGGCACCATGACCCAGCCCGGCACGGACGGGTGCAGCAGTGGCCCGCCGGCCGACAGCGCATAGGCGGTAGAGCCGGTGGCCGTGGCCACGATCAGGCCGTCGGCGCGCTGGTTGGACACGAAATGGCCATCCACCTCGATGCGCAGTTCGACCATGCCCGCCGTGCTGCCGCGGTTGATCACCACATCGTTGAAGGCCAGCGCCTCGTACACGCAATCATGGCCACGCATGACCTTGCCGATCATCATGGCGCGGTGGTCTTCGGTGTATTCGCCGCGCAGCATCTTGGGCAGCACTTCGCACACCGTGTCGAGTGGGATATCGGTGATGAAGCCCAGCCGGCCCTGGTTGATGCCGATGAGCGGTATGCGCGTGGGCGCCAGCGTGCGCGCGGCGCTGAGCATGGTGCCATCGCCGCCGATGACCACCGCCACATCGCACTGCTCTCCGATTTCCACCAGTTCGAGTGAGGGGAAGCGTTTGTTGAGCCCGGTCATTTCGGCGGTGCAGGATTCCAGCGCTACCTGGCAGCCGATGCCTTTCAGGCACTCGATCACCGACAACAGGATTTCCGGCGGCGTGCCGCTGGCAAGCGAAGGCTGCGCGTTGGCCGTGGTTTGCAGAAATTTGCCGATCAGGCCGACATGTTGGAACTTCGATTTCATATCTTGATTAGATCATTAAAATGTGTCGATATGCTCGACGAACGTGCCAAGCTGCTGCTGAAAACCCTGGTCAACCGCTACATCGCGGAGGGCCAGCCCGTGGGCTCGCGAACCCTGTCCAGGGCTGCGGGGCTGGAGCTGTCTCCGGCCACCATCCGCAACGTCATGGCCGACCTGGAAGCCCTGGGCCTGATTGCCAGTCCGCACACCTCGGCCGGGCGCATTCCCACGGCACGCGGCTACCGCCTGTTTGTGGACACCATGCTCACGGCCGATTCCGGCGAGCTGGATACGCTGGGCCAACGGCTGGAGCTGCCGCCTGAGCAGCCGCAAAAGGTCATTGCCAATGCCGCCAACATGCTGTCGAGCCTGTCCCAGTTCGTGGGGGTGGTGCTGAGTCCGAGGCGCGGCTCGGTGTTTCGGCATATCGAGTTTTTGCGCCTGTCGGAAAAGCGCGTGCTGGTGATCATTGTGTCGCCCGAAGGCGACGTGCAAAATCGCGTGCTGTTTACCGACACCGATTTTGACCAGAGCCAGCTGGTGGAGGCCAGCAACTACTTGAATATGCACTACAGCGGCCAGGCGCTGGAGCAGGTCAGCGCGCGCCTGATGCACGAGGTGGAAAACCTGCGTAGCGAAATCGCCACGCTGATGCAGGCCGCTATTGCCGCCAGTACCCAGGCCATTCAGGAGCAGGAACAGGACGTAGTGATTGCCGGCGAACACAATCTGCTGGCCGTGAGCGACTTTTCCAGCGACATGTCGCAGCTGCGCCGCGCTTTCGAATTGTTTGACCAGAAAACCACGCTGATGCGTCTGCTGGACGAATCCGGCAAGGCCGAGGGTGTGCATATCTATATCGGCGGCGAAAGCGGCAGGGTGCCGGTCGAGGAACTGTCGGTGGTGAGTGCGCCCTACAGCGTGGACGGCCAGGTGGTGGGCACGCTGGGCGTGATCGGCCCGGTGCGCATGCAGTACCAGCGCATGGTGGAGATTGTGGACATCACCTCGCGGCTGGTGAGCAATGCCCTGAGCACGCGTTGAAAGCGGGATGACGGAGCACTGGCGCCGTCATCCCACCCCACTGGCTGCGCGGAGGAGGCTGCGCGCCGGATGTCATGAAAGGTCATTCATGTATTACGCCCTCAAAATCGCCATTTCTGCCATTTTGCTGGTAGCCATTTCCGAGCTGGGCAAGCGCAGCAGCTTCTGGGGCGCGGTGCTGGCTTCGCTGCCGCTGGTGTCGGTGTTTGCCTTTGTCTGGATGTATGTGGAAGCCCCCGACAGCGCCAAGATAGCGGATTTGTCGGTGGGGATTTTCTGGCTGGTGCTGCCCTCGCTGGTGCTGTTTGTGGCGTTGCCGCTGCTGCTGCGCCAGGGCACCAACTTCTGGCTGGCACTGGGGCTGTCGTGCGCGGCCACCGCGCTGAGCTACGCCGTCATGCTGCGCGTGCTGAAGGTGTTTGGCATCGAGCTGTGATGCCGGCGGCAGGCATTAGATCAGACCGGCTGCAATATTGATGGTGAGTGCCAGCAGGGTGGTGTTGAAGAAAAACGCCAGCACGCAATGCAGCAAGGTGGTGCGGCGCATGGCACGGCTGCGAATGCTGACGTCCGCCGTCTGCGCGGCAACACCGATCACGAACGAAAAATACAGAAAATCGAAGTAGTCCGGGTGTTGCTCGCCGGGAAATTCCAGGTGATCGCCTTGCCCGGCCGCGCGCGCCATGTAAAAGGCATGGGCGTAGTGCAGGGCAAACATGGTGTGCAGGAACAGCCAGGATGTGATGATGGTCAGGGCGGCCAGGGCGATGCGGGCCAGCTTCAGGCCCACGGCCAGATCCTTGACGCTGGCCAACTCTGCCACGATGGCGGCCAGGCACATCAGGCCGGCCATGATCGCGACTGACAGAATGGCAAATTGCCCTTCATCCTGCCGGCGCGCACGCAGCTGCATGCGCTGGTGGCTGGAGGGAAGCACCATGGTGGCAAACAGCAGCAGGTACAGCACTGCGCCTGCATTCCAGGACAGCAGCAATTGCGTGGTCAGGCGGATGGCTGGGGCCCATAGCTGCAGCACCAGCAGGCACACCACGGACAGGGCTGCTGAAATAAACAGAATAGGGCGGCTGCGCAGCAGCAGCACGGGTCGGAGGATGGGGTTACGCACGCTGGGGCATGTATGCCATGAATACAAAAAAGGGTCTGCACATAGTGTGCAGACCCTGATTGTATGGTGCGGCTGGCAGGATTCGAACCCACGACCCCTTGGTTCGTAGCCAAGTACTCTAATCCAACTGAGCTACAGCCGCATCAAGCTGTTGCGGTACACAAACTGTACCTACTAATTGTGGTGCGGCTGGCAGGATTCGAACCCACGACCCCTTGGTTCGTAGCCAAGTACTCTAATCCAACTGAGCTACAGCCGCTGAAGCGTTGAATTGTAGCAGCGTTTTTCGGGGTGGCGCAAGTTTTTTGAAAAAAGTTGGGAAGGGGTGGTTGGGAGGCATGTTGGGGCAGGGTGCTGTTGTCTCTGTTGACGGGGCTGTGCGCCACAAAGGAGCGCGCTACCCGCTACAATCAGCGGTTACGTCATGGATGACGGGCCTCTAGCTCATGCCTGGTTAGAGCAGCGGACTCATAAAATTTGTGCCATACGTCTGGAAACTGCGTATGGGATGGTGTCAAATTCGGCGAAACCTAAGCGCAGCAATGCGTACGGCAACGCCGAGCCAAGCTTCAGTGCGAAAGCGCTGTTGAAGGTGTAGAGACTAGACGGCACCCACCTAAGGCGAAAGTTATGGTGAAGGCATAGTCCAGGGAGTGGCGAAAGTCACACAAACCGGAATCCGTTGGTGCCGAGTTCGACTCTCGGGGGGCCCACCAAAATTGAAAAAGCCAACCTCTTTCGGGGTTGGCTTTTTCGCTGGTGCTGGTGTCGCCGCTGTCGCCACGAAAGCTCACTGCCCCACAGGAGTAGTTGAAGGCACGTCGTACTGATTGTCTGAGAGTTCCGAGCGTAGCCGGTGATCAAGCAAAACATGCAAGATATCGCGCATCTTCTCTGGGGTGGCAACGATTCTCCCTTGATCGTCAAACTGGATACCCCAACCACGTAGCCCGTTAATTTCACGGAGGCGCGTCATGTAGTCAGGGTTGTTGTAGTAACCCCGAGCCTTGATCACGGCCATTCGGCGCAAGTGCGTAGCGTTCTTGCCGATGAAGACGTCAAACACGGCGAAGTCAGCGATAGCTGCTGAGAATCCAGGTTCAATCTTTAGGGCGGCGTACGCTTCCTCGTAGGTGTCTTTGTGGTTCAGAAGCGACTCGAAGGCTGGCTTGCTGGTCATGAGCACGTTCTCGCCCACCACGAAGAAATCAAAGGTGCGGGAAATACTGAAGGACGGGCTGTCCATGATGTCCAATCCCGCCTCAGTGAAGAAGATATTCATCATCCCCTTCTTCTTGCGGGTCGCCCAATCTGCATTCGCCTTCTTAACGCAGTAAATCACTGACTCTCCGTGGCGCAAACGCAGGACGTATCCAGCGGCATTGTTCAACTGCTTGACGCTCTTCACCAAGCACTCCTCCAAGGGCTGGTCAATCAGCCCTTGGAGGCTAGGAAATAGGGTGTCTTCGCGGGATACCGCAAGAAAGCCGCCCTCAGTGGTCTGACTGAGTAAGCTGTACTCTTCTGCAAGCGTATGGCTTGTTTGGTAATTTTTTGCCAGATCCTTGAGTTGATCCCTCAACGCATCCCCCATCACCACTGACACTGCCGTGAAAGGATTCATTTGCCCTGTCGCTGGACGTTTTTTGAAGACCCAAAGCGCTGCTGTTGACTGAGCAACATCGAAGGCTCCAAAATATTGCAGGTCTTGCGCTATCGCCATTTTTCTCCCCGATGCAAAACGTAAATCCCATGTACCAAGCAGGACTCAAGGTGATTGCCTGACTTGACCTGTTCCTTGGAAAGCGCCTTCACGCAGCGCTTATGCCCTTCGGTCATGATATTCAGTTCGTACAGTTGCCAGCCAGCAACTAGCAAGAAGGGATTCATCAAAATCTGACCAGATCGGTAAGTGATGACGAACATCAGTACGATGAAAAGCAAAAATCCGAAGAACTTCCCCTCTACCCCTAAATCGAGCCCCATGAAGGAAACGACGTAAGGGAAAACGTAGTTGATGAGATCATTCGGCACAGACTTCGAATCGACGACTTCTAGACTTGAATAGATCGAGAGATTCCTCATCAAGATCATGAAAATGACAAGGCTCACTGCACAAATCCCGAGCAGGCCGAGGGCCCTGCCGGGATTTGTAAGCTCAGGAAGAAAACAAGAGGAAACCTCCGTGATTTTGCAAAGGGGAGCCTTCCACGATGTCTCTTTGATGTCTTGTATCAGCAGAATCAGGCTCAACGGGAAGTAAGAGCCTAGGTGTCGCATCCCGGACGATCATATGGACGCTTATTGAACAGTTCAGGCTGCATCTG